>NZ_JBWVBF010000001.1:0-910281 GCF_057221115.1 Ruegeria sp. HKCCD6426 | reverse complement strand
GGTTGCCCCGGCTGTCCAGTATCTCGCGTGCGTGAATGTCGATGATCGTGCTCATGATGCCGGTCCCTGAAGCTGCAGTAAGTTGCCAGCCTCATACCAGCACCCGGCAGAAAGTAAACGGGGCGCGTTAACGCTAACGCCTCGATTTGCTTGCCTTTAGGGCTAACAATTTCCTGTTTGCGCCAACGTGCGACGATCCGTCAGACCGCAACCGCCAATTCGCGGGCCAGTCTGCGTTCCCGAATGAACGTATACATGCCCGATCCAATGATCAGCGAAGCGCCTGCTATCGTCATCAGATCGGGGCGTTCACCGAACATCATCATTCCTGCCGCAATCGAGAACACAAGCCGTGTGTAGCGGAACGGGGTCAGAGCCGACGCTTCCCCGACTCGCATAGCCGTGACGATGCCGTAGTACCCCAGAACACCAAAGCCGATGGCGCCCAGATAAGGCCCGACCTGCATCACCTGCAATGGCACAACAGGCTGGGCCGAGAATACCATCAACACCGCTCCTGCCAACGCGACGGCGACATAGGCCTGCAGCGCCACAACTGATGAGGCCACCCGAACATCCAGCCGACGGGTGATCAGATCGCGTGCAGCAATCGCAACGACGGTGGCGACAACAAACAGCGACTCGGGCTGAAACCCTTCAAGCCCCGGGCGGATAATCATCAGAACACCGATGAATCCGACGCCAATTGCGCTCCACCGGCGCCAGCCGACATGCTCGCCCAGAAACAGTGCCGCCCCCATGGTCACAGCCAGTGGCATCGCCTGGAACACGGCAGCCACGGTGGACAGTTCCACCAACGACAACGCTGTCACAAAGGTTAGCGCCCCGACAGCTTCGGTCCCGGCGCGGGCCAATGGCAGAGGTTGCCAGGCCACCGGATCAAAGATGCGTTTGCGGGTGACCAGGGACATGAGCACAAAGACAAGCCCGCAGAACAGCCCCAGCACGACCATGATCTGCCCAGTCGATACACTGATCGACAGGTGCTTGATGAACATATCCTCTAGCGAGAAGGCTGCCATCGATGCGATGATCAGCAGAATGCCGTTTACGTTGTTCATTTGTGCGTCCGTTGGGATGGGCTGACAAAACATGAGCCCTAAAGGCACCAAAACCGTAACTTTCGCGACGTCGCAAGCAATATAGCGACATGATTGATGATTTGCCGTGAGGCGATCAATCGTTTTTTGTGATGGATCAGTCCTGTTTGAGCGGCACGCCGTACAGTTCCAGACGGTGCCCTTTCAGCCGATACCCCAGCTTGGCCGCGATCTTTTCCTGCAGCGCTTCGATCTCGGGGTCGACAAATTCGATCACTTCGCCCGATTGCATGTCGATCAGATGATCGTGGTGGTCCCGCTCCGCATCTTCATAGCGTGCGCGGCCGTCACCAAATTCCAGACGTTCCAGAATCCCCGCCTCTTCGAACAGTTTTACCGTACGGTAAACGGTCGCGATCGAAATCCCCGAATCCTCGGCCGAGGCACGGGCATAAAGCTCTTCAACGTCCGGGTGGTCCTCGCTTTGTTGCAGCACATGCGCGATGGTACGGCGCTGGCCTGTCATGCGCAGGCCTTTGGCTTCGCACCGGGCGATGATCGTGTCGGACATTGTTACCCCCAGAGCTGTTCGGGTCTCTGTCTTAGTACGGATGTGCGGGCTGCGCCACAGGTGAATTGCCCTTTATGCTGCTCGCTGTAAATCGGCCCAGACAGGCAGATGATCCGAAGCGATATGCGCGGGCCGAGCGTCGTGTACCCCATGGGCCATTGCCAGCAACCCCTGCCCCAGCGCAATCCGGTCCAGTGCACCCAATGGCTGAGCCGCCGGAAAACTGGGTACGGGCGGCAGGAACCGCATATCGGGTGCGAGATGGTCCAGCACGGGTTGGCGCGACCATTCATTAAAATCCCCCGCCCAGACGGTTGGCATCTGGTTCAGTTCGGAATCGCATCGCCTGAGTTGCGTGATCTGCTGCCGCCGCGAAGCTGACAGAAGGCCCAAGTGCATTCCCATCACGCGCAATGGCCCTATCGGGGTGTCAAACTCCACACGTACAGCGCCACGTGGCTCGAATCCGGGCAGATCATGGTGCCCGGTCCGACGCACCTGGATGCTGTCTCCTCGCCAAATGACGGCGTTTCCGTGCCAGCCCAGACTGCCGGCGCCGCCGAGATCAACGACCTGCCAACCGGATTCCTCGAGCATGAAGTGGGGCAGAGCCGCAGGACGCGGCGGCAGGCGCTTATCCGCTTCCTGTAAAACAACGATATCGGCCTGCATCCCGTTCAGCACCTGCAGAATGCGCTGAGGTTGCCTGCGCAGGTCCAGCCCAACGCACTTCTGAATGTTATAGCTGGCCAGCCGCAGGGTCGATCGGTGTGTCATTGTGATCCGGGATTGCTATCGCCCACAAGATGCCACGTGCAGAGGCAGAGGCAAGCCCCTGTTTCAGAAACGCGCCTGTGAACCCTACTTCGGGATCGCAGTGTACCCGCTGGTATCAGAATCGATAGGTTGCTCCGATCACCGGTCCTGACTGAGTGAACGAATAATCGCTGCCGTTGATATCATGTTCAAAAGAAATATGCCGGTATCCGCCTCGCAGCAGCCACCTATCATTGATCGCGTAATCGGCCGTCAGCAGTACCTGCCAGGTTTCACTGCCGCTTCGAAACCCTCCATAATCCAGAAACGCAGTTCCGCTCCAGCTGTCAGTGAAAAAATACCGAGCACGCGCGCCGATAATCGGGTCTGTCCAGCTTGCATCGGCTGACGCACTCCGCCCCGGTGCGGTACCGGGCGTCAGTTGAAAATCCGTATCCGTGCTGTACCAGCGAAACCCGCCCGCCAGATCCACGTTGAGCGCTTTGTCCGAGTACACCCGATAACCCAGATAGCCGCTAAAGAACTGCGTTTTTACGGAAGTATTCAGATCACCATGCGCGGGGCCCGCAGTTGCAGTTGAAAAGGAAATATTCGTGTAATTGTAATCCGCCAACAGGCTCCAGCGGCCATTCGAAGCAGCGAACGTACCCATGAACGCCATGTCAAGATTGCTGAGCGCATCAGAGAAACTGAGCGTGGCGTCCAGTTCACCAAATGGGGTGTCCAATGTCGTTTCTGTCTCGGGCATAAACAGATAGATCGTAGCCTCGTAGGACCAATCGGAATGCTGCGCAGTCGCCGTATTCGCCGAAAGAAAACCGGTTGCAGCTACAAGGGCCAACTTCATTGCCCTTTGCGCTTTTCCAATTCCAAAAATCATTCAACTTCTCCTTCTACCTTCCAACACCCAAAATCCAGGTTGCAAAATTCTATTAAAATCAGCGTTTTGGCCTATGCGGCAGCCTCCGACGGTTCAGAGGCTTCACGCCCGGTCGGATTGATCCTGGTCTCTGGAAAGAACTCGGACCAGACATGCCAAAAGATCCCAGCGCGCAGCGTTTCGACCCGTTGCAATTGCCCTTGATCCGAATGCCCCCAGAAATCGCAGCCGGTTACGGGCTGACCGCTGTCGTTATACCAAACACCAAGACTTTCGTATTTTGGGTCCAGAGAGATCACGACATCCCGCCCACCAACTTGGGCATTCACAATCCAGTCATTGTCGATCACGAAATCATCGGTCCAGCACGCCGCGTCCTTTCCGATTGTAACCCCCCAGACCAGTGTCTTGTTCGGTAGGCGGTCATCCGAGCGCTCCATGTTGTCCATGACGGGCGCATCCTCCTGATGCTGGCGGCTGATGCCCCAGCCAAAAGTAATTTCGGTCGCCATATCCAACAGCCGCAGCAATGGATTAGAGGAAGGCCGGTTTAGAAAGACCTCACCTTCAGGGAAAGCCTTTTGAAACCCGCGGAAGGTCATCCGGTAGGTCGGCCACGGCGTCATCCGTGCCTCGGGGCGCAACGGACATGCGGGACCTTCCGTACCAGTATCTTGATCCGCTTCGCGAAAGCCGTAGATATGCTGGATCGGCTCGCCTGTCTCATTATCGCGCAGGATCAGGTTGTTGCCATGCTGTGCCAGAACCTCGAGGTCCAGTCGCTTACCTTCGATCCGGGGGATATAGCCCTGCCCCAGATTGGCCATTGCGCAATACGTCATGACGACATCTTCACCACCCAGTCCGGCTTCATTGCCCGCCAGATGAGGGCGCATGATCTGCGCGTCAGGATGCGCCCGAGCCTGGCCATTGTTTTCGATCACCACTACAGGTGCAGTCGGTCCGACATATTTGCGAGCTTCGGAGATTGGGAAATAGCGGGCGTCGTTCAGTTGATTGCGCAACCCGAGATGCACCCAGACATAGGGAAACCCATAGAGGAACAGAACCAACAGCCCTCCGAGCACCCATGCCCAGCGCGCTCCGCCCCCAAGGGCAAAATGCGCCAGCGTGGCCACCACAAACCCGCCCAGACCGATGGCGATAAACCTGTACTCATGACGAATAAACCGCACCATATTTTGGCGTTTGACCTTGAGTAGCATCTGCGACACGTCACCCAGATCGCGGAAGTAGACAAACCCGATGCCCAGTGATGCAAGCATGCCAAGTGCAAAAAGTATGTTTCCTATCATGTCTTCATCCTAAAGGTCTGATTGGAAATGTCGCGCACGTGGCTTCTGCGCGCGAACAGGTTTTATTGCTCCACAGACGCACGTTTGACCAGAAACGCCTCGACCGCTTGTTGGGTTTCAGGCCGGATATTCTCGATCCCTTCATACGGCACGCCATAGGCCGGCGGAGTATCCGGATATTTTTCTTTCCGAGCCATGTGGCGACCCAGGATGCGCGCAAACTCCTGCCCACCCCATGCGCCGACCTCGGTCGAAACCGAGTATTCCTCGCGGGTATCACGGTAAAGATCGAAGAATTTTGCCAGAATTGCGCTCTCGCCCGGCCCCGGTAGTTTCAGCTTCAGCTGATCTTTGACGACCGCCTCGGGTTTCGCGACGGAATAAATGATGACGTGATCCCGACGCGCTTTGGACTCGTCAGCAAACAGCAGCGCCGCAGACTGATCAACCCCATCCACCAGACGATCCCGCGGGATATATTGCTCTGCCCCGGCAAACCGGGACAACGTGGTGTACAGGTCCGAGACGTGCACGATGCTGTTCAACAGCCCATCAGCCTCGATCATTCCGGGCCACCGGATAAAGGCATCCACGCGCACGCCACCTTCGGTCGTGTCGCCTTTACCCCCGGCATAGATGAGCGGAGTAAAACCGGATTGCGGCGCGTATTTGGTGAAGTGGCCATTGTCACCCATAACAATGACGATGGTGTTCTCAGCAAGGCCGAGGTCATCCATGCGCGTGAATATGTCGCCCAGCCATTGATCCAACAGCTGCATCTTGTCGACGTAAAGACCACCATTAACGCTTTCGGGGCCTTCCCTACCGGCGCGCGTATTGTCCAGCGGGATCATGGGCCAGTACTGTAAGAAGAAGGGCTCTGCCCCACCTGCTAGACGATCCAATTCTTCCAGTGTTTTGTCCTGAAAAGCTTGGTTCATCTCATCATACTTGGCAGCGTTCCAGCGTTCGCCGGTTTCCATCCGGATTTCACGAATTGGTCCTCCGGTTTCGCCTTCTATCACTGTCATCATCGACGAGGCATCAGGCCGGAACCAGTCGTCTATGGTGTATTTGTCATCATAATCCCGGATCGCAACCGCGACCTGTTCCTTGATCGCATCGTCGTTGAAGATGGTCATCTGTCCTTGTTGGTGAATGGCGTGTTGCGCATAATCGAACCCCTGGTTCATGGCCCAACTTTCCGCGATGTCCCCCATATGCCACTTGCCCACATGGCTGGTGGCATAGCCTGCTTGCTTCAACACTTCAGCCAGCGTCACTTCGTTTTCAGGCAAGCCAAATCCAGCGATGTCAACGGTGGTATCACCCATTCCCATTCGCACCGGCAGGCGACCGGTCATCTGAGCCACACGCGTCGGCGTGCAAGAAGGTTCGGTATACATCCGCACCATTCGCAGCGCTTCATCCGAGAAATCGTTTATGTTGGGCGTCTGATATCCGCGCACCGCGTTCAGTTCCGGGATGCCCATGTCACCGAACCCCATGTCATCGATCAGCACACTCACGATGTTGGGCGGTTTACCTCCATTGCCTTCCTGAAACGCGGCCAACGCAGAATCGACGGCAGCGTCATCTTCTGCCCACTGATCGCCGTGCTGCGCCTGAAGGATATAGTATTCCGCGTCATGCGAAATGGGAGTGTCCTGTGCAAGTACCGGCGCAGCAGTCAGGGAGAAAACGAACGAATAAACCAAAGGAGACTTCATGTAACTTCCTTACTGACTAAGGGTTCTGCCGAGATCAGAGGATCAGATCGGCTCACATAGAAACATGCTAATCTAAGTTAACTGTTTTTCAAACAGTACGCTTGCTGCCCCCCAATACATGCCTGTTCAGCGCCCGGAGTAATCTCCGGACAACTGCCTCCTAACCGACGATTTAGGTGCCGCAGAAGGTTGCATGCACCACTTCACTGTCGGTCGGCGGTCGTGTCAGATCGTCGTTCCCAGCCTGTTCCGTGTAAGGCGATGCCAACACCGTGTTCAGCCGCTGCAACGGTGCGAAGTCGCCCTGCACGGCCGCCTGAATCATTTGCTCGACCCGATGGTTTCGCGGAATGAAGACCGGGTTCGCGGCTTCCATGGCAGCCTGTGATGAGGCTTCGCGCTGCAATCGCTCCTGCCAGTTCACAGACCAGCTATCGAATGCTTGAGGGTCGGTGAATTGATCCCGCGGCTTGTCACCTGTCAGAGCACGAAACGTATTGGTGAAATCCGCCTGGTTTTGCGCCATCCGCGTTAGCAAATCCGATATCAGTTGCAGGTCGCCATCTTCGGCAGTGCTCAGACCGATCTTGGCCCGGAAGCGATCCAGCCAATGACCTTGCATCAGATCGGGCATAGCGTGAACGATCTCGGTCGCCTCTTCAACGGCGGCCTCTTTGTCTTCGACCTGCTGGATCAGCGAGGTTGCCAGCTGTGCCAGGTTCCACACGGCGATTTCAGGCTGGTTCGAATACGCATACCGCCCCATCCGGTCAATCGAGCTGTAGACCGTGTTCGGGTGGTAGCTGTCCATGAAGGCGCATGGCCCGTAGTCGATCGTCTCGCCCGAGATCGCGCAATTGTCGGTGTTCATCACGCCATGGATGAACCCGACGCTCATCCAACCGGCAATCAAACGTGCCTGGGCATCGCGAACACCGCGCAGCAAACCCATCGGGCCATCCGCTTGCGGGTAGTGCCGCGCGATTGCGTATTCGGTGAGCTTTCGCAGGCGGTCCAGTTGTCCGCGCCCAGCAAAGACTTGAAATGTACCCACACGAAGGTGGCTTTGCGCCACACGAGTCAGCACCGCACCTGGCATCGGTCCTTCGCGCAAAACGACCTCGCCGGTCTCTACCGCTGCCAACGCGCGAGTCGTGGGAATGCCCAGCGCATGCATCGCCTCGGACACGACATACTCGCGTAGAACCGGACCCAGCCATGCGCGCCCGTCGCCCTGACGCGAAAACGGCGTCCGGCCTGAACCTTTCAGCTGTATGTCACGCCGAACACCGTCCGTGCCTACAGTTTCACCCAGCAATATCGCGCGTCCGTCCCCAAGCTGTGGGTTGTAGTGGCCAAACTGATGGCCGGAATACAGCTGCGCCAGCGGCTCGGCCCCTTCGGGCACGGCGTTGCCTGCAAAGGTTTCGGCCATCTCCTGTACGTCCCCGGGTGAGATGTTCAGGATTTTCGCTAGCGGTTCATTGAATGCAACCATCCGCGGAGCCCGCACCGGCTCGGGCGCTTGTCGCGCATAGAAACCATCCGGAAGGCGGGCGTAGCTGTTGTCAAACGGGATCATCAGGGTCATGTGGCAAACATAATTTGTATACCGGCAATTGCCATAGCGGATCATCCCGCGCCCCGTGCACAATTGCAGTCAAACAAACGAGGACCTCATGACGGCCCAAGAGATCATCGATCATCTGAACCTGCAACGCCACCCCGAAGGCGGCTGGTTTCGGGAAACGTGGAGGGCTGACAATCCCGGCCGCGCCACTGGAACCTGCATCTATTTCCTACTGCAAGCGGGTGAGAGCAGCCATTGGCACCGCGTCGATGCAACCGAGATCTGGCTTTACCACGCAGGCGCCCCCCTGATCCTGTCAATGAGCGAAACAGATCAGGGACCGGCCACGGATCACATACTTTCGCCGGATCTGAAGGCAGGTGCACCGCAATTGGTCGTACCTAAAGATCACTGGCAGGCGGCGCATACCACGGGTGACTACACTCTGGTCAGCTGCACCGTTTCACCGGGATTTGAGTTTGATGGGTTTGAATTGGCGAAAGCTGGGTTTGATATTGCTCGGAAGTGATCGTTCACTGCGCAGGGTCGCTCTTTGCGTTCTCTGACAAAGATTGCCGAGGGGCTACTTATCCACGCGCGCGAGTGCGAGCCCTAGACCGGATCCGAAAAAGAGCACCCCCGTCAGCTTATAGCGCAGCCGCCCAAGCCGAAGGATGACAGGTCTGGCCGTCTGCGCTGTTGCGGCCCAGATCAGATCTCCAAGAAAAATCACAGCGAGATAGATCGTCGCCGTCAACAATAGCGCATTAATCCCCGCTTCGGGCGCCACAAACTGTGGAAGAAAGGCAGCGTTGAAAATCAGCGTCTTCGGGTTGATCGTCGCAAGCAACAGACCTTGCCAGAATAGCGCTTTCACCGGTTTTCGACTGGGGGGCCGCTCTTCCATCTTCGCGGTTCCTTGTCGCCACGTCGAAACGCCAAGGTAAAGCAGATATGCAACACCCAGCCATTTCAACCAGATGAAAGCAGAGGCCGCGAATTGCAGAAGCGCGGATAAACCCAGAACCACGACCGCCAGTTGCAGCGCGACTCCTACGGTCGTTCCCAGGACAGTCGCCGCACCGAAGCGAAACCCATTTGCGATGGTGTTTGCAACAATGAGCGCGACATTGGGGCCGGGAATAGCAACGAGAAGCGCAGTAGCGCCGACCAGAGCGATGATGAGGCTTGGTTCCACCGAGAATATCCTTTCAGGTCAGACCCTAAGCAGACTTTTCTTAAATGTCAGCAAAGTTTCGCAGAATGGCAATCTGGTAATGGCAGTCGCATAGCTGTTGTGAGCCTAAGGCAAACATCGCGGCAGTACTCAATCTGCTTTTGGATGAACCCAAACCTCGGCATCTGGTTCGTGGTCAGCACGAGTACCATCGGTCTTGGCTCCAAGACGCATCGCGACGGCCTGCGAACGACGGTTCTCGTGATGGATGTAACTCTCTAACCGATTGAATCCATGACACCGATGCGCCCAGCTACGAACGGCCGCCGCGGCTTCGGTTGCATATCCATTGCCTTCCGCACCGTCAAAGAGATGCCATGCCAACTCCACTTGCGGCCAATTGGAGTGTTTGAGCAGCCCTACTCGGCCTAGTGGAGTGCCCCCCTTACGCGGAACCAATGTAAAGAAACCGAAACCGTGCCAGTGCCAATGGCCGATACCCGTTAGAAAACCGAACCAAGCTTGTTCCTTGCTAACCGTTTCATCTTGCGCCTGCATTCTTGAAGAACTTGTCACGAAACGTGTGAACTCAGCCAGATCGCTTTTTAGTGGGCCACGCAGTGTTAACCGTTCCGTTTCCAGGATTGGTGCAGACGTCAAAGGTTCGGGCATCCGGGACTCCATTCTTGCCAACCTCTTGGCTTCTATATTCCGTGACGGCGAGGTTAACACGCCAATTTCAGCCTCGGAGTGAGCGACCGCTTCGTCGGTATGCGCGCACGTGTTTACCCGAGAACGAGCCGCCCGATCGGCCGACCCTCACTCCGTAAAACCAAGCCTACAACAGGCGCTTGGCATAAGAGGCGCGCGTAATTTCCATGTCCTGAACCGTTATGCTTCCAACATCGGGCAGCGCTTGCGCCAGAAGTTCGAGTATTTTCTGGTTGAGTTGCGTCCGAGTCAGCTCATCGCGCCCCTCCATCAGCAAAAGCGTCGCGTGGACGAACGTCTGAGGATCGGTTCCAATCCGAAAGAACTCGACCGGTTTTGCACGTACCTTAATGGTCGGCGGATCGAACACATCCTGCTCGGAAAGAACTGAAAACAACTGGTCGCACACTGATTGGATATCGTGGATTTGTTCTAGGCCTTTCGAAAACTCAATCGAAACGTGGGGCATGCAATATCCTTTTTCTAAACACGGCGCCTAGCAGGGCCGATACGCCTTCAGCCCCTTGTGTAGCCCGATAATCTGGGCGTTGGTATCCGATACACCAGCTTGTTCGCTCGGCAGACAGATGCGACCCCAAGTTAAACTGTTCCTGTTTCGGGCGAATGTGGGTGGCATTGAAGGTGGCAAGGAAGGTCAGGGACTGAAGCCCCTGACCGGCTCTGGTTTACCAGGTCGAGTCGGGGTCAACCTTGAACAGATGCTCCATGAACACCCGGGTGACCGCCTGCAAATGTTCAGTGCGGGCGTGGTCGCGTTGCAGTTCTGCGGGAACGACGTTCCAGGTGATTGGCTCGACGCCGGCCTCGATCATTCGACGCATGCCGTTTTCATGGCTTAACTGGGAAATCGAACCGACTGCGTCCTCGGGCACGTATACGTCATACCCTGATTTTTCGGCTTCAATCGCAGGGTATGCCAAGCAAACATCAGTCCAAAGGCCTCCCATGATCAGCTTTTTCCGCCCGGTTGCTTCAACGGCGGCAACAAACTCGGGCTCTTCCCAGGCGTTCACATTAGTCCGGTCAATGAACACGGCGTTTGGGGCCAGCTCACGCAGTTCCTCGATCATTGGATCGTAGCCATTCAATCCCACTGCAACATGGCTGAAGATGATCGGGATATCGTAGATTACCGCGGTCTTGATCAACCCGGTGGTATTATTGATCAGCTCTTCATGGTCGATGTTCTTGACCCCCGCCAGAATTGGCGGCTGGTAGTCGATAAGGACCAGCACCGAGTTGGTTGGTGACAGAAAAGGGTCTTCGTCCGCAGCCCGCACCGGCGTGCCCTGATAGCCCTCGGGGTAGGTGGCAACGCCATCTACTGTTTTGATCATCGGAGTTTCTGCCAGTACCGGCAGCGCTGTGGCAGCGATGCTCAGGCTCAGAGCTGTTGCGAGGGGTTTGAGAGATAAGGTCATGAGAGTTGCTCCTTTGGATGTAAGGGGTTAGGCGTGAACGTGCTCGGCAATCAGCTGCGCGACTGACGGCCCTGGGCCGACAAGCTCAAGCACGTTGCGATCCGGATCGCGGATGAAGATGGTTTTGGTGCCCCGAAATTCACGACGGCCGGTGATGCCGATACCATTTTCGGTGACAAAGGCTTCGGTCGCTTCGGCGTCTTTAACCTTTACGGCCAGGTGAGTGATGCCGGGGTATTTCTCAACCTCGTCCATCAGAACATTTTCACCGGCTTTTGCGGTGGCCGGACCAAGCAGGTTGATGTTGATCCCGGACGGGTGCAACATCACTAGCGGATGGCCGTTGTCATAACCGCCGTCAGCGATCATTTCGAATCCCAACAGCTCATAAAACGAAACAGACGCGTCCCGGTTGCTGATGCGAATACCGATGTGATCGAAGTTTCTAATATCCAACATGGCTGTGCCTTTCCTTTGCTTGCAACAAAGGTAATTTTGCCCGTATCAAACTTTAATAGCTCAATTGGAACGGCATCTATTCCAAATGGATCAGAATAAAGACCTCTTTGACGGCATGGTTCTGTTCTGCGCTGAGGTGGCGCAGGAAAGCATGAGTGCAGCGGCCAAATTGCTGGGACATACACCCAGCCACGTCAGCAAGGAAATTGCGCGACTTGAAACGAGGCTTGGGACGCGGCTTTTGAACCGGACAACACGACGGTTAAGCCTGACGGAATCTGGCCGCATCTACTATGAAAATGCCCGCCGAATTGTAGAAGATGCCCATGCCATGCAAGATCGATTGCATTCGTTAGGCGACCAACCCTTTGGAGAATTACGGATGAGTGTGCCGGTGGTCTTTGCACACGGTTGGCTAAATCACTGGTTGCCCGAGTTTCTTGACTGCTACCCTGACATCAATCTCCACCTGGACATTTCTGAACGTCATTCGGACATGATCGGAGAAGGTATAGATTTGCTGGTTCGGATTGGGACCCTGCCATCGTCCGATCTGATAGCCCGAGAGATACTGCGCACGCGGGGTCTTACAGTGGCATCCCCGTCCTATCTGAAACGCAATGGCACCCCGCATCACCCTAACGACCTAAAAGATCACGAACTGATCGATTTCTCGTTTCACGGGATCACGCAAAGCTGGACCTATGCGGGGCCGGATGGCGAGGGAATTGCGGTGCCAGTTTCTCCTAGGGTACGATGCGATGACGCGCACACCGAAAAAGTGCTTGCCCTTGCAGGCCGCGGGATTACCCGCCTCCCTCAGATCTCCTGTCAGGCCGAACTGGACGCCGGAACTCTGGTTCCCATTCTAACGAAGTTCGAGAACCCCCCGCTTGGCGTTCATGTGATCTATGCGAGCCGTGACAACCTGCCAGCAAAAACTCGTGCCATGATCGACTTCTTGGCCGAAAAGATTCGTTGAATTTTTTGTCTCTTACCGGATGCAAATTTCCTTCGAAGGTTTTGCAACGAACGAAAGTTGAACTTCAATCAGACATTGTAGCGGCTACGGTCAAAATCAGCTTTTTCCGCTAAGCCCCTATTAAGAAACGCAACCTTCACCCCGCCGCGCCCGCTGAAACCGCACTCACAACCCCGCCACCTACCAGAGCTTTCACACCGGTCGTCCCCGGGCATGAAGTTGGCAATCCACGCGCCACCCGGACGGCGAGATAGGCAAAGGCCTGCGCCTCGAGCATGTCCCCGTCCAGACCGACGGTCTCGACCGGTTCGACCGGGCAGTCCAGCGAAACCCGCAACATCTCCATCAACACCGGGTTGTGCCGACCGCCGCCTGTGACCAGAACGCGAGCAGGTGGTTTTGGGCAATGCTCCATCCCTTTTGCGACCCCGGCAGCGCACATGGCTGTCAATGTGGCCACCGCATCTTGGTCGTTCAATTGTCGCACCAGTTCGACCATCTCGGCAAAGTCATTGCGATCCAGAGATTTTGGCGGCATTCGGGCAAAGAACGGTTCTGCAAGAAACAGTTCTAGCGCTCCCGGTTCGACTGCCCCATTGCGGGCGACCGCACCATCCCGGTCCATCGACTGCCCCAGACGCGCCTGCATCAAATCGTCGACAGGTGCGTTCGCGGGCCCGGTATCAAAAGCCAAAAGTGCTCCCGGGGCCTCGGGGCCGTCAAAGGACGGATCCACATAGGTTAAATTGCCTACCCCGCCGAGGTTAAGAAAGCACAAAGGGGCATCGGCTTCGATCCACTTGGCACAGGCAAAATGAAAGAACGGCGCCAAAGGTGCGCCCTCACCGCCCATAGCCACGTCATCGCTGCGGAAATCCCAGACAACCGGGAGGCCTAGTGCCTGAGACAAGCTAAGACCATCACCTACTTGCAGCGTCCCGCGTCCGCGAGGTTCATGCGCAAGGGTCTGGCCGTGAAAACCAATCAGGTTCGCATCTTCGAATTCCGCCAAAAGGTCAGCATGTGCATGCGTCACCAATTCGCCGGCAGTCTCGACTTGTGCACCATGCCATTGACCCAACGCGTCACGCAGTTGCGCGCGTTCGGCTTTGGTATAAGCCCGGTACGCGCTTGGGCCGAATCCGAGAATCTCATACCCGTCCGTTTCGACCACAGCAGCGTCCACGCCGTCTAGCGATGTGCCGGACATGGCTCCTAGCGCCCTGACTGCCCCAGTTTTTCCGATGATCCGGCTCACTCGCGCATCTCCTGCCAACTTCTGCCCAGCGTCGTTCCGGTATTTGCCCAAACCCGACGATCTGGGCAAGTTGCCCATTTTCTCGGATCCAAAGCAAGGCACCTGCCGCGAAAACAATGAATATTGAGACCAAATCGAGGCCGGATCAGCACAACCAGACGGCGAAACTCGATCTGGCGCGCCCGCCAATTTATTACCGAAGCGCTGGCATTTTCCGATCTCGCGCCACTTCGCTCGGCTTCAGAGCGCATCAACAGAGCAGCACTTACCCACCTCTTTGAATTGGTGAGCCACAGCTGTCGCGTTTCTTGGAAAAGGCACCTTTTCCTTGCCGATTCCCGCGCCTATACAGTGCCTCGCAATACTAACCCGAGGCACGATATGAACTACCACCCCAAATCGGAATTCATCGCCACGATGATCGAGCGCGGCTTTCTCGCCGACTGCACCGATTATCAGGGCCTTGACGACGCGCTGATCAGTGGGGTGCAAACAGCCTATATCGGTTATGACGCCACGGCGCAGTCGCTGCACGTGGGGCATCTGATGAACATCATGGTGTTGCGCTGGTTGCAGAAATGCGGGCACAAGCCGATCACACTTATGGGCGGCGGAACCACGAAGGTCGGCGACCCATCATTCCGGTCGGACGAACGCCCCTTGCTGGGACCCGAGCAAATCGATGCCAACATCGCGGGCATGCAGAAAGTGTTCGCCAAGTACCTGTCCTATGACGACAGCGAAACCGGCGCGAAGATGCTAAACAATGCAGAATGGCTGGATAGCCTGAACTACCTCGATTTCCTGCGCGATATCGGACGGCACTTCTCGGTCAACCGGATGCTGAGCTTTGAATCGGTGAAATCGCGTCTGGATCGCGAGCAGTCGCTCTCGTTCCTCGAGTTCAACTACATGATCCTTCAGGCCTATGATTTCCTGGAGCTGAACCGTCGATATAACTGCGTGTTGCAGATGGGCGGTTCGGATCAGTGGGGCAACATCGTTAACGGCATCGACCTGACCCGACGTGTGCTGGATCACGAGATTTATGGTTTGACCACACCGCTGCTGACCACCAGCGACGGCCGCAAAATGGGTAAATCCCAGGGCGGCGCAGTCTGGCTGAATGACGAGATGCTGTCGGCTTACGAGTTCTGGCAGTTCTGGCGCAACACTACCGACGCCGATGTCGGCCGGTTCCTGAAAATCTTCACCGAACTGCCTGTTGATGAATGCGACCGTATGGGCGCACTGGCAGGGTCCGAGATCAACGAAGCCAAGGTTCGTCTCGCCAACGAGGTCACGACCCTTCTGCACGGTGTTGAAGCCGCTGCAAAGGCCGAAGCCACAGCCCGCGAAGTCTTTGAAAAAGGCGGTGTTGGAGGGGATTTGCCAACATTGACCCTCAGCGCCGATGAGCTGGGCGAGGGCATGTCCATCGTACAGATCATCGTGAAATCCGGGCTTGCAAAATCAGGTAAAGAGGCCAAGCGTCTGATCGCCGAGAACGGAGCGAAGTTGGACGACGCCCCATTGACTGACGCGGGGCTGATGATTGACGCGGGTGCCCTGTCCTCGCCCATCAAGCTGAGCGCCGGTAAGAAACGTCACGCTCTGGTGCAGCTGGGTTAATTCACCTTCCTCCCGAGAAAACGGCCACCTGATCAGGTGGCCGTTACGTTATGATCAAGGCGTATCAGCTTCTTTAGCGCTTGCCCTTGCCGCCCCCTTTACCGTCGCCGCCTTTACCGCCGCCGTGGCCACCTTTACCGCCCCCTTTACCGTCGCCGCCCTTGCCGCCGCCGTGGTCGCCCTTGCCGCCCCCTTTACCGTCGCCGCCCTTGCCGCCGCCGTGGCCGCCCTTGCCGCCACCTTTACCGTCACCGCCCTTGCCGCCGCCGTGGCCACCTTTGCCACCGCCTTTGCCGTCGCCGCCCTTGCCGCCGCCATGACCACCTTTGCCAGGGCGGTCATTGCCGCTGCCGTCGCCAGGTTCGTCATTGCCGCCGCCGTCGCCGGGTTCTTCGTTGCCTCCACCGTCACCGGGGTCTTCATTGCCGCCACTGTCGCCGGGGTCTTCGCTGCCGCCGCCGTCACCGGGCTCTTCATTGCCGCCGCCATCACCGAGGTCTTCATTGCCGCCGTCACCGGAACCATTATCCGGGGACACCGAATCGCCAACCTGTGCCAAGTCAGAGCTGCGATCTTCACCGCGATTGGCATTGCCGGCGCTTCCAATCGAAGCGGTTGGAAAATCTGTCAAAAGCGCCGCCAGTCCTGGACATTCAGCGCCGGTCACGCGAAGGGTTGTTTCGAAGTCTGATCGTCGCTGAAGCCGCTCCAGGAAGCTTGGGGTCACCTGCGCACAATCGCAGAGCGCCGCATAATCACCCGCATTGGTCAGGCTACGCGCCGTGTTTCCGTTGCACGTTTCAGGCGCAGCTTCTGCAGATCCTACTATCAAAACTCCCACGAATGGTGCGGCGACCATCGCACCCATGGTCTTAATCATTAACTTTCGCATCTCGTTACCTCCTTGCACCAAAACACCCGGGTGCGTCAGAGTCATCGATCACGAATTGGCGAAATGGCGTGAAGCGCAAATTAAGATTCGCTGAGAAAGCCCGCGTTCACGCCAGAAATCCGGCATCCACAGTGTATTGACCACTCATATCAGTAGACAGAGGTAGGCCAACGCGATAAATGAACAAGTGTTCAAATCTTGGGAGGAGACCGCCATGCACCTGTCCACCACTTCGGCCATCATTACCGGAGGCGCCTCTGGTCTGGGTGAGGCCACAGCCCGCTACTTTGCTGAAAATGGCGCGCAGGTCACGATCTTGGATCGCGACGCCGATCGCGGCGCTCAGGTAGCGGCTGAGATTGGCGGGTATTTTGCGCAGACAGATGTGACGGACGAAAATTCGGTCGCGGCAGCTGTCTCGCTTGCGATGGAAAAGATGGGGCGGATCACAGCAACTGTGAACTGCGCGGGCGTTGCCTATGGGATCAAGACAGTCGGCAAGGATGGCCCCCATCCTTTAGATGCGTTTCAACGCACGATCGATATCAATCTGGTGGGTACATTCAATGTCTCGCGACTGGCCTCTGCCGAGATGGCCAAGAATGCGCCCGAACCGGACGGCGCGCGCGGTGTGATCATCAACACGGCCTCTATCGCCGCCTTTGACGGGCAGAAGGGGCAGACTGCCTATGCCGCGTCCAAAGGCGGCGTTGTTGGCATGACCCTGCCCATGGCGCGGGATCTCGCGTCGACCGGTATCCGCGTAATGACCATCGCGCCGGGTATCTTCATGACCCCGATGCTGGCGGGCCTGCCCGATGAGGTACAACAACAACTGGCTGCGGACGTGCCCAACCCTGCCCGACTGGGTGACCCGCGCGAATATGGTCGTCTGGCTGGCTTCATCGTCGAGATGGGGTACCTGAACGGTGAAGTCATCCGCATCGACGGTGCCCTTCGTATGCGTTAGGCATGACGCATGACCGAACGGGAAAAGATGGAAGCAGGAGTATGGTACAGCTGCCTGGACCCGGAGCTCGACGCGTTGCGCGCCAAAGCCCGCCGCGCCGTTCACGCACACAATACCTGTGATCCCGACACGCGTGACGCGATGGGCCCGGCCTTACGGGAGCTGTTTGCCGACGCGGGAAATGGCTGTTTTCTCGAGGCGCCCTTTCACTGCGCCTATGGCATGAATATCCATCTGGGCAATCGGGTCTATTTCAACGCCGGTTGCATCATTCTGGACACGGCACGGGTTCAGATCGGGGATAATTCCATGTTTGGGCCGAACGCCCAAATCTATTGTGCGCAACACGCGAAAGAATCGGCTGAACGCGCTCGCGGGTTAGAGGTCGCCCTGCCCGTCACTATCGGCCGGAACGTCTGGGTCGGCGGTGGCGCCATCATCCTGCCCGGAGTGACAGTTGGCGACAACGCAATCATCGGAGCAGGCAGTGTGGTGACAAAAGACGTGCAAGAAGGCCAGACGGTGGTCGGAAATCCGGCACGTACCATCTGACGAATCAAATCTCGGTACGCGGCGATGTTGGCAGCTTGATACACTCGCGCGTTTTGCGGCTTGCAGACCGAAACTATTCGGCCTCGGCTTTTTCCTCGAGCATCAACCATTCGTCTTCGAAAGCGGCCAGTTTTTCCTGCCGCTCGACCAACGCTTCGGTGGCTTTCTGAAATTTGACCGGCTCGCGCGTGAACAGTTCTGGGTCCGACATTAGCTCTTCCAACTTGGCAATCTCTGCCTCCAGTCGCGAAATCTCGGCCGGGAGGTTTTCCAACCGGTGTTTTTCCGAAAACGAAAGGCCTGCCTTCGGCTTACTTTCCTGCTTTACCTTCGGCTTCGAGGGTTTTGATTTTTCTTCTGTTTTCCCGAGAACATCGCCACGCTGCGCGATGTAATCCGACCATCCACCAGCGTATGCGGTCGCCCGTCCGTTACCTTCCATCGCGATGGTCGTTGTGGCGACGCGGTCCAGAAAATCCCGATCGTGGCTGACCAAGAGGGCTGTGCCGTCATAGTCATCCAGCAACTCCTGCAGCAGATCCAGAGTCTCGACGTCCAGATCATTGGTCGGTTCATCCAGCACCAGCAGGTTTGACGTTTTAGCCATCAGCTTTGCCAACAACAGCCGCGCTTTTTCACCGCCAGACAATGATTTAACTGCCGCTCTTGCTTGCGCATCGTCGAACAGGAATTCCTTTAGATAGCCCACCACGTGTTTCGGCTGGCCCCGCACCATCACCTGATCGGCTTTGCCCGAGACCCGCATCTCGGGGTCGCCGGTCAGACTGTCCCAAAGGCTCATTTCCGGGTCTAGTTGCGCACGGGTCTGGTCAAATACAGCGACCTCAAGATTAGTCCCCAATGAGACAGCACCTTGATCGGGCGTTTCCTGACCCAGAAGCATCTTCAGCAGAGTTGTTTTGCCCACGCCGTTGGGGCCGACAAACGCCACCCGGTCGCCGCGCTGCACCAACAGGTCGAAGTTCCGCACGATTTGTTTTTCACCGAAACCTTTCGTCAGCCCCTTGGCTTCGATCACCTTGCGCCCGGATTTTGGACCGGATTCCAATGACATGGCGGCCGATCCTTGTCGCTTGATCTGTGCCGAACGCTCTGCGCGCAGTGCTTGCAGGGCTCGGACGCGTCCCTGATTGCGTTTGCGCCGCGCGCTGATGCCTTCTACGGCCCAGCGGGCCTCGGATTTGATCAGCCGGTTCAACTTGTGGCGCTGCTGATCTTCTTCTTCCCAAATCTTGTCGCGCCACGTCTCAAAGGACTCAAAGCCCTGTTCCTGTCGCCGCACGGCACCCCGGTCGATCCAGAGCGTCGCCCGCGTCAGGGCGCGCAGAAAGGCCCGGTCGTGCGATATCAGGACAAATGCCGCCCGCGTGGCACCCAGTTCGCGTTCCAGCCAAGCGATGGCTTCGATATCCAGATGGTTCGTCGGTTCGTCCAGCAACATCAGGTCAGGCGCTTCAGCCATCAGCTTGGCCAACGCCGCCCGCCGCCGTTCCCCACCCGAGGCCGTCTCGACCGGGCGCGAGGGATCAAATTTCAGGCCTTCTCCGGCGCGTTCAACCTTGTACAGCTCACCCGGCTCCAACCCGCTGGAAGCGTAATCGCCAAGTGTGGCAAATCCCTGCATCCCCGGATCCTGCTCCATGTAGCCCACAGATTTTCCAGGAGGTATCACGATATCACCGTGGTCTGCCTCGACCAGGCCCGCCATCACTTTCATCAAAGTGGACTTACCCGAACCGTTGCGCCCCACCAGAGCAACACGATCACCTGGCTGGACAACCAGATCCAAACCGGAAAACACCGGATCACCCCCGAAGGTCAGGGAAATGCCGGACATCTGCAATAAAGGAATTCTCGCCATGCCCGCCAGCTAAACCGGCTTGCGCAAAGCGTCAACGCCCCGGCTTCAGGTTTTCGGAAATACTCAATTACCCGGCAATAGTGCGCAGCAGACGTTTGCGTGCCGGGGGAATCGTCTTGATTTCGAGCCCTGTGAAGACGTGCAGGGTATTCAAGTGCCGGTCCACAACCGCATGATCGCTAACCCAGCCACCCATCGACAGATAGGTGCGCAACAGCGGCGGCATCCTCATCATTGCTTTTTTCGCGTCCGGCCTGCGCCGCAGACGCGAAGCAAAGCGGAACACATCGTTTGCCTTGACACGCGGTAACCAGCGTTTCGGTCCGAGGTGCCGGTGTTTGAGTACAGCAAACGCGTCCAGATACACGGCCGTTTCAGTCCCTGCGAAAGATGAACAGCCAAACAACATCTCGACTTCATTCTGATCAACATACGAAGTCATGGCTCCCCACGCGACCCGCAATATATCAGGATCATTCCAATCGGGATGAATACAGAATCGCCCCATTTCCACCATGGGCCCTTTGAAGTCCTGGAGGGCGGCGAGGTCGTAGAACTGCGCTGAATAGCTGTCCCCGATCTTAGTTCCGTCCTGCATCATAAGCATTCGGAAACAGCACACCATTTGGCCACCGGCCCTCATGTCTTCAATCAGGATATGAGTGCAAACCCGGTCAAATCGGTCGCTGTCGGTCCCATCGGTGCTAAAGGCCTGTGTGCGCAGGCCCTGTGCAGCAGCAATATCCTTTTCTGATTGCGCGACACGGGCCCGATAGCGGCCTTTGGTCAACAAAACTGCTTTGGCCATGGTCGCATCCTCCGCGGTTGCCGACCTGTGTTTCGCTATCCGTCCCCTAGCACAAGATGTGTGACCATCTTGTGACGGCATCAAGGGTCGTCACAAAATCAGTTGCTGACCCCCGGAATGTTTGCCGGGTTGAACTGACCGATATTGCCAAGCAATTGCCGCAGGAAGCTCTTGTTCTCGATACTGGAATCCGTGACGCGCCGGTCCAGAACAATGATGTAGCCGTCCTCCAGCCCGAATCGCTCGATGTTTCGCACCACACCACGCTGGTCAAAGCTAACGGCAACCAACTCGCGCGAAACGACCTCGGGCCGTTTGGGGCCGCGATAGCGTACGCGCGATGCGACATAATAGTATCCGGAATCCTGCAACACGCCGGAGGAGCTTGGCGCGCCCAGAGCTTCAAGCACGGTATCACGGTTATCGACCCCTACTTTGACCTCGGCCAATTCTTCGGGGGTCGGCACGTAACCGTGATTCTTGAATACTGGCGAGCAGGCCATCGCGGCCAGAAGGGCACCAAAGGCCAGCGATTTAAACACTGGTTTCATCTTGTTTGTCACCTTCACTATTCACACCCTCTTGCCTTGGCACCTTTCGGCTTCTATCCGATTACAGAAACCATTGCCTTGGTTCAACACAGGAAAGGGTCTCGAATGACCGGATCAAATCCGCTGCGCGTCGCGGATCTGCAGCAAAACACCCCGACACCGTTTGATTTGCGCCCTGGCGCGGCTGCTCTGGATGTACTCAAACAGGAGCTCGGACTGCTGGGTCTTCGCAAACTGTCCTTTGTCGGCACGGTGCAGGCGCAGGGCAAGCACGATTGGGTGCTGACCGGAAAACTGGGCGCGACCGTTATTCAACCTTGCGTGATCACGCTGGATCCTGTCACCACGCGGGTAGAAACCCAAGTGCGCAGGGTTTTTCTGGCTGATTGGGCAGAACCGCACGAACCCGAGTTCGAAATGACCGATGACGACGAAACAGAACCGCTGGGCTCTGAAATCGACCCATCTCAGGTCATGACTGAGGCTCTGTCGCTGGCTCTGCCTCAATATCCGCGCAAAGCCGATGCCGAGATCGGACAGACCGGCTTTACTGAGCCAGGTAAACAGGCAATGACCGACGATGACGTAAAGCCCTTTGCAGGGTTGGCAGAATTGCGCGACTCGTTAAAAAAAGACGAGTGACATAGGTCTGTTTTCCTGTCATAGCAGGCCCTCAGAAAAATCGCTTGAACATGCCGAGAATCGCAGTATTTTCGCGCGCTCATCGGAATTTGGGTTGGACATCGCGGGGCTCGTCCCCTAAACGCGCGTCGAACCACGTGAAAAACGAAGAATGAAACCCGGTCGGCGGCGAATCTGCTGACCCTTAGTAGACAAAGGTTGAGACCATGGCCGTCCAACAGAACAAAGTTTCCAAGTCGCGTCGCAACAACCGCCGCGCACACGACGCTCTGGTTGCTGCAAACCCGAACGAATGCCCGAACTGTGGCGAGCTGAAGCGCCCGCATCACGTTTGCGCATCCTGCGGCCACTATGATGATCGCGAAGTCGTCGCACAAGCCGACGAAATCGATCTGGACGAAGACGCAGCCTAAGCCCTATCGAGCGCAGGCAAAGGTATGACGGATCAGCCCTCGCAAACCGGACGGATAGTCATCTCGGTTGATGCTATGGGCGGAGATTCGGGGCCCGCTGTTGTTGTGGCGGGAATAGCCAAGTCTGCGGACAAGAACCCGAAGATCGGGTTCATCCTGCACGGTCAGGAAAATGTGCTGCGAAAACTGGTTGCCAAACGGCGCGTTCTTGATGGGCGCGTCGTTTTTCGTGATTGCCCGGATGTTGTCACGATGGAGGACAAGCCCAGCCAGGTCGTTCGCAATGGCAAGCAGACCTCGATGTGGTCGGCGTTGGAGTCGGTCCGTGAGGGCGAGGCTCATGGCGCCGTATCCTGCGGCAACACTGGCGCATTGATGGCGCTGTCGATGATGCGCCTGCGTAAACTGCCCGGCGTCAACCGCCCTGCCATTGCGATTCTGTGGCCTTCGCGCAACCCGCAAGGGTTCAACGTGATGCTGGATGTGGGCGCGGATGTGCGGGCAGACGCGAAAGATTTACTGCAGTTTGCACTGATGGGCGCCTCGTATGCCCGCAACGGTATGGCGCAGACCCGCCCTCGGATTGGCCTGCTGAACGTGGGTACTGAAGAGCACAAGGGGCGCGCAGAACTTAAAGAAGCTCACGCGATGATTTCGGATTTTGCCGAACGTGCAAATTTCGACTTTGTGGGTTTTGTTGAAGGCAGCGACATTCCGGGCGACAAGGCGGATGTCATTGTTACGGATGGGTTTACCGGCAATGTCGCGATTAAGACGGGCGAAGGCACAGCCAGCCTGATCGGTGATTTGCTGCGTCAGGCATTCAAGTATTCTCCGCTGTCGCGCCTGGCTTCGATCCTGGCTATCACCTCTCTGAACCGCCTGAAGAAGCGCATCGATCCAAGACGCGTCAATGGCGGAGTGTTTCTGGGCCTCAACGGAACAGTTATCAAATCCCATGGCGGGGCTGACGCCACGGGCGTTTCAGCGGCGGTAAAGCTGGCCTTTACACTCGCGGAATCCGGATTTTCAGAAAAGTTGGCCGCACGGGTTGCATCCACAGCCGAGCTTGAACAAGATGCCGCGCATTCTGCGTCGCAGACAGAATAATAACAAAAAAGGCAGTACCCCAGCATGGCAGGCCGCTCAGTTGTCGTAGGTGTCGGGCATTATCTACCGGAACGTGTCGTACCGAATGCCGAGTTTGAAAAGACACTGGACACATCAGACGAATGGATTCGCACCCGATCCGGGATCGAACGCCGCCATTTTGCCGCCGATGACGAGACGACCTCGGATTTGGCGACACGTGCGGCTGAGGCAGCTCTTGCTGATGCAGGCCTTGAAGCGAGCGACATAGACGCGATCATTCTTGCAACCTCGACGGCAGATCTGACCTTTCCTTCTGCTGCAACCATGGTTCAGGCCCGGCTGGGCATGACAAACGGTTTCGCTTTTGATGTTCAGGCTGTTTGCGCCGGATTCGTTTTCGCACTCAGCAATGCCAACGCCTTGATCCTGTCCGGTCAGGCCAAAAGAGTTCTGGTCATTGGGGCGGAAACCTTTTCGCGAATCATGGACTGGACTGATCGTTCGACCTGTGTGCTTTTCGGCGATGGCGCAGGCGCTCTGGTGCTGGAAGAGCAAGACGGGCAAGGTTCCCCATCGGATCGTGGAATTCTGGCGACTGACCTGCATTCAGATGGCCGCTACAAGGACTTGTTGTACGTAGACGGGGGCGTTTCGACCCAGTCCACCGGGCATTTGCGGATGCAAGGCAATCAAGTCTTCCGCCATGCTGTTGAAAAACTTACGAAAACTGCAGAAACCGCGTTGGAACGCGCCGGGCTCAGCAGCGAAGAAGTTGATTGGATTGTCCCGCATCAGGCCAATATCCGCATTATTCAGGGCACAGCCAAGAAAATGGGTCTGCCGATGGAACGGGTCGTGGTTACGGTACAGGACCACGGAAATACATCCGCTGCATCCATTCCTCTGGCACTGTCTGTGGGCAAGGAACGCGGCCAGATCAAGCAAGGTGATTTGATCGTGACCGAAGCCATCGGCGGGGGTCTGGCCTGGGGCGCGGTTGCCCTGCGCTGGTAACTGGCACAATCCGGCTTACAGAGCCTCCTGCAATTCATTGATATTGACAGTGAATTTCCCATCGCCATATGCTCTCCTATCAACAGGGGAAAAAGCATGGGCGACAAAACACTGACCCGAATGGATCTGAGCGAGGCCGTCTTTCGTGAGGTTGGCCTTTCACGCAATGAAAGTGCGCAACTGGTCGAAAGCGTTCTGAACCACATGTCGGATGCGCTGGTGCGCGGCGAACAGGTCAAGATCTCGTCTTTCGGTACGTTCAGCGTACGGGACAAAACTGCCCGCATAGGTCGCAACCCCAAAACCGGTGAAGAAGTGCCGATTAAACCCCGCCGCGTTCTGACATTCCGCCCGTCGCACCTGATGAAGGATCGCGTCGCCGCTGGGAACCGCAAGTAAACCCCGAGGCCAGCAAAAATGAGCAAGTCCCCCGACGCCTTTCGCACCATCAGTGAAGTTGCGGATTGGCTGGGTGTTCAGGCCCATGTGCTGCGCTTTTGGGAAAGTCGATTTACACAGGTGAAACCGGTCAAACGCGCCGGAGGGCGCCGGTACTATCGCCCCAATGACATGCGCCTGCTGGGCGGCATCAAGAAGTTGCTTCACGATGACGGCATCACGATAAAGGGTGTCCAACGCATTCTGCGCGAAAAGGGCGTGGCGAATGTGGCCGCACTCTCCCCCCCTCTGGACGACGAATCTCAGCAGGCGAAAAGCTCGGTGGTTGAGAGCCCTGTTCCGCAAGCCGAAGCCTCTGAGGAAAGCACTGTCGTACCTTTCGCAGCTAAGCCCACCCCAGAGGAAGACAGACAGTTCGGTATGGACCTGACAACACCTGCTGCTGCTGCCAACGGACAGGTTTCCACGCCCCCCGAGGCCCCTGTTTTTCTGACCGAGCCGTCTGGTCAGAACGATCTGGATACGGCTCCATTGTTGGGTGGAATCGCTTCGCTGACCTGGCAGGTCGAGGATTTCGATCCGCAGGTTCTGCGCCGGATCGCACCCATAGCCAAAGACCTGCGTGCCTGGCTGGACCGGGTTGAAACCCAACCGGTGGGATAAGAATAAAAGGCGATGATTTCCTCTTGCCCCTGCCGGGAAAGTCTTTATGAACACCTCAACGTCGGGCTATGGCGCAGCCTGGTAGCGCGTCCGTCTGGGGGACGGAAGGTCGCAGGTTCGAGTCCTGCTAGCCCGACCAAATCACACCGACGTTTATGGCAGACAGGCCAGATCCCGCTCTGGCACCAGGGGGGATCGGAATGACAGGCGTATGCCCAAACCAACAGATCGAAGCAATGATCACACGGGGTGAGATCACGGCCAGTCCGGATGTCCTTTCGGCGCAAATTCAGCCAGCCAGCCTTGATCTGCGTTTAGGAACAGTCGCTTACCGCGTGCGTGCCTCTTTCCTTGCAGGCGAAGGTCGCACCGTCGCGGATCGTCTGGCCGAATTTGAGATGCACCGCATCGACATCACCGACGGCGCCGTGCTTGAGAAAGGCTGCGTCTATCTGGTGCCCCTGATGGAATCCCTGGCGCTGTCTCAAGACATGACTGCTGTGGCCAATGCCAAAAGTTCGACCGGGCGGCTGGACCTACTGACCCGCACGGTCACTGATGGAGGCACCGAGTTCGACCGCGTTCCTGCGGGCTATTCCGGCCCACTCTATGCCGAGATTTGTCCGCGTTCATTTTCAGTTCTGGTACGTCCGGGAATGCGCCTTAACCAAATCCGCTTCCGACAGGGTCAGGCAGTACTGAGTGACACCGAACTGACCACACTGCACAGCGCGTCCCCTCTGGTTGATGGCCCTGCAGTTATTCAAGACGGGCTGGGGTTTTCGGTCGATCTTCAGCTGCCGGACACTGATCTGGTCGGATTCCGCGCCAAACCGCATACCGGCGTGATCGATCTGGACCGCATTGGTGGTTATGATCCGCAGGATTACTGGGAAGAAGTGCGTACCACAGACGGTCGCATCATACTTGATCCCGGTGCGTTCTATATTCTGGTCAGCCGCGAAGCGGTGCACATCCCGCCGATGTATGCCGCCGAGATGGCCCCCTATCTGGCTATGGTGGGCGAATTCAGGGTGCATTATGCAGGCTTCTTCGATCCTGGCTTTGGTCATGCAGCCGCAGGCGGAGCAGGTTCACGAGGTGTCTTGGAGGTGCGATGCCATGAGGCGCCTTTTGTGCTGGAGCACGGACAGGTCGTTGGACGTCTGGTTTATGAGAAGATGGCCGAGATGCCCACGCAGCTTTATGGGGCAGGTATTGACTCGAATTACCAGGGGCAAGGCCTGAAACTATCAAAACATTTCAAGGCAGTAAGTTAGGATTCAGAATTTCATGAAGCGTCGCATTTGACGCGTCATCCGCTGGGCATGTTTCATGTTCTGCCCTTGCCGGACGGTTTTATCCTGCATGTGGCGCGCGCCTTCGGGATCACGCGATGAATTCTGACCGGACTCAGGCTTGCGACCTACCCCGCTTGCCATATTCAGCCCTTTGTCGACCCCGCGAGTCACAAGACGGCGCATCACCTGACGCACGATCATGTCGATGATCCGATTGGCGTTCATTGCTCTCTCCGTTTTCCGATCTTCAAGGTAGACGATCTGCGCGGCAATAAAAGGGCGCGCCGATCACTCTTCCTCGAACAATTCTGACTGATCTTCATCAAGATCGTCTTCACGCTCGCCCCCTAAAGGCACAGCACCGGGCGGTGGACGGTTTTCCAGAAGGCCGGCTGCGCGCAATTCCTTGAGACCGGGCAGATCTCGGGCATTCTCCAAACCGAAATGGTCCAGAAATTGTGGTGTCACGACAAAGGTGACGGGTCGGCCCGGTGTCATACGGCGGCGACCCAGTCTGATCCACTCCATCTCAAGCAGTTGATCGATCGTACCGCGCGAAACAGACACACCACGAATCTCTTCAATTTCGGCTCGCGTACAGGGTTGATGATAGGCGACGATGGCTAAAGTTTCGATTGCGGCCCGGCTCAGCTTGCGCGTTTCGACCGTTTCTTTTTGCATTAGGAAGCCCAGATCAGGGGCGGTACGGATAGCCCAGGCCTCACCAACCTGCACCACACGGACGCCGCGCCCTTCATAACGTTTCTGAAGCATTTCAACCGCTTGCGCTGCGTTGCTGCCATGAGGCATGCGGGCTTCCAAGTCCGAAACAGTCACAGGCTCGGCGCTGGCGAACAACACCGCTTCAACCATCCGTTCCTGCTCGGCCAGCGGAGGCGCCTCAAACAGGGTGCCGGTGTCGTCTTCTTGGGGGGCGTCAGTCACGATTCTCGGTCCTTTTGCGCAGATGAATCGGGGCAAAGGTTTCGCTCTGCTTGATCTCCATGTGTCCTTCTTTCACCAACTCCAGCGAGGCCGCAAAAGTAGCTGCTGTTGCAGATCGCTTCCGCACCGGATCTGCGTCCCAACCATCGGGAAGATAAGTCTCCATATCAGTCCATGTGCCTGCAAAACCGATCAGAGGACGCATGCGTTCAAGTGCTTGCTCCATCGTGAACACGGCATCGCGATCCATAACGAATGGACGAAATTCATCCCGGGTTCGGATACGTGCGTAGCCCTGCATCAGGTCCAGCAACGTGGCAGAGTAGGTTACGGTGCGGATGCGGGTGATATCCTCACCCTGCCCGCGTTTAAAGAAATCACGACCCAGCTGATCACGTGCCATCAATCGAGCGGCAGAGTCGCGCATGGCCTGAAGGCGCTCCAGCTGGAACGCCAGGTGTGCAGCCAGTTCCTCACCAGACGGGCCGTCATCATCGGGGTCCGGGGGAAGCAGCAGGCGGGATTTCAGGAACGCAAGCCAGGCTGCCATCACCAGATAGTCCGCCGCCAGCTCGATCCGCAAGGCCCGCGCCTTTTCGACGAAGGCCAAATATTGCTGGGCCAGCGCCAGAACCGAGATTTTCCGAAGATCAACCTTCTGCGTCCGCGACAAGGTCAGCAGTACATCCAGAGGGCCTTCAAACCCGTCGACGTCAACAATCAGCGCCTCGGCAGCGAGCCGATCCGCGACCGAGACCGGGTCTTCGCTGAAAAGATTATCGTTCATACACCTGCCCGCCCATTAGGCGAGATAGTTCAGCCTCGACGGCAGGGATGTCAAGTTCCTGCGGCGGATGGCGCATTGCAAGGGCTCGATCCGCGCGGATTTGCGCTGCCTCGGACATCTGCCCCGCAGCCTCAAGAACATCAGCCCGCGCCTCAAATGAACCGTTGCAGTGCAAAACCACGTCACAGCCAGCGTTCAACGCCTGCTGCGCGATGTCAGACGGCGTACCACTGAGCGCCTTCATCGAGATGTCGTCGGTCATGATCAGACCATCAAACCCAATGTTTTCGCGGATCAAACCAATCATCTTCGCCGATATCGTCGCCGGTTGCGCATCGATCAAATCATAGACCAGATGCGCCGTCATCCCCATCGGCAGATCATTCAGAGCCCGAAACGGGGCAAAATCGCGGTGCTCCAACTCCTCCAGCGGCAAATCCACATGCGGCAGGTCGTAATGACTGTCCAAAGTCGCCAATCCATGCCCCGGCATGTGTTTCACAACGGGTAGAACCCCACCATCCAGATGGCCTTTCGCAACTGCCCGCCCAATCCGGGAAATTGTAGCCGGTTCAGAGCCGTAACACCGGTTCTTCAGAAACGGATGCGTCGATTCTCGGGCAAGGTCGACCATGGGGGCACAGTTGCTGTCTATCCCCAGCGAAAACAGTTCATTAGCAATCAAACGGTACCGCAGATACATCGCGCGCTCGACCTCATCACCGGCACGGTCCGAATGATCAAGCGGCGGCAGCCATTCGCGGGCCATAGGAGCCCGAAGACGCTGTACGCGGCCGCCTTCCTGATCGATCGTGATCGGGCAGTTTCGCCCAACCGCCTCGCGAAAATCGTCGCAAAGCGCACGAAGCTGATCGGCGCTTTCAATATTCCTTGCAAACAGGATGAACCCGAATGGGTTCATCTGTCGAAACAGGGATTTCTCGTCGGGTGTTAGTCGAAACCCTTCAGCGTCGGTAATGGTTGCTCCAAAACTCACCGTGCGGCGACCGGAATGCAGTCCGCGCCTTGAGTGACCAGCGCAGCGCAGAATTGACGCGAGTCGCTTACATCCTCAAACCCGAGGACGCGCAGACGGTAAAAGGTGCGCCCGCCACTTGAAGTTTTCTGGATAACTCGCTGTTTTCCATCCATATACTCGCCAAAACGACCGCTAATTCGCGCCCATTCCGTCTGCGCGACGTCGACACTCTCATACGCGCCCAGCTGCGCCAGCCGGGTGCCCTTGGTCAGAGTATTGGGGTCTACGTCCAGTCCCACGGCCGCTTTGACAGCTGCGTTGATCGCGGCTTCGGTTCCGCTGTTTGTTGAAATACCACTGGGTGTTGCCCGGGCTGGTCTGTTCTGCGGCCGCAAGGAACGACGAACACCCGGCAGCGCGGCCAGCGCCGGATCAGGTTGCTGGGCCGCGAAATCCACCGGGTCAATTGCTGGTTCTTCTTCCGGGGTGACCAGTGAAGCCAATTGCACGCCCTGCTCTGACGGTTGGGCAGTGTCGGCAGCCTCGCCCGCCAATTCCGCAACCAGCGAGTCGACGGCGCCTTGCCGGAGTTTGGAGGCCTGCTGGTCTGTGACTTCTTCCTCGACAACGTGAACCGCCGGTGTGGGTTGCAACGCGCTCATCGGGGTGTCTTCGTCCGTCAGCGATACCGGGCGCGGCGCCAGAATCAAGCGATCCGCCGGTGCTGCAGCTGATCCCACTGCGGCCACTGTGTTGACGGCCAGCCCTTGGTGATCGGCAGGCGTACCGCCTGGGTTTTCCGGTTGGATGCGCATCGGACCCTCGACAGCACGAACAACCGGCACACCGCTGACATCGCGCATGACCAGTTTGTATCCCCAGACACCTATGCCTGCGACCAGCGCCAAAGATGCGACGGCCCCGAACATATTGATCATACGTCCCAGACCGGCCCCGGTGCGCGGTGCGCCATCGTAGTCGTGCATATCATCCGGGTAATCATACGCATCCTGAGGATGTGTTTGATTCGTGTAATGCATCTGCTCGGGGCTTGCTTGCCCCGAGTAATCGTAACTCGCCATATCCGCCTCACCGCCCGATTGCGCCTTAAAATGTGGCGCGCGGGTCATTTCTTGTCTGCCTCGGACCGGCGGTTCGGGCGGTATTGGTTACCGCATCTCCTGCGCCGGAGTAACGCCAAGAATACCCAAGCCCGCTGAAATCACAACAGAAACGGCCCGGGCCAAGGCGATTTTTGACTGACTTGTGGCTGCATCGCCATCCTGGATGAAGCGCAGCGAGGTTTCATCATTACCTTTATTCCACAACGCGTGGAAATCTCCAGCGAGTTCATAGAGATAGAAGGCAACACGGTGCGGTTCATTAGTGCGCGCAGCGATCTCCACCAGACGCGGCCACTCAGCCAGCTTTTTGGCGACTGTCAGCTCGGACGCGTGGTCGATCTTACCCAAATCGGCAGCTTTCAGAGTTCCATCCTGCGCATCAATCCCCGCCTCAGCGGCGCGGCGCAGCACGCTCATGACACGGGCGTGGGCGTATTGCACGTAGAACACAGGGTTCTCGCGGCTCTGTTCCAACACCTTGTCGAAATCGAAATCCAGCGGTGCGTCGTTCTTGCGTGTCAGCATGACAAAACGGGTCACGTCCGGCCCAACCTGATCAACCACATCGCGCAGGGTGACAAAGTTTCCTGCCCGTTTGGACATCTTGAACGGCTCGCCATTCTTCCACAGCTTCACCAGCTGCGTCAGCTTGATATCCAGTGGCACCTTGCCATCGGACAGCGCTGAAACTGCGGCCTTCATCCGCTTGACGTAGCCACCGTGATCCGCGCCGAATACGTCGATCAGCGCGTCAAAACCACGACTCACCTTGTCATAGTGATAGGCGATATCCGGGGCGAAGTAGGTCCAGCTGCCGTCGGATTTCTTGACGGGTCGATCCACATCGTCACCGTGCTCGGTGGATTTGAACAAAGTCTGCTCGCGCGGTTCCCAATCCTCGGGCTTTTTGCCCTTGGGCGGTTCCAGAACGCCTTCGTAGATCAGGCCCTTGTCGGTCAGGGATTGCAGCGCGGCTTCGATGCGGCCTGTGCCGTAAAGCGATTTTTCCGAGAAGAACACGTCCATCTCGACGCCCAACGCTTTCAGGTCGGCGCGGATCAAATCCATCATCGCGTCAGTCGAGAACTCACGCAGATCGTCCAGCCATTCGCTTTCCGGCTTGTCGATCAGGCTGTCCCCGTATTTCTCTTTCAGCGCTTCACCGATCGGGATCAGATAGTCGCCGGGATACAGGCCTTCGGCGATCTCGGGGCTCAAACCGTTGGCTTCGCGATACCGCTCATAGGCGGACCGAGCAAGAACGTCGACCTGTGCACCGCCATCGTTGATGTAGTATTCACGGGTCACGTCATGGCCGGAATAGGCCAGCAGGCTGGCAAGCGCATCACCGAACACCGCACCGCGCGTATGACCCACATGCAGCGGGCCTGTGGGGTTGGCAGACACATATTCGACATTCACTTTCTGGCCGTGCCCCATGGTCGAGCGGCCATAGTCAGTTCCCTTTTCCAGCACTGCCGCCAGCACGCCCTGCCAAACCGACGGCGCCAACCGCAAGTTCAGAAAGCCCGGCCCGGCAACTTCGGCGCTGGTTACGCGATGATCATCTGCCAGCTTATTAGCCAGTACATCCGCAATGTCGCGCGGCTTCATCTTGGCCGGTTTCGCCAACACCATTGCGGCGTTGGTCGCCATGTCCCCATGCGCCGCATCGCGTGGAGGTTCGACCGCCACGTTGTCAAAGCTCAGCCCCTCGGGCAGCGCGCCTTCGGACTGCATCTGTGCCAGCGCGTCCAGTACGAGGCCGCGGATCTCGGAAAACAGGTTCATTTCAGATGTCCTTTTGCTTGCCCGGCGGTTTACCACGCAAAGCGACAAGGTCAATGGAAGCGAGCATTTTGGGCTTGGTTTACCGACAAAGCCCGCTAGTGTCAGCGATATTTCAGGAAACGGAGACCGATCCATGCGCCCTGCCCTGCCCCTTGCCCTGCTTCTGTTAACTTCTCTGCAAGCGTGGGCCGAGATGCCCGAGCCACAAGGCCACGTATTACTAACGCTGGGGGGAGCCGTGTCAGAGACCAATCTGCCCGCGCGTGGGGAAAACGATGGCGGACTTCTAGGGTATCTCGAGGTGCAGCACGATGGAGCAGCAGGCCTTGATGCGGCGATACTCGACGGGTTGGAGCAAACCGAAATCACAATCACTTACGGTCCCGAAGGCAACCAACGTGACATTGCGTTTTCCGGGCCGCGCTTATCGGAAGTAATGATCTTGGTCGGAGCGGAAGGGAAAACCGCTAAACCTATGGCAATGGATGGTTATCAATCGGAAATTCCATGGGACAGCATCGCTGCACATCAACCGATTGTCGCTACGCACGCGGATGGCGCACCGATGGGAATTGGCGGTTATGGCCCTACGATGATTGTCTTCCCACCAACCGACGACGCGGACCTGGCACAAATACAATCCGGTCAGCAAGTCTGGGCGCTGGCTTACATCGGCATTGAATAATCAGCGGCCAGTAAGTCGTGCGTGATCCTGCAAGGCGAACCGGTCGGTCATGCCAGCGATATAATCCGATGCGATGCGCGCCAGTGCGGTCTCGTCTCTTGCAGCCTCTATATCGTCATGCCAGTGCTTGGGCATCTGCTTCGGGTCGTTCAGATAGATAGGAAATAACTCTTCCACCACTTTGCTGACCTTGGAACGCACCTCCATCACGCTGGGGGCGCGGTACATGCGGTTGAACAGGAATGCGCGGATCTGTTTCAGTTTCCCCCAAAGGTCATCCGAGAACTGAATGACCGGATACCCCAAAAGGCGGACATCCTCGACCGAACGCGAACCTGAGGCAGCGATCAGTTTGCTCGATGTGTCGATCACGTCAGAAACCATCACGCCAAAAACCCGACGCAACGCCTCGTGCCGGCGACGATAGGCGTCGAGCCCGGGATATTTGGCATCCACTTCGGCAAAGCACGCATCAACGATCGGAAGCTGTCGAATATCCTCGTCATCAAACAACCCGGCCCGCAACCCGTCGAACAGATCATGATTGTTGTAGGCAATATCGTCAGACAACGCCGCTACTTGAGCCTCGGCGCTGGCATGAGTGTGCAATTCCAGATCAAAGTGGTCGTTGCACTCGGCCAGCGCCCACGGCAGCGCGCCCAGCACGGGGCCGTTGTGTTTTGCGATACCTTCAAGGCATTCCCACGTCAGGTTACAGCCATCGAAATCAGCGTAATGACGCTCGAGCTTCGTAACAATCCGAATGGCTTGCGCGTTGTGGTCAAATCCGCCGTAAGGCTCCATCAACGCATGTAACGCGTCCTCACCCGTATGACCGAATGGGGTGTGCCCAAGGTCGTGGGCCAGCGCGACAGCCTCTGTCAATTCAGGGTTCAGCCGCAAAGCCCCGGCAATCGTGCGCGCCACCTGGGCCACTTCGATGGAATGGGTCAACCGCGTGCGATAGCTGTCACCCTCATGCTCAACAAAAACCTGCGTCTTGTGCTTGAGCCGTCGAAACGCGCTGGCATGAATGATCCGATCCCGGTCGCGCTGAAAGCATGACCGAAAACTGCTTTCCTCCTCTGGCACAAGCCGCCCTCTGGCGCGGCCTGGGTCCGAGGCAAATCCCGCTCTGTCCAAAGGCCTTGTCCTTGTCGCCTGTCCTTGCAATTTCTATATTGTAATGAGTAAAGGAAATAAACCTTTGGAGTTTGGCATGAATCTGCCCCCCACAGTCACCGAACGCGCCTTTGAACGCCTCGCCGAAATTGGCGCAGCGGATCAGGGTCAGGCCCTGCGCGTCGCAGTGGAAGGCGGCGGATGTTCCGGTTTTCAATATGAAATTGCGCTGGACGAACCAAAAGATGACGACCTTGTACTGGAAGGCAATGGTCAAAAAGTGATTGTCGACTCGATTTCGCTGCCTTTTCTGGAAAACGCAGTGATCGATTTCACACAAGAACTGATCGGTGCGCGGTTTGTGATTGAGAATCCCAACGCAACCTCTTCCTGCGGCTGCGGGACATCATTTTCAATGTGACCTTGCCCTGCCCGCGTGGTTGAGGGATAGATCAACCGGCAGCCAGCCGGAGGATCGCGCATGAAAATCGCCACATTCAACATCAACGGCATCAAAGCGCGGGCAGAGGCCCTGCCCCGTTGGCTGGACGACGCACAGCCGGACGTGGTTCTTCTGCAAGAGATCAAGTCGATCGACGAGAACTTTCCCCGCGAGATTTTCGAAGAGCGCGGCTATAACGTGGAAACGCACGGCCAGAAAAGCTTTAACGGCGTGGCGATCTTGTCGAAATTACCGCTCGAGGACGTCACGCGCGGGTTACCCGGTGATGACGAAGACGAGCAGGCGCGGTGGATCGAGGCGACGGTCGTAGGCAAGAAAGCACTGCGTATCTGCGGATTATACTTACCCAACGGAAACCCCACTCCGGGTCCAAAATACGATTATAAACTGGCGTGGATGGAGCGGCTCTATGATCGGGCTCGCGCTCTTCTGGCCACTGAGGAGCCCGCCCTGATGGCTGGCGATTACAACGTTATCCCACAGGCCGAGGACGCTACTCGCCCCGACGCCTGGCGTGAAGACGCCCTGTTTCGGCCGGAAAGCCGCGCGGCATTTCGCAAAATCATGAACCTGGGCTTTACCGAAGCGTTTCGAGCCCGAACCCAAAGCGCCGGTCACTATTCGTTCTGGGATTACCAAGCTGGTGCATGGAACAAGAACGATGGCATCCGTATCGACCATTTCCTGCTGACGCCACAAGCCGCTGATCTGATGGAAGACTGCCAGATTGACGCCGAAGTTCGTGGACACGAAAAACCATCGGATCACGTGCCGGTCTGGGTCGAAATGGATATCTGACCTACAATCAGGCCGTCACATCGTGACTGTATATCCAGTCATACCGACGTGCCAGGCGCGGGCCGAGGGCGGTCAGCGCGCACTGAGCCGCCAACCGGACCGGGCCACGCAAATGGAAATTGCGCGCATTCGCGGAAGCAGCAGCAACAACCTGACGCGCCCGGGGGCTTCGCACTGATTCATATTCTGCCAGCGCGGAGGTTATTCCGGACTGCTCCTGAAACGCCCGCGCCAAGACCCAGGCGTCTTCGAGCGCAAGACACGCACCCTGTGCCATGAAAGGCAGGGTTGGATGCGCTGCATCTCCCAGCAGGGCCAATCTCCCGTTTTGCCAATTCTTAGCGACTGGACGTAGGAACAGCGCCCAAAGGAACGTGTCCTTTAGCTCGGACAGTATATTCGCGACTGGACCGCCGAAATCGGCAAAGCGGGCCCGCAGTTCGTCGGGGTCACCTTTCAGTTGCCACCCTTCTTCGTGCCAGTCCGAGCGCTCTTCGATGGCCACGATATTCATTAGTTTCTGGCCGCGCAAAGGGTATGTGACCACATGCCTTCCCGGACCCATAGTCAAAGTTGCGCGCACCTGATCTACTTTGTCCTGCCAAGGGATCGTGGCCCGCCAAGCGATCTGGTGCGTGAATTCGGGTGATTCCTCGCCGTTCACAATAGGACGGAGCGCGCTGCGCCCGCCATCGGCGGCAATGGCGCATTCGACCCGAAGCGTTTCGCCATCATCCAATATGACCTCGGCTTCAGAGGAGTGCATTTGCACCCTTGCCACCTTCGCGCCCAATCGGATTTCAACACCCGCTCGATCCGCCGCCTTGTGCAGCAGATCCAGCAAGTCCGCCCTGTGGTAATAATAGGTTGGCCCGACCGCCGGGGCCGGCAGCTGACTGATAATCCGACCTTTTCGGTAGTCCCGCAAGACTGTGCCATAGGACCTTTGCCCACTCACAGGCGGATCTCCGACCACCCCCAAAGCGCGCAAAACCACCATACCGTTGGTACTTATCTGCAACCCGGCACCAACCTCGGTCAGTTCGGGCACCTGTTCCAGCACCACAACCTGGGCTCCGTGCAAGCGCAGTGCAAGAGCGGCCGAGAGTCCGCCAATGCCCGCCCCGATTACGCAAAATTTCAAGCCATCGATATTCATGTGCCCGGCTTAAAGCAAAAATGCCGGAGCGACAGGCCCCGGCATTCATGTTTCTTGCAAAGTTCCAGCGATCAATCGTCGCGGTGGACCTTTTCGCGTCGCTCGTGGCGCTCCTGCGCCTCAAGCGTCATGGTCGCAATCGGGCGCGCGTCCAAGCGCTTCAGCGAGATCGGATCGCCCGTCTTCTCGCAATATCCGTACTCGCCTTCTTCGATCCGGCGCAGGGCCGAGTCGATCTTGGCGACCAGTTTGCGCTGACGGTCCCGTGTACGCAGCTCCAGCGCGCGATCGGTTTCTTCGCTTGCGCGGTCAGCAACGTCAGGGATGTTCCGGGTGTTGTCCTGCAACCCTTCGATCGTATCGCGGCTGCCCGCTAAAAGTTCGTTTTTCCAATCCAGCAGCTTGCGACGAAAATACTCAAGCTGGCGTTCATTCATGAAAGGTTCATCTTCAGCCGGACGGTAATCGTCCGGCAGGAAAACTTCCTGCTTCATATTTGCTCCCTCGGTATGGCCAGAAACGTCGGTCGCTGTTGTATTACCTGACATTTGGCTCCCCTTTCTTCGGAGCGTTTATCCGACGACGCAGGGAATGTCACTATGCAAACTGTGCCCCGCTGCGTCGTCAACTCGCTCAGTCTAAATATGAGACTTGTAACAACAAATCCTTGATAATCTGTGGAAACAGCCGGGCATTTTTGAGGCAATCTCAGAAACTTCGCTCGAGCGAGCTTAGCGAATCAATCAGAACGGCCTGTAGTTATTGAGGTTTTCAACTCAAGGAGACGCAGCGACTTACCTTGAAAATCATACAGCCGCTCTGTAACTCGGATGGCAACCGCGCCCGACTGGGCACGAATCCACATGAGGGCCCTATGACCGCACGTTTTCAAGGCACGGCAGAATACGTTGCCACCGACGACCTGACCATCGCTGTGAACGCCGCTGTCACGCTGGAACGCCCTCTTCTGGTCAAAGGCGAGCCTGGCACCGGCAAGACCGAACTGGCCAAACAGGTGGCCGGAGCGCTGGGTTTGAAGATGATCGAGTGGAATGTGAAATCCACCACCCGCGCGCAGCAAGGCCTGTATGAATATGACGCGGTCAGCCGGTTGCGAGACAGCCAGTTGGGCGACGAGCGCGTACATGACGTGTCCAACTACATCCGCAAGGGCAAGCTGTGGCAGGCATTCGAAGCCGACGAAAAGGTTGTTCTGCTGATCGACGAAATCGACAAGGCCGACATCGAGTTTCCCAACGACCTGCTGCAGGAACTCGATAAAATGGAGTTCTATGTCTATGAGACTGGTGAGACGATCCGGACCAAACACCGTCCGATTGTGATCATCACCTCGAACAACGAAAAAGAATTGCCCGACGCATTTTTACGGCGTTGTTTCTTCCACTATATCCGTTTCCCGGACGAAACGACCATGCGCCGGATCGTCGAGGTGCACCACCCCGGCATTAAAGACGCGTTGCTGACGACCGCCCTGACCCAGTTCTACGAAATCCGCGAGACGCAAGGGTTGAAGAAAAAGCCCTCGACCTCCGAGGTTCTAGACTGGCTGAAGCTTTTGCTGGCCGAAGATCTGACCGCAGAAGATCTCAAGCGCGATGGTGTCAACGCCCTGCCCAAGCTGCATGGGGCGCTGCTGAAGAACGAACAGGATGTGCACTTGTTCGAACGCCTTGCCTTTATGGCGCGCAGTAAGCGCTGAAAGTTGCCTGTCCGGGTGACTATACGGTGAAGACCGGTTGCGTCCGGGCGGGCCGGATGGCAGCATAACCGAAATCAGGGCTTGCCATCGCTCGGCGCCCGACTGCCCTGCAGGAAAGGACGCCCGCTTTGACCGACGATCTGTCGATCCGCCCTTTGCGCCCCGACGACCGTATCGAATGGTCCCAGATGTGGCGTGACTATCTGGCCTTCTATGAAACCATCGTACCGGACGCCGTCTACGACACGACCTTCACGCGTTTGCTGGGTGATGACCCGCAAGACTTCTCGTGCTTTGTGGCCGAGGCCGACGGGAAACTTGTCGGGCTGACCCACTACTTGTTTCACCGTCATGCCTGGAAGGTCGAAAATACCTGCTACCTTCAGGACCTCTTTGCCCGTCCCGAAATTCGCGGAAAAGGCGTTGGCCGTGCATTGATCGAGGCAGTCTATGCTGAAGCGGATCGACAGGGTGCACCGTCGGTCTATTGGTTGACTCAGGATTTCAACCACACAGCACGCAAACTATACGACCGCATCGGTAAACAGACGCCCTTTATCCGGTATCAGCGCCCATGAGGCGATTAGGGGTACTCGGTCTGTTGACGATCCTGGCGGGATGCGCCGGTGTTGGCCCTGACGATCAGCCGACGCGCGTACAGGTCGTCGAAGCCTCTTTGCCTCCGGCCAAATCCTTCGCAGCCGCCCGCCCGATGCCCCCTGCCCGCTCGAATGAAAACATCGCAGCTGACTTTTTGGCCCTTCATTTCGCACTGGAAAGCGGTGCGCCACTGCCGGTGTTCACCCGGTTCGAAGGACCGATCACCGTTCGCCTGACTGGCACGCCGACGCGTTCGATGCTGACGGACCTAACCCGCGTGCTGGGGCGCATTCGGAGCGAAGCCGCGATCGATATTCACCAAATCACGGAAGGCCAGGCCAATATCACGATCGAGGCCGTCAGCCAGAAACAAATTCACCGCGTTCTGCCTCAGGCGGCCTGTTTCGTGGTACCTAATTCATCAAGCTTGGAAGAATACCGCCGCGACCGCCGCAAACGCAAAAGCAGCTGGACCGAGCTGCGCAGCCGCGAACGCTTGGGTATTTTCATCCCCTATGACGCTAGCCCTCAGGAAATCCGCGACTGCTTACACGAGGAACTGGCTCAGGCGCTTGGCCCATTAAACGACCTGTATCACCTTCCGGACTCAGTGTTTAACGACGACAATTTTCACACCGTTCTCACCGGTTTTGACATGCTGATCCTGCGCACGGCCTATGCGCCCGAACTGCACAACGGTATGACTCAGGAACAGGTTGCGCAGGCTGTACCCGGCGTGCTCAGGCGCCTGAACCCGCGTGGTGAAAGAATTCCCCCTCAACCCGTCTCGGAAACACCCCGCGCGTGGATCAATGCGGTCGAGCGAGCATTGGGCCCTAGCGCAACAGACGCCCGGCGGCTGCGTTCCGCGCAAGAGGCCGCACGGATCGGGAAGGAACAAGGTTGGACCGATCACCGCCGCGCCTATCCCCACTATCTAATGGGGCGCATGAAGCAATTTGACGACCCCGCGGCGGCGCAGCGCGAGTACCAGATTGCGCTGCAATATCTGAACGCAACACCAGGAACTGAAGTGCACCGCGCCCACATCACCGCCCAGACAACCGCTTTTGCGCTGGCGAATGGTAAAGGTCCGGACGCTTTGCCTGAACTCGACCAAGCAATAGATGTAATGATGCGCGCCGAAAATGCTGCGCTTCTGGCGACGCTTATGCTGTTGAAATCCGAAGCGCTGCGTCAGGCCGGGCGAACCGATCAGGCACGCGCGGTCAGGGTGGACAGTATCGGATGGGCGCGTTACGGGTTCGGCTCGGACGTGGTGGTGCACTCGGTGACACAGGAAATCGCCCAGAGGACCGCCAGCAACACAAATGGGTAACGGCGCATGTTAGTGGTATTTGGAATGGCGATCTTGGGGGCGGTTCTGGGTGCCCTGACTGCCCGCAAACGGAAGGGAAGCGGTGCCGACATGGCGCAATATGCTGCCGGTTACGGGATCGCCTTTGCGCTGGTTGGCCTGGTCTTGTCGCTGATCCTGGTACGACTGGTGGCCTGACGGATGTTCCTGCCCTTCTTCGAAAACCTTCGGAAGACCGGCATTCCCGTATCATTGCGAGAATACCTGACCTTTCTGCAAGGGATGAAAAAGGGGCTGGCCACCTATGATGTCGAGGCTTTCTACTACCTTGCTCGCGTGTCGATGGTTAAGGACGAACGCAATATCGACAAGTTCGACCGCGCCTTTGCCGCCAGTTTCGAAGGCCTGAACGAGATCACCTTCGATCAGGTGCTCGAGGCCGTAGACATTCCGGCGGACTGGCTGGCCAAGATGGCTGAAAAATACTTGTCGGACGAGGAAAAAGCCGAGATCGAGGCCACGGGCGGGTTCGAAAAGCTCATGGAAACACTGCGCGAACGCCTGAGCGAACAGCAGGGTCGCCATCAGGGCGGCAACAAGTGGATCGGTACGGCTGGGACCTCTCCGTTCGGGGCATATGGCTATAACCCCGAGGGTGTGCGCATCGGCCAGAAGGAAAGCCGCCACCAACGCGCGGTCAAGGTCTGGGACAAGCGCGAATTCAGGAATCTTGACGACACCGTTGAACTGGGCACCCGTAACATCAAGGTCGCCCTGAAGCGCCTGCGCCGCTGGGCGCGTGAAGGCGCAGCGGAAGAGTTGGATCTGGACGGCACGATCCGCGCGACGGCTGAACACGGCTATCTCGATGTGAAAACTCGCCCTGAACGCCACAACGCAGTCAAGGTCTTGCTGTTCCTCGACGTCGGCGGCTCGATGGACCCGCATATCAAGGTGGTCGAAGAGCTGTTTTCAGCGGCACGAACCGAATTCAAACACCTGGAATATTATTACTTCCACAACTGCCTGTATGAAGGCGTATGGCGCGACAATCGCCGCCGATGGGACCAACAGATTCCAACTCATGAAGTGCTGCGTACTTACGGCGGAGACTATAAGTGCATCTTTGTCGGCGATGCCTCGATGAGCCCCTATGAGATCGCCTACCCCGGCGGCGCCAACGAACACTGGAACCAGGAAGCCGGGCAAGTCTGGCTACAACGTGCGCGCGAGCAGTGGGGATCGAACCTGTGGATCAACCCAGTGCCCGAGAAGTACTGGGAATACACTCATTCCATCGGCATGATCCGCGAGATCTTCGAAGATCGCATGGTGCCGATGACATTGGCCGGGCTGGAACAGGGTATGCGAGAGCTGACACGCTAGCCCCGTAATTTGGTTTGCACGCCACCCAACTGTTTCCGCTTGACGGACAAAGCGAGCAAAACTCGACCAATTTCGCTCGATTTGGCGCCATGGATAAACAATCCCTCTAAAATGCTCGGCGGTTTTCCTTTTCGTGATATGTTTTGACCGAATTGAGGCTGGGGGGCTGAAATGACCAATCAAGAACTTCGCGCGATTTTTGCGTCCGTGGCGACTGCCGCAGCACTGATCATCACATCCACTGCGGTAGCTACATTATCGTTATCGCCCGATGCAGCATACGCAAAGAGCGACAAGGGAAAAGGCAACGGCAATGCAGGAAAAGGCAACAATAGCAACAAGGCCAGCGGAAATGGGAAAGGGAATTCTGCAAAAGGAAACGATGCTAAAGCCGGTCAAGACAAGTCCCGGGTCCGGACCGTAGGCTCCCAGAAAAACAACAAGATCATAAAGCAAAACAAAGGAAAGAATCAGGGAGCCTATGCTGGCAAAGCCGGGAACGGAAAAGTCAGGAAAACCACGCTTGCAGAGTTTGGGCGCGAATTCAAACGGGACGTCGGACAGTTGTTCGGAAAGCAACCTGCACGGAAGTCCGAGCGTAACTCAGCCTCAAAAAAACGCTCATATCAGACAGCCTCGGTCAAACCGCTTGAACGCTCGCCCCGCCCGGTTACACGCAACAACAGATTTCATGACGTGGATGGCCGCAAGAAGCACCGGTACCGCGATCCGCTTGTGGCGGCGATCACTGATCCCTATGGCTCGGACAAGCTGCGCAATCTGAATGCCGCCAAGGCAGCCTCCCCGGCGTTCAGAAATGCCTCTGCCAACAGCAATGTCGGCAAAATTGCCACCTATCAGGCTGCTGCGGCCGAGTATTATGATACGCGCAAAGAATTCTATGATGCACGACGAGATTTACGCGACCTGAACAAAAGCTATGGCGGACGTAGCAGCGAAGAGATAGCCGACGACATCAAAGCATTGGATCCGTCCGATCCCGATTATGACACCGAGCGCAACAAGTTGGAGGCCGCATTGCAGGACGCGAAGGCCTACGAGGAGGCCCGAGATGACCTGCGCGCAGATGTCAAAGATTTAGGACACCAAACCTACGATGCACAGCAAGTGGCTGAAGAGGCCTTTTTTGACGCCTCCAAAGGACGTACTCTGACGCGTAGTACACTGGGAGATTTTCACGGACACCTTGGGTTGCCGCAACCCAAACACCGCTACAAGGACGATGTGACGATCCAACCTGTCCCCTATGATCCGGGTTATCTTCAATATCCTGATAAAAATTACCGCCTCAAGGAAACGGACTACCGTCTTCGCTATGATGACCCAATTTATGGCGACAAGAAGCGCCGATATCGTGACCCTCTGGCGGCTGCGATCACTGATCCCTACGGCTCAGACAAACTGCGCAACCTGAATGCCTCCAAGGCAGCTGCGCCAGCATTCAGAAATGCCTCTGCCAACAGCAATGTCGGAAAGATTGCCGCGTATCAGGCTGCTGCGGCGGAGTATTACGATCTTCGCGAACAACTCTATGATACCCGTCGGGATTTACGTGCCCTGAATGAAAGCTACGACGGGCGTAGCAGTGACGAGATTATCGATGACATCGCCGCGCTTGATCCGTCCGATCCCGAATATGATGACAAGTTCGACAATTTGGAAGACGAGTTGAAGCAGGCGGAATCCTATGAAGCGGCACGCGATGACCTGCGCGCGGATGCCAAGGGCCTGAAAATTGACAGCCTGGTTGCAAAAAAGGACGCAGAACATGCATTCCTGGATGCCTCCAAAGGGGCGGTCCTGACTTCGGAGGCGCTGGTGAATCTGCACGATAATCTGGGTTTGCCCACCCCTCAATACTAACTGCGTGCCTGCTGCCGAGTGCTGAAGGAACTGAAGCACTTACAATTGATCATAGTACGAGACCTTCTTAGGTCTCAGGGCAATATGAGCAGACGACCAATGGTTGGCCCGATGGAACATTGAGAACTCAGGATTGTCTGATCCGCTGCCACTCTGCCCCCTTGCCAGCCGGGATGCACTGGCCCATATCTAAGTCATGCTGCGCCTCACGCCAATCTTGCTGGCAATCGCCTATGCCGTTGTAATGTACCGGATTTCTGTCTGGCGCACGCATCGGGAATTGGATGCAAAATCGACCGAACTGGCTGATCCAGTACTGAAACGTATGACCGATCGACTGGCCGCCGCGTTGGATGTTGCGCGTGTGCCGGTCTACATTTACGAGATCGATCCGGTAAATGGTCTAGCCGCTCCGGACGGGCGTATCTTCATTACACGTGGTTTTTATCGCAAATTCCGTAGCGGCGAGGTTTCGGCCGAGGAGATGGCCAGCGTGATCGCGCATGAGCTAGGGCATGTGGCGCTTGGGCATGCGCGCCGTCGCATGATCGATTTTTCCGGCCAGAATGCCATGCGAGCGGCGCTTATGATGGTTCTGAACCGCTTTATTCCGTTTATCGGAGCGTGGATAGCCAATGCCCTGACGGCTCTCCTTGCGTCACGACTGTCACGCAGCGATGAATACGAGGCGGATGAATATGCCGCTGCATTGTTAACCAAGGCCGGGATTGGGATCGGGCCTCAGAAGTCGCTGTTTCAGAAACTGGAAGACCTCACCAAGCAACGCGCAGGTGTGGTTCCAGCCTGGTTGATGAGCCACCCCAAGACAGATGAACGGATCGCCGCGTTAGAAGCCTTAGAACACCGGTGGAGCGTAAAAGGTTAGGCAGCGCGGCGTAGGTCCAGCCTTCCCCGATAATCGATCCGTTCGCAGTTCTCCGAGTGGTCTATTGAACAGAGTTAGATTGCAGCGCTTTTCCAACTCGAGGCAGGCGTGCCTTTTTCATCAAAGCGCGCAGGGTCCATTGGCTGCCAGACAGGCGATTGGCCTCGTCCAGAACACGGGATGCCACATCGGCGATACCGTCAGAGTCGTTTAACCAAAGCTCATGCAAGAAGCTGTCCGGATCACGACGATCGAGCCCTTCTTCAGCAAGGATGTTGCGCGGGAAATCCTTGGCGTTAACCGTGATGATCAAATCGGCAGACGACACAACAGCGGTTGCCAGCACATGAATATCGGAGATGTCTGGTAACCAAAGCCGCTGCTCCAGCCCAGCAGATGCAGGACGCTCCGCATCCGGCCACTGAATCTGAGCCAATGCTATTTCGGCACGTGCTTGCGCCTCGCCCTCGGGTCCGAGTTTGCGAGCGGCACGGGCCCATTCTTCAAGAATTCTGCCCGACCAGATGGGGGTGAAATGGCCCAGCTTGGCAGCGCCCAGAAGCATTTCCCGCATCACTGTCGGATAGATGACGCAGGTATCCAGTACGACCTTCATAGCCGGTAGAACACGGCTTTGAGATATCCGCTTTCCGCCAGTTGCGGCAGTTGCGGATGATCCGGCCCGGCAAAGCCCGTATGGATCAGTTGCGCCTGGCGCCCTGCCCGGCCAATCCCGCGCGAGGATGCGTCGCGGAATCGTCCTAGGTCAGCAGCATGCGAGCATGAGCACAGGCCCAAATAACCACCTGGTTTAACCAGCATTGCCGCCAGACGGGCGACGCGTTCATAAGCGCGTAGCCCCGCGTCAAGCGCTTGTTTGGACGGAGCAAACGCTGGCGGATCGCAGATAACAACGTCGAACTGTGCGCCCTCTTCCCCCAACTTTGTCAGAACTTCAAACGCATCGCCCTGCCGGGTCTGAAACCGGTCTGCAAATCCTGAAGCCGCTGCCCCCTCGGCCGCCAGCTCCAGCGCTGCAGCAGACCCGTCTACCGACAGCGCCTGAGCGGCCCCACCCGCGAGCATGGCAAGTCCAAAGCCGCCCACATGGCTGAACACATCCAGAACCTGAGCTTGCGGATGAACCAACTGCGCCGCAAACGCGTGGTTGGGGCGTTGGTCGTAGAACAAGCCTGTTTTTTGCCCGCCGGTCAGATCAGCCATATAAGTAGCGCCGTTCATGGGCACGGGCAGAGGTTCTTCCGGCGCCTGACCGCGAAGGGTCTTGTTCACATCGTCCAGCCCCTCCAACCCGCGGGTCCGGCCCGAAGCGTTCTTGAGAACGATCGTCACGCCCGTGACCTTGACCAGTGCTTCAGTCAGCAACTCTAGATATACTTCCACCCATGCGGCGTTGGGCTGGATCACGCAGGCGTCGCCAAATCGGTCGATGATCACACCCGGAAAGCCATCGGCCTCGGCGTGGATCAGTCGATAATAAGGCGCATCGAACAGGCGTTCGCGCAGTTCCAACGCCCGCCGCAAGCGAGTTTCGAACCATTCTGCGTTGAGATCAGCACCGATATCCCGGTCCAGCACACGGCACATGATCTTCGAGTCCGGGTTTACCGCGACCAGCGCAATGGGCGCGCGCTTGTCATCCTCAAGCACGGCCAGAGCGCCTGCCGCGATCTTGCGCGTGCGGCGGTCTGTAACGATGTCGTTGGCATATACCCAAGGGAATCCATGGCGCAGACCGCGCGCATTGGCTTTGGGTTTCAGGCGGATACGTGGGCGGTCAACTGTTTGGGTCATGGCGCCCTCATAGTCTCGAATGCGGCGCGGGGAAAGACCCTGTCAGCGGGCTCGCTTGCGCCAACCGCCGCGTCGCTTCGGCGCTTCGGCCGTCTCAAGCCCATCGCGCAAAACCTGCGTCATCGGATGGTCTGCATCCTGCGCGGAATAAGCCGCGTGCAACTCGGTCAGAGCCTGCCTCTGATCGCGCTCGGCGGGCAATCCCAGAGCCCAGTCCAGAAAGATGCTGCGGCATTCGGGCAAGGCGATGCCTTCGATGCGATAAGCTTCTCGGATCAGCCCTTTGGGGTCATTGGGATCATCACTTCGCGCCATCATTGCCCTCCTCGACGACACCACCGATAAGATCGGCGGCAGTTGCGTAACTCTTCTGCAGCGCGGCTTGCAGATGTTCGACCTGTTCGAAACCGGTCGCCCGGCACAGAAAAGCCGCGCCACCCTCCCCGATCTTGTCAGCCTCGATCACTTTCCCAGACAGCAACCGTGCCGCGCATTGTACGGACCAGCATAAGTCGTAACAGTCTTTCAGGGTTTGCGCCTGCGCGACATCCAACAAGCCGACTGCGACGGTACCATCCAGACCGGAATGCACGTCTCGCTGAGTGGTTCCTGAAAACAGAGCCCCCGTTTCGGCAATCAGTTCGATATCCATCATCCGACCGGGACCATTTTTGGCATCCCAAACACCCGCGGGCGCTTTCGCCGCCGCCAACCGGGTGCGCATCTCAGCCACTTCGCGCAGAGCCTTCACCCGATCACGAGGGCGCGACAGAAACTCAGAGCGGAATGTTTCAATGTCTTCGCCCAACCCGACATCACCTGCGACCACGTGCGCGCGTGTTAGCGCGAGATGCTCCCACACCCAGGCCTCATTCTGCTGATAGTTGGTGAAACTGGCCCAGCTGGTCGCAACCGGACCCTGATTGCCGGACGGGCGCAAGCGCATGTCAACTTCATAGAGCCGCCCCTGCGACATCGGAGCAGACAGCGCCGTGATTAGCGCCTGTGTAAACCGTGCATAATAGGTGCGAGTAGCGAGAGGTCGCGGGCCATCCGACATGTCCTGATCCAGCGGATCATAGATTACGATCATATCCAGATCAGACTGTGTATTGATCCGCCCGGCCCCCAAAGACCCCATACCCAGAACGGCGGCTCCACGCCCCGGCGCGGGGCCGTGTTTTTTGGTGAACTGCTCGGTAACACAGGGCAGAATGGCGGCGATCACGGCCGCTGCCAATTCGGCATATTGCTGTCCTGCTTGTGCGCCATCAATAAGTCCGCGCAGGTGATGCACACCGATGCGAAAGTGCCATTCCTTGCACCAGCGGCGCGCCAGATCCAGCTGCGATTCATAGTCGGTCTCCCCAGCCAGAGAGTCTGACAACTCAGCTTCCAACGCTGTTCTGCCCGGCCAGTCGGCAAAGAAACTGCCGCCAATCACCGCATCAAACACCGAAGCATTGCGCGACAGATGAGACGCCAGAGCGTGTGAGGTGCCGACGATGTCGATCAGCAGATCGATCAGTTGTCGGTTGGCCTCGAACAAGGAAAACAACTGCACACCGGCAGGGAGCCCAGCGAGAAATCCGTCGAGCGCCTGCAATGCTTCGTCTGGCTGCGCGGTTTTGGCAAGGCGCGACAGGATTTCCGGCTTCAGCCGCTCGAATATTCGTGCCCCGCGCTGCGAGCGGAGTGCCGGATATGTAGGCCAGCGGGCCATTACATTCTGATCGAAGGAAACCTCTTGAACAGATGCAGGCGCGGCAGAGGGTCCCGGGGCGAAAAAACCCTCGGTCAGATCGTGCACTTCGGCCAGCCGGCGGGTTAGATCGCTGGTCAACTCAGCGCTGCTGAGCCCCATCAGGCAGGCGACCCTTTCGAACCCGTCCTTCGATTGAGGGATCTTATGCGTCTGCGCGTCGTGGACCATCTGAATGCGGTGCTCAACTTCCCGGTGGGCCCGGTAGTGATCCGTCAGCTTGTCGGCCACATCCTGAGGCACCCAACCTTTCCCCGCCAGCGCCGCAAGGCCCGTCACAGTCCCGCGCACGCGTAGGTCGGTGTCGCGCCCGCCGGCGATCAATTGCCGCGTTTGGGTAAAGAACTCGATCTCGCGAATACCGCCCTGCCCCAGCTTCATGTCGTGACCGGGGATGGACAAGGCGCCGCCAGTTCCCTTGTTTTCACGGATACGCAGACGCATGTCGTGGGCGTCCTGAATGGCGGCGAAATCCAGATGCCGCCGCCAGATGAACGGGCGCAATGTTTCCAGAAACCGCTGCCCCGCCGAAATGTCTCCTGCACAGGGTCGCGCCTTGATGTAAGCCGCCCTCTCCCATGTTCGGCCTAGGCTTTCATAGTACCGCTCGGCCGCCTCAGCCGCCATGCAGACCGGGGTCACGGCCGGGTCCGGACGCAAACGCAGGTCAGTTCGAAATACATAGCCATCAGCCGTTTTATCGCTGAGCGTTGCGCAGAAATTGCGCGTCGCCCGGACCATGCCTTGCCGCGCCTCGTAAAAATCATCCGGATCGAACCGCGTTTCGTCAAACAGCACGATCAGGTCTATGTCCGAGCTGTAATTCAGCTCGTGTGCGCCCATCTTACCCATCGCGAGAATGATCATGCCGGCAGCGGTATCTACGTCGCATTCCGTCATCCCCGGCAGCTTGCCGCGCCGGATCAGCGCCGCGATCTCGGCTTTGGCGGCAACATCCGCAGCCAGCGCACCAAAATCCGTTAACGCCGCAGTCACCTTTTCAAGCGGCCATGCCCCTGCCAAATCCGCCAGTGCCGTCAACAAAGCCAACCGCCGCTTGGCCTTCCGCAATCCCGGCTTCATCTGGTCCGGTGGCAGGGCGCGTACGGTTCCCATTACATCTGCCAGGGCTTGATCGGGTTGGTGCATCGCCTCTGGCAGCCATTCCCGCTCTATGTCGATCAGCCCTTTCAAATATGGGCTGGACCCAGCCGTCCCGGCGATTAACTCGGCCTGCTCGGGAGTGACATCCGGCACCGAGGCGCGCGTTTCATCCCCGAGTGACGGATCAAAAGCGCGCGGAGTACGGAGGATCGCAAGTGGATTGGTCATTTCGCCTCCAGCGGCGTGTCCTGGCTGAAACTGTTGACCCAGACGTCATGGCGCCGTTCCCACAAGGAGGAAATCAACATCGTCTCCCAGCCGGACGCACCGGGACGAAGGTATTCGGCCCGATAAGACAAAAGAACAACGTCGGTTGTCAGGACCCGCAATTTAACCTCGCTGAGTTCGAATTTCGCCATGGTCGGCGCGTCAGCGAACTGCCCTACATGATCGTCGCGATTGGCAAAACCGGTTGGATAAACCCCTAGAAAATCCGGGCTGAGCAGCGCACGATCCGCTTGGGCGTTACCATCAACCAGAGCGGCCCAGACCTGTTTTTCCAATGACAGGAATTCATCAAGTGTCGGAGATTTTACGATTTCAGTATCTTGCATTTGGTGGTCCCGTGTAATTGGAAAATTGCTCATTCGGTAACCCGGAACCGGCCAAATAGCCTTGTAAGAATGTGGGTGGGTATTATTGGCATTGGTTCAAATGCATCTCCGTAACTTCGTGCACCCAGACTCTAGTGGCTTTCAAACGCAGTTAAAACTGACCTTTTCGAAGTTGCCGAGAAAAACACGACACAAAGCTAGCGTTCGTTTCAGGTTCACGCTGGTTGCCCCTTGCTGTGCACATGTGGGCAAAATGGACATTTGCTCGTGGTACTGGGTAATTCGCGACACAAGACGGCAACGCTTGGCTAAGCGCGGTACGAAGAAATCGCCTGCTGGAAAAGCTGGCTGTGGCACCGTACGGTATCTCAGCGTGGGCTACGACATGTGTTAGGTTCTCATCCGGCATATTCCGTTGAGATTGAGCCGTCGTGCAAGAGTTCAGTATTGGATTTCAACTATCAAACGCGGAGAAACATTATGAAAATAAACCAAACCCTCAAGATGGCTGCCAGGGCCGGTGTCGCGCTGATTGCTTCAGTCTCGATGGCTTGGGCATGCACTGGGATCATGCTGACCGGCTCGGACGGAAGTATCATCCGTGCAAGAACTGCCGAGTGGGGACCGTTCGACTTGCAAACCAAGATAAACATCGTTCCGCGTGACTTTGAGTACAGCGCCGGAGAGATGCCGGACGGACAAGAGGGAGCGTCGTGGAACGGTCGGTTTGGTGTGGTCGGTATCAGCATGCTGGATCATGGCGCACCTGCCGATGGGATCAACGAAGCAGGCCTTACAGCAGGCCTGTTCTATCTGCCCGGGTTCACTGAGTATCAGGCCTATGATCCCGAGCAGGCCGACAATTCGATCCCGGGCGATCTATTGGCCGGCTATGTTCTGTCCAAGTTCGAAACGGTGGAAGAAGTCCGTGCCGGGCTTGAGGGCGTTCGAGTCGTCGGTGTCGTCGATGAGACACTCGGCTTCCCCTTCCCGTTGCACATGCTGGTGGCAGACCGCTTCGGCGACCGGATCGTAGTCGAATACATCAATGGTGAGTTGACCGTTTTCGACGCGCCGCTGGGTGTGATTACAAACTCGCCGACATACGACTGGCACATGACGAACCTCAACAATTTCGTCAACCTGTCCGCAATCGGTGTTCCACAAGTCGAAGTCAGTGGGGTGACATTTGCACCTCTGGGCGCGGGCAGCGGCATGATTGGTCTTCCAGGAGACTTTACACCGCCATCGCGTTTTGTCCGCGCTGTAGCTTTCTCGCAAACAGCCCGTGAGACCGAGGGGGGCTATGATACCGTTCGTGAAGCATTCCGAATTCTGGACAATTTCAATATTCCACCGGATGCCGCCGAAGGCGCAGAGGACAATGTTCAATCTGACGATTTGCTTTACAGCGCAACTCAGATCACAGCCGCCAGCGACTCCCAAAACCTTACTTACTACTACCACACAATGTTCGACCGGACGGTTCACATGGTGGATCTCAAACAAATCGACTTTGGGGCAATGGGAAGTGAGATGGTCAGCTTTTCCACGAGCGGGGATCGTGAACCAACAATCGTCGATATGACACCTTCCAACTAAGGGCGGAATTGCACGGGGTCCGCCAAACAGAGGGCTGAGGCGGATCCTGAACATTCTTTGAGGGGTGAAGCCCCCCCGCCCAGAGCAAGGCGGAAACCGGCTACAACTTCGTCGAAGATTTGGGCAATTGCTTGTTTGCTCAGTTCTGCCTTCAACGCTCCCGGGAATCTAGGAACCGGCAGGGTCAGACGCAGAAGCGGCTCGTCGTAACAGCGTGATTAAGCGCTATTCCAGCATACCGAAGCTGCCTTTGCCAAATGGCGCGATCATTTGGTGGTGCACGAAACAGAATCGCTGCCCTTGCAGAGACTGGCTCTTAGTCGTTTTCCAGCGCCTCGAGGGGAATATTGCTCGGTTCGGCTATTTGGCCTAAGGTGCCTGAGCTGTAATGCTCTAAACTGACGTTTGCGAATTGTCCTGAGAGAGTGGTTCTGGCCTTGAAAACTGTAGTTCTTGCGGGTTCATCAACCCTAATGGCGATTAGGTGTACGGTGCAGCAGCAGCTACCAGAGACCAATGACGGGCGAACAACGGGCATTCGGAAATTCAGAAATTCGCCAACTAGCTTAAGCAGGTACGCTTCTGATGCGGTCGACGAACAATTCTAAAAAAGCAATTGACCCAGTGTCAGAGACGCAAGTGCGACCTCTGGAATGGATCGAACATGCTGATAAAATTCACAAAAACGTTGTCTTAGTAGATTGGATGCTCGGCAATCGCTGCAACTACGCATGCAGCTATTGCCCTCCCGCACTACATGACGGAACGAAAGGGTGGCAAAGCCTGAGCGACGTTGTGGGCATGATTGAAGCCTTGCAAGAGCACTATCAGGCCGGTTTAGGTAAACGTGTTTGGTTGCAGTTCACTGGGGGCGAACCAACTCTTCACCCAAAAATCAAAGAGATATTGGGTGCCGCCCGCACACACGATATGAAAGTAAGTTTGATTTCCAACGGGTCCCGAACGGAACGTTTCTGGCAAGCCATTCGCGACAAGTTGGATTCCCTAATCCTGACTTTTCATCTGGAAGAAGCTGAATTTGCGCATGTGCACCGGGTCGTCGAGATTTTGTCGGAAGTCATTCACGTTCAGGTCAATATCACAATGCTGCCGGATCGGTTCGATGAGAGCTATGATGTGGCCCGTAACCTTGGTGCTGATTTTCCGCACATCGGAATTGTGATGAAGCCGTTGCGTGTAGGGTTCGGGCACGCTCTCTATCCCTACAGCGAAACCCAGATCACCAAGATGCAAGAGCGGATGTCCACGCCACCCGGCTCGAATGGGCAGCTGCGCCATCCGCGTGGAATAATGGCCCGTCAAAGTGCAGACGGTACGCGGGAAGAACTTCGAGCCAATGCTTTTATTCTCAGATCCGAAAACCGCTGGCGCGGTTGGACCTGTGAGGCGGGCAAAGAGTCATTGAGGATAACCGGCGAAGGGTTTGTGAACCGTGCAGTGTGCGGTGTAGGCGGACGCATTGGTGAAATCGGACGAGAGATTACCCTGCCAGAGGATTCAGTAATATGCACGCGCGACACTTGCTCTTGCGTAGCTGACATCCTGATTTCGCGCGCAAAGTGGGAATAGAGAATGGCCGTATGAGCTTCCTGAACTGTCTTGGTCCGCCGCAGTGTATTTATTCAGGAGGGCTCGAAATGACGAACAATCGACCATCAAGAGTAATGATTGTCGTCAAAATGCGGTGAGTTGAGAGACAAAACAGCAATGCTGATGCTGTTGCGAAAATGGATGATCAAGAAAAGCGGTCTTTCAGAGGCCGCGACCGATCAGATTAGCCCTACTGCGATACACTTAAACTGATTGGCGCTGTTCTGCATCAGATTACGGTCCATTCCATTGCGAAGCGCATCCCGGCCCTCAGGAAAATCCCTCCAACGCCAACCGCACTGCTTTTAGCTGACTGACGGTCTTTTTGCTGGGCAATGAAACGCTATCCCGTTCTTATTCAGAACAGTTTGAACGCATCCGCCAGCGCCGGCTTACTTGTCTTCGAGCAGTCAATTTTATAGTCTAAGGGTGATTAATCTTTGAATTTTCGGCGCTCGGAAGTGTATTCGGCTTAACCGGATTACAACAGCGTAAAGCATATTTCGGCGGCCAGTTCGGGGGAACTCATGACAAAGGCTAGCGACGCAAGAACGCTACCTGAAGTTGCCAAAAAAGACGCCGATGAAGTGTCGGAAGTCTATGATTTCTTACAATCGCCTGACTGGCAGGAGATGCTTGAAAACGCTCGGATACAGCGCGAAAAAAATCTTGCCGCACGTGGTCGAAAGCGCGAAGAAACTCAAGAGCCCAAATCGGGGCCCAACAAACAAGACCAATCAACCACAAGAAAGCGCCCCCCGGCGCCAAAGACTTGGCTAGATCGACTTGAAGAAGCTCGGCATCAGAGAGAGGCGGTGCTTGCGCGTCGCACTGGTGATTCGGAAGACTTCTTGCCGAGTGGCGCCGATGGCGCCCAGAACGACAGTGTCGGCGGCAACGCGGCGGGAAAATCCGCTGATCCTTCGAAAGCCCAAGGCCAAGACAAAAAACTGTCCGGGACCGGTCAGAAAAACCCCGAGAACACCGGGCCTGAGCCAAAACACACCCCGACAACAAAGAGACGCGAAAACAAGATCACCGGGCGATCGCAGCGCCGCAGTATACTCACCAAGAACGACAAAGTAAAACTCGTCAAAGGCGATCCAAAAAGATCGAGATTACGTACAAAACTATCCACCACGGAGGCTGCTAACGGCCTTCGCAAAAAGCTTTTTAAGAATCTGGCAGAGCAGCAACGATCACCCAGGGTTCGGTTGGGCTCGGTTGCCATTGGATGTGTCATCGGTGTGATCGCTTCGTCTTCGATCTATTTTGTTTCTTCAGGATGGGGTTCGTGGGGCCTGCGTGAAAGTATCGGATTGGGGATCACGGGCGCAGAGACAGCTGAAACCGCCGCATTGCAAGGCGAGGAAATCGTACAGCCGAATGTTCTGCAACCTGTCGTGCCGAAGGTTGAGGAAAGTGAAACGATTTTGTTACCCGAAGCTTCCGGCGCGGCACCAAGATCGCCCTCACCTGGCGCCAATTCGGTAGCGACCGAAGATTTAAACAGTTTTGCTTCGCTAACGCCCCCTCTGTCGAGTCTGACAATGGATCCTGAAGTCATTGAACCAGTAGTGTTACTATCCGCTCCCAGTGTTCGATCAAGTGTTCCGGCACTCGAACAACCTTCGCTGTCAACGGAAGTCTCCAGCCTTCGGCCTCAACAAGAGGCGAACAGAAATTTCGTATGGTATCCAATTACGCCAGAATTTTTTGGTACGGCAATCGCCCTGTCTGACGGAGCTGCGGCAAACACTGATCCTACTGTTATTTTAGTCGCTGCGAGCGCTCCCCCACCGCGCCCGCTTGACGTGTCGTTTCAACCAGCCTCTCTAACACCTCCTGCCCCGATTGCATCTTGGGACGAACGCGGGTCATTGCCGAAGCAAGCTATGGCGTATCAGCCTAAACCACGTGGATTGAATGTCATCGCCGCAAGTTCAGACCTTCCCACTGCAGATACCGTGGCCGTTCTTGATCTGGCAGATCAACCGCACGTGCCTTTTTCGTCAGAACCGGTTGAAAGTGAGTTGAGGACAGTCTCATCCGACCCCTTGGTTCAACCTGAAGATCTGGCGCTTTATTCGGCGATCACACAACCGCGTCAATTGAAGCCGCGGTCAAGGCCGTCAGAGCCAAAGGCTGCTGCAGTACCGCTTGGCGAGGGCATCGAAACACTGGAAACAATCTCTCGCGGTGAAGGCGCGGAATTCAGGCTGTTTGCACCTACCAGCGTCTCGGCGGATGCTGTGGACTCTGTCGTAGCTGGACTAACAACTTCAGGTCACGCTCTAAGTGGAACAGCACGCGTTGGCTTTGGGATAAAGCAATCCAATGTTCGGTTCTACCATAGGCAGGACGCCGCAAAAGCAGCCGCCCTGGCAGAAGCCGCTGGCGCTTTGTTGCGGGATTTCACCGGTTCAAATTCCAAGACCCCAAGCGGGATAGTAGAGTTGTGGTTGGCTGGAGAAGGCTCTGGAAAATCCTCAGCCAAACCAAAAGCGAAAAGAAGTAGTCGTAGCGTTTCCGCTGGCAACCAAACAAATCAACTAAGAAGTCAGGTTTTAAAGAAACTCAGGGCAACAACGAGCCCGTGACTCCTCTGTATAATTTTAACAGCGAAGGATTGAGACAATCTGTGGTAAAGTTAATAGATAGCGTTCCGGTTTTTACAGATGACTGATAGCAGACTCATCGGCATTGTTACTGCCCTACTGTTTTTAACAACGTCGCAAGGCGCGCGCGCCGAGGTCACGCTTGAACATCTACTGAACATAGATCAGTTTTTATCTAATAATGACACCCAATCGCTCTATTCTTACCTCGAAAAAAATCCGGAATTACTCTCGGGTGAAGATGAATTGTCGCTAGAGCTACGCAACTTTTATGAAGCTGCGTCAGGTGGAAATCTGGATTTTGGCTATGCCTCTGGAGCACAAGCCAATCCAGATGACACGGCAGTTGATAACTCATCAATTTCCAACTCGTTGCAACACTAAAACCAATGTCCGTGCTTCACGCCATCAGTTGCTCGGATCGACCCAAGATTGCCTATGTTATTGAGCCCAGGTTCTCGGGCGGCACCTCTGCAGCGGTCGCGGCAGAATTGAGTGTTGCCGTGGAGTTTGGGCAAGTTGTTGTGCACGCAATAACCTCCAAGACATTCGGTGAAAACCAACATGTGGCGCCCGTGCTGCGGCAGGTGCTCGACGAGTTGCGAATTCCGCTGGTTTGGGACGCATCGAGGATAAGTGCAGATATTGTTATCCTCCATAATCCGTCTTTCCTGAAGTTTCAGGACTCGTTGGACGCTAGAATTTTCGCTCGGGAATTGATGGTTGTTACGCATGAGAATTTTCTGCGACCGGGCGGGGAAGAAGGTTTCGACGTTGCAAACTGTCTCGGTCAGATTGATGTATCAACGCTTGCGCTAAGGAAATCGCTCGCACCAATTTCGCCGTATAACCGAAAGACCGTAGAAAGTTGGTTGTCCAAATCTCCCGAAGCGCGACATTGGGAAGTTCTCGAAACTGACTGGTTCAACATTTGTCCCGCTGTAGTATGCGACACGTGCGAGAAACCAAAGGACCGCCGCGGGAGACATTCGCGACCAGGGTTTGAGAAATTTCCCACTCTTGCCGACCTTGATAGGTGTTTTCCGAAGCATTCTCAGTGCAATATCATTCTCGGTGCGGATGCATTGTTGGATGCCGGTGTTCTTCGCACACATTGGAACATGCTACCATTTGATGCCATTAGTGTTGACGAGTTTTTTGGAATGATAGATTTTTACGTTTATTTTACAGCGCCAACTTGGCAGGAGAGTTTTGGGCGCGTGATTGCCGAAGCACTTGCCGCCGGAAAGGTGGTTCTTACCGATTCCAATACCGGGAAGACTTTCGGTGATGCTGTTCTAACCTGTCACCCGGCGGAAGTTGACGGGATCATATCCAACCTTGTTGCTCACCCGCGCCAATACCACGCGCAGGTTTCCAGGTCACAATCGGCTCTGGAACGCTTTTCCGCGCAAAACTTCAGATTGATGCTTTCCAGTGTTCTGGCCGCTGACAGCGGGGTATCGAAATGATCTATATTGAGGCCGGTTCGCGTTCGTTACGATCGTTCGACGCGCAATTGATTTTGGCCGAGCAACTTTCAGCGCGCGGTTTCAATACCTGCATAGGAGCCGAGTATTTGCCCGATGATGCGGGGCGTGGCAGAATTTACGAGGCGGCCAAATTCCTTGTCGATCCTGCAGAGCATAAAGCGGAAACTATCTTTATCCTCGGCGCTGAGGAAATCGACGACCTCCTCCTTGCTTCCCTAAGGCAAATGCAGCTTGATGCGGATATTCCGGTGATCGCCATGGGCCGCTTCAAGTCTCAGCAGAGTTACATAGGTGCCAAAGCACGCCTGGCATATGCACTTGGGCGCGAAGCCGACGTAATCGACCTCACAGATTTCCAGCCCCGACCGATGCTACCGTCAGCCGTCAGTCCCTTGGTCTCTGAAGTTCGGCCGGTTTCACGGCCAGCTGGCGAGACGGCAACTGTTACGATTGTCTTAGGTTCAATGGAGTTGGACGGCCCCGAAACGTTGTCTTGCCTGTCTCGGATGAGCACCCAAGGTAGCTACAATTTAAAGCTCGTTGTAAGCGGGGCACAAAACGAGGCAATAAAATCGTCACTTTTCCACGATTTGCCCACGATTCTTTATACGGATCTCTCGCCTCTTACACTGGCCAATTCGACAGATATTCTAGCGATGTTCGGACACGGCATTGCCGGCATTCGCATGGCGGCGCTTGCGGTCGAGCTGATGGCTGCCGGTGGCGTTGCTATTGATTGCACCGAGGATGAAGTCCTCATGTCATCTGGCGCGCCCGCATTGCTTGGGCCCAAGACACTATTTGCTTTGGATGGGTATCTCACTGGGAAAGTGCTTGGAAACATTCCCCACATCGCGGAACAGGCATCAAAATCTCAGTGGTTGCATACAGTAGACATTTCTCGTCTGGAAACCGCAGCGGACCTCACTGCAAAAAAGCACCAACCCGTGCGGACGGAACAAAAAACCATTTTCTTGCCTACGAATGGGGTGGGGTTAGGGCACGCACAACGATGCGCCATTATCGCCAAAGCCCTACCGAACGATATGCCATCAATGTTCGCTGCCTTTCCCAGTTGCGTACCGCTTGTCAGGCGCGAAGGCATAGATTGCATTCCACTGGTCGCGCGAACCGATCTAAACGACCATTCCAACGCCAATGACATCTTGACCTATCGCCGTCTGGGTGCCGCGCTTCAAGAAAATGACATGTTGGTTTTTGACGGCGGTTATGTTTTCGATTCAGTCTACCGGGTTATCCTTGAGCACCGATTGTCGGCAGTTTGGATTCGGCGGGGCTTATGGCCCAAAGGCCGATCAAGAATAGGCATGCTTCAACGAGAAAGTGTGTTCGATCGGGTCATTGTACCGACGGAGGCCTTTGAAGAGCTCAATGACGCCTACAGTTATGGCGAACACGTACATAACGTCGGTCCCATTTTTCGCGAATTGGCTCAATCCGAAGAAGAGCGCGAGCGTCTCAGGGCGCGTCTGGCCGAACGATTGGGGCAGAACTTTAGGCAATTAGTCGTCAGCATGTTAGGTGGCGGAGTAGCTTCGGAAAGATCCGCGCAATTGCAAGCAATATCCGGGATTCTAGAAGCTCGATCCGACTGCCTGCATCTGATTGTCACTTGGCCCGGAAGCAAGGTCCAACCTGCTGCGTTTGGTTGGAAAAACACCCGAGTGGTTCAAACTTTAGAGGCTACGTCGCTGTGCGCCGCTGCAGATTTGGTCATATCGGCGGCGGGTTACAATTCGGTCCACGAAATCCTCTACCACAAATTTCCTGCGATCTTGATCCCACAATCGGCACCCTATTTGGACGACCAAGAGCGACGCGCCAGAGCTTTGTCTGACCGTGATCTTTGCGCTACGATCACCGAAAGAGAATTCATGAAATTGGAGCGGACCCTATCAGATTGCTTGGGTTACGGCGGCGTGGAAATCTTTCGATCTGCATTGAGTAAAATAGAGTTACCAGAAGCGGGAGTATCGAAGGCGGCTGAATTAATAGCCGAGACCAGGCACAGCAAATGACGGAAAACAATTGGTTCAAAATTCTCAGTAGAACGTCACCAGAACGACCTGCCCATCTGGACGATCTGATTTACGACAATCAGAAAGCCCGGCCATGTGGGAAAGTTGTGTTTCCCCAAATGAACCTGACGCCGTCAATCGCACTTTGGGACCACGAACCGGTTGGCCACACATACATCGGTGTCAGGATATTTGAACCGCCGGACCCTGTTTGCAAAGTCGCCAGGTTTCTGGCCGCTGCCGCAATAGAAAGAGATGTGTTTCCGATAATTTTAAGCCGAGTGGATTTTTGCGGATTTGAACAGTTCGGTTTCCGTATTGAACGCGTTCCCGATGAACAACCGGCAGCGCAGGCCGCTGAAGAGGAAATCAGAAAATTCTGGGATCTTGCGATAATCATCGACGGGCACGAAATTAACCTTTTAAGTTAGCAAACTCTGGCCGCGCTGAAAGAACCCCTGCCGGAACGACGATGTCAAATGAATCCGGGCGAAGCAGGTACTGCGTCTTCGTAGTGTTTAGATGTGACCAATTCTGCTTTCTGCATGCTCTTCCAAAGCCGATCGCTATCGAGGACAAAATGTAAATCTTTTTCACATTACCCCTTGCAAGATCGCGAGAGCTGCCCCATCTAGACAATGTGAACGCAATTTACATCAACCCGGAGATCCAAAATGACCGCATTGTCCGACACCGCCGTCCCTTCAAGTCCGGGGTGGCTTTACCGTGCCGAAGCCTGGCTTGACAGTAAAGGCAAAGGTGCCTGGATCGCCGCCATGGTCCTTGGCTTTATCTTCTTCTGGCCCATTGGTCTTGCATTTCTGGCCTACATGATCTGGAGCAAACGCATGTTCAGCAAATCCTGCAGCCGCCGCAAATCCTGGCACAGCCACATGAGCGCAATGAAGCCGTCCGGCAACAGTGCATTTGACGCCTACAAGGCCGATACGTTGGCTCGTCTGGAGCGCGAACAACAGGATTTCGAGTCCTTCCTGCGCCGCCTGCGTGAGGCCAAGGACAAGGCCGAGTTCGACCAGTTCATGGAAGACCGCGCCCGCGAGAACAACGACGACGACGCCGAAAACGGCGAGCGCGCCTGATACGAACTTGCCCTGTCCCGACAATCGGGACAGGGTGTCCAAGATCATCACCCGGACTTCCTTTATGACCCATCTGCCCGACCCCGACACTCAGCCGGAATTCTATCAATCCGTTGCGACCAAAAGATTTTTCGCCTGGCTATTCGACATCGCCTTTATTTCGCTGCTCTGTACTGTGGCGATCCTGCTGACTTTCGGTATGGGCTTTTTCATTCTGGCCCTGATCTACGCTGTCGTCAGTTTCGTCTATCGCGTCGTCACCATCGCAAACGGATCCGCCACCTTAGGAATGCGGTTCATGGGCATCGAACTGCGTGACGCCTTCGGCGCCCGAATGGATACCGGTAAGGCTGTCGCCCACACAGCCGGATACTTTGTCAGCATGGCATTTCCGGTCATCCAAATCATCTCGGTCATCATGATGTTGACCAGCGCCCGCTGTCAGGGTCTGACGGACGCATTCCTGGGAACCGTAATGATCAACCAGCGCGCCTGAGATCCCGATTGCGTGAATCACTTGGCGGGTCCCGGAACCATTGCTATCATTCGGTTCCAGGAAACACGGGAACTACATGCGACACACGCTGCCAATAGCGCCACAGTTCTATGTGACGGCACCCCAGCCCTGCCCTTACCTTGAGGGCAGGATGGAGCGTAAACTATTCACAGCTCTTCAGGGCGATGGCGCCGATCAGCTGAACAATTCCCTGTCGCAACAAGGATTTCGACGCTCGCAGAACGTACTCTATCGCCCGTCTTGCAGCGAGTGCTCTGCCTGTCTGTCCGCGCGGCTGGACGTCTCAAAGTTCTCACCGAGCAAAAGCCAGAAGCGCGCGGTAAAGCGCAATTCCTACCTGCAGCGGCGCGCGACGTCGCCTTGGGCCACGGACGACCAGTTCGAATTGTTCCGCAGCTATCTGGACGCCCGCCACGCCGATGGCGGTATGGCCGACATGGACGTGTTCGAATTTGCCGCCATGATCGAAGAAACGCCGATCCGCAGTCGCGTGGTTGAATATGCCGACCCGGACACCGGTAACCTGATTGCCGTCAGCCTGACCGATGTACTGGATGACGGTCTTAGCATGGTCTACTCGTTTTACGATCCCGCGTTGCAGCAAAACTCGCTGGGCACATACATGATTTTGGACCACATCGAAATCGCGCGAGAAGCTGGCCTGCCCTACGTTTACCTTGGGTATTGGGTACCGGGCAGCCCCAAGATGGGATACAAGGCGAAATTCGCGGGCCTTGAAGTATTTATGCGCAACGAGTGGCGCCCGGTCAGCAACCCTGACAAACTAGCCGATATTACGCATCATCCGCTGTCCACCCAACCCATCGCGGAACAGGTAGCTGGCATTCAACTGCCCGACAGACGCCCTACCAAATGACAAACAACATTCGGCAGAGTTTGCACGCCATCACCATCGTGGTGCCAGACTACGACGCTGCGATTTCGTTTTATACGAAGGTTCTCAGTTTTTCTCTGACGCAGGATATCGACCTTGGAGATGGAAAACGCTGGGTGCGTGTGACACCTCCGGGTTCAGAGGGAACGTCGCTTTTGTTGGCGACCGCTGACGGTGCGGATCAGAAAGCCGCCATTGGAAATCAAACCGGAGGACGTGTCGGGTTCTTCCTTGAGACCGATGACTTCCAACGAGACCACGCTGCTATGCTGACTGCGGGCGTGATCTTTGAGGAAGACCCACGGCACGAACCTTATGGCATCGTCGCTGTGTGGCGGGACCCCTTTGGAAATCGCTGGGATCTTATCCAATTCAGTTGAGGTTTTCTCGGCGGCAACTCCGTTTCAATCTGCGTCGGTATTCTCCCAAACGATAGATAATGCAGCACTGAACACTCTCCGACATTCCCGATCATTCGGGGAAACAGGCTAACGTAACTGGTGGAAGTGTTGGATTGGGCTTCCGGCCCGCGCTGGAATTGGCCCGCAATTGTGCAGCAGAGACCATCGCTTGAGGGTTGAGAAGCCCAAGGTTCTACCTGTGTGGAACAAATGACCAAAAAGGAATGGCCCGCAGCAAAGCTGCGGGCCATTCCTTATTTACGTCAGAGGCTTTAGCCCACAAGGCGCCAGATCAGTTCGGAATCAGGTCCGGAACAATGGTCACGATCGTCGGGAAGAACCACAGGATCGCAATACCCACTACCTGAATGAACACAAATGGAACGATCCCACGATAGATATGCCCAGTTGTCACTTCCTTTGGTGCAACCCCGCGCAGATAGAATAGCGCAAAGCCGAAAGGTGGCGTCAGGAACGAGGTCTGCAGGTTCACTGCCACCATGATCGTGACCCATTTCGGATCGAACGAACCGCCATAGATCACCGGGCCCACGATGGGGATCACGATGTAGATGATCTCAAGGAAATCCAGCACAAAGCCAAGAATGAACAGCACCAGCATCACGATCAGGAAGACCGTGAACTCGTTATCAAAGCTCTTGAGGAACTGCTGGATATAGTGCTCGCCCCCAAAGGAAATCACCACGAGGTTCAACAGCTGCGACCCGATCAGGATGGTGAACACCATCGAGGTCACCTTGGCCGTTTCGCGCACAACCGGAGTCAGAACGCCACTGGAGAACAGGACCCAGCAGCCGAACAACAGGCCAAACAGCGCATAGAGATAGGCCGAATAGGCGATACCAAATGCAATCCAGGTCTCGAAGCTTACGTTCCCCTGATTAACGCGCAGGTCAAAGTTCACACCCATCAGCAGGGCGATGATAACCGCGAAGGTCGACCAGATGATCACTTTGCCGGACCGACCCTGATCCTGCAGCTTGCGATAGGCCGCCAGCATGATGGCCCCGCCCGCTCCCAGCGCCGCCGCCGGTGTCGGGTTGGTCACGCCGCCAAGGATCGAACCCAGCACCGCGATGATCAGGACCAGCGGTGGGAACACCACCCGGATAAGATCATTGGTTGCACAGCGGGCGGCCGCCTCTCTGCAGCCGTAGATGGCCAGAGCAAACGGCGCCGCAAGCAACACGAAGGTCAGCCCGGACGAAGTCGTTGGCCCAATCAGCAACACATCCACCAGCAGCATCAGCAACAGACCGATTGTGCCAAGGACTAACGGCTGCGTCGGACGCGAGGGCGCGATCCCCCGTCCCAATGCCAGCGTCAGCCCCAACAGGACGACAATTACGGCCACACCAGTCCCGATAGGAGCGGCTGCAGCAATCTTTGCGTCGCGGGCAGCGGTCAGTTCCTCTTCGCTCAGCCGCTGTGCCTGTGACGCGCCACCTGCAGCATCAATGGCCTCTTGCTCGACAACGGCCTGATCCCAGGCGGACTGTCCGTGCAGATCGATCATCGAGGCCTTACACTCGGCTGACACGTTCGTACGCAACGAAGCACTCTGCGAAACATCGGAAAACGCCGAAACCGTTATGTTTTGGCTACCGATTACACCAGCACTGCCCATCAGGACCACGCCGACGATCAGCGCGACCGGAACGCCAAGCAGCCATGTCAGGCCCTCGCCGCGGGTGATGGGTTCGCCACTGCCACCGGACAACTCGACCGCCGGCGCTTTGTCCGGGTTCAGCAAAGCATAGCCGAAAGCATAAAGGGCATAGAGCAACGCCAGCATAATTCCCGGCAGCAGCGCCGCCTGGAACAGCGTGCCGACCGAAACAACAGCGGGCTCACCCAGGTATGTCAACGCGTCGGTGCAACCGGCATCAACCGCGCGGGTTTCCTGAGCAGTCGAATAGAGGTCACCTGCCAGTGTACCCAGTAGAACGATAACGATGGAGGGCGGGATGATCTGTCCCAATGTCCCCGAGGCCGCGATCACACCTGTAGCGAGTTCAGGCGAGTAGTTGTTCCTCAACATGGTCGGCAAAGCCAACAGGCCCATTGTCACCACGGTCGCTCCAACGATCCCGGTGGAGGCCGCAAGAAACGCGCCCACAACCACGATGGACACCGCCAAACCACCCGGCAACGGGCCAAAGACGCGCGCCATTGTGGTCAGCAGGTCGTTCGCAATCTTCGAACGCTCCAGCGTGATGCCCATCAGAACGAACATCAGAACCGCCAGGAGGGTTTCGATGGATTGCCCGGCCAGAACACGCTCGTTCATGCGGTTCACGATGAAGGATACGTTGCGGTCCAGCGCGGTTTCCCAGCCAGAAACGAATACCGGCTCGGCGATCCTCGGTAGATCCGGGTATCGGAACACGGATATGGTGTCGGGTTTCACGCCGGTATTCACCAGATCACGATACAGCTGCGACCCGGTGTCGATCGCCTGATGCACCAGAAGCCCGGCACTGTCCAACGCCGCGATTATCCCGAAGGAGATGATTCCTGCTCCACCGATAGCAAAGGCCACCGGAAAGCCGGAAAGGATGCCTCCGAAAAGGCAGAAAAATACGATAATGAGGCCTATCTCGACGCCATCAAGTCCGAATAGCATTGTCTTGGTCTCCGTCCTTAATGTGCGCCTTCGTAGGCTTCTTCACCCTCGCCAAGGCTGTCCTTGTCGAGGTACTTTCCAACGCTTTCAGATCCTTCCACATATTCCAGATACGAGCGGTACAGGAACGCTATCGCATGCAGGAACACCATCGCGGCAAAGGCGACGAGCAGAATCTTGAACAGGAAGTAGCCGTTGAATCCGTTGGGGCTGAACCCGATGGTTTCGACGTTCCAGCGCAATGCGCGGGACTTCATCACCAGACGGTCCAAAGTATCACTGGCCGAGGGTTTCGGCACGATCAGGTGCCGCCACATGAAGTACCAGCCGTACATCCAGGTCAGCACCGCCATCGGCATCATGAACAGCAACGCGCCCAGCATGTCGACCACGCGCTTGGCCCGGTGGCTGATCCCGGCATAGATCAGGTCAACCCGTACATGGCCGCCCTGTACAAATGTGTAGGTACAGCACAGGCACACGACCATGGCGTTATAAAGCTTCAGTTCCTCGGCATACCAGCTGATGTCCATCTGCAGAGGGATGCCGAACCCGAACGACATATCAGGCCGGGCAAACACGCGCTGCATGAACACGATCACGATCTGCTGGACCACCATCAGCAACCCGGCCCAGGCGAAGAAACGCCCGGTCGTATTGGCGAACCCTTCAAGGACTCGCACCATGCCCCACATGAAGGTCCGGTAGTAAAGACCAATGGCGGTCAGAACCAGAAACAGCGTGAAGATGACAAAGAAGAATTCGACCGATCCGCCATAATAGACAAAGCGCATGATGGATTCTTTGTCCGACCAGTCCAGCCAGAGCTGCGGATGCGTGATGGCGTATCCGAAATTGTAAAAGGCTTCGGCGATGTTCTGAACGAACCAAACAAGTCCGTTCCACAGGGCGCCGAAGAAGGAGATACCGTTATCGTCCTGCATGTTGTCCCCGGTTCGTCAGTTACAATGCTGATTATAGCGGATTTGTCCGAACCGCGCATTTGCAACAGGAAAGGTTCCCCCGCATGTGCGGGGAAACCAAATGATGGATTTTCTTGGCTGTTAACCGCGTACGCGGTTACGCTGCGTGGTGTAGACGCCCGAAGACAGGTCCAGCCATCCCGCCGACGACGTCGACGATGCCACTGCGCTATCGTGGATTTTCTTGAACAGCTCGTCGCCCATGTTCTCGTTCAGCACTTCCTGGCTGGCCGCACCGAAGGCATCCCATACGCTGTCCGGGAATTCCATGACTTTGACACCACCCGACTGCAGGCGCTGCAGTGCGGCACCGTTGTTGGCCAGGAATTGCGACAGGTTCCACTGGTGGCACTCGCCTGCTGCGATCTCGATGATCTTCTGCTGGGCAGGTGTCAGGCTTTCGAATACGTCGCGGTTGGTTGCCAGCGACAGACCCGCATTCGGCTCGTGGAAACCAGCGGTGTAGTAAACCTTGGTGATTTCCTGGAAGCCGGCTTTTTCGTCCGCCCACGGACCGATCCACTCGGTTCCGTCAATCGCACCAGACGACAGCGCCTGATACACTTCTGAGCCCGGAATGTTCTGAACCGAAGCACCCAGTTTACCCAGAGCTTTACCGCCCAGACCCGGCATACGGAACTTCAGACCGTTGAAATCTTCGGGGCTGTTGATCTCTTTTGAGTACCAGCCGCCTGCCTGCGCGCCGGTGTTACCGGCCAGGAACGACTTCAGACCAAAGATCTGGCCCAGTTCGTCATGCAGCTCTATGCCGCCATCCTGGTAGTACCAGTTGACCATTTCCTGAGCGGTCATGCCGAACGGAACAGCGGTGAAGAAGGCATAGCCAGGGTGCTGACCGACAAAATAGTAGTCAGCCGCGTGGTACATATCTGCCTGGCCCGACGACACAGCGTCGAACACTTCAAACGCGCCAACCAGCTCGCCTGCGGCCTTGATATCAACGGTCAGGTTGCCGTCAGACATCGCGGTGATGCTGTCCGCACAACGCTGCGCGCTGTCAAACACGCCCGCAAGGCCCCGGCCCCACGACGTAACCATGGTCAGCGTGCGCTTGCCTTGTGCATAAGCCGGTGCCGCCAATGCGGTTGCAGCGGCAGCCGAACCACCAATCGCAGAAGTTTTCAGAAATGAACGACGATCCATGTGAGTGTTCCTCCCCTCCATTTTCAGTGCCCGGAATTGTCCGGGTTAGTCGTTTCGAATGAGCGCCAGCGTAATGACACTCAAGGGAATGTGAATACCTAGTACTACGTAGGGGGGCGGCATTTCTCTGGCTTGGACAGAATTTCTGACCGGATTTTTCCTTTGTTTCTCGAAAAAATCGCGTCAGTGGGCTTTGTCCCCCCCCATTCTTTTTGCAATTCCTTCCTGTCTTGCGTATCGATTCGATCATGGGCGGAATTCGCAACCTTGTCTCACTGACCTACGCGCAAAAATTGTCGTTGGTGGCAGCAATCCCGCTGCTTGCGGCGGTAGCGGCAATTGCCGTGGTGGTTGCTTACGAAGCCCGCGCGACGACTGAGCGTGAGATTCAGGCCCTCGAACGCCGCCTGATCGAAGCGAAAAAGGACGAGCTGCGCAACTACGTAACTCAGGCGCGCAACGGTTTTGCCTATATCTACGGCCGTGCAGCACCAAATGATGACGAAGCAAAGAACTTGGTCACTCAGATTCTGTCGGCGATGATCTATGGTAAAGACGGCTTCTTCTTTGTCTACGACTATGACGGCACCAATCTCGTCAGCCCCCGTCAGACTGAATTCATCAACCGCAACTGGGTCGATCTCACCGACAGCGATGGCACACCGGTTGTTAACGAGTTCGTTCGTCTGGCACGTCAGGGCGCAGGCTGGCACAGTTTCATGTGGCAAAAACCTTCGACCGGGGAAGAGGCACAGATGATCGCCTATGTGGTCGGTCTGCAGGACTGGCGGTGGGCCGTCGGAACCGGAGTGTTCATCGACGACATCGTCGCAACGGTGGCCAACGCACGGGCCGAAGTTGAGGCACGGGTGCAGCGCACATTCCTCTATATCGGCGGAATCGTTTTGGCTGCGGTGCTGGTTGTGTTCGCCTCGGGCATGATGCTGAACATCCGCGAACGCAGGCTGGCGGACGCTAAGCTAAAGGAATTGACCCAACGGGTATTCGATACGCAGGAAGAAGAGCGAGGCCGTGTAGCGCGTGAATTGCATGACGGCATCAGTCAAATCCTCGTCGGTGTGCGCTACGCGCTGGATAATGCGCGCCGCCGCCTTTCAGGTGGCGATGAAACAGGTGCGCAAGCTCCACTGGAAAAAGGGATCGACAATCTGGGCACAGCAATCACCGAGGTCCGCCGTATCAGCCGCGACCTGCGCCCGGGCGTTCTGGATGATCTGGGCCTCGGCCCGGCCCTCAAGGCACTGACGGACGATTTCCGCGAGCGCACCGGGATCGAAACCGAGTTCTCGACCGTCGTGTTTCGCAACCGGTTGGATCAGGACAGCAAGATTGCCTTGTATCGAATTGCCCAAGAAGCTTTGACCAATATTGAACGCCATTCCGGCGCAACTCACGTTACAATCGACCTGCGAGGTCACAAAAAAGGTGCCACCATGCGGATTACCGACAATGGCCGCGGACTGCGCAGCGAACCGGGCCAAATCAGCGCCGGGATCGGATTGCGCAATATGCAGGAACGCATCGAACAACTTGACGGGTCGCTGCGCATTCTGTCATCTCGCGGCACGCGCAGCGGAACCGTGATCGAGGTCAGCCTGCCGCTCAGCCGCATGCTCTCGCCGCAAGAAGGCGCAACACCCAAGCGAAAGGCCGGTTCCTGATGCCCGATACGATCCGTGTCCTCATCGTCGATGACCACCCGATGGTTGCCGAAGGTATTCAATCCCTGTTGGAAATCTACGACGAGATTGAGGTGGTGGGCACTCTCTCCAGTGGACAGGATGCTGTCGATCAGGCGACGCGTCTGCATCCCGACGTGATACTGATGGATCTGAACATGCCCGGTCTGGGCGGACTGAGTGCCACCGAGATCATTTTGGAACGCCTGCCTGCGACCCGAATTCTGATCCTTTCCATGCATGACAGCCCGGAATACATATCAACCGCGCTCAGCCATGGTGCCAAGGGATATGTGCTTAAAGACGTGCCCACGGATGAGATCAAACAGGCCATCGACGCCGTGATGCGGGGCGAGCAATATCTGTGCACCGGCGCCAGCGGCTCGCTGGAACCCAAGCAAGGCGACACGCGCGAGGCTCTGACCGGGCGTGAACAGACAATCCTGCTGGAACTGGCGCAGGGCAAATCCAACAAAGAGGTCGCCAGAACCCTGGATATCTCGGTTCGTACCGTTGAAACCCATCGCAAGAACATCAAACGAAAACTGGGAATCTCTTCGACGGCCGGCCTAACCCGTTACGCGATGGAACACGGCGTACTGCAAGGCACCGGTCACAGTTTTTAAACGCAGCGCGCAGCGCTGCCGGGCCCAACCGGAGAAGCTGCGCCGTAAGGCGCATCGACGACGGGCGGGAGCCCTACCCTTCACCGCGCGGCCTGATGTCTTCGCCGAAAAAGACCAATGTCCCGTCCTCGTCGATCACATGAAACTCGCGCTGCTGATAAGGTTGGTCAAAGGGTGGTCGCACCCGCCCCTCGGGCAAATCGGTCAAACCTGGTTTCAGTTCGGCGTACAGCGCATCAATACCGTCAACGTCCACATAGAATGACTGATTGTCTCCCAATGGCCGCCCGTCTTCGCGCGGAGGGCACTCCAATAACCGAATAGCAACCGCTCCGCATGACAGATAAGCGTAGTTTTCTTGTCGAAACCCGCAAGAGAACCCTAAGCGGTTGCAGTAGAAATCAATCTGCTTCTGCAACGAAGAACACAGGACAAATGGCGTCAGTTGCAAGATACGTGACATGAACGGCGTCCTCCGGTCTGAACAGACTTCAGTCTACATGTTCACCCAAATCAATCCAGCAGCCTATCTTTCCGCCGCCCCTCTCGTTCATAGTGATGTGGCAACACTCGGCCATACAGCTGCTTGGTACGCTCGACACCTCCACACATGCCTTCGGTCTCGACAAAGGAAAAGATACCGACATATCGATTGCGTTCACCAGTAACCGGCGCCACCCGGTGCAAGGAATACCGACCCTTGAAAATCTGCAGGTCGCCCGGTTGCAATTCCAGACGCCGCACATTCGCCATACCTCCGTCCAGGACTGCGGTGACCGCTCCGAAATTCTCATCCTCTGCACTGCGCAGGTTAGGCGCGTACTCGAATTCCCCGCCCTCCTCTCCGTTCTGAATAGCCAGCGTCACCGTGTAGTTGTTGGTGTCGAAATGCCAGGGAAAGCCCTGCCCCTCCTCCACAACATTTATGATCACGTCGGCCAGCGGATCATCGTAGCGAAAGAAACGGTCTTCGGGCTCGTCCAAAGCCGTACGGATAAATGGCAGGAACCCCGGATACTCGTAGATCCGGCGCAGAGGTCCCGTCTTTTTAAAATGATCTGCTGGCACAAACGCGTTCGAGCGGTCGTAGAAGCGCCGGATCGGGTGACCAATTCCAAAGCGCGGATCGTCCTTCGTGAAATACGCGTTTGTCCGGTTAAAAGAGCGATGCGCTTTGGGCGCGACGGCATCGGCCTCTCGCAGCAGGTGTTTTAACCCCTCTTCATGCGCGAACCCAGGCAGAATCGCGCAGCCATCCTCGTCCAGTTCCCGCCGGAGATCCCGGATCAACTGCTCATATCCCCACGAGTCCGGACGATCGATCGGATACTTTCCCAGATCCACCAGATCCTGCAACATGGTCTGCCTCCCTGTTCTGCACCAACAGGTTCAGCCTGCCTCACTCGAAGATACCTCTCTGGTCCATTTCGGACATTGGCTTGACGCAATCTGACAAGTTAGATTTCGGCTCCAAGCCATCGTTTTCAGCCACATTTTCCCGGAAGTTCCCGGCATGCGTCATTTTGCGCAATAAAATGTCGCAGAATTCACCATTCAGGTCATGAAATTTAGTCAATTGCCTGTTGACGCCCCTTTCCCTCGCTCATAAGGTCCCTGCCAAGCAAAAAGGAGCCTCTGGCGATGAGAACGCTAGTCGTAATCGTAGGAACCACGCGCATGGGCCGGTAACGGTGAACCATAATCGAACCCATGCGCCTCCGAAAACCTCGGGGGCTTTTTTTATGCTAAACGCAAGACACATGTCGCGAACGGAGCAAAGCAGATGACACGTGAGATGACCGGCGCAAAGATGGTAGTTCAGGCCCTCAAGGATCAGGGTGTGGACACGGTATTCGGATACCCCGGTGGCGCCGTCCTACCGATCTATGATGAGATCTTTCTGCAAAACGACATTCGCCACATTCTGGTGCGTCACGAACAGGGTGCCGTTCACGCAGCCGAGGGCTATGCCCGGTCCACCGGCAAACCCGGTGTTGCGCTTGTGACCTCTGGTCCCGGCGCGACCAATGCGGTGACCGGCCTGACAGATGCGTTACTGGATTCGATCCCGATTGTGGTTTTGACCGGACAGGTCCCCACCTTCATGATCGGCTCGGATGCGTTCCAGGAGGCCGACACCGTTGGCATCACCCGCCCGTGCACCAAGCATAACTGGTTGGTAAAAGACACGGATTCGTTGTCGGCCACACTGCACGAGGCGTTTCACGTCGCCACTTCGGGTCGCCCTGGACCGGTACTGGTCGACATTCCCAAGGACGTTCAGTTCGCTACGGGCGAATACAGTTCACCTAAACCCTCGACCTCGCACTACCAACCAGTTTTGAAAGGTGATTTGGAAGAGATAACCGAATTGGTTGCAGCCATCGAGACCGCGAAGAAACCTGTTTTCTATACAGGCGGTGGTGTCATCAATTCAGGTCCGGCGGCCAGCCAACTGCTGCGGGAATTGGTGGACTCGACAGGCTTTCCGATCACTTCGACCCTGATGGGATTGGGTGCCTACCCAGCGTCAGGAGAGAACTGGCTGGGAATGCTGGGAATGCACGGTCTTTACGAAGCCAATCTGGCGATGCATGACTGCGATCTGATGATCAATATCGGTGCGCGGTTCGACGACCGCATCACCGGTCGGATCGATGCATTCTCGCCAAACTCAAAAAAGGCGCATGTCGATATCGACCCGTCCTCGATCAACAAGGTCATCCGCGTCGACATCCCGATTGTCGGCGATGTGGCCCATGTGCTTGAAGACATCCTTAAAGTCTGGAAAGCGCGAGGTCGCAAGACCGATACGGCTGCGGTGAAACAATGGCAGAACCAGATCGGCGAATGGCGCAAAGTGAACTGCCTCGCCTACACCAACAGTGACAAGACGATCAAACCGCAATACGCGCTGCAACGTCTTGAGGAACTGACCAAGAAACACGACCGCTATGTTACGACCGAAGTCGGTCAGCATCAGATGTGGGCTGCGCAGTATCTTGGGTTCGAAGACCCCAACCGCTGGATGACATCCGGAGGGCTGGGTACGATGGGCTATGGCACTCCGGCCTCGATCGGTGTGCAGATGGCGCACCCGGATGCGCTGGTGATCAATGTGGCGGGTGAAGCGTCCTGGCTGATGAACATGCAGGAAATGGGCACGGCCGTTCAGTATCGCTTGCCGGTTAAGCAATTCATCCTGAACAACGAACGTCTGGGCATGGTGCGCCAGTGGCAAGAGCTGCTGCATGGCGAGCGGTATTCTCAATCGTGGTCCGAGGCCCTGCCCGATTTCGTCAAGCTTGCCGAAGCGTTTGGCGCCAAGGGCATCATGGTCAGCGACCCCGCCGATCTGGACGACGCGATCATGGAGATGATCAATTACGACGGTCCGGTGATCTTTGACTGTCTGGTCGAAAAGCACGAGAACTGTTTCCCGATGATCCCGTCAGGCAAGGCCCATAACGAGATGCTGCTGGGCGAGGCGGAGACACAAGGTGTTATCCAGGCCGGCGGCGCAGTTCTGGTCTGACAAGTATCGAATTTCGTCGGGCGCCCCGAGCGCCTGACACCTCAGGATGACGAAAGGGACATAAATGTCTGCCCTACATATCAAAAAAGGCTCCACCCGCCATTCGGCCTATAACCTACGTCCGACATTCTCGGACGTGCAGGAGCGTCACACGATTGCCGTATTGGTCGAAAACGAACCGGGTGTCCTGGCCCGTGTAATCGGGCTGTTTTCGGGCCGCGGTTACAATATCGAAAGCCTGACCGTGGCTGAGGTCGATCACACCGGTCACCTCAGCCGCATCACCATTGTCACAACCGGAACACCGCAAGTGATCGAGCAGATCAAAGCGCAGGTGGGTCGTATCGTATCGGTGCGTGACGTGCACGACCTGACGGTCGAAGGATCTGCGGTCGAACGCGAACTGGCTATCATCAAGGTCGTCGGCGAAGGCGAAAAACGCGTCGAAGCGTTGCGGCTGGCCGATATCTTCCGTGCCAACGTGGTCGACAGCACACTGAATTCCTTCATCTTTGAAATCACTGGCGCACCGGACAAGATCGACGCCTTTGCCGATCTGATGCGCCCGCTGGGTCTGGTGGAAATCGCCCGGACCGGTGTGGCTGCCCTCCTCCGGGGCGACTGAAGTCAAAGAGCGCCCCGCTTGTCACTGTGCCCAAGCGGGGCAATTCCGTTCCAAACGCGGCGGACTGCTCCGATACAAATTGCAATCCTGTGCGGTCCTGTGTCTTGGATAGCAACGCGTGAAAAAGATCATGCAAAACAGGATAAAGCCTATTGCGTTTGCCGTTATGCGCGCTAGCCTAATTGACGCAACGCTATACTCGGACCCTTCGTTGGGGTCATCATTACGATTTAGGCTGTCGCTTGGTTTTTGGACCATCGCGGTCGTGTTTTCCTAAAACTTCAAACAACCTGGGACAGACATGACCGACACCACCCGCAGCCCGGCAGAATTGCGAAATATGTTTGGTGCAAATCTCAGGCAGCTGGCTTCAACTTATCCAACCGTCTCGGCACTATGCCGCCAGCTTGGCATCAACCGCACGCAATTCAATCGCTACCTTGCAGGTGAAAGCTTTCCGCGGCCGGACGTGCTGGATCGCATCTGTTGCTTTTTTGAGGTCGACGCCCGAATTCTGCTGAAGCCTCTGAATGAGATTGAACAGGCGGACAACCACCCTGCCGCCGACACGCTAGACAAATATTTGACGACCCATAACGAAATGCCTCTTTCGCCAGGGTTTTATCATGCAACAGAGTCTGACCCACAGATTCCGGATGCTGCGGAACACCGGTTACTGTTCGTGCGCCAAGTGGGACACACAACCCTGCTTCGCAGCTTTGAGCCAAGTGCTCATTTACCCGCATCGCCCGCGAAAGAGCGCGAGATCCAGGGCATCATGTCAAGCAACGGAACGCAGGTTTATGCCTTGATATCTCGCCGCGACGCACAGAACAGCCGAATGATTAATGTGTCCCCGAAGAACGGAAAAGATGAATGGGCCGGCTACATCGTCAACCTGTTCGAAAGCGCGTCCACGCCCCCAAAACCCAAGCAGATAATCCTGCGGCACCTGAATAACGACACCCAAGCCATTTTGCGTCTTGCGCGCGCGGTACCGCGCGCGCCAAGCTGACGGTTTCATTCGACGTTCAGGCAGAGTCCGGCCCTTCGTTGTCGGTTATCTGACGATAAAGGTGCCAACTGGCGTGCCCTAACAAAGGCAGTACGATCAGCAAACCCAGAAACCAGGGGATCATGGCCAGAAACGTCGCCACTGCGATAAACACGCCCCACATTAGCATCACGCGCATATTAGCACTGACATAGGCATAACTGGAGATCATCGCTGATACGAAATCCAGTTCCCGATCCAGCAACATAGGGATCGAAAGAACAGAAATCATGTAGAGAACAAGGGCAAACACCGCCCCTACAACAGTGCCCACCGCCAGCATGGTCAGTCCATTTGGGGTCAAATAAACCTCGAGCGAAGATGAAACGTTCGTCATCGTCGACAGGCCCATGAAAAGGGCAAAGATCATGTGTCCCAGAAAGAACCAGAACAAAAACATCACTACGATGATTGCACAGATCGAGGGTAATTGCCTGCGGCCTTGCTGAACGACCACACCGAAAATCGCTCCGAAATCCAGTGGTTCGCCCTGTTCCAGACGGTGCGACACCTCGTATAGCCCGACGGCGGCAAAAGGTCCGATCAAAGGGAACCCGATTGCAGCCAGAACCAACCAGAACGAGGTACCGGTTTGCACGGTAATCCAAGCCATCAGCCATCCGGCGAGAACGTAGAATCCGGCGAACAACAGGCCAAACACCGGCGCGCGGCGAAAATCGCTCCAAGCGCGACGCAGCGCTTCTTTCAACATGCCCGTATCGACGGGTTTCAGCGTCGGCACGCCAAAAGGTTTATCCATTTGCAGTCTCTCCTCCCCTACGTCTGTTTCATGCGGCCGGTCTTTTTTGCGGCCAGCCTGTTGCCTCGTGATAGGTAGCGCCAATTGACAATACTTGCGCATCTGCGCCGCGCGGGCCAAAGACCTGCATTCCCATCGGTAAGCCGTTACTTCCGAAACCCACCGGCATCGACAAACTGGGCAATCCCAACAAGCTGACCGGCGTCACAACCTGCATCCAACGGTGATAGGTATCCATCGCAGTACCCGCGATTTCAGTCGGAAACGGTGTCTCTATTGCAAAGGGCCAGACCTGCGCACTCGGCAGGATCAGAGCGTCATAGCTTCGAAACAGCTCAGCCGCACGCCGAAACCACTCTGATCTTGTGACACTGGCGTGATGAACATCCATCGCGCTCAGCGCCAAACCCCTCGACAGCTCCCATTGCGCAGTGTCCTTCAGTGCCGCCATTCGGTCGGCCAGAGGTTGCAGCCCGGTCGCGACACTCCACGACCGCAAAGTAATCCAGCTGTCCCAAATCCGTTCGGCCTCGAACGGAGGTGGCACGGCCTCAACACGCGCGCCAAGTTCTTCCAGAACATCCAGCGACTGTCGGCAGAGATCGAGGATGCCGGCCTCGAACGGAATGGCCCCGCCCCAATCCGCAAGCCAACCAATACGCAACCCTCTCAGGTCGGTGGCCTTTACCGGCGCTACCGGTTGGTACGGAACGGGCAATGGTTGACGCGGGTCCGGTCCGGACATCACGTCCAGCAGAATTCCGATATCAGCCGGACTACGCGCCATTGGTCCCAGCGTTGATAGCTGGTGCAGGAACCCGTCCCCTACGGGCTCCGACGGAATCTTTCCCCAACTGGGCCGGAATCCATAGACGTTGTTCCACGCCGCGGGATTACGCAAACTGCCCATCATGTCCGAACCATCGGCCAGTGCCAGCATCCCTGTCGCTAGCGCAACCGCCGCCCCTCCGGATGACCCGCCACAAGACCGCTTCGGATCATAGGGGTTGCGTGTTTCGCCGTAGACCAGGTTGAATGTGTGCGAGCCCAGTCCAAATTCGGGCGTATTGGTTTTGCCGATCAGAATAGCCCCCGCTGCCCGCAATCGCGCGGCCAGCAGATCGTCTTTCTGCGGGACGTGATCGCGAAACAACGGCGATCCTTGCGTCGAAGCGATCCCGGCCACATTAACCAAATCCTTGACCGCGATGGGCAGCCCATGCAGCGCCCCTCGTTTGGGCGCTGCATCTGCTCTTTGCGCTTCGGCCATAAGTTCGTCTTGATCGCGCAAGGCGACAATGGCGTTAACCCGCCCGTTTACTGCACCAATCCGCCCTAGGGTGGCACGCATCACATCAACCGCCGAGACATGCCCGGAAGACAAATCGGCCAGCAGATTCTCGGCGGAAATTTGGGTCAGGTCCATCAGGCTCTCATTCGCGCAAGCTCATGCTTTCGCGGTTCAGCCTAGCCAAGGCCTCGCACCATTTAAACCCACTGTTTGAATGTATCTTTTCCGAATTTGCCTTGTGTACCCTGGATCAGCGCCATCTAGCCCCAAATACCCCGGAGGAGTATCTGTCAGAGGAGACAGACGCTCACTCAGGCAATCGAGGATTATCCGTCGCCTTGCGCTTCGGACCGGCTTTTTCCAGCCACGTTCAACGCCAAGGTCGCAGCCATGAACCCGTCCAGATCGCCGTCCAGAACACCCTTGGTGTCCGAGGTTTCGTGATTGGTCCGCAGGTCCTTCACCATCTGGTAGGGCTGCAATACATAGGAGCGAATCTGGTTGCCCCATCCCGCGTCGCCTTTGGCTTCGTGCGCAGCGTTGATCTCGGCGTTCCGGCGATCCAGCTCTTGCTGGTACAGGCGCGATTTCAGGGCTTTCATGGCAATATCGCGGTTCTGGTGCTGGGATTTCTCGGACGATGTCACCACGATCCCGGTCGGGATGTGCGTGATCCGAACCGCCGAATCCGTGGTGTTCACGTGCTGACCACCGGCACCGGAGGACCGATACGTATCTACACGAATATCCGATGGATTGACCTCAATCTCGATATTGTCGTCCACAACAGGATATACCCAGACCGAGCTGAAGGACGTGTGACGTTTCGCGGCCGAGTCAAAAGGCGATATTCTCACCAGGCGGTGCACGCCGCTTTCTGATTTCAGCCAGCCATAGGCGTTATGGCCAGAAATCTTGTAGGCTGCGGATTTGATCCCCGCTTCTTCACCGGCAGTCTCGGATTGCAGCTCGACGGCATACCCTTTTTTCTCGGCCCAACGCACATACATCCGCGCCAACATCGAAGCCCAGTCGCAGCTCTCGGTGCCACCGGCACCCGAGTTGATCTCGAGGAACGTGTCGTTTCCGTCGGCTTCACCGTCCAGAAGCGCCTCAAGCTCTTTCTTCGCGGCCTTCGCCTGCAACTTCCTGAGGGCGTCCTCGGCATCCTGGACGACCTCTTCGTCCTCTTCCATCTCGCCCAGTTCAATCAGTTCGATATTGTCGTTCAGATCAGTCTTGATGGCTTCATAGGTTTCGATGGCATCCACCAGCAACTGGCGGTCACGCATCAGTTTCTGTGCATTCTCGGGGCTGTCCCACAGGTTCGGGTCTTCGACACGCGCGTTGAATTCCTCCAACCGGTGGGGGGCGGTTTCATAGTCCATACGCTGCGCCAGAAGCTCCAGCGACTTTTCAATTTCCGCCACGGTGTTTTGGGTTTCGGCGCGCATGGTCAGGTCCCAACTTGCTCAATCAGGCCTGCGTGATAGCAAGAGGTGCGGGCCACCACAAGACGACTGAGACGCGAATGCAAAACGTACCTTGCGAGATTCTGGACAAGTGGGGCTTGACCCGCCTCTCGCAGGTTGCCGACACCGGGCACGCGCTCGTGTGGAAAGTGACTACTGCTGAAGGAAACTACGCGGCACTCAAACTTTATCGCCGGGCGGATCGTGGCAACGAAGCCGCCGGCACTCATCTATTGGACGCGTGGCAAGACCGCGGTGCAGTCAGGATCATAGCCGAGACAGACAACGCCGTACTCATGGAATGGCTGGAAGGTCCTACATTGGGAGATGTGGCGCGAAACGGTGCGCCCGACCAGGCAGTGAACCTTATGGCACAGTGTGCGCACCGACTTCACAGAAAGCCCATTTCCAACTCACGTGAATTGAAACCCCTGAAACAAGTCTTCGCGCCACTTTTCACCGCGACCTTTGCAGATAACTGCTCAACATCATTGGCGCGGGACATGCGACAAGGCGCAGACTTGGCTCAGAAGCTTCTGGACAGTCAGAAACGCAAAACCGCTCTGCACGGTGACCTGCATCCTGACAACGTTATTCTGACAGGCACCGGTCCGAAAATCATTGACGCAAAGGGATATTACGGCGACCCGGCTTTCGAACTGGCTAACGCAATTCGCCATCCAAAAGGTATGCCGGAACTGGTTCGTCGGCCAGAACAGATTGCGCATTGCCTAGCACTGTATTCCAACGCGATGGAGGTCCCGCTGCATCGACTGGCGCAGTGGGCTGCGGCCAAATGTGCGTTGTCGATCTATTGGCGGTCAATCGACCCCATCACAGATGACAGTGAGGCCGACCTTCTCCATCTGCTGCTACGCATCGCCGATCAGTAAAGCCCGCCACCTTGCAAGTCGCCCTGGCTTGCGTTGGGGCCAACCGTGATCGTATCGCCCGTAGACGTGGTTACCTGACGGCCAGAATTGCTGACCTCTTCGAACAACGGCAAGTCCGACCCCATCGCAAATCCACCGTCGAAGACGCGGTCGATGAATCCGTCTACACCGTCGCGGAAATACTCAGCCACTACATAGTCACCAGCAGCGTCCTGCGGCAGGCGTGCACCACTGAAGCGATCGATCTTGATAAAATGCCCACCCGGGGGCACATCAAACGGACCGCCACCATATTTCTCGACTGCTTTTTCCATAAAGCTCTGGAACACAGGCCCGCACATCGTACCGCCATAAGCGCCCCGACCCATCGGGCGTGGACGATCATATCCGATGTAGCACCCAGCCACGATATTGGAGGTGAAACCGATGAACCACGCATCCTTGGATTCGTTGGTCGTACCTGTTTTACCCGCTGTTGGAACCGGCAGATTGACCACACTCGATGCGGTTCCTCGGTCGACTACCCCCTTCATCATCGAGGTCAGCTGATACGCGGTGATCGCGTCCATAACCTGACTGCGGTTTGTTTCAATGGTCGGGGCCTCATCCGGTTCCAGCCAGTTGGAGTTACAATTCAGGCACTGACGGTCGTCATGGCGATAAATGGTCTTTCCAAACCGATCCTGAATACGGTCGACCAGAGTTGGCTCGACCCGCTCACCGCCATTGGCGAACATCGCATAGGCGGCCACCATTTTGTATAGTGTCGTCTCTTCGGATCCCAGCGAGTTGGCAAGGAACGCGCCCATCCGGTCATATACACCAAACCGTTCAGCGTACCCGGCAACAACAGGCATCGTGACCTCTTGCGCCAGACGAATAGTCATCAGGTTTCGCGACTGTTCGATCCCGGTGCGCAGGGGTGTCGGGCCGTAGAATTTATTCGATGAGTTCTTGGGCCGCCACAAACCCTGAGGCGTGTTTACCTCGATCGGGGCGTCCACAACAATTGTTGCCGGGCTATACCCGCTGTCCAGCGCTGCGGCGTAGACAAAGGGCTTAAAGCTCGAACCCGGCTGGCGTTGCGCCTGTGTGGCACGGTTGAACACAGTGTCCTGGTACGAGAACCCACCCTGCATCGCCAGAACACGGCCCGAGTTCACGTCCATTGCCACGAAACCGCCCTGCACTTCGGGAATCTGACGCGCGGACCATTGGCCCTCTTCACCGGCGACGACCAGAATGACGTCACCGCGTTTGAAGTTGGCAGCAAAATCACCCTGCATCCATTTTATGTCCGCCCGTGGGATTATCCCGTCTGCAGGGCCATCTTCGATTCCAACTGTCAGCTGATTATCAGCCACGTTCAGCACAACCGCCGGATACCATCGGGTCGGTAACACCACGTCGCGCGGGATATCCATAATGGACAGTGTTTCGCGCCACTGTGTTTCATCGGCAAGCTTTTCTTCGGGAATCACCTCGCCGGTACCGCGCCATTTGCCGCGCGAACGGTCGTATTTCTGCAGTGCCTCGCGCAGAGCCAGCGCGGCCTCAACCTGCATTTCTTCGTCGACCGAAGCGCGGACGGTAAAACCGCCGGTAAAGAACTCACCCTCGCCAAAATCTTCGCTCAGTTGCCGGCGGATTTCGTCAGTGAAATAATCGCGTGGAGGAAGGGCGGTGCGGAAGCTCTCGAAATCGCCGTTCTGGACCGAGCGCAAAGGCATTTCGACCTCGGTCTCAAAAGTTGCCTGATCGATATAACCGTTCTGGTTCATTTCACGCAGAACATAGTTACGGCGCGCCAGCAAACGGTCCTTTTCGTAAACAGGGTGATAGTTCGACGGTGCTTTGGGCATCGCGGCCAACGTCGCGGCCTCATGCGGGGCCAGTTCCTGCAAAGTCTTGTTGAAATATGTCTGCGCAGCGGCTGTCACGCCATAGGAGTTCTGACCCAGGAAAATCTCGTTCATGTAGAGTTCGAGAATCTGTTCCTTGTCCAATGTGTCCTCTAGCCGTGTGGCGAGGATGATTTCCTTGATCTTGCGCTCGGCCTGACGGTCACCTGACAGCAAGAAGTTCTTCATCACCTGTTGCGTGATCGTGGACGCGCCCCGGACGTTCTCGCCTTTGGATTTCACCGCTTCGACACCGGCGGCTATGATGCCGCGCGGATCGTAACCCTGATGGGTGTAGAAGTTTTTGTCTTCAGCCGAGATAAACGCTTCCTTGACAAGATCAGGGATTTCCTCGGCCGGGGTGAACAGACGGCGTTCCTGCGCGAATTCGTCAATCAGCTGACCCTCGCCCGAATAGATCCGGCTGATTGTTGGCGGCTTGTACTGCGCCAGCGACTCGTGGCTGGGCAGATCGCGCCCGTACATCCAGAACACGGCACCCACAGTCAGGGCCGCCATGAAAATACCCAAGGTTACGAGGCTGAAAATAGCCCCGAAAATCGAAAGAATGAACCGGATCACGTTACTGCCTTTTCTTCGCGGTGCCGCCTATATAGGGGCGCACCCCCGCCGGGTCAAAACACCACGGCTCATATTAGCCATTTTGCGCCGCAGGGTCACTGGCCAATCAGGGACCGATTGACAAGATCATCCTGTCGCCACCGCTCTAGCCCGTCATAAATCCCTTGCGCCATCAAGGCGCGCCATTCGGGGTTCTGAATGTTTTGCAGATCTCTGGGGCTGGACAAAAATCCAAGTTCAACCAGGATCGAAGGGATATCTGCGGCCTTGAGAACCGAAAAAGACGCAGTACGCAACGGGCGGCTATTCATTGGCCCGCCCTTCTGCGCCATCCCATTTGCAACAGCCTCTGCTAACGCATCGGTTCTCGGTTTGGTTTCCTGACGCGCCATATCCAGCAGTACATCTGCCACCTGATCATCAGAGCCGCTCAGGTCAATGCCTGCGATCAGATCACCGCGATCATGGCGCTCGGACAATTTCAAACTGGCCACATCCGAGGCCTCATCCGACAAGGTATAAACTGCCGCGCCGTGTGCCCGCCCTTCGGACAAAGAATCCGCGTGCAACGAGATGAACACGTCTGCTCCGGCCCGATGCGCCAGAGCGATGCGGCGTTCCAGAGACACAAACTGGTCGTCATTTCGTGTCAGGACCACATCATAACCACCTGCACGCAAAAACCTTTCACGCAGTTCACGCGCAAAAACCAGCATCAACGTTTTCTCATCGGTGCCGGTTACTTCGGCCCCCGGATCGATGCCGCCATGCCCGGGATCCAGCATTACACGAAGCGGTCGAAAACCCTCTGTTTGTGGGGCTGCCAATGTCACAGACGGCTCCGGCAAATCCCAACCAGCTTGGCGTGGCGCGCCGGCGCTGGCCGCGAAGGTGTCGAAATCGGTGCCCTTCAATGTCAGCGACAAATGGGCAGATCCAGTTGATGCGTTGATGCGCATGTCGGCAGTATCAACAGCCAACGGAGCGCCCAGTTCCAATACCAGCCGGGACCATCCTGGCACGTATGCGCCAAACTGAACCCCGCTGATGCGGTTTGTCTGCAAAAACGTTTCCCTTTTCAGACCGGACCAGTCAACTTCCTGAAAATCCAAAACCATTCTGTACGGGTCACGCAGCGTAAAGATCCGGTATGGCACCCCTTGGCTGAGGCCAAGATCAACCCGCACGCCCGAGCGCCCCTGTTCCGTGATACGGCTATCCGGAAGAATGCGCGCAAGTGCATTGAAGTCCTGCGCAATTGCAGCACCAGACAGCGCCCAGACCAGCGCGAGTGCAAAGAAAATCCTGCTCATGGCCTCAAGTTTTCCCGAGATCGTTTGCGCGTAAGACTATAGCACCCGGCGATGTTTGTGAACGCCTTACACCTGTTCTGCAATCGCGCCGCGCTCGGCCATAAACCGACGCAGCCGCTCCAGCCCCACTTCGATATCCACGGTCGCACGGGCATAAGAAAAGCGAAGGGTCGTATGGCCACGCTGGGGGTCAAAATCAAGCCCCGGCGTGACAGCGACGCCGGCCTTGTCCAGAATCTCGGCAGCAAACGCGCGACTATCATTGGTCAGGTCGGACACGTCAGCATAGACGTAGAATGCGCCGTCCGGCGGCGCGATATTGGTGAACCCGGCTTTCGGCAATCCGTCCAGCATCAGTTTGCGGTTCTTGCGGTAGACATCCATATTGGCCTGCAACTCTTTTTCGCAATCCATTGCAGCCAGCGCCGCCACCTGACTGGCGTGAGGCGCACAGATAAACATGTTTTGGGCGATGCGTTCGACCACACGCACCTGATCTTCGGGCACTACCATCCAGCCTACGCGCCACCCGGTCATCGAGAAGTATTTCGAGAATGAGTTGATCACGTAGCATTCATCGGTCAGCTCCAGCGCCGTCACGGCTTTGGCCTCATATTCGAGGCCATGGTAAATCTCGTCACTGATGAACGAGGCGCCCTGCCCGTGTGCGGCTTCGATCAAGGCCCCCATCGCCTTGCGATTCAGCATCGTTCCAGTTGGGTTTGCGGGCGAGGCAACCATCAGACCCTGCAGATCGAGCCCTTCGAAATCGGCCGGAACGGGTTGCAAGCGGTTCTCGGGCGCAGTGGACAGGTCTACAGGTTCCAACCCCAACGCCCTGAGAATTTGCCGGTACGAGGGGTAACCGGGCGCGCCGATGCCGACGCGGTCGCCACTATCAAACAACGCCGTGAAGGTCAGCAGAAACCCTCCGGACGAGCCCGGCGTGATCACCACCCTCTCGGGGTTCAGATCGACGTCATACCACTCGCCATAAAGCCGTGCGATCCGTTGCCGCAGGGCCGGCAGGCCCAGAGCGACGGTATAGCCCAACGGGCCTCGCTCCATCTCTTTCGCCAGAGCCTGAACAGCGCCCTTTGGTGCACCGGTTCCGGGCTGACCAACTTCCATATGGATGATGTGGCGACCGGCTTCTTCGGCTTGGCGCGCGGCCTCCATCACGTCCATCACGATGAAGGGATCGACGTCGGACCGGGTTGAGTTTCTCATGCCCATCTCCCATGTTGCTGGCATGGCTTTTGAACGCGTATCAAGGCTGGCGTCAATCCCGGCCCTGTTGCTGGTTGCTTTGGCGTGGCTAGTCAGTGCGATGCAGGCCGGCGCGCAAAGCCTGATCCGAGACCCGGACATTGAACACGGCCTGCGGGAACTGGCGTTTCCCGTGTTGCGGGCAGCGGGCCTGAACACCAACCGAGTAAGGGTTCTGGTGGTCAATGACAGCACGTTCAACGCCTTCGTGATCGACTACAACACGATCTATGTGAACTACGGGCTGATTCTAACCGTCGAATCCCCCGAAATGCTGCAAGCTGTCATCGCTCACGAAGCGGCCCATATCGCCAACGGCCATCTGGCCCGGCGGGCAGAAAACTTGCGCGTAGCCCAACGCAAAGCCCAGCTTGGCACCGCTTTGGCGCTCATTGCAGCTGCGGCAGGCAGCGGAGAAGCTGCCGCTGGCATCGCCGCTGGCACGACCGCCTCTGCCTTGCGCAGCTTTCTGGGTCATACACGGGCTGAAGAGGCATCGGCCGATCGCAGCGCCGCCAGTTATCTTCGCTGGGCCGATATTTCCCCGCAGGGCATGGTCAATCTGCACAGAAAATTTGCCGGTCAGGAGCTGCTGAGCGCAGCCGATCAAGACCCCTATATGCGCTCGCATCCAACCAGCCGGGAACGCCTGCGCGCCGCCGAGGCGTTTCTGGATGAATTCGGCGATCAGGCTAAACAGAACCCGAACGCCGACTATTGGTTTGCGCGCGTCAAGGGAAAGCTGTCCGCGTTTTTGCGCACGCCTGGCTGGACATTGCGCCGCGCCGCCGAAGAAAAGGACCGAGACATCCGTCTTATGCGCGAGGCTTCTGCCCATCATCAGAATCGCGACCTTGCACGCGCCCGCGCCGCCATTGACGAAGCTCTGTCGATACGCCCTGACGATCCGTTCTATTATGATTTAAAGGGCCAGATTCTACTGGAAAATCGTCGGTTGAAAGAGGCAATTGACGCGTATGGCAAAGCTGTCGAGATGGCTCCGAACGACCCCCTCATCCTGGCGGGTTATGGTCGCGCGCTGCTGGTTGGAGGGCAGACGAACAAAGCCCTTCAAGTGCTTGAAAAAGCGCGCGCAAGGGATTACCGAAACGCAAGACTGATGCGCGATCTGGGCTCGGCCTATGCGCAAGTGGGTAACAACGGGATGGCCTCGGCCGTCACCGCAGAACGTTATGCTTTGCAGGGCCGTCTGGCGGATGCGGGCATTCATGCAAGACGTGCCGTCGGGCAGTTGCCCGAAGGGTCTCCGGGGTGGCAAAGGGCGCAGGACGTCCTGATTGCCTCGGAGCGGGCGAAAAAGAAAAGGAAACGGAAATGATCCTCAGACAAGTTGCACCTGCCCTGCTAGGGCTTTCCTTGATATCCGGCCCGGTTCAGGCGCTGGATCTGAATGCAATGACCGATGCTGAAAAGGCCGAGTTTGGTGCTCAGGTGCGGGAATACCTTCTGGAAAACCCCGAAGTGATCATCGAGGCGATCAACATTCTGGAAGAGCGCAATGCCGCTGCTGAAGCACATGTCGACAAGGAACTCGTCTCGGCCAACGCCGATGAGCTGTTCAATGACGGCTACAGCTGGGTCGGCGGCAACCCCGATGGCGATATCACTCTGGTAGAGTTCATGGATTATCGCTGCGGTTATTGTCGGCGCGCGGTTCCCGAAGTCGCCAATCTGTTGGCATCAGACGGCAATATCCGACTGGTGATCAAGGAGTTGCCGATCCTCGGTGAAGCTTCGGTTGCGTCTGCGCGCTTTGCCATTGCGACCAAACAGGTTGCCGGTGATGACGCCTATAAGCAGGTGCATGATGCGCTTCTGGAGTTCAGCGGCGAACCGACCGAAGTAACTCTGCGCCGTATTTCCGACGGCTTGGGACTGGACAGCGATGCCATCATCACAGCAATGGACAGTGATGCGGTGACGGAAGAGATCGCCCAAACCCGTGCGCTGGCGCAGAAGATGCGGATTTCCGGCACGCCCTCGTTTGTTCTGGGCACCGAGATGCTGCGCGGCTTTCTGCCCGCCGATCAGATGCAGCAGATCGCAGACGGTGTACGAGCTGAGCAGGGTTGATTAGCAAGGGGCGGTCAGACCGCCCCTTTTCGCTTTCATTCCTTATTCGTAAGGATACGGAGCGTTGCATTTCATTGAAACAACCCATGTTGGAGTGCCGTCTCTTCTGAAGTGAGTCGCAGGGATGGCCTCCCCCTTCATACCTGCGGGTATGACATCGCGGCCCTGCCGCTGACTTTCTGCCAGGATGGCTTGCAAGTCTTCAGGCTTGGAATACTTCCGGATTCCAGTGTTTTCCGTAACCGGGCCCGACGGGCAATAGGTTGCCCGTGCAACCTGTTTTGCAAACGCAAAAGCCGCCTTCGAATCCTGACCGTCATGGAACGATACGGCAACCCGAGAGGCCAGTTGCGGATCAACGTTCATAATCGGCGTTAAGCGGCCCCGTGGTTTGCCTGTCCCGCCCGGGCTGATCCGCACATCGGCACGCGTTGTCGTACCGCTTTCATTATACCCGCTCACATGCACCGACATGTAACCAAGTTGTGTACCCTGAGTCGACGGTGGGACCGGTACACTTAGAAAGCCCGGCCGTTTGTCATACTCATTCGAAGGGCTGCTGCATCCCGCCAATGCGGCGACCAATAAAGCAGCGCCAATTGCTTTGAGATTCAAGTTTTCTGCTCCTAAGGTCCACATCAATACCGCCACTACTAACGGCAAATCAGGCCAGAAAATGGCGGATTGCGATGGACTTAGAAGATTGTCTCAGAACCTTACTCCGCCGCCTCAGCAGATGCATCCAGCTCGGCCGCTTTTTTCTCGACCTCTTCGACAATATGCTCGATCATCTGATCGTTCGACATCTTGTGACTTGCCTTACCGGCCAGATAAACCATGCCGGATCCAGCCCCGCCGCCTGTAAAGCCCACATCTGTCATTAGCGCCTCGCCCGGTCCGTTCACCACGCAACCGATGATCGAAAGGCTCATTGGCGTCTTGATGTGTTCCAGACGAAGCTCCAGAGCTTCGACCGTCTTGATCACGTCGAACCCCTGCCGTGCGCAGGACGGGCACGAGATGATGTTCACGCCACGATGGCGCAGCCCCAGAGATTTCAGGATTTCGAACCCAACTTTGACCTCTTCGACCGGATCAGCCGACAGGCTGACGCGGATCGTGTCGCCGATCCCCATCCACAGCAGGTTACCCAAGCCGATGGCGGATTTGATGGTACCCGAGACCAGGCCGCCGGCTTCCGTAATACCCAGATGAATCGGTGCATCCGTTGCCTCGGCGATGCCCTGATAAGCGGCAGCCGACAGGAATACGTCGCTGGCTTTCACACTGATCTTGAAGTTGTGAAAATCATTGTCCTCAAGGATCCGGATATGTTCCAGCCCGCTTTCGACCATCGCTTCGGGGCATGGCTCGCCGTATTTCTCGAGCAGGTGTTTTTCCAGACTGCCCGCGTTCACGCCAATACGGATCGAGCAGTTGTGGTCACGCGCGGCTTGAATGACCTCTTTCACCCGTCTTTCGTCGCCGATATTTCCCGGGTTGATCCGCAGGCAGGCGGCCCCTGCCTCGGCAGCTTCGATCCCGCGGCGATAGTGGAAATGGATGTCGGCCACGATAGGCACAGGGCTTTCGCGCACAATCTCTTTCAGGGCTTTAGCAGAAGCTTCGTCTGGGACGGATACCCGCACAATATCAGCACCCGCCTCGGCCGCAGCCTGCACCTGCGCCACAGTCGCGGCGACATCGGTGGTCAGCGTGTTGGTCATGGTCTGAACCGCGATGGGCGCGTCGCCACCGACGGGCACGTCGCCAACCATGATCTGGCGCGATTTACGGCGATAAATGTCGCGCCAAGGGCGCACGTGATTGAGGGACATAAGGACGGATCCGCGTCTGCCTGAGTTGCTGCTTTAGATAGTTCGGCAACCGGATTACCGCAATGGCTAGATCACTCGGCGGGCTCTTCTGTCGCCTGTGTCTGAAGTTCAGCCACCAATTGCTTGAGCGCGCTATTCTGGTCGGCCTCAAGATCGGCCACGTCATAAGTATCGGAAACGGCGTCCTTGGAAAGGACAACTCCCTTAGCCACAGTACCAGGCGCACCAGCCGGGCCGTAATGTTCGCCGTTCATCGAGAAATAAACCGAACCAGATGCCCCGGCGCGCAGTTGCGGCGGTTCTTCTGTCAGAGGCACTTCAAACACGCTGCCCTGCTCGACTGTGCCCAGTGTGCCTTCGAATATGACGCTGCCGTCCGCTGCCGTGACACGCATCCAAGCCGGGCTGACGGCCACGATTTTCAAAGTGGTGTCAATTTTTTCAACCACCTGCGGAAGCGCGGGGCGCTCAACCGTGTGGACTTCGGCCACTTGAACCCGAGGCGGTTCAGGTGGGCGGAACGTTCCGACAGTGCGCGGGTCCAAAGTGGATATCGGCGCGTCGCGGGCAACCAGAACCGGTACATCCAACGCCTGCGGGCGGTACAGACGATCTAACGCCTCGGCGCTTGGCGTATCTGCGCGGGCAGTTTCGACCCCATCTGGCTGTGTCCGGGCCGCATCCAGCGGGTCCAAATCCGTCAGAACAACCGGCGCTTGTTCCACCGGGCTGACTTGAACCTGCTGTATACGGTTCAGAACCGACCAGCCACCGTAACCAATACCGCCGATCACGGCGAGCAGTACCAGAGAGGAACCGATCGCCCGCGGTTCTATCTGGCTGACCAGAGATTCCTTGCCGGGAATGAAAGGAGTGTTAGGCGACGTAAAAGGGTCCCGCCCCATTGGGCCACGAGCCAGCGGATCGCCGATGTTCTTTCGAACAACCGAAGCCTCCGCCGACATGCCGTGAGCAACTTCAAACCCGCTTTCCTGACAGAAGGTGGCGAACGTCTCGTCTGGGTTCATCCCAAGATAGCGAGCATAGGAACGAACATACCCGGCGATGAAACCGGGCGTATCAAACGCGTCAGGGTCGGCATTTTCGATGGCGGCGATATAGTTGGCTTTGATCCGCAACTCGCGCTGGACGTCCAGCAGCGATTTACCCATGGTTGCGCGCTCGCCGCGCATTACATCGCCAAGCCGCACCTCATAATCGTCGAACCCTTTGGGTCTGACGTCAGTGTCTTCGTCGGAATCGCGCTGTGATCTGCGCCCAATCATTCCTGCTGCCCCATTCTGCCTGCCGCGTGTTACACGCCAACGGCGAATCATACCCATGATGATTCGTCCGCTACTTTTGTTAGCGTAAGCTTAACACGCGATAAACGCGTTGCACACTTTGGCGTTAGGTTATCCGGCAAGTTCGGCGCGATTTAGCGCACAATGTGACCAAAGTTCGTCCATCGCCTCCACCAAACGGTTCATTTCGTCGGGTCCATGAACTGGTGACGGGGTGAACCTCAGACGCTCAGTCCCACGCGGGACAGTTGGGAAATTGATCGGCTGAACGTAGATGCCATAGTCATCCAGCAGCATGTCGCTCAGTTTCTTGGTGTGCACCGGATTGCCAACGATCACGGGTACGATGTGGCTGCCGTGGTCGATCAACGGCAGCCCCATACCCTTGAGGCGCAATTTGAGGATTTTGGCCTGTGTCTGGTGCTGTTCCCGCAACTCAGGTGCTGTCTTTAGGTAAGCAACCGACGCCGCCGCACCTGCCGCAACGGCCGGCGGCAGCGAAGTGGTGAAAATGAAACCAGGCGCATAGGATCGAACGGCATCGCACATTTTGGCACTGGCCGCGATATAGCCACCCATCACGCCGTACGCCTTTGCCAGCGTACCGTTGATGATGTCGATACGATGGGCCAGTTGGTCCCGCTCGGTAACACCGCCACCGCGCGGACCGTACATGCCGACGGCATGAACTTCGTCGATATAGGTCAGCGCACCGAATTCGTCGGCCAAATCACAAATCTCTTCGATCGGGCCGAAATCGCCATCCATCGAGTAGATCGACTCAAACGCAATCAGTTTGGGTGCGGCCGGATCGTCGGCTTCCAGCAGCTCGCGCAGATGAGCGACGTCATTGTGACGGAAGATACGTTTGGCCCCGCCATTGCGGCGAACGCCTTCGATCATCGAAGCGTGGTTCAATGCGTCCGAATAGATGATCAGGCCAGGGAACAGTTTCGGCAACGTGCTCAGGGTTGCGTCGTTGGCAATATATGCGCTGGTGAATAGCAGCGCAGCTTCCTTGCCATGCAGATCGGCCAGTTCGGCCTCAAGCCGTTTGTGATACACAGTGGTGCCCGAGATGTTGCGTGTACCACCCGAACCTGCGCCGGCGGCATCAACCGCCTCGTGCATGGCGTTCAGAACAACGGGGTTCTGTCCCATACCCAGATAATCATTGCCACACCACACGGTGATGTTCTGCTGCGAGCCATCCGGGCACGTCCGCACCGCATGCGGGAAATGACCGTTGCGACGTTCGATATCGATAAAGGTCCGGTAACGTCCTTCTTCATGCAGCCTGGCGATCGCTGTATCGAGCTGAGCACTATAGTCCAACGGACCCTCCTTGATTGCCCGGCCTCTGTTCGCGGCAGCCAGGCGCCTTTTTCGTCACATTTCGCGGGTCTGTCCACGACAGCAACTTTGCGTTCTTCTGGGTCTGTTTTCTATGTCCCTGAAACGCGCGCATCATTGATTTGCATCAAATATCTCTTTGCGCACACCCAGACAAGTGAAGTTACGGCACTCAGACGTGGGGAAACGACGCAGTCCCCTACCCTCAATCTGCACGTGGAAACACGCACGATCGGGCTGGACGACATCGCAGACCCTGATAGGTTCGCCCCAGATTACCACATTTCCAGGAGTCTTCCCATGTCGCTAGACGCTGTTCTGAGCCGGATCGATACCGATCTGACCACTTCCATCGACCGGTTGATGGAGTTTCTGCGTATCCCATCCATTTCGACCGACCCGGCCTTTAAGGACAATGTCGACGCAGCCGCAGACTGGCTGGTAGCTGATCTGCAAAGCATTGGCATTGCAGCGGAAAAGCGCGTAACCCCGGGCCATCCAATGGTTGTGGGTCATGTCGGAGAGGATAGCGACGGCCCGCATTTTCTGTTTTATGGGCACTATGACGTTCAGCCTGTTGACCCGTTGGACCTGTGGAATCGTGACCCGTTTGATCCGGCGCTGGAAGACACCAAACATGGACAAGTCATTCGCGGGCGCGGTTCGTCCGACGACAAAGGCCAGCTGATGACCTTCGTCGAAGCTTGCCGGGCCTGGAAAGCCATTCATGGTAAATTGCCTTGCCGCATCACCTTTTTCTTCGAGGGAGAAGAAGAATCCGGTTCGCCCTCGCTGGTTCCGTTCCTGAAAGAGAACGCGGACGAATTGAAGGCGGATCTGGCGCTGGTTTGCGACACTTCGATGGTGTCGCGTGGCGTGCCTTCTATTGCCGCGCAGTTGCGCGGAATGCTCAAAGACGAATTCACCATTCAGGGCCCGCGCATCGACCTGCATTCCGGCCACTACGGCGGCCCTGGCCTGAACCCTCTTCGGGAATTGTCGCGCATCGTGGCCTCGTTCTATGACGAAGAAACAGGCCGCGTCGCTGTCGAAGGGTTTTACGCGGGCGTGCACGAAGTGCCCGCCGAGCAGCTGAAGCAGTGGGAAAACTGCGGTTTCGACGAATCTGACTATCTAAACTCAGTCGGCTACACCCAGCCCCACGGCGAAAAAGGGTATTCTACGCTCGAACAACAATGGGCGCGCCCCACGCTCGAGGTAAACGGCCTTTGGGGGGGCTATAACGGCGCGGGATCAAAAACGGTGATCCCATCATTGGCGCACTGCAAGATCACCTGCCGTCTGGTTGGCGATATGGACCCGGACGCTCTGCGAGACAAAATCCGGAAACACGTCGAAGACCGTCTCTCACCGGATGCAACCATCGAATGGGACAACGACCTTGAGGGCTCACCGGCCTCAGTCATGAACCTCGACCGCCCCGAATTCGAAGCCGCGCGCGGAGCCTTGTCCGACGAATGGGATCGCGAAGCGGTCTTTACCGGCATGGGCGGATCAATCCCCGTGGTCGGCTATTTTGACAGCGTTCTGGGGCTGGATTCCATGTTGGTCGGTTACGCCAACGAGGACGACGCTATCCACTCGCCCAACGAGAAATACGATGTCAAAAGTTTCCACAAGGGCATCCGATCCTGGGCGCGTATTCTTGATGCGCTGAGCCGGTAACGAAAAAAGGCACCGCCTGTTCGGCGGTGCCTTTAACCTTTGGGTCAGCCCCTTCCCTTACATGTGGATGACCTTGCCGTAAGCGTCCAAAACGCTTTCGTGCATCATTTCCGACAAGGTCGGGTGTGGGAAAACTGTATTCATCAGGTCTTCTTCCGTGGTCTCCAACTGGCGGCCAACCACATAGCCCTGTATCAACTCAGTTACTTCTGCACCGATCATATGCGCACCAAGCAATTCGCCGGTCTTGGCGTCAAACACGGTCTTGATCATGCCTTCCGGCTCGCCCAGTGCGATGGCTTTGCCATTGCCAATGAACGGGAAGCGGCCGACCTTAATGTCATACCCCAGCTCCTTGGCTTTGGCCTCGGAATACCCGACTGAGGCAACCTGCGGCTGACAATAGGTACAGCCTGCAATGCTTTCGGGTTTGACAGGATGGGCATGTTTGCCCGCAATCAGTTCAGCCACCATGACACCTTCATGGCTCGCCTTGTGCGCCAACCAGGGCGCGCCTGCGATATCGCCGATGGCATACAAACCCTCAACGCCAGTCCGGCAGAACTCATCTGTGACCACGTGAGTCCGGTCAAGTTTCACACCCAAGGCCTCAAGCCCGAGATTTTCGACATTGCCCACGATTCCAACAGCCGAGATTACCGTGTCAAAGTCGTGCTTCTCAACTTTGCCTTTCACCTCGATATGTGCCGTGACCTTGCCCTTGGCGCGGTCCAGTTGCTTGACCATCGCTTTTTCCATGATGGTCATGCCCTGCTTGGTGAAAGCCTTTTTGGCCAGAGCGCTGATTTCGGCATCTTCGACAGGCAGCACGCGGTCCATCACTTCGACGACCGTCGTGTCAGCGCCGAGCGTATTGTAGAAGCTGGCGAATTCAATTCCGATCGCGCCCGAGCCGATGACAAGCAGTTTCTTCGGCATACGCGGCGGCTGCAATGCGTGCTTGTAGGTCCAGACAAGATCGCCATCAGCTTCAAGCCCCGGCAACTCGCGCGCCCTCGCCCCAGTAGCCAGAACGATGTTCTTGGCTGCCAGCTCTTCGGTTCCCTTGTCGGTCTTGACGCTGACCTTACCCTTGGCCGGGATCGTTGCCTCACCCATCACCACGGTCACTTTGTTTTTCTTCAGAAGATGACCGATGCCGCCCGACAATTGCGCCGCAACACCGCGGGACCGCTTGACCACTGCGTCCAGATCATATCCGACCTTGTCCGCCTTCAAGCCAAAATCCTTGGCACGTTCCATCAGGTGAAACACCTCGGACGAACGCAGCAATGCCTTCGTTGGAATACAGCCCCAGTTCAGACAGATGCCACCGAGGTGTTCACGCTCGACCACGGCTGTTTTCAGGCCCAGCTGGGCCGCGCGGATAGCAGCGACATAGCCGCCGGGGCCTGCCCCGATTACGATCAGATCAAAGGATTGTGCAGCCATGTGTACCTCTCGGCGCAGGTCGGGTTGAAAAAACTAGTTTACCATTAAACTATTTTGTATCGCGCATCAACATGACCGCGCGCGACATAAGTGACGCAGGGACATTTGACTTCAATTGGGCTGAATTCAGCCTATACCCGCCTCGCGCCAAAGGCTACAACAGAGGCCTCCGGACCCGCCCGGTTTTTTTCAAGCCATTGATTAAAGAGAGGCAAATCATGGCCAAGACACTCAAGGATCTTCTGCTCGCGCTTCTAAACGCAACTCTGATCCTATTGGCGCTTTGCCTGTTTCTGGGGTGGAAGCTCGCCCAATCGGTGGAAAACATACAATCCGGGTTCGCGGAAAATCTGCAGAAGATCAATCCAGTTAGAATCCAAGTTCAAGGTATTCGGGGTGAACTGGAAGGCATCCGAAGCGATCTCACTGCCATTCGTCAAAAAGATGGTGCGCTTGATTTAGTGTCGCGCGGAAAGCTGGAAGAAGTAACCAAAAGTCTGAAAGAGCTAGAGGTAAAACTGGCGTCCACGCAATCTCGTCTTGCCGACCTCGTGGACAACCCTGAAGACCTGATCAATTATGCCGTCACCACCTCGGCCGAAACGGTAACAGAACAGGTTCTGGCTATTCGAGGGTGTGAGCCGGCAACCTAGCCGGCAGTCTGCAAAGCCCGCACAGTCGAACCATAACCGCCACTACTGACAAAGGCGGCCTCATGCTCGGTGGTCGGGCGCTCAAGCGCGTCGTTGCGATAGGGAAACCTGCCGAACTGCCGGATTATTTCGCGATGCGCGCGGGCATGCAGCAAGTTGCCTGCACCGTCATTCGGCATCCTCTCGCACATCAGCCGGACACAGCGCTCCTGATCGCAGAGATTTTCCGAGTGCATCATCGGCAAGTAAAAGAACTGCCGTGCTGGCTCGTCAATCTTTAAGTCCCAGCCCTTGTCGACCGCGCATTTCGCAGCCGCCAATGCAGCTTTGTCAGACGCGAAGGCTTGCTTGTTGCCTCGGAACATGTTGCGTGGAAACTGATCCATGAGGATGATATACGCCAGCGCTCCGCTGGGATACGTTAACCAGAGCGAGAACCGGCCCTGGCATGCCGCTTTCCAAGTCTCGAAGAACTGATCGCGGATTTGCGCATCCAGCGCTTCATCCTGCAAATACCACCCCTCGGGGCCAACCTCATCTAACCAAAAACTCAATACTCTTTCAGGACCTACCATGCCCTTCACTCCGTAATTGCCCTCCCCAGGGACGTAACGTCAGTAAAGTCTGTTTTACAGAACTGTTACAGTAACATATTGCAACACACGCGAAATAAATCCGGCGCTCAGGCGGATTCTTGCGATACTTCCGCTTCATCCTGAGCGGCTTCGATCACAACCTCCTGCGCGACTTCAAGCGCAACTGGAGACGATGTTGCGTAAATAGGTGCAATTGAAGCCGTTTCGTCAACAACGACATAGGCACGCTGGGTCATTCGATAGGCCGCGTAAGCCGCAACCGCGAACATCAGCGTGGCAATGAACAGGAAGAAACCCTGTGGCCCAAATACCGCACCTCCCATCAACCAACCGGTGATCAGCGGTCCCGCGATAGCGCCAAGGCCGTTAATGAACACCAAGCCACCCGAGGCCGCGGCCATGTCTTCGTATTCAAGGTAGTCATTGGTATAGGCGATCAACAACGAATAAAGCGGGTTGGACATCCCACCGATAAAGAATGCCACGATCAAAAGAACCGGAAGCGTGACACCAAACACCATACCGACAAGAGCGCTCAGACCGCCCAGCCCAGCAGCCAAAAGGATCAGGATCCGACGATCCATCCGATCTGAAAACCAACCCAGCGGATATTGCAGCACCAAAGCTCCAATATAGAATGAAGCGACGAAGATTGAAATTTCGGCCACGGACAGGCCCGCCTGAGCACCGTAAACAGCAGCCATCCCGAACTGCGCCGAGAACACTCCGCCCAACAGGAACATGCCAACGCACCCAAGGGGCGAGGCATTCATCAATTGCCGCAATGTCATCGGCTTGGTCGTGTCAAACGCCGGCGTCGGCGAGATCGACAGAAGAATCGGCGCGAACGAGACTGAAACTAGGATCGAGGCGACCACGAAGGTCTCATAGCCTGCCGGATCGCCCACCAACATCAACGCCTGCGCGCTGACGACGCCAGTCATCTGAACGATCATGTAAAGCGACAGAGCCTGGCCCCGGTTTTCATTGCTGGCCGCGTTGTTCAGCCAGCTTTCTGCCGTCACATACACGCCAGAGAAGCAGAAACCGATTATGACGCGCCCCAAGGACCAAGCGATCGGATCTGTCAGCATCGGATACATGATCATCACTGCTGAAATGAACGAAGCCAGCGCGGCAAACACCCGAACATGCCCGACGCGGCGGATCATCTCGGGTGCAAGGCGCGATCCGCCGAGGAACCCGAGGAAATAGGCGGACATCACAAACGACATCTGGAGGGTCGAGAAGCCCTCAATCTCGCCGCGTACACCCAACAGCGTACCCTGCAGGCCGTTGCCGACCATCAGCAATCCCATACCAAGAAGAAGCGCCCAAGCGCTGGAGAGAACCTGAAGCATATTGCCACCCGGAATTGCCGACGTGTTATACGTCTTGCGATCAAAAAACCCTTTGGTCGCGCTTGTCTACGACATTGTAGTGACGCGATCCTTGGAACACGGCCTTCAAGGCATCAAAAGCGACGCATCTCCATAAGAGAAGAAACGGTATTTTTGTGCGATGGCATGGTCATAGATAGCCTTGACCCGATCTTGCCCCATCAAGGCCGATACCAACATCAAGAGCGTTGATTTCGGCAGGTGGAAATTGGTCATCAAGGCATCTGTCACACGGAACTCAAAGCCAGGATAGATGAATATGTCAGTATCCCCTTCCCAAGGTTGAATGCAGCCACTTCGTGCAGCGCTTTCGATCAGGCGCAGCGCGGTGGTACCCACGGGGATGACACGTCCACCGGCAGCTTTGGTCGTCCGAATTTCTTCGGCCGCCTGTTCGCTAACACGGCCCCACTCCGCGTGCATCTTGTGCGTGGCCACATCTTCGACTTTGACCGGCAGAAAGGTTCCCGCGCCAACATGCAGCGTGACATGTGTAAATTCTACGCCACGGGCTGAAAGTGCCTGCATCAGCTTCTCGTCGAAATGCAAAGAAGCGGTTGGTGCCGCCACTGCACCTGAATTGAGCGCCCATATGGTCTGGTAATCGGTTTTGTCCTGATCGTCTGCAGGTCGCTTTGCCGCGATATATGGCGGTAAAGGCATGGCACCGGCCTGTTCCAGAGCGCGATCAAAATCATCGCCCGTGAGGTTGAACCGCAGATGAGCCTGTCCATCCTCGACCCTTTCAAGCCGGGCGCTGAATTGATCAGAGAACTCAATCTCTTCTCCGGGTTTGACTTTTTTAAGCGGTTTGATCAGCGCAGCCCAGGTGCCGTCGGCCTGTGGGTCCAACAGGGTAGCTTCGATCGCGGCCGATACCGGGCCTTGCGCGCTGTCCCGATGGCGCCGTCCACTCAGCCGCGCGGGAATGACCCGCGTATCGTTCAGAACAAGACGATCACCCGGACGCAGCCATTCAGGCAGGTCAAACACATGCTGATCGCGAATTTCATCCCCCTGCGAAACCAAGAGGCGTGCAGAGGAACGCGGTGTAGCTGGCCGCGTGGCGATTAAGTCCTCGGGCAGGTGGAAATCGAAATCACTCAGTTTCATGCGCGCGCCATACATGGGCAAGACAGATTCGGCCACAGCTCAGCTCACCGATCTTCACCACGCGTTTGGACGGCAGGGTTGGGTTTATCCGGGGCGGCATTGGGCCCGTCCGAAACTGTCGGCGCCGGGGCACGCATCAGGTTCCGCAAAAACAGCGGTGCCAGCCCCGACAGTGGATTGACCGAGACCTGAGGATTGGCCAGTGGACCGGTCAAAGTATAATTAAAGGCAAAAACACCCTCGCCCTTGCGACTCAGAACACTGCCGACGGCATTCAGCAGGTAGATAGGGGAAATCGCGCCTCGCAGGTTCAGTGTCCCGGCCACGGTGTTGACCATTCCATCAAAAGACAGCCCCATCGACGGGCCAACCGCGCTGCCGCTGAGCACTTTGATTTCAGTTGGGGTGATGCGCATTTTGCTTTCAATGGCTGAGAAAAAGATACCCTGACCTGCCATTTCATCTAACAGCCCAACAAGGCTGATCGCATTCAGCAGCGCGGCCATAGCCGGAGCATCCTTGATCCGGGTGTTTCGGATTGTAAGATCCACATCGTAGTTTCCCGGTGCAGCCGCTGGCTCCAGCCGCAAGTCCAGTGTACCCTTGCGGGCTTGTGTTATGACTCCCGCCGAACGCAGAACAGCGCCCGCGTCCACCGAGGTCAACCCAACTGCGCTTCGCCCGCCCCGTGGCGTGACCTGCCCCTGAATAGGAGCGCCGCCATTGACCTGTGCGCTAAACGCGCCGGTCAGGCCGCCGGTTGTCTGGAACGATCCGTTCAAACCAGTCAGCGCGACTGTTTCCGTAACCTGCAACCGGTCCAAATTAACATCCAGCTTTGGCCCCGGCCCGGCCCCGCTTCCTCCTCCGCTGCCAAAAGTCGCCTTGGCCAGGTTCAGCACACCGCCCAGCACACGGATATCTGGAACGTTGGCTCCGCGGCCAATTAGCTCGGCGGGCACGGCCAGCCAGTTCCCCAACTCGAACGAGCTGAAACGTACCCGGTCAAACGCACCATCACGAAACGAGATCGTTGCGTTGCTTCGCAGCCCGGCGGCGTCGATCCGCAGTTCATCCACACTTAGCTGCGCGCCCAACGTGGCCTTGGCCGTCATAGTTCCAGCTCTGCTTTCCGGTTTTCGCCAGCCCAATTCCGGTATCGCGAGCGCGACACCGACCAGATCAGTCTGTGCTGTCAGGCTGAGCGGTTCACTGGCCCCGATACCCAAGTCAAATTCTGCCACTGCCTGCCCGGTCAGCATGCCCTGGGGCAATCCTGCGTTGATCTGATCCATCAGCCTGGGCGAAAACTCAATCTGCCCGGTCAATTGGCTTCGCTGCGGTGTGTCCCCTCCGATGGGCTGGGTCCATTTTGCCTGCACCGGCACTTCTCCGAACAGACCGTCGCCATCAATTTTGACCTGCGTTTGGTCTCCAGTCAGTTGCAATCGGTCGGCGCTGACTTGGAAACCAGGCACCAGCTTGTCACTGTCGAGATCGGCCAGGTCGCCAACAAAGTGGAACCGGGTGTCTTCCAGTTTCAGCCCCTTGATCAAAGGCAGCGACAGCGTTCCTATCAGCTTTACCTGACCGTCAGCCAGTTCCACTGGCAGTTTTGCCTTGGTCAACAACTGCAGAGGCGGGCGATCGAGAAGGGACAAAGCAGCCGTCACGCTGCCCTTGGCTTGTACCCTGGCGATTCCGGGGGTTGTTTTCTTGATACTCGTATCCGGAATAATAAATGACGTGCCCGCGGCATCAACGGCCCCGCCCTGATCGGCGATCACAATTCCCTTTTGCGCGGTCACCGTAAAACGGCGGTTGAGCAAACTGGCCTGCCCCTGTGCCTGTTCAATCGGAGGCAAGGTCTTGGCGAATCTGACTTTGGTGTCAGAAAATTCGAAATCCGCGTAAATATCCGGCTTGGTGCCCGGCTTCAGACGCAATGCAAAGTCCAGATCGGAGAGGTTACCCTGAAGGATATTCTCGGTCACCCATTTGCGAGGCTTGGGGGCCAGCCGTTCTGGCCAGTATTGCAGCACTTGATCTGACGGCATCTGGCCAATCTGCGCGTCAATTTTCGCCGCCCACCCTTCACGCAGGCCGGCAAGTTCTCCGCTCAGGCGCAAGCCGTGCTCGCCATCTTCTACCGTCATCTGCCCCAGACGCACTCGGAATGGTGCCAGCTTCATCTGGAAATCCACTTCAGCCCGCGTCAGGTTCAGTGCTTCGGGAAAGAAATCTGCCGGGTTGATTTGGATTGCGCTGAAGCGAAACTGACCCGACATGCTTTCAAGCCCACCGGCTTGAACGCCTTGAAGAAAAGCCTTTCCCTCGGCCTGAACGGTCCCCCACGCGGAATCGACCGAAACCTCGTTGAAATCCAAGACCTGCTGAGATGGGTCGTAGGTGAAATAGGTACGGGCCGCCTCGAATTTGATCGGCAGCGTTTCCGGCGTCGGTTGTACGGCACCTGTACCAAGATTCAGCGTAGCGAAAACCGGGCCCAAGGCCCCTTCGGCGTCGACACTTCCGCGTAGCGCACCCGAAATCGGCGTCCTGAGCACCTGCATCCAAGCAAGAGCGGGACTGTGCCCCGCAATGTCTTCGGCCGGAAGGTCGGTGATCGTCACCCCGAACTCGGCTGACGAACTATCCACAGCGCTGGTGTAATTTGCTTCAATCCCACTGACATAATCTCGGCCAGCCAATACCGAAAACCCTGTGGCCAAACGTACTTGTTGCGCGGTGCGGGTGGCCAGGATGTGCCCCCCGTCCAGAATCCAGGATCGCCCCTGTCGCAGGTCCTGATAGTCCAGCGTAATTGCGTCCAGCTCGACCGACGTAAGCGCCGACAAGGCTGGTGACTTGAATACTTCGTCCGACGTCTCGATCAATTGTGCAAGGTTGGGGGCCTGACCGACAGGCGCACTATCGGTCCCAACAGTCAGCGACAGCGCGCCATCCATTCCGCGGGTCAATGCGATTTGAGCGCCCTGCAGGATGATGCGCTTGGGTCGGACGTGACCGCGCAAAAGCGGTCGCATCGCGAGGCTGGCGCGCAAATCAGACACCTCGGCGATCTGCTGGCCCGCCGCGTCGCTAATGCGCACGTCGGTCAGCCTCAGACGTGGTCGCCATCCTTCGTGGATAATAAAACTGACATCGCCAAATCTGATCTGAACCCCACCCAGGGCTTGATCAAGTCGCGATTCGACCCGATCGCGCAGCCAGATTGGTGCGTGCATCCGCTGGCCGACCACCATGAACGCGGTCAGCACGGCCAGAAACACCAAAACAAAGAAGCCGCGCATGCTCCACAACACAGCGGACCGGCGGCGCGACCGGCGGGGTTTCTTGCCGGTCTTTTCGCCTTGCTGTTGTTCTGGCTGGGCCAATTTGCAATCCCTGTCTTTCAACATGCCCATGGCGCCCTATGATACCGGGCAACCGTTAATTTTCTCAGCCGGAGTTCACATATGCCTGACGTCTCTGACATCGCCCCCGATTTCACATTGCCTCGCGACGGTGGCGGCCAAGTAACCTTGTCAGAACTGCGTGGCCAGTCTGTTGTTCTGTTTTTCTATCCCCGCGATGATACGCCGGGCTGTACCAAGGAATCCATTGGTTTCTCGGAGCAACTTCAATCCTTTGCCGACGCGGGCGCTCACGTTTTCGGTATCTCGCGCGACAGCGTGGCTAAACACGACAAGTTCGTCGCCAAGCACGGTTTGACAACGCCGCTTCTGTCCGACGAAGGCTCGACCGTGTGCGAGGACTACGGGGTGTGGGTGGAGAAGAACATGTATGGTCGCAAGTCTATGGGGATAGAGCGATCCACTTTCCTGATCGACGCCAAAGGCCGCATTGCCCGCGTCTGGCGCAAGGTAAAAGTACCCGGCCATGTTGACGAAGTGCTTGAAGCCGTGCGCGAGCTGTGACCGCCCCTCGACCCTGGTCGCCATCCGGTTTATGCCGCGTCGAAATTTAGGATTGGCGGAGAGAACCCTTGCCCAAAACACTGACCCAAATGGCGACCGAGGTTCTGACAACTGCAGACGGGCGGGCCAAAACCGCCTTGTCCAAGCAATACGCGTCGCAGTGGTTCGCCGCTCGTAGTGGCGCGCAGCCCGAGATCGAAATCGGCGTCGCGATGCCACCGCCGTCCCCTGCTCGTCCGGACAAGCCCGAGCTGCTATCGCCGCGAGACGTGCCCAAACGGCGACCGGGCACCGAAGCTGGACGGATCGCATTGCTGCACGCGGTGGCCCATATCGAACTGAATGCAGTCGATCTGCATTGGGATATTATCGCCCGCTTTGGTCACGTGCCCATGCCCATCGGTTTCTATGATGATTGGGTTAAATGCGCCGAAGAGGAATCGCGCCATTTCGAGATGGTCTGCAATTGTCTGGAGCAATTGGGCAGCCATTATGGCGCCCTGCCCGCTCATGCGGGCATGTGGCGCGCCGCCGAGGACACGGCCCATGACCTGATGGGTCGTCTGGCCGTTGTACCGATGGTGCTGGAAGCCCGCGGACTGGATGTCACGCCCGGCATGATCGACATCTTTCGAAAGGCCAAGGAGGACGATGCCGTCGCCGCGCTTGAGGTCATATATGCCGAAGAAGTTGGGCATGTGGCCTATGGGTCCAAGTGGTTCCATTTATATGCCAACCATTTCGTTCCAGAGGAAGCTTCGAGCACCTAAATCTTTGTAAATTATTAAAAAAATTTTCATCAGGTCAGTTTCTCTCTTCAAAAGACTTGCTCCATCACTTGGGATTACAGAACAAGTATTTTTCGGATGGAACTTTCGAAGTGTGCCCACATACACATACGCAGCGCCCACATAAAACCAATGATTACAATGCTTTACAAGATTGTACGTTCTGGGATCAAAAATAACCGACAGCACTTGATGCCACTTAGTTAGGTGCTCGTTGCTGACTAGATTTAACTTACAGTCACGGACGGAGACTCAGATGGTCTCAACTACTTCAGACGCTTTCATTATTGGACAGCCAACGGCGGTATGTTTTCCGACCACTGGGAGGCGCAATACCCGGCCATTTCAGAGTGACTGGCACCTTGGCACGCGCGCTCTCCAAATAGCTGGCGTGTGCCGAGGTGCCTTGGTCCGTCAGGACCAATCGAAATTCCATTTTAAGAATTGTCTTTGAGCTGTTTTGCCCGCTTTGCGTCAGGCTATAGTTGTCACCGTTCATCTCAAGAATTCTGACATGATGGGTAAGCCTGTTGAGAAAGGCTCCGGTCAGCGATATCAAACCGTGACAGGTACAAGCCTTGTTGCCGATGATAGGTGCAAACGTGCGGCCTGGTGAGGCCGCGTGGATCCGCGCCTCCAAGTTGGTTTGGTGGTTGAGGTTGTTCTCTTCGATTATTCGCAGTTGCGGGCCTCTTCGATGATTCGCAGAGCTGGTAAAAACTGGCGCCGAAAATGCTCAAAAACGCTTTAGACCGGGAAAAAAATCTTAGGGCTCTCAGTGGCAAGAATAGCCAATCGTAGGGCGCCATTGCCTCTCTATTCTTCTTCTATCTTTAAAAACCAAGAACAGTCCCTCATCTATCCATTAAGGAGCAAGAATAGTTTAAGTATCTGTTCTTGCTAAATATTTTAAGCCGCAACAAGCACCAGAAAGTTGAAAATTGGCCTCCATTCGAGTATCGTTTGGAGACCATCCACTGCCTCGGAGAAACCCTTGAAGCCCATTTCAACACTAGGCCGACAACCTGTGAAACAAAGTCAAACTCGAGCTGGCGAAACCCGATTTTCGATTTACCGTGAAGATGGCGGCATCGCTCTGTGGCCTTGGGCTTGGGTTGTCAGCGAGACACGTCAGCGGAACTACACCCCTGACACTATTTCCACTCGACTGTCTCACATCACCATTCTCGAACTTTGGGCAATTCACCGAGGTATCGACCTTTACACCATCATGCTAGATGGAGAATGCCTGAACTTAGAGCAAGTCGCGGACTTAAACTACTTCCTGAATTTTCAAATCCAGGATTTGCGTAAGCTGGCGTGGGTTTTGCCCATGAATGAGCAGAAGTTTCTTACCAGGTGTCTGGAAGAGCGAAGCGTTCAAGCTGGCACAATAATCCAACGGCAGATTGGTATTGAAGAATACCTCCAGTGGCTCGGCGAATACGGCAATCGCTTGCTTCGAAAAAAGCCAAGTCCAGGATCCGGACGGAAACTGTGCCGTCGCAAACAACTCTTGGAACCAGCGATCAAGCTAAGTGACGGCGGCTACCACACAGCGCCGGGGAGTTATGCGCATTACTTTCGAAAGATTCGCAAAGGTATGCCACAAAGCCGGATCAAGGCATACGATCATGAGGAAGCTGCTGACCGCTTTTACCTATGGTTAGCGATATGCAATCCGTATGATGTTTGGCCTAAGAACCGAATTCGAGCACTACGAAACTACCTAATTTTATTGATGTTTGCCGAACTTGGTTTGCGCGCTGGCGAGTTGGGTCAAATGAAGACCGAAGATTATAAGAGCGAAGATGATTTGATCGAGGTCGTTCGCCGCCACAACGACCCAGAAGACCCTAGGAAACGTCAGCCAAACGCAAAGACCTTCGACCGAAAAATCAGTTTGACAGCGTCGCCGTTGCTGATCGAGACCCTCGATGAATGGATGGATGCGAGGGACGACATCGATTTTCAAAGCGGCCGAAACTCAAATTCCTTCATGTTTGTCAACTTGGCTCGTGATCCCGCTGAGTATGGCAAGCCCATGTCCAAGACCGCAATTGACGATGTGTTCAGAGACGCCTCCAGAGCAGCTGGAGTTCGAAAACTGACGCCGCACCCTATGCGACACAAGAAGGCTCGAGAAATGGCCAAGCTTCTAAACGAACGTGGAACCAGCGGCGAAGAAGCTCGAAAGGTCTTCACCTATCACTTTGGGTGGTCGGAAACATCTCACATGATCTCTCGCTATCTCGGAGGAGAGTCCCACATTGGCGCAGCGAAAAGCATCCGAACGATCTGGGCGGAACAGGAAGCTCGAGCCGCCGCCAAAGATACGGAATTCCTCAACATAATTTGCTCAGAAACAAGTGAGTACATTAGCCTGCTCGATCACCGCGAAAAGTTGGCCGAAGAAGCCGCGACAAAGAAGAAAGATAAGAAATGAACAAGCACAAACCGTGCTCTCACGGCATTCCAGCACTGCGCCCAACCAATATCCGCCGAGCTGCCAATGGTGAAACTTTCGATATCACTTCTGATTATTGGGAAGTGAGCGCAACTGGTAGCGTTGCTACCTTCAATTTTGAATGGTGTACTGAGGTATTGTCGCCATTGATGAAAAACGCGCTCAAGGAAGTGGTGGCTTATCGGCTCGAAACCAACCTTGCTTCTTCGATTCTTGCAGAGTTGACAGCCTTCAAGCGACCCTGTGTCTGGCTCAGGCGCGAAAACAACGACCTGGTCGGTCGGATCAACCGTAAAGATATTGCCGCTTACCGATTGGGTGATCCGAGTGGCAGTGATTATAGCATGCGAAACATTGTTTCTTCATGGCAAGAAATTGGATTTCCGGGGATTACCCCGGATGCGGCTGAACTAATCGACGGCTTCCGAAAAAAAGAAAACGAAAAAGTTCATATTCTGACCCTAGATCCAGAGTCGGGTCCCTACTTGGATGGCGAAATCGCGATGGTGGATCGCGAACTCCATGAAGCTTACGAAAGCGGCGCCATCAATGATGCTCAATATGTGCTAGTTCAAACGTTCCGCCTCTATGGCCAACGAGCCTCAATGAATGCCAACCTGAAACTTCGGGACATAAGAACTCCGAAACACCACGGTGTGGAGACCTCTATCCGGTTCGAAATCCTAAAGCAGAAGCGAACCCAAGCCGTAAGGTACGGCCCTAAGCGACCTGCGCCAATGCTGTTTACCCACGCCTTAGAAGCTTACCTGGATCGATTAACCGGTGGCATTCCTGCTACTGAGTGGAATCAAGAGAAACCATTATTTCCCGCGAGGACTGATGAGTTTGTTACTGATTGTCGCTCAGTTAATAAGAAAAGAGCACGACGCTCAAAAGGTCAAACAAAGGCGGGCTACGAAGGTCACATGACTGCGAACCTAGCCTCCGAACGTTTTAAAGCCATTCTTGGAAGATTAAACATCATAAGCCCTCGAACTGGTGAACCAATGGTGTTTAACCAAATGAGAGAACGGCACACTATCGCGACAATCATGGCGTTGCGAGGATGTACGGCGGAAGAAATCGCGGCATGGATGCATCATACCAGCCCCGGCAGCTGCGAAGCCTACATCGAACTAGCCTCTCGACATCATCAGCTCATGAGTAGTCTGCTGGACGGTAAGATGGTACATGTCGCAGGCAGGTTCTTGGGTCAAGTGACCGAAGCGCAACCCGACGACCTCGAATTCGGAGCAATTATTACAGCAACCGAGGCTGACGGTGCTCCTGATCTGGGTGCATGCGATTCTGGAGGTTGCAGCGCGCTGGAAAGTCTCGCAGCGCCATATGCATGCTTCCTCTGCCGCCATTTCAATCTCTCAATTGACTCCGAGCTTGACCCGTTACTGCGCCTTCTGGCTGGTAGAAAGGCAGAAGCCAAAATTCATGGCGATGACGAATATTCTCGAGAACTTAATCGGCACGTTGCTGCGGTGTTAGCGGCTAAAAAAATGCAGCATCAGGCGCGCAAAGAACACGAGAGCACCAAATGACTTTGCATTTCAGGTCGAAACAGCAAATCTCAGTTGAAGAATACATCGCAAAGGCTAAGAAACTGTCGATCTTTGACCCCCGTGTCGAGGGACATGTTGTTTGGGACAGTGCCACTTGGGACATCACTGCATTTGTAAAGCGGACAAGGAATTCCAGGAGAGAAACGGTTGGTTTCCATCATGCGGATCGACAGCGGTCCCGCGCGAATGATCCCGAGTTCGCGATGAACGTGCCGTTTGGTGACTTCGCAAAGGCATACTTCGCCTTTCAACTCAAAGAAAACGCTACAAAAACAGGAAAATTAAGAAAATCCAATGTCTTTAGGCACAAGGTGAAGTTCTGCCGCATTTTAGACCGCGTTCTAGAAAGTCGAGGACATCCCGGCCGTGCAGACCTTATAGCAAAGTCAGACCTGAACAAAGTCGTCAAGTTAGCCAGTAAATCCCATAAGCGTAAGGCTGCCGAGACCATGCGATCTATTGCGCGAGTGTTGGAGGGAGCGGGCATCGCGCATGATTTGAAGAGCTGGTGGCACCCAGAACTCCAGGACAAACGCTTTCGGAGCAGAGTGAATGAGGACTCTCTCCGGAAAAACCTGACCGAAGAGGAAGTGTCATGCTTGGGAGAAGCCTTTTACCGGGCAAAAACGCCACGAGATCAGGTCGCTATGGGCATTGTCGCACTTTTGATGTGTGCCCCCTCTCGAAAGGAGGAAGTCTTCATTCTACCAGCCAAGGTTCAGGCTTTGCATAACCCGGGCGAAGGTTACGTCAACCCAGATGTGCCCTTCAACGAAGACTGTCGTTTCAAGGCTGGCCTCAGGTGGTGGCCAGTAAAGGGCGGCAAGCCTATGATTAAATTTGTTCCGAAAGAAATGGTTCCGGTTGCTCAGTTGGCACTCGAAAGGATCTGTGAACATACTGAGAGAGCGCGCAAGTTAGCAAAATGGATGACGGAGAACCCTGGCAGAGTCTTTGTCCCTACGAATCTTCAGCATGTTCGGGCAACAGGCGAAATCACACGTTCAGAGCTGGAAGAATTTCTTGGTGTCGGTGGAAATTTTTGGCTTCAGTCCAGGCGCATCCTAGCTGCCAAGTACAGGGCCCGCGAAAACGGAAAACCCATAGCTGTGTACGACTTTGTTCAAATCGAAGAGAAGTGCTTGGCGGAAGCACCCCACGGCTTGCCTGTGCTCAGCGAGTTGTCTTCGGTAGCATACTCCGAGGCGCTGTGCGTCTGCTTAAAAAACCAATTTGCTCACAATACTGAGGCACGGCCTTACATGATAGAAGCATTAAGTAGTGGTGTGGTCGAACTCGTCTTGTCAGGCAGGCCAGAAAGTCTTCACAAAAGTGGCCACACTAACCCTGCGGTTCCCTCCATCTTCGAGCGTTTCGATATTCGGTTAAAGAACGGTAAGTACCCCAAAATCACTACACACCAAATGCGCCATTACCTAAACACGATGGCTCAACGCGCCAACGTTCCCCAATCACACATAGCCTACTGGAGTGGTCGTGCGAACGTCATGCAAAACCGGAACTACGACCACACAGACAAACTGTATCAAGTCGAGCAAATAAAGCGCAGTGGCGAGGATGAGAACTTACCGGCAGTCAGGGTTGTGGACGACTCGGATGTCGAAAATGCGGCCTACGAAACTGCAAACCTGAAGATGTATCTTCTTTCGACGTCATTCGGATATTGCAATCGTCGCTTCAACCAAGAGCCGTGCGACCGAGCTGGTGCCTGTAGAACATGCACTAGGCTGGTATGCCTAGGCGGTTCCAAAAGAGCCGCTGATCAGCTCCTTAGAGATGCGGAAAGAGATCAGAAATCTCTTGAAACCCTGCGGGCTCGCCAGGCTAAAGGAATGCGGGTCAATGAAACAACCATAGAGGCTATCGAACATAGTCACGCTCGTAGCCAAGCACTCGCTGAGGCCATTATGGATCCAGCTAACGAAGGGACTCTGATCCGCAATACCGACCTCGGCCCATTGATCGAGTTCAGCCACGCTGAACGGATCATCGAAAAAAAGCTGGCAGAGCTTGAAACCTCTCGAACCACGGGGAACTTGACGTGAAGCTTACGCCCGAAAAAGTGGATAAAATTTTGGTACTGATTAGTCAAATGAGGGGCGAAATCACCCGATCCAAAATACATGTCAAAGTTGAATCCAAGGTTGTCAAAATCTCATCTAAGCAGCTGTTCAAACACCCTCTCATCCATGCGGCCTATCTAGACAAAGCGGCAACCTTCTCGCGCAAAAGAGAGACAGATAAGGGTAAGAAGGCCCGAAAGGCACCAAAAAACGCCGCCGCATTAATGGAAGAACAGCAGAAAAAGATCGCTCAACTCGAAGTGAAATTGGACGTGATCTTGTCAAACGCCGTGGCGCAAGGGATTGATCCTCGCTTGATGAAGCAACCGCTTAACGTCTCCAGACTTGGGAATACCTACCCAGAGAGGCGCAAAAAATGAGTCGCAGAAAGAAGACGGAGGCCATTACCACGCTTGAGGTAGTGATCAGATAAACAAAAAAACAATTACTTGTCGCCAAACTCGGATCGTGCCTTGAGGCCATAACTGATTTTGGAACAGGCGAAACTGAACTGGAAAACTCTGTATCGCAAAGAAGAAGTCCGCCCTTTCCTCGCAAAGTACGCAAAGGAAATCCGCCAGACAGCCGCGTCGATTGACGCCCTTGCTCGACGCCTTCGGGAACCCAATGAGGCATTCAATGGCGGGTGGCGCTAGACGCTAACCAATCGAAGAACCCACTTGGGACCTCAGCGTTTTTCAGGGCGTATTGTTAACGCTTATAGGTTTTTGCACAACTCGCTTACCGAGGTTGGTTCTTGCGTTGGATGAGAGCTTAGTGTCTCAACTCCCTCGACATTCAAAATTCTTCATCTTCATGCGCTCCCGTGTAAACGCTGGAGGTGCTGACCTCCACACCCTCGATGATCTGGGATGTTAGGCTATCCTCGACTACCTCAAGTGTATGAGGTCGCCGGTTTTTACGGTGGGCACGTCCAGTCGTGGGTGACTGACTGGCTTTGACTTTGGTAGCATCACCGAAAAGGACGATATTTTTTCCTTCACTGTATTGCGCTGATCGAAAGATAATACCCTCTACCGTTCTCTCTTGGTCGTTATGTTTGAAACGATGCAGGTGAACCAAGTATTCAGCTACCACCTGCGTAGGAATGTAGTCCAAGTGCTCATCGCCCGGCAGACATGGTTGGGAAATTTCATTCATGAATTCAGCCATGAAACCCCACAGGCTCAGGCGCTTGTTGTGAGTCTTCGCAAAAATGTTCAGAGCTTTCGGAGGGCGTTCGAATTTTGTTGTATCCAAGACAACCACTGGCCTCACAAAATCAAACTGTGCTGCCATAATCGTCTCTCCGACCGCCGGCCGCAACTCCGCTAATGCGGTCTTCAGGTCGAAAGCTCCATAGAAAGAAGGTATCCCGGATGGGTTCATCCTTCCGGGCATTCGTAGGCTGGGTGGTGGAGGCCCGAGTTCTTGAGCGATGTTGGAAGAGATCGTTTCCTGTGATCGCAGAGAGTTAGCACGTCTTGCTCGAAAGATCGTCAACTTCCCGGGCTCGAGAGTACGGATAGCGGGCTCGTTTCGGTCATCTCGGAGGAGTTGCAAGCCATCGAATATTTCCGACAATGTCCGTCGAGCACTGTCATTGAAGAAACGCTGTTTGCCGACTATTTGCCGTCGGAAGTCTTCCCACATTTGCGACCGATGTTCGTCAAAGACTTCTGTAATGCGTTCATAACCATTTTCTTCTGAGAAGAACGGTTCGTCGCCATCACTCGGCCACCAAGACTCATTTTCGATTATTGCGTTCTGCAATGCGGTAGCTACGTCGTCATGGTCGGCGCCTGTCAGTTCATAAATCAAGTCGATTAAGGTGCTTCCAGTCGGCTCCCCAAAGTAGTTGACTCCCGAAACATAATAGTTGTTCGTTATGACCTCATCCATAATCCGCGCGACCTCTTCTATCGGGACTCCTTTCTTACTAGGATGTTGCTCACATTGACCTTCGTCAAAACGCGGCCGGATTTCTTTTATGCGGTTTTGTAGACTGGAGTTTTCAAAGCAGTCCGGGCATATCAACATGGTTGTCTTTCTAAAATCTGCTAATACAAAAGCAACAATTTTCCCTCGAACTTATTCACTCGAGTTAGGATTCTGTCTTCATTGAAATTGTCTTAGTCGCAGGTCTATTTCCGTCTTCTTATGCGCTTGGCCAATGTGATGGAATCAGAGCGTTGTCGCCACGCCATTCTTCGATGATTGCGCTTTCAAACCACTCATGTCGTAGGTGTGCATGGTCTAAAACGATGAGTTGAAATGGTGCGCTTATCTCTTGGCAAGCTTCATGCATCAATTCAAACAGCGATTGAACTGCGCGCCTATCGGCATCGATCCTGATCTCGTCCAGTGAGCCTTGGCGCGCATCAGGCGGATAATAAGCTTGGGTTGGCTGATCTAACACCAAAAAAGCTGGGACAGGTCTGTCACGTTTTCTAAACCACCAATGCAGTGCAAGGTGTGCCAACACATGATAGCCGACCCAGTTTTCACCACTTCCCATTCTGTTCAGCGGGATAGGACCATCTTCGGTGTTTGCAACAACCGTCAATTTCTTCGCATCCAGCCTCAGAGAGCTACCCTGATACTCTAGGCTTAACTTCTGGGAGTATTCGGTCATCTTCTGGCCAACAAAGTCCAAGAAAGTCGTAATCTTAGATTCCGTTTCTTCGGACTTGAGCTTCGACAGAACTGTTTCGATAAGCTCCTTTACACGATCAAGCTCTGCTTCATCGAAACCATCATCCTCTTCGGGTGAAACAGTTTCGATGAAATTCGTCAGACGTCCAACGTACCGAGCCCTATCAACGAGTTGTTCTTGCGCTGCTCGTGCCTGTTCATCGGAAGATATAGCAGCTCTCAACTCTTTTGAGACCTCTCTTAGATCGATGGTAAGTGCCTGAATCTTCTCTTCCAAAGAAGAAATGTGTGACAGCAAATGAGGGCTTTCTTTATGTACGGACGATAGTTGGTTATCAACGTTTGCGAGAGCAGCATTTACTTCTGAAAGATCAGGAGTTGGGTTTTCCTGAGGTGAGGCACACAAAGGGCATATCGCTCTGTCACCAAGCTGCTCTTTATAAATTCCAATACTGCTCAGCCTAGACTTCTGCTCCGAAACTTCTCTTCCGTAGTCGGTTTGAGCGGACAAAAACGCCTCGGTGGCCGAGCGATCCTTTGACAATTCATCAATACGATTCCAGATCGCACTCCTCTCGTCTTCCAACTGAGTTATTGTTTCACCGAAGTCTTGATAGTCAACGGTTTCTTCGACATCCGTTTTCGCAATTTGCGACAGGTAGTCAAAAACGGAATCGTCGACGGCCTGATAGTCTTGGGGAATCAAGCCAACGCGTTTCCCATCGTTGACCAAACGTGTAACGCGTGATCTGCTCACTTCTACGGCCTGTAACTGTTTGCCTTTTTGAGCCTCCAACAGTCGAGCCTGTTTTCGCAATTCATCAAGTTCAGCCAAGTAACGGAAATGCTCTTCATCCACTGCTCCCAGGAAGTAAGGAAGTGTATCTCGCAAAGCCAGAACCCGAAACGTATCATCCATCCGATTAAATAGCTGATCTTTTCTCGCGATCACTCCTTGCGGTTGGAAACACATAAATAGGGCATGAGAAATGTTCGCGCTCAAAGGGTCTCGAGTGCCAGAAATCGGACGGTGTTCGTTTTCAACGATACCGCAATATTGCGTAATGAACTTTTTTAGGCTGGTCTCAGTTGTGTTTTTCTCAATTTCTTCAATCGAAGGGCGTTCTTCAAGCTTGCCACGTTTGAAGTAAACTTTAGAACCTGTCGATGCGCCGGTTCCGGGATTATCGCGCGCGATAAAAACTTCATCCCCATCGTTTTCAAGATGAAGACCGAACCAAGAAACTTTCTTTCTGATAACGCCCTCAGCCACATTGTAACTGCCCCTTCCCAGACAGTAATCGATAATATCTATTATAGCCGACTTTCCAGTTTTCGACTTTCCTGTAATTATATTTAACCCGTTCGAATTAAAAGTTATTGGGCGCACTTCTCCTGAGTGACTGTAGACGACCATTTCACGAATTATGAAACTCAAGGCCTTACCCCCCAGCCAGAAAGAATCGATGCCTCTGATCCAGATTTAGCAAACCATTTTGCCAAAAACCGCGTCGAAATAACGGTCTCGTTGAAATCAGTCGAAGCTGATTTCAAGAACGACGGTGTGAAGTGACCTTTCTTTTGTCCTATCTTCAAGCCATGGCCTCCACTGAATTCAAGAACTTCTTGATAGATTGCGAATTTTGCACCATCTCGAAGCAAGGGCATAAGCGCACTTGTGCGTCTATGGAGATCGACCAGGACGTCCTCGTTGTCCTGAATCCATTCATAAAGCGACGTCACAGTACGACTGGGGAAACGTTTTCGTGTTTGGCGATGCAGGGACAAGGCCGGAAATAGATACACCAAAGTAATTGGACACGTCTCTTGCTTCGCCTTCGTAAATTCGCGAACGAATTCGCACATGAGAGATGATAGGTACGCAGGATTAAAGGAATATGCCTCTTCGCGCGGACGGTCCCGCCAAGCCTTATGCATTGTCTAATTCCGATGCCGCAACGACAACGCTGTTGTAATCAGGATGCCACCTGACTTTATCCCGATCTGCAAGGCCGTGATAAGAACCCGCAGTAATCCACTTTTCCACAACGTTTCGAAGTGGTGTTGATTCTTGGGTTGCCCAGAGGAATAATTTTCTGCCTAAGTGTACCTTTGCTTCTTCGCTATCAGCACCTTTCAATAGAACCTCCGCCTCGAATTTTCGTCGCCACGCGTCTTGGAGCTTCTCGTCATAGTTGGAGAGTTCATCTTCAAGAATAAGGTTTTCCCTGCTCCAGCGCGACCGCTGAGCATACGCACGATAAAAATCGGACGTTGCGTTTCGCACCATGCCATCGGTAATTTTTATGGCTCTCATCTGTCGGACAAAAACCCGAGCTTCATCGTCTTCACTATATTCCTTGATGTCCAGTTTAGATGGGTCATCTAAGGGCAAAGCATCTTCCGAGAACAACTTTCCAATCTCGTGAGCTTTGAGGATTAAGTGATGGACTGGGATACCTCGCTTGTCCTCTCCCATTAAATGGAGGCAAATCCTGTTTAGCCACCAGCCTTCAAGATACTGTGCAGCAAGTTCGGGGTTGTTTGGTGCCAAGGTAAGAAAGTGCGATGCGATATCCGAAGAAACATCGATCAGATTTGGATGCCTGTCTACGACTACCACGCGCGAAAGCAACAGCTTTGCTTCGCTTGACGTCATGTCCAAAAAGGCGCTGCGCGCTTTATCCGTCGTGGTACTTGTAGATTCTTGTGCAGCAATGGTTAGCAAACCGTAAGCGGCATCAATGTTTTGCTCCGATGCACCCTCACGTAGATTGGACATTGCTGAGCCAGTCGGGCACTCCGCTGTCGTGATCAGCATATAGGTTGTTTTGATCACTTCGAAGACACCCTTTTGGGCCCCCTCGATCCAAATAAGAAGAGTCTTCCAGACGTCTTCGCTCTTATCGCCGAGCGATTTTGGTATTACGTGGTGCTTGGCTTGAACCAAACAATCGGCGAAGTTATCGGTTTCGAATGCAATGTCATCGAATTTCTCAATGGAAATTACCGCATCTGGGTTCTTTCGGATCAGTTCCATGCCATGCAGCAAAGCAAGTCTGCACTGAAACAAGTATCCAGCCATTGGGCCGCTAGCGCTGTATTTTGTTAAATCTGTCAAACTAATCCCTCTTGGGTAGATCGTAGCACATGGCGTTATCAAGTAAAGGTTGAAGGCATTGCACAATTGTCGCACAAATTGAGTGTTTTCAAAGGGATCAAGGCCGCCAACCCCAAACTGGTGTCGTGCGATCAACCTTTAGATTGGTCGCGCCGGTCATGACGGCGCACTCATTGTCGTGCTCGGCGGCTAACCGGACTGAGTGCCGGGGTTTGTTCCCGATGCGGTAGCGACACCAAGGGGTCCATTCTGGTATCGTCGGCCGAAAAAGGTGGATACAATGACAGAAACAGGGGCTGAACATTTTGAGCACATCCAGTTCCGGATCCCAAAAGCGAAACTGGATGAGTTTAACGCCATGGTCTACGAGCGCTACGGCATGAAGCATGGCGGCAAGACCAAGATGTTCCTCGATCTGATTGCGGAACATCAGACATCGCAGAGGATCGCGCTGTTGAAAGCCGAGATAGAACGGTTGGAGCAGCAAAGGCAGGAGAAGCAAGCGCTTTAGAAAAAACCTCCCCGCCCGGCCGATAGTTCCTGTGGTCATGAGTGAAGAGAAGCAGTTGCAAATCCGGCACAAAGAAACGCGACTTTCCTGTAGTAATAGATACTACAACTTGCAGTTGACACTCCAAACGAAGACCGTTGTCCCGTCAAAGTGCTGCCGGAATCCAATCGGAGCTGACCCCTACCGGCGGAATTCCAGGAGGGCACGTAATGTCTGAAGCTGAAGCCACAATCAATGTGGTCGACTACGATAACATTCAGAAAAGCGTTGAGCTCGAATTGGGTGAGACCCTACTGGGCTGGTCGCAGATCGTGACCGAGCTCTTTGAACAGATCAAAATACGCAGTGACGAGCTTGGGATCGAATATCCAAAGGTACTCCAAATCAAGGAGAAATTTGGCGAACTCCGGATCTACTTCAGCAAGGTATCTGAGGATGAACGCATCCGCGGCTGGGTCGCAGCGGCAATCAGCCGAGCAAACCAGAGTTGCGAGAGATGCGGGAACGCAGCACGCCCGCAGAATTTAGGAAGCTGGATCATTACGTTATGCTGCTGGTGCGCGCATGAAGAAGCGGCCAAGCGGTTCAATGAGCACAAACGCCGCTATTTCCGCCGGACGGACGCACCCGAGCACCTCGTCTGTGCGGTCTGTGGTTACGTTGGACATATCGAACGCTCAGATGACAGGCGGAGGTGCCCCAGTTGCGTGAAAAAAGGCTGGTGAGATCTGGGCGGATTCCACACCGCTCACGAAACTCATCGCCTCATGTGGAGTCGGTCTCCCACTGCCTCAGAGAAGACACGGAAACTGCAAACCAGTTCGCGCCGATTAAGAAACCGGACGTTCTGGCGCTCTTGGTGAGATCAGAAACACCTGCCGATTCTCACCTTGAACGGGGAAATATACGTGCCTGAAACGGTCGAGAGGCAGTAGTTGACACAACCCATGATAGAAAGTTCCCGGAACTACGCGGTGAATCACGACGTTTTTCATACTTCGTGTTGACACGATGACCTACGCTGGTTCAGCTTCGCCCCATGACATACACACGCATCCACTGCCAACGAATATCGACCTGAGTCGATACCCCACGCGAAGCACGCGGGAGGCAGCATTGGTATGCGGGCGGGGCTTATACCCCTGTGATAGCTCCAGATTAGAGTGCACGAGTCGGTTCGATTCCGACGCCTCCTACCAACCTCTGGAGGCATTCCATGTCACAAGACCCCAAAACAAATGAAGACCTGAAAAGACGCCTGAAGCTCTACGCCAACGACGAGCTTCTATCGGAAATTAAAACACGCATCGAGACTGGTGAGCTGAAAGAAACGCTTCTGTTTCATGGTGCTACAGGTCGCATGTACTCAGACGATGGGAAAGAAGACAGACGCCGTCTTCCTCCAGACGCCATTCTGCGATTGGTATTCCCTTTTCACGAATTCGATCCTGACAGTATCAATCATCGAAACGTCGCTGAATGCCTGTTCGACTTACCGGACGAACACTTCTCTGCTCTCAAATCGACGGTGGCGGCAGAGACAGAAAAAGGCCTGCATCGTCTAGTTGCTGTGCTGGAGGAAATCGCTTCAGTTCAAGAATCCCAACCCCCTAGAACCGGGGATCCGGCGGATGAGTGAAATCTTCGATTACGATGACATCCGCGGCTCCGTTGAGAAGCACCTCGGGAAAGACAATCTGGGCTGGGTTCGGATTGTCACTGAGTGCTTTGAAGCGATCAAGAAGCACTGCGACCGGCGTGAGGAAAGCTATCCCTCGGTCGGCCAGATCAAGCAGAAATTCGGCTCGCTTCGGATCTACATGGATGGGACGCAGGAAGACACGTTCATTCAACTGCGGTTGCAGCAAGCTATGCAGGAAGCGGAGATGTCCTGTGAGCGGTGCGGAAACGCCTCTACAACTCAGGTTATCGCTACCTGGCATGTCAACCTGTGCTGTTGGCACGCGCACGAGGCGGCCAGTGAGCGGATGGAGACCTTTCCCACGGTGCGTTTGAATACGCGTGCCAAGCGAGATGCGCTTCAATGTCGTAGCTGCGGCTATATCGGCCAAATTGCCTGGGGCGCATCCGGCCACCGCTGTCCTTCCTGTGTGGCGAAAGGTTGGTAACCCGATGAGTGGAACAACCTGGGAAGAAGATGAAATCTTTGCGCTGGCTGGCTTCTGCCATGACGAGGCAGACATCCTCCGCCCTGTTTTGAGCGCAGCCAACTCCCGTGCGTCCTGGAAAATCGTGAAGCAAATGATTTTGGAAAGAGCCAGTTCTGAAGATCTTCTGAAGGTGATCAATAAACGATCTGAAGAAACCGCAAGATTTAGCGATGAGCCCGAGAACTGGCGGCAGACCGAAATTAGCCGTTTGAGGGAAATCGATCCTACTCTGACAGTCTTTGCCCAGGACGCGGTGGAACAGATGGCGAGCCTGAAGCGCTGGAAAGAGGTCATGTGCCTCATCTCCGAACGTCATGCTGCCGATATGAGCATTGAAGCTTCTCGCGCAGAGAGTGAGAAAGCCACTGCTGCACGGTATCTGCTGGACAAGGCGGACTTTGAGTACCTGCCGCGCACGCTCCGAAACGAGATGCCAGAACATATCAAGCAACTCACAACCTGGAGCAATCAATTCGCCCGGCTGGCCTCACTTAATGAGTTGAACGAGCTTCGTGCGGTCTCCCAAAGGTTCCCTCATTGCAACTTCGTCATCAAAGGGATGGCCCATGACATCGAGTGCCGATGGAGCATCGGATCTGACATTCTTCATATCCAACCCACCCTACTGGTTGGCGAGCCCGGGGTTGGCAAAACGGCTTTTGCAAAGACAGCCTGTAAAGCTCTCGGCCTTTATGTGCAGAGCGCAAATGTCGGCGGCAAATCGGAGAACCATTTGTTTGGCCTCTCTGTCGGATGGAGTTCTGCGCATGCAGGGATCGTAACGGAGGCCGTGGCAACGGCACGGGTCCTTAACCCAGTGGTCATCCTCGACGAAATCGACAAGACGCACGCGAGCCGAAACGGAGATATCACTGGCGAACTTTTGGCACTGCTCGAGCCCTCTGAGGCCAGGAGATATCGAGAGAAGTACCTGGCTGCCGACGTGGATGCCTCACATGTGAGTTGGATTCTGACGGCAAATGATCTGAGTGGCGTTCCTGCGCCTCTTCTTAGCCGCTGCACAATCTATGAGATCCCGCCGCCAACGCAGGAGCAACTGCCTGCGATCATTCAAAGCCTGGTGAATGAATTCTCGGCTGAGTTCGGGTTGAGGCCTGAGTTCTTTCGGCTGGATCTGGGCGATGTTGAAGCTTTGGTGGGCACCTATGGGCGGCACCGATCAGTGCGGGTTCTGAGACGGCTCGTGCGCGGCCTTCTGCATCAGAAAAGCAAAAATCACTCGTGGAACTAAGACGATCCCAAAAGAGCCCAAGCGTGCAGACACACCAAAATAGGAAGGACGAAAATGCTAAGAGTTGTTGTTTATGTAAACCGTACCCCAATCGCGGAAGCCCGGGCTGGAAACATGTCCGGACTTTCTGATATCTCCGACTACAAAGTCAGAGTATTCGAAGACGATGCACCGCATCTCGATATCCCGGCTAAGGATGTGAGTGGCTGGATCAAGGGGCACAGACGCCGCAGCAGCGTTTGGTATCTGGTTCGAAAAATCGCAGAGTTGGCTGTACGGGAGATTGAAGCAACGTCTGACAAAGAGCAGGATGTGTCGTCAGATGACACCCAGCAAAACGAGCAATGAAGAGTACCGGAGCCGGTCTCCCGTCCTTCTGCACCATCGCAAACTACTCGCGCTGGAAGACGAGCTTGTTTGCAGAATTAGAGCCTCTCCTGAAGAAGCGCTCGCACGCCCGAGAACTGGTTTTCTGAGGGCGATGAAGTATTATGCAAAGTTAGCCAATTGCCCGAAAGCGTCAGATACAGAGGGGAGTGGCAATGTCGGAAGAAGGTCCCAATGAGACTACCGAAGAATTCGAGAAACGCTGCGAGGTAGATGCCATCACGGTGGCCTTTCTCCTACTCAAAGCAGCTCAATTCGCCTCAGAGGATGGGTTAACGCGGAAAAGCATGAGCGCGGATGAGTGGAACAAACTCGCCCCAAAGCAGCTCTAGCTAGGGTCAGTGCCACCGTTTTCTGAAATGTGCGCTATAGGCCGCTACCAGCCCAAACCGGACCTTCACGGTGGGCTTTGCAAACCCCCAAATGCGGACTTTGCTGCCATTCGCATCTCTGCTCCGGAGTGCAGGAACCCGCACAAAGCGATCTTTGGTTTTGGATCGCTAATGTTGAATTCACGATGTAATGAACCTTGGTAGCCGATTTAAGAAACTGACAAAGACCTACGCGATGGAGCGGCAAACCTTAAGCGTTGGTACTGATGTAGACCTCGACGATCATTGCCTCTAACGTAACTTTCGCGGAGGGCTGACAGTGAAGCGGAAACTTGCGGCGATATTGGCAGCCGATGTCGTCGGCTTCTCACGCCTCATGGGGCGCAATGAAGAAAACACGATTCGGCGTCTAAACATTCTGCTTTCTGAATTGGTTCAACCCCAAATACGCGATTCCAGTGGGCGAATTGTCAAGCTGATGGGCGACGGTCTGTTGGCCGAATTCACAAGTGTGGTCGACGCGGCGGATTGCGCTGTTGCCATTCAACGGGCCATGCAGGACCGAGAACCTGACATTGCCCACGCGCAACGCATTCAATTGAGGATCGGTATTCATCTGGGAGATGTGATTTCCGAAGGTTCAGATATTTTTGGGGAAGGCGTCAACGTGGCCGCAAGATTGGAAGCAATCGCAGAACCCGGAGGCGTCTGTATTTCCGAGGATGTACACCGTCAGATCAAAGGAAAGGTCTCCGGCAGTTTCAGATATCTGGGTGAGCAAGATCTAAAAAACATCGAGCATAGGATCGGCGCCTACAGCATCGATCTCGACCCGGCGCGCCTGTCACCTGAGTTCTACGAAGTTCTAACGGGTGAGCAGTTGGAGTTGCCGGACCAACCGTCAATCGCTGTCCTGCCATTTCAAAACATGTCAGGCGACCCAGAGCAGGAATACTTCGCGGACGGAATTACCGAGGACATCATCACTGCCTTGTCGCATATCAATGGCCTCATCGTGATGGCGCGCAATTCGACCTTTGCCTACAAAGGAAGGTCGGTCGATGTAAGACAGGTCGGGCGGGAATTAGGTGTTCGTTTCGCCCTTGAAGGGAGTGTTCGAAAGGCGGGGCAGCGGGTTCGCATCACCGGGCAGCTTATTGAATGCCAAACCGGGTCGCATTTGTGGGCCGACCGGTATGACCGTCAGATTGAAGACATTTTTACCGTTCAAGATGAAATCACTCGCGAAATTTCCGTATCATTGGCGGTCAACCTTACACACGGACAAGAGCTCAGGCTTTGGGCTGATCAAGCGCCTGACTTTGAGGCGTGGGATTTGATGATGCGTGGCATCAGTGAACAATACAAATTTACAAAAGAAGGGAATCTCTCCGCGATTCAGCTCTACCGGAAAGCAGTTGAGCTTGACCCCGAGAACTCATCATTCAGAACGGGCCTCGGCTGGGCGTTGCAAGTCGGTGCCCGCCTTGGGTTTCATCAAGATCCGAAGGCGTCAACTGACGAGGCCCAGTCCATCTGCGACGCATTGTTACCGATGAAAAATGTCCCGGCTGATGTCTATGCTCTACAAGGGTATATTTTCACAAACGAATCTCGTTTTGATGAAGCCAAAGCCTTCTGCAAAGAAGCTATCGAACGGCAACCCAGCGTCTCGATTTCTCATGCCATGCTGGCAATTGCTTACAATAGTTGTGGTGAATTTGAGGAAAGCCTGAACAGCATGCGAAAGGCCATTCGGCTGTCGCCCTACAGCCCGGACTGGTATTTCAGCCATTTGGGGGATGCCTATCGCGGGTTAGGTCAGCTGGAGCAAGCAAGAACAGTTTACCGGCACTTGGAAACCCGCCTGCCTGACACCTTGTTGTGCCAAATCCGTTTGGCAGCGATCCACGCTGATCTTGATGACACCGAAAATGCTACGAAAGCAGTAGACGCAGTTCTTTCAATCGATCCTCAATTTTCAGTGCAAACCTATACTGGCCATATGGTCTACAAGACTGACGAACTGCGCAGGTTCTGGGCGGATGCTATGCTAAAGGCCGGTCTACCAGAGTAGCGCCGCAGTATTGTATTGGGTTTCAGAGATCAGAAGTTTGCTTCGGCTGCCGCGAATTTGCGCAGCGCTTTCATATGCAAACGGTAAATCGGATCGGACCCAATATCAAATAAGACAGCTATTCGCCACAAGCCGCCATACATTCGTTGCGCAGCATCAGTCACTTTGGGCTCTGTCCGGTCATTCGCCGCACTTTGTGTGATAGACTGAAACCAAGACATTGCGGACGTTGCTCCAAATTGACCAATGACCGCTTTGCCTGCGGCCGATATCGCTCAAGGTCCAGAAATTCGCTATTCACCCCAATAAAGCTCGCATTTCACTGTTTTCCAGGAGAGCGGAAGACCTAGCGTTGTTGATGGCCGTTCTAACCATAGCTTGTGCTAGTTCATCGGATGTCACGCCGATAGACGGAGCTAGGCTTTGAAGCGGTGCAAACAGATAGTCTACCGGTTTCCATCTTCTTCGTTCCGATGGGGCGATGTAGCCGGGGCGAAAGGCAAATTTGCGTTTGATATGGGAGGCGAAAAAAACAGTCTCAGCTTCACCTTTGACTTTCAAAGCAAACGACATGCCACCCCCGTCGGCTCGCGCACCTTGGGCCGAGAACAGGCAGAATGTTGCTTCCGGCGTTGTTTCCTCACAAGCCCGTACAAGGTTGATCAGCCAATCGACGGTGATCTCGGAATAAGCCTCCCTACTGACGCGGGCTGAGTAGGTTGCCAGACAATGAAACACCGTGTCGATACTGGTCAGATACTGGGTATATGAGTCTGAGTTCCCGAAATCCGTAAAGCTGACTTCGGTCAGCTTGGCGTGATTGCGACCCGAATATCTCCGCCCAAGAGAAACAACCTCTGTTACGCTCTCCTCCTCCAGCAATGCAGCCAGAACAGATGACCCGACCATGCCGGTTGCCCCTGTAAGCAGAACGCGCCCGAGAGCTCTTACGGTGGGATCATCCGACATTGTCGCGTCGCTCCGCTTCCGCCTTCAGGCCGCGATTAAATGCCTGGTAGCCCTCCAGATACAATTTCGCCAACCGTCCACCCATCAGGAAAGTCATGCCGCCGATGATCTCGTCCGATTGCACGAACCGGGTCTTTCCATCTGCGGCGGCCTCGACCTTGAAATGGTGGTTATCGCGGATGCCGCCGGGTCCTCTTTCAGCCCAGTAGAACTCGTGGCCGTCTACCACAGTGATCGTGTGATCAATCCGTGTGAGCTTGTCCTTGTTGGGGTCCAGCTGGAAGGCAACATTGATGCTTTCACCGTCCGCGATCTGGCCCTCGATTCCCACAAGGAACGCAGCCCAGGAGCTGTAGTTGGCAGTATCGGTCAGAACCGCCCAAACGGCTTCGGGCGCCGTGTTGATGATGATGTCGGTGTGGATTTTATGATGAGAGAAGCTGACCTTCTCAGTTCTACCAGTTTCCATGATCTTCCCTTTTTTGATCGGTTCAAGCCTCTAGAGGCGCGGCGCGGAGCGCCGTCTCAACGGTGATCCGCCCGAACCGGTCGCGCATGCGCTGCGACCGGAAGAGGTAGATAGAAATGAGAGTGTAGTTGATGCACTCCACCACGAAGTTGCGGTAGCGATCTGGGTTTTGCAGCATGTCGAAGGTTTGGACCGCGCACATCGTGCCAAGTGCTGTGAACATCACAAGCATTGCGATGGGCGTGTAGCGCCAACGCAAAGTGTAACCGGCAAGGAACGTGGCCCCCGACACAGTGATCAAAACCCAATGAAGGGTCTGCATGCCAATTGGGAATGTCTCGTTTTGTAGGGGCATCAGCGGGGCAAATCCTGCGAAGTACTCCAGAAAGCCTAAGAGACCCCAGCTGAGCATGATCAGGGCAGCGAGGATCAACAACAAACTGAAGATGCGTGAAAGTGTTTTTTGCATGATCTACCGTCCCGGAGACTCGGCTCCCAAATGATTGATGTGACTTGGGAGATTACCTGGCAGGGCCTAAGCCCCGGCCGCCGACCTCTCTAGAAAATTGCGGATATCGTATTCGATGTCGCCTTCGTATCGCGGGGCGTAGGTGTCATAGGCGCGCGCGAGTTTTCCATAGCGGTCATCAATGCGAACCCTGTTGTAGGCATGGCTGACCGCGAAAAATTCACCGGCTTTTAGCTGATTAAGCACTCGCCTCACAAACTGGTCCGTCGGCATGCCGAGGCCTTGGCTCATCTCGGAAACCACCAATCCGGGCATGATCAGGGCCACATCCATGAAGTCCGGCGTCTCTTCGGCCAGAAGTTCCGTGATGGCTAAAAGGGCATGCTTGGACGAGACATAGGCATGTGAGGAAGGTACGGCCGTGAAGACACTGTTTTCGGAGCCGAGGTTATAGATCGCGCAGGGTGTTCCGCGGTCGAGCATTCTGCGCCCAAAGACCTGAATTCCATTGAGCGTTCCGAATATGTTGATCTCATAGATACGCCGGAACAGATCCAGATCCATGTCGATCAGCGGCGTGGGGTCCTGGCCAATGCCAGCGTTGTTGATGAGCACATCAACTGGACCAAACTCAGCCTCTGCAAAGTCTGCCAACGCTTCTACTTGGTCGCGTTCCGCGACATCACAGGCTGTTCCCGCCGCGTTGATCCCATTGGCTTTCAGTTCAACCACTGCCTCCTGAACGCGGTCCAATCGGCGACCGCAGATGACGACCTTTGCGCCTTCCTGCCCCATCTGGAGGGCGAGTTCTTTTCCAATCCCCGAGGCGGAGCCGGTGATGACAACGGTCTTGCTTTCGAAATCTTGCATGATCTTTCCTTTTGGGAGGTCTGCACTGTCGCTTCTGGAATGGATGGCGGGGTCAGATTTTGAAGGATTGGCCGGTAAGCTCTTCGGACAGGGTCCATAGCCGGATAGCAATCTCGATATTCGCGGTTATCGGATCGCGGGTGGCCACGCCGACCTCCCCGCTCATTTCCTGGGGGCCGGTGGGGCCGTAGTAATCGCCTCCTTGAACATCCGTGGACAGGGCGGCGTACAGGGTGGGTTTCGCGGCTTCTTCTGGAGAATGTAGGAATTGTTCAACTTGTGCCTTCATCTGCGCGAGCTGATCCGAGGCAACGTTATGGAACAGACCGGACTCAGAACCGCCGGGATGGACGGACAGTGCTTTTTGCCTACGCCCAGAAGCCCGTAGGCGACGGTTTAGCTCGTCCCCAAACAAAAGGTTCGCGAGTTTCGACTGACCATAAGCAATGCCGCCATCCTGGCCACAGGTCAGATCATCAAACTGGATGGTGGCACCCTTGTGCCCGAGGCTTGAAAGCGCGACGATCCGGGATGCCGGATCGTCAGGCACAAGGTCGATCAGCAGCGCCGTCAAAAGAAAATGACCGAGGTGATTGGTCGCGAATTGCAGTTCGATCCCCTCACCATTCGTCTCAGCGGTGTAAAGCAGGATGCCCGCATTGTTGATAAGCACGTCGAGCTTCGCATAGCGCGCGCGGAACGCCTCGGCAAAGCTTCTGACGGAGGCAAAATCGCCCAGGTTTAGCGGCATCACATCAAGCGATGCTGACGGCACGCGTGCCAGCACGTCGTCCCGAGCGGTTTTTGCTTTTTCGAGATTGCGGCAGGCCATCACTACATGGATCCCGGCCTGGGCCATGCCGATTGTTGTTTCAAATCCGATGCCATTGTTGGCTCCGGTGACAATGGCAATTTTTTGGGAAATGGTGGTCATGAATGGCTCCACAAAGTTTACATTTGATGACTGATTGTAAATATTGACAGTCATCCACGTAATGTCAATATGCCCTTTATGAAAAATCGCGACGCCCACATCCTCGACGCAGCAGTCCGTCTCTTTCTTCGTTTTGGGGTTAAGCGGACAAGCATGAACGATATTGCGGAAGAAGCAGGGTTATCGCGACAGACGCTCTACAAGGCATTCGCCAATAAAGACGCAGTTTTACAGGCCACGATCCGATCAATGGCGGACAAGGTTGTCGTAGACATTGAGGCCGGGCTAATGAATGCAACGGGACTCAGTGCGCAATTGGATGTGATCTTCCAGCACACAGTGATTGAGCACTACGATGTCCTTCAATCCTCGCCGAATGCCGAAGACATCATTGCGGGCGTAACCGCTTCTTCGCAGGAGGAGCTTGAAGCAGGTGCTCAACGGAACACTGAGATTATTGCCCGAATTTTAGAGCCTTTCTCGGATGACCTTAGGGCTGCGGATTTGTCGGTGGCCCAATATGCAGACTTTATCCAACGCACTGCGACGGCGGCAAAATACACGGCGAAAAACAGAAAACACTTGGTGCAACTGCTCGATGCACTCCGCGTCTCTGTGCTGAAGGTAGTCAACGCGAATTAGTTCAAAGAATGTCCAATGTGGAATTCGATGCCCGCCGCGGCATCGGGCAAAATAGACCCGTGGTCGACCGTCGCTACCTCTCGCATAATTGGCTGGAGGCAGCCCAAAGCCGACGTTAGGAAGGTTTGTGAAGTGTGCCGAGGACAAACTCACCGATACCAAAAATTTTATCGCAAACGCATCTAAATCGAGGCGTACGAGATTAACGATTATGCCAACCCGTAGCAAAAAGGTGGTATCTGAGCGCTCGGGTCACCAAGGTTTGCCCAATGACTTCAGTTTTCTGCCCGATAGAGAATTGTGCCTCTCTGGTTGATCAGGCGCACTTCTCCAGTGGAAGGGTGGAAATAAGCTTCAACACGTTTGCCGTCTGGCATGCTTCCATAAACTTCCCAACAACCACCATCCTGTTTCATGCGGTTCACGGTCCAACCGTCCGCAGTGATCTTCTCGGTCAGTTGCACTTCAGTCAGCCAGTTTTCAGCTTCCACCGGCTCACACTGATACATGCCAGTAGCCTGAACCGTTGTCGGAAGTGCAATCGATATGGCCAGAATCCACGTCTTCATTTGCTGTCCTTTCGTTAAGCAGCGCGTGCGCGTCTGCGACTGAGGTTTTTCCAGATTCTGAACGCTTCGAGTCCAGCCAAGGGCACAAAGTGCACAAGTGCAGGTCCAAGGTTGTTGTGGACGAAAATCCAGTGCAGCAGCGTCGCAACTGCCGCCACATAGACCCAGCGTTGGAGCGATTTCCAAGCCGGGCCTAACCTTCGGACGGACCAGTCATTGGAGGTCACTGCAAGTGGTATAAATACGAAGAAAGCGAGCCAGCCGGTCCAAATCCCCAGAGCCAATGCCTCTCCAAGAATGGCCCGAACACTACCCATATCAAACAGATAGAGAACGGTATGGAACGCCGCATAGGCAAACGCACCCACTCCAAAATACCGGCGTCGTTTCATCATCCATTTCCAGAATCTAGAGGCCGGAAACAGCATACGCATCGGCGTGAGTATCATTGCGACGATCAGAAAACGGGCTGAGAATTCACCAGTCGGATGCAGGAGCAGCTCGGTAACAGGTTCACCTTCTCTTCCAGGTTGACCAGATATCAGGGCAAGAACCATCGGAACTGAAGGCAGCGCGATAAGACCCCAAACAAAGTAACGAGAGTTTAATACTTGCCTAAGCACTGAGAACCTCATTGTTGGAGCGTCCACGTTCTAGTTTGAACGTGTCAATAACAGTGTTCCGTCGAAAATTCGCGCGGCTAGATTCTTCACTTCAGATTGTAGGGACAGAGGGTCAATTCAGTTTGATGATAAGCCCAGGCCCGTCACAAACTCGTATGATGCCTGGACCAGATCAAAAACCACTTCCAATTCGTCCGTGTTCATCGGCGTGAAGATCATGACAAAGCCGCCCCAACCTGGTCTTTGATCTGCCCAGGGATGGCTGACGGCCCATCCTTTTTCGGCTGCCATCTTAGCGAGCGCCGGTGACAGGGACGCATGAAGGCTGCCGTCGGGATGTATGTGGGCAAACTCGCGACCGCCGACGATGACGTCCGGTCGGGCCAGCTTTGTATCTTCAGTGATCCAAAAGCCCAACGCTCCTGGCAAGGACACGACCGTTTGCCTGATCTCAACACCAGGCAATTCCGACACCTTTCCTAGGAGGGCTTCGGATAACTCGGGGACTGGCTTTACGCCAATCTGAACATGCGGGACGCCGTCCGTTGTCCGCGGAATTGGTGTCTCACGCATTGGCAAGTTCGTGATGTCGGCCAGTGCGTGGGAAGCCCCGAAGGTGCAAACAAGGGAAGCTGTCCAAATCAGGCGGTGAACTTCCATGATCCAATCTCCTTTTGACAAGCTTTATCCATGATAGGCTTGGCTGACCGCGAAACTGTCTTCGAACCAATGCCACAAGACGACTTGCCCGTCGCGAACCTTGGCGCGAAGCGCGAAGGAAAACTCGCCGATGTCCTTGCCGGACTTTGTCGTTTTCCCGTTCATCTTACCGAAAACCGCGACAGTGTCGCCGGACGCGAAAGCGTCGGTATTTTCCCACATTGTGGTTTCAAAGTTTGACGAGAATACACTGAGAAACTCAAAAATCGCCTCTTTTCCCTCGGCGCCGCCTACCCAAGGCAATGTAGTGTCACCTTCGTTGTGCCATACCATGTCATCGGCCATAAGGTTGGCCATGCTCTCCATGTCGCCGCTACCCATAGCGCCCATGAATGCCATCACGGTATCAAAACTTGACTGCGTGTCCGCATCACCATCAGCGGCATTCACCTGATTGCCCAGGGTGGCTGCCAAAGCAGAGAGCCCCAGAACCTTCAAAGCATTTCTACGTTCCATGTCCATTTTCCCTTCAAGACGTCCTGTCCAATTGCTCAGAACCGGAGCTCAATTGATTGTCAGACTATCGACCCGCGAGTTGTTGCAGCGCACCCGCCCAGTCTTCGACGTGGTAAGAGCGAATGATCTTGCCGTCGTTCAATTCGTGGATATCGATTGTCATGATGTCGAAGCTCCGGCCCTCACCGTCGACACCAAACATTGGTCCAACAGGCGTACCGGTGGCGCGGCTGCGGACGGTCACGAAATCCCCGGCCTGATGCATGGCTTGTACAGACCATTCAAGATCCGGAATCAGTTTCCCGAAACCTCCGATTTGGCCTAGGAAGGCTTCGCTGGACTTGCTGGACCCTGAATAGTCGCCGATGCTTTCCCAATTTTCAGAGACTGACGCCTCAAAGGCTGCCACGTGATCTTGTGACGTTGGATTGCTAAGCAAATCATAGAATTTTTGCACGGTCGCGGTGTCGTCCGCCATTGCTCCACCTGCAACTGAAACGAATGCGGCCGAAAGCGCTAGGTTTTTGATCGTCATGTGATGCTCCAATTTAAGGATGAGGGGTGAATTCACTCGTGGTGTCGGGCTGCGTTCCCGCGGTGTGGATCCATTCCAATTCCGGGTTTTCACGGAATGCGAAACGTTCGAGATGATTGGTGACTACTTGAACCACCCGTTCTAGGTTCGCCTGAGAACTTGCACTGACCAACACGTGCGGACCCGAAGCATCTTGGTTGAGGTCACATCGACCAAATGGGAATTTCACCCAGCCGGTATCCTCGTCGCAACATGCTTCAACCTTACGACCGAAATGGTGACACAAGGCCGCAATATACCGTCCGCCCCGTTGAGTAAAAAATGTCGCGTGCAGTTGCATCGGTTTGCTCCGTCTGACTTGCACATAAAATATTTTCGCCGCACTGTTATGAAAATTGTCTAAATTCCGATAAGATAGTTCTGTTTGGCCGAACAATGATTGAGCATCTTAGACATATGGCTATCTTCGCCCGCGTCGTGGATGAGGGCTCGTTTCGCGCGGCAGCAAAAAGTATTGGCCTGGCGCCGTCACGCATCAGCGAAACGGTAACGGAACTTGAGAACTTTCTGGGCGCTACGTTACTCTATCGCACAACACGCAAGATCGCGCTGACCAATGAAGGCCGAGTGTTCTATGCCCGTGTGGTCGACATGATCCGAAGCGCAGAAACCGGTTTGAATGAGTTGAACGCGCTGTCGCTTGAACCTGTTGGTGCGCTTCGGGTCTCTGTACCGGCTTTCATGTCGTCGTCAGAGCTTTTGACCACAATGGGTGAGTTTGCAAGACAGCACCCGCATGTGGCGTTGTCTCTTTCATTTACCGATCATCCAGTGGATCTTATCGATGACGGGTTTGACTTGAATATTCGAGTGGGTTGGCTCGAAGACAGCTCGATGATGTCTCGAAAACTGGGTGAAATTGACCGTTCTCTAGTCTCTGGCGCTGATTACGCGGCTTCTCGACCAGAACCAAAGCACCCCGATGATTTAGAGAACTGGGATTGGATCAGTTATGCTCAGCGGTCTGACACCATTGAGTTCATCGCTCAAAACGGAAAGATCGCGAAAGTAGCAGGTAACGCTCAGGTTCAAGTCGACAATGTCGATGCGTTGCACCATCTGACGCAACAGAACCTTGGTGTTACTGTGTTGCCTCAATATCTGGCCGAACGCGGCCTGAGATCAGGGAACTTTGTAAGACTTCTGCCCGACTGGCAACTCCGCCCGCTTGGGATTTTTGCAGTATGGCCAGATCAGTCGCGGCGCGAGAACCTGACTGTGCACTTTGTACGTTTTCTGGCGGAGAACCATCAGAATTGAGCTTTGTATTTGGCCGGTAAATCCACGATAGAAGTGCAGCCAGTACTTCTGGTAGACTGTGTCAATTGGAACTGACAGCCCAAACCGGACATTCCAAACTAGACTTTGCAAATCCCGAGATGCGGGACTTTGCTGCCGTCGGTCAATTGCATTCAAAAAGCTACTCTCGGTACCTAAGCGGAACTTCGGCAATTCTACCGGGCCTAAGAAAACGACCTACGTTTGGGCCAGAAAATGCTTCAGTTACAGGTCTCCCTGTGCCTCCCGCCACCGATCACGCCCGATACTTGGCAAGTTCATTCCAAACCAATTCAACCGCGGCAGACGTGTTCTGCGACTTGCGCGCTGCACAAATGTTCCATGTAAGGTTCTGTTTCATCGACACGGGTTTTGCGGTCTTCGCACGGGTCAGCTCTGCGAATGTGTCCGGCATCCCTCCAACGATAAATTCAGGCTCTGCCAGCAGTCCAGTCAGAAGGTTGTAGTCGTCGCATTCGATATGCGGCTGCGCATTGACCTTTTCGACAGCCTCGGCACCGCCACCAAGTGCTTTTGTCAAAGCGGCTTTCCAATGTTTGTGGAGATGGGGTGATGCAAAGGGAAAATCGAATATGCCTGCCATGGTTTGCGGGCCGCGCTGGTGAATCTCATGATCTCGATGAGCAACAAACTGGATGGGTTGTTTCTCCATCACCATGATCTCGACATCTTCGGCTTCAGGTGTGTAGGTCAGATCGCCAAGGAACACGTCGAATTCCCCTGCCTGCAATAAGTCGAGCGGACGTGCATAGGCACTCACCAGAATTCGGAAGCGCAGGTCAGGCATTGCCCTTCGTACGGCGCGCAAGACTGGCAGGATCAAAGTTCTTGTGGTTAACGGCCCGCAACCAATCAGCAAAGTACCCGGCCCGGTTTCACGCAAACCGGCCACACGGGTCGTATAGCGGTTCAGGTCTTCGCGCAGCGCCTGAGCGATTGGCAAAAACTCCTGCCCCGCGCGTGTCAACGTGCTGCTGTTTCGGCTGCGATGGAACAAAACAAGTCCCGTGTGTTCTTCAGCCTGCCCGACATAGCGGGACAAGGACGCGTTGGATACACCCATCGCACGAGCGGCGTTTTGGAAGCTACCGGTTTCAGCCAATGTGAGAAAGGCGGTCAAAGCGTTTTCGTTCATCATACGGTCTAATTGTTTCAGGATTTGTGTTTTAGTTTTCACAATATGAAATCATGGTAAAGCTCTGTTGCGACAAGAAACTCTCAATCGCTATCCCTGATGGACCCTTCGATATTCCCACCATCGATATCGTCTTCCACGTCCACAGAGGTAATAATGTTCATTCTTCGATCTATTGCGGTTTCCGCCACGCTGGCCACGGCGACGGTCTCTGCCATGCCGGTTTTGGCCGGAACCGACCAACCCAATATCCTTGTCATCATGGCCGACGATGTCGGCTGGGCCAGTCTGGGCAGCTATCATCAGGGCGTGAAAAGCATCAAAACCCCCAATCTTGATCAACTGGCTGCCGACGGTATGCGTTTGACGGATTATTATGCTCAGCCAAGCTGTACTGCTGGACGGTCAGCCTTTATCACCGGACAATTGCCAGTTCGTACCGGAATGCACACAGTCGGCCTGCCCGGAGACCCTGAAAAAGGTCTGAACGAAAATGACCCGACTTTGGCCATCATGCTAAAATCTCTGGGCTACACGACCGGTCAATTCGGCAAGAACCATCTGGGGGATATGAATAAATTCCTGCCGACGGTGAAGGGTTTTGATGAATATTGGGGTTGGCTCTACCATCTGAACGCGATGGAATACACATCCGACCCGGACTGGCCGAAAGATCAGAAATTCAACGACACATTTGGCCCTCGGAACATCATTCACGCGTACGCCACGGATACAGTCGATGAAACTGTGGACCCACGCTGGGGTCTGGTTGGCAAGCAACGCATCATCGACGATGGTCCGGCTCCGCCTGAGCGGCAAAAGACGCTGGACGACGAGGTGACAGCCCACACGCTGGACTTCATCTACCGCGCAGTCGACAGCGATACGCCTTTCTTTGTCTGGATGGCACCGGCGCGCGCGCATGTCTGGACCCATCTGAGCCCCGAATACGAGGCCATGCTGGGCGACGGGCGCGGCTTGCAGGATGTCGTGATGAAAGAGCTGGATGACAACGTCGGCAAAGTCATGGCGCGATTGGAGGAATTGGGTGTCTCGGACAACACGATTGTTGTCTTTACGTCCGATAACGGCCCCGAAACCATGACCTGGCCCGATGGTGGAACAACACCGTTCCATGGCGAAAAGGGCACAACCTGGGAAGGCGGTTTCCGCGTCCCGGCCATCATTCGCTGGCCCGGAAAAGTCCCCGCCGGAACCGTGAGTAACGGTATTTTTGCCGGTCTTGACTGGATGCCCACCCTTGTTGCCGCCGCCGGAGGGCCGGGCGATCTGCCGGACTCCTTGCTGCAAGGCTATGAAGGCTATCAGGTGCATCTCGATGGATATAACCAACTGTCTTTCCTGACCGGTGAGGGCGAGAGCAGCCGGGACGAGATCATCTACTACGAAGGACCGGACCTGCAAGCTGTACGCCATGGTGACTGGAAAGCACATTTCACGATCCAATCCGAAGGCTGGGCTGGCCCCAAGGAGGAACTGAACGCACCCCTGCTGTTCAACCTGCGTCGCGATCCTTACGAAAAAGCGGCCGAGGAATCCGGGATGTATACCCGCTGGATGGGCAACAAGATGTGGGCATTTGGGCCGGCGGCCAAAATCGTTCAAAACCACCTTTCTACGTTCAAGGACTATCCTCCACGGGGTTCGGACGTCACCAACCAAGGTCATGTTGAAGAACAAATCTCGACCGAAGGCGGGATGTCACAGTAGAAATCAACTCACGGGAGGCACCAATCCTTGCCTCCCGATCCTAACAAGAACTCGCGAGGAACACCTTCTGACGAAGGTTCGCTTGTGCACCAAGACTGTCATTTGGATCCAGCGCAGCATTGGTAAGATTGGGCTCGCAGTCGACCTTCGCTGGTTCCCGTGCCTATGTCTGGAGGCAGCCCGAAGCGGACCTTCAAAATCCGACTTTGCAATTCTCGCTATGCGGACTTTGCTGCCGAAGGACAAAGTTAACTGAAGGTTCGCTTTCCTTTGGCTCGTGATCTCTTTAGAACTTTCCGCCGAGGCGTAGCGTTTGCGGGGAAACAAATTGCGGAAGATTTTGGTAACAGGCTCCTCCGGTCGGATCGGTCAGGCATTTTTTGCCGCGTATCAGGAGCGCTATGAGTTTGCGCTGACTGATATGAAGGAACCCACGCAACCCGTTTCGGGTCCGCATCGCTTTGTGCAATCCGATCTTTCTGATGTAAATGCCGCTGACGCATTGTGCCAAGGCGTGGATGCGGTTGTGCATCTTGCTGGCGTGCCAGACCCAGACGCTGAATTTGACGATGTGCTGCCCGCCAATATCTTGGCGACAACTTACTTGATTGAAGCAGCTCGTAAAGCAAAGGTCAGTCGCTTTGTCTTCGCCAGCAGTGCGCAAACTATAGAAGGATACCCTGTAGACCGGCAAATCGTGCCGGGGATGGCAATCGCTCCGGCCAATCTCTACGGTGTCTCCAAGTGTTATGGGGAAGCACTGTGTTCACTCTATGCGACACGACACGGTATGTCCTGTGTCTCATTGCGAATAGGGGCGTTCGAGCGTGCTGACGGCCCACCGCTTGAAACCAAGCGCGATCTCAGCGCGTGGCTTAGTCATCGGGATGCAACTCACCTTATTAATCGCGCCATCCAAGCTGAGATCAAAGGGAGTTTCATTGCACATGGCATCTCCAACAATCGATTTAAGCGACTTGATTTGACTGAAACCTGCAATGTTCTGGGATACGCGCCGCAGGACGATGCTTTCTCAACCTTCCCGATACCCTCTGCCTAAAGCTGACGCCCGTCGGCAGCGCGGAAATGGTCGAAAAGGGCTCAAAGTGGCCGTTCTTTGTGGTGTGCGTATTGGCTGGTCGCAGCCTGGAGCAGACATTCAAAACTAGACTTTGCAAATCCCGAGAAGCGGACAAAGCACCAGTTCGCTGCATGCGAACCAATGTCTCCTAAGTGCACATTGCGTCCGAATTCTCAGCTAAATACCACGCTGCAAGTTTTTAAGTGGATGCGATCTAACTGACTGAGTTACTGCATATGCTGCGGAGATAGATGAATCTGGTATCGGGACCGGATCAGGTCATCTGTCGCGCGATCAATATGCGACGGGAAATGCTGACTCAGGAGCCGCCGAGCCTGCTCACGGGCGCGCGTTTGCATGTCAGTCTTACCCGCCTCGGCCCACGCGTCGGGGCTCTCACGGTCGCTGAGGGATGGATAGAAGTAATCGCGCTGCATCGCTGCCAGGGTTTGATCACCTCCCAGAAAGTGGCCTTCTGTGCGAATGGAATGTTCGATGGCCTCCAGGTTCAAGGTGTCACCATTGACCTCGACGCCGCGCACGATGCGTTGAACCGAGCCGAGGATATCGTTGTCGATTACAAATCCCTCAAATGACACCCCCAAAAGACTGCCAAACATACCGGCGGATTCATAGATCAGGTTTCCACCGGCCAGTCCTGCTGCCAGCGTTGTCAGACCCTTCTCATATCCAGCCTGCGCGTCGGGCAGTTTGGAATCCGTCATAGATGCCGCCACCCCGGAAATCAGACCAAGTGAATTCGTCAGCTGAGCAGAGCAAGCATTCAGGATGGCCATTTCTGCGCTACCACCGGCGAATGCGCCTGTCCGTAAGTCGACGACGAATGGCCAATTGGAGAAGATGACAGGATGCCCAGGCTTCAACAAGTCAATCAAGACCAGTGCGGCAAGGGTTTCAGCAAGCGATTGTGCCAACATCCCCGCCAACGGCGCTGGTGCCGTCGCACCGGATTGGGCGGCGATGATCGTGTTGACGGGCATGTTGTGGCGCAGTGCTGCTTCGGCCACGTCAACGGCGTCTTCACCGTAGCGCATGGGAGAGATAATCGGCGAGATATGTGCCTTGCAAAATGGGCGCTTCTGAAAGGCTTCGGGCTCGCCCAAAATCATATCGAAGAGTTCGATGCAGGCGTCTACATGACTGCCAAAGCTGAAACTGTTGCCGATGGGCTTTGTCGTGCCACTTGCGATGGCGTAAGCCGTGTTGACATCCAGATCAAAGATGTCGGGCACATCCGTGGCCACGCAACAGCGGGTGAACCAGCAGATATTGTCCAACTGGTCCGCCAGTCTGGCAAAGTCATAGAGGTCGCGTAGGGTAGAAGGGCGATACGTACTTGTATCCAGGTCAAGCGTTTGCACGGCTGCACCGCCGGTGCCAAAGCGGACATCCTGTTTCTTGACCTCGAAATCATGTCTTGGATCTTGGCCAAACAAGGTTAGGGATTTCGGCGTCGAATCAATGATGTCTTCGAGGAAACCCCGCGAGTAGAGCACACGACCCTCGGTATCGATTTCGCATCCACGCTCTTTTGCCAGCTTCTTGATTTGCTCAGGCACGTCGCCGATGCCGACAGTGCTCAGCAAGGTAAAAGCGGCGTCGACGATCTGGGCACACTGCGTGTCGGTCAGGGGGCGGTATTGACCGCCGGGCAAACCGGAAGGGGCTGGATTTGGAACCTCATCGCCCGGATTCTGGCGCGATGCCACACGCGCAGCACGACCTCCGGCTCGGGTGCGGCGTTTGGGAGTTTCCGTCATGCGACACCTCTGGGCAGAGTGTTTTCAGGATCAAACTGGCACTGTGGAAGAACCGTGGCTCGGGTGGCTTCACCCATCAGCAGAACCTCCAGTTCCTTGCCGATTTCGGCATGGTTCGGATTAACATACGCCATGGCAAGGTTCTTCCCCGTCCGATAACCCCAGGCCGCTGATGTTATGGAGCCGACCGATCTGCCATTCACAAATACACCCTCGCCCGGTTGGGCGGAGCCCACGTTGCTATGGAGTTCCAACATAACCCGTTCTTTACGGTTCCCGGCTTCGATTTGCGCCTGAAGTCCCGGTTTTCCAGGGAATTCCTTGCTCATATCCACGAAACGATGCAGCCCAGCTTCAATCGGATTGAATTCGGTGATGAAATCACCTTTCCAGTGGCCATAGCCTTTTTCCAAACGCATCGAGTCAATTGCAAACATACCAAAATGCGCGAGGCCAAACGCTTCGCCTGCCTTAGTCAGGACGTCGTAGGCGGCATAGAGCTGACTGTTGGGTATATGCAGTTCGAATGCCTGCTCACCTGAATAGCTAATGGCGATGGCCAATGCCTCGACATGGCCGATAAAGACACGTTGCGCGGTGAGCCAGGGAAAGTCGGATTGCCCCCATTTTGTACGAGGTGAAACCGCCTTCAGCAGATCACGAGTCTTTGGGCCGGCAATAATCATCATCGTGTGAGTGTTGGTGCGGCTTTCGATGCGAATATCCGACCCTTTCGGCAGACGCTCGTTCAGCCAGTCCATATCGTGGTATTCCGCTGTCGCGGCAGAGCCGTAGAAGATGCTTCCATCCGGCATTGGCACAATTGTCGCTTCGCCTGAGATGTTGCCATTTGGCGTCAGGAAGTAACACAGATTAGCCTTGCCTGCTTTGTCCGACACCTTTGAACACGTCAGGCTGCTGAGCCATTCCAACGTTCCGCTGCCGGTTATGCGGTAATGGTTGAAACCCGAAAGCTCAGCCAGTCCGACACCAGAACGAAGGGCTTCAATCTCGGCTCCAACAACATCGTGCCAATTCTGGAAAGCGTAGCCATGTGTTGGCTCGAATTCGGCATCTGGTTTGTAGAATTCCGTGCGCTCCCAGCCATTGACCACCCCAAATTCCGCGCCTTTGGCTTTGAGCACCGGATAGAGCGGCGATGCTTTTGCGGGACGTCCAGCTGGGCGATGCTCATGAGGCAGGTGCCAGCGGAACTCGTTCTGGTAATCCTCGATGGATTTTAATGCTGTGTATTCGGTGTTGGCAAAACTGGTGATCCGACGTGGGTCAAGCTGCCATGTGTCCCATTCGGTTTCGCCATGTACGATCATCTGTGCGATCATTTTGCCATAACCGCCGCCTTCGCCGATGCCCACGCGCAACCCGATCATGGACCAGCAGTTGCGCAGGCCTGGTTGTTTGCCCACCAGTGGCCCCGCATCCGATGCATAGGTAATCGGCCCGTTCACCACCGATTTGATGCCGACCTCTTTCATACAGGGAAGACGCTCAAAGATTGGCTCCATCTTTGGCAAAAGGCGGTCCAGATCATCCGGGCAAAGTGCGTTGACGAAATCCGGATCGATCCCGTCCATGCCAAACGTCTTGCAGTCATGTTCGTAGATGCCGACCAAAAGTCCCTTCTTTTCCTGTCGCATGTAGAAGGTGTCGCGGGGGCAGCGTACCATGGGCACGCGGGTTTCCCGTTCAACAAGCTCCGGAATGTCTTCGGTTAAGAAATACATGTGTTCCATCGCTATGACAGGGTATTCGATGCCCATCAGCGCGCCGACTTCATTGGCACGATAACCAGCCGCGACCACGATATGCTCGGCGGTGATTGTGCCCTGGCCGGTTGTGACCAGCCATTCGCCATTGGGCAGTTGTTTCAACGCTGTGACGGGCGTGTGCCGGTGGATTTTGGCCCCGGCTTTGCGTGACCGCGCGGCCAATGCCTGACATAGCTGCGCGGGATCGATATCACCGTCCTTTTTGTCCCACATCGCGGCCAACACCCCATCGGTGTTCAAAAGAGGGTTGCGCCGCTTGGCCTCCGCGGCATCCAGAAGATCAAAGTCAATTCCCAAGCCTTTCGCCACTGACATGATATGATGCACCTCATCCAAGTGGGTGGGATTGGTCAGCAAACGCATACCGCCGGTGGCATGGTGGTAATTGATCGGATAAGCCGGATCATCGGCCAGTTCTTTATAGAGTTTGATCGTGTAGTCCCGCAGCAGAAGCAGCAGTTGATTGAATGCCACGCTTGGGCATTGCGCCGCCGAATGCCAGGTGGTTCCGCTGGTCAGTTCGTTGCGTTCCAGCAAGACAGCATCGCTCCAACCTTCCTGACAGAGATGGTAGAGCGCGGATAATCCACCAACGCCGCCACCGACGACAACCACGCGCGCATGGTCCTGCATGAGCCACCTCCAAGACTTCCAAACTACTAAAACCAAGTATCGGTCGAATTATATCTTTTGAAAAACAGAAAATATGAAATACTAAATTCATATTTAGTGAATTAGGAACAGCCATGGATACCAGCCTGAAAGCCTTGCGATACTTCATGGCAGCCGCAAACAGTGGCAGCATTACCGATGCATCCAAGCAGATGAATGTCGTACCATCCGCTGTGCTGGCAGCGGTCAACCAGGTGGAAGAGGCCTTTGGATTGCAGTTGACAGTGCGGCATCGCTCAAAAGGGATTGCCCCCACATCGACTGGGAAACTTCTCATGGCCCGCATCCAACATCTACTGGATGAATATGAAGCGCTTATGAGCCAGGGCGCAGAGATGCGAACACAATTGATCGGAACCCTGCGCGTCGGGTACTACGCCCCCGTTGCCCCAGCCTTTCTGCCTACCATCGCGCGTGACCTTCTAACTGATAACCTGCGCGTCGACATCAAGTTCATCGAATGCGACACCCAGAGAGCGCAAGCTGGGCTGCTGTCCGGTGAATTTGATGTGATCCTTTGTGTTGCTGAAAGTGGGGCCCTTGGGGTGATCTATGAGACCCTGATTGAGGTGCCTCCATATCTTCTTGTTCCGGAGCAGCATGCGTTTGCATCCAGAACCGGCGTTTCCTTGTCCGATCTGAACAACGAACCCATGGTACTTCTCGATCTGCCTGTGATCAGCGACTATTACAGCCGGTTGTTTGAAGCAGCCGATGTCGCTCCACATGTCGCCTGCACAGCGACAACACTCGAAATGGTACGCAGTTTGGTTGGTACAGGGGTTGGGTGTTCACTGCTGCATATGCGCCCCAAAACGCATGAGACTTATGCAGGGCAAAAAGTCGTGGAAGTACCATTGGACCCACCTGCTGACCCATTGAAAATTGTTCTGGGATACCTGCCGGACAATCCACGCCGTGTTGTGAAATATTTCATTGAAAGCCTGAGAGACTTGTTTTCGAAGGAGGGAGCTAACCGTTTTCTGGTAACTCCACCTGCCGATAGATGACTTTCAGAATGGCGGCTATTGCCGCTTCTTGCTAATTCGCGCGCAACGCAGCATCGGTAGAAATGGGCTCTATGCCGCCGTACTCTGCGGTTTTCATGATTGGCTAGTCGCAGCCCCAAAGAAGACATTCAAACGTAGACTTTGCAAATTCCTAGATGCCGACGAAGTTGCGTCTCGTCTTTCATAGACAGCGCCTCTGAATGACATTGCCTGACGTCATTGCCCGGTGCCAATGACACGTTCGAGGAACTCGGTAATCCGTCCTTCCACAGACATGCTCACTGCATCGCCGCCCAAACTGGCTGCGCCAGCAGGATAGAAATGGCCAAAGCCCGGCACCCAGGCGAACTCATGCTCCACACCGACTTCTTCGTAGTGAGCGACAAGGAGGGGAACTGAAGACAACGCGCCCGGCAGATCATACTGCCCTATGAACATGAGGATCGGCGGTCTGTCTGACGAAGCTGTAACCGCCTTGTTCACGTCAAACCCGGCGTCAGTTCCGGACAGGAGAAAGACACCAGAGACAGGAACCCCCATGCCATGCGCAACATTCCAAGACGTCACTGCGCCTGCGGAAAACCCGCCAAGCACAATACGGTTCGGGTCGATACTGTAAGTGGCAGCGGATTCCCGGATATGCAGCACCGCTTTGCGCAAGTCTTCGGCAGCTGAGATCACGCCATCAACCATTGTCTTCTCTTGTTCGGGGATGCTGAAATCAAGCGGCGGCAGGTCCATAGTCCCCCGAATATGGTTGGCTTGGGGCAATAGAGGCAACAGACTGTCGGGCGCGATCCAATCTGCTTGATACCCTTCCCCTGACGGCACAGGCCCTTCGGGTGTCAGCCGATAGTCGATTGCAAAGCACGTATAGCCCCGCGCGGCAAACCGACGGCAATAATTGCCCATCGAGGTATCCTGAGCACCACCCGATTGAAACGTAAGCCGCGGACTGCCGCGATGGAATGCGCCGCCAAAGGTGAGGACTACAGCGGGTCGCGGCGTGGTTGTGGCTTCGGTCGGATGATAGATGTCCATCCACAAGTCGCGCGAAACCTTCTTACCCTCTTTCGTCACGACCCCCTGTCCATAAACCACGCCTGCTTCCAGCGAATAGGTCACTGGAACTACCTCTTGCGCATCAAGCGGTGAAGCAATCAGTGAATATAAGAGGAAACCAACTGCCAGAGCACCCCGGTTGAATTTGCTAAACCTACGCAATTTGGAACCTCGCTAAAGTGTTGAGACAAGTTTTCTTTGGAAGAGATCATGCAATTGCTACGCGACGGACTTTGAGCGTAACCGCTCGGCTGGAGAAAACTCAACCTTTGTGTGATGGGTGAATTTGTCGTCCGCCGTAAGATTGCAAAGTTTGCCTTTTGCACTTCCGCTCTGGGCTCGTGTTACATTTCTCTGCGACTTGCATGATGGGCTGGTGGCAGCCCAAGACGGACATTCAGGGTCGGACTTTGCAAAGCCCGAGCGACGGAACAGGCGGTCTCTCTCGCCTATTTGAAGATCATGCAAACTTCATCCAACTTGAGAACCGGTGTGGTAGCTTGGTCGAGTGAGTTCATGAGACCAGTCCAATTGGAGAACGACCATGCGTCAAATTTATATTTTTCGGACACTGCCAAAAGCAGCCATAGCCTTTGTAGCTTCTGTATCGATGGCATGGGGATGTACAGGCATCATGTTGACGGGGCAGGATGGAAGCATCGTTCGCGCTAGGACCGCCGAATGGGGGCCGTTCGATCTTGAGACAAAGATCAACATTATTCCCCGAGGTTTCACGTATTCCGCAGGCGAAATGCCAGATGGGCAAGACGGAGCAAACTGGACGGGCCGTTTTGGGATGGTCGGTATCAGCATGTTGGATCATGGGGCTCCCGCAGATGGGATCAACGAAGCTGGACTGACCGCCGGACTGTTTTATCTGCCCGGATTTACTGAGTATCAGGAGTACGATCCTGACCTTGCCGACAACACGATTCCCGGCGATCTGCTCGCTAGCTATGTTCTTTCCCAGTTTGAGACGGTTGAAGAGGCTGCCACCGGGTTGGCGGATGTCCGTGTCGTCGGGGTTGTGGATGAGACACTCGGATTTCCCTTCCCATTTCATATGTTGGTTGCTGACCGGTTCGGCGGAAGGATCGTTGTTGAGTACATTGATGGCGAACTGACGATTTTCGATGCTCCGCTTGGGGTGATCACTAATTCGCCAAACTACGATTGGCACATGACCAACCTAAACAATTACGTAAACCTATCGGCCCTCGGGCTTCCGGAAGTTGAGGCAAGCGGCGTGACCTTCGCGCCCCTTGGCGCCGGGAGCGGCATGATAGGGCTGCCAGGCGACTTCACACCCCCATCCCGGTTTGTCCGCGCAGTCGCCTTTTCCCAGACGGCGCGGGAGACGCAAGGTGGCTATGACACCGTACGCGAGGCGTTCCGCATTTTGGATAACTTCAATATCCCTGCCGATGCCGCGGAAGGTGCTCAAGACGATGTGCAATCGGACGATCTGCTGTACAGCGCAACACAGATCACGACCGCTGCGGACTCCCTGAACCTCGTCTACTACTATCACACGATGTACGACCGAACGGTGCACATGGTCGATATGAAGCAGATTGACTTCGGAGCAATGGGAGACGAGATGATCGTCTTTGAAACCAGCGGTGATCGCGAACCCACTTTGGTCGATGTGACCCCAACGAATTGACACAATACTACGCGGGCCGTGGCGGTATCAACGCTGGCTGCGGCCCAATACAAATTCGGAATAGAGAGTTTGCCGCTCCAGCGAATTAGCGGCGTTAGGCTCGAAGTAGCGTTCGCCACCGTTCGCAACAGTGACTGGAGGCAGCCCGAAGCGGACCTTCAAATTCCAACTTTGCAGTTCTCGTGTTGCGGATAAGTTAGGCCTCGTTCTGCCAATATCTCAGCGTCGCTAACTGACCTGCTCCCCTAAAAAGTCCTCAGTTTGAGGTTAGCCTGTTCTCCAACGAAGGAGACAGACGATGAAGAGAAGCCGTTTCAGCGAAGAGCAAATCATTGGCATTCTGAAGGAGCATCAAGCTGGACTTGGTGCGAAGGAACTGTGCCGTAAGCACGGTATCAGCGATGCGACGTTCTACAAATGGCGATCCAAGTATGGCGGCATGGAAGTATCGGATGCCCGCCGGTTGAAGACGCTGGAATCCGAGAATGCCAAGCTGAAGAAGATGCTGGCTGAGCAGATGATGGATGTGGCGACGCTGAAAGAGATGCTCGGAAAAAACTTCTGAGGCCTGGTTCAAGGAGGAATGCCGTGGACTGGGCAATGAAGACCAAGGGTTACAATCAACGACGCGCTTGTGCGCTGGCCGGGGTCGATCCGCGTGTGTATCGGCGAACGTCGAAGCGTCCTGCCGACACCGCGTTGCGCGCCAGGATGAAGGAGTTGGCGTCCGAGCGGCGTCGGTTCGGATATCGCCGCCTGCACATCCTGCTGAAGCGTGAAGGCTGGGAGGTGAACTGGAAGAAGCTGTACCGCCTCTACCGCGAAGAAGGGTTAACAGTCCGTAAACGCGGCGGTCGCAAGCGCGCAGTGGGGACCAGGACACCCATGGCGATCCCGCAGGGGCCTAATCAGAGATGGTCGCTCGACTTCATGTCGGATGCGCTGGAGGATGGCCGCCGGTTCCGTGTGTTGAACGTCATTGATGACTTCAGCCGAGAATGTCTGGCCGCCGTGGTAGATACCTCCATCGGCGGTGCGCGTGTCGCCCGTGAGTTGGATCGGATCGCCGAGTTGCGTGGCTATCCTTGCCTGGTGGTCTCAGACAACGGAACTGAGCTGACCAGCAACGCGATGCTGAAATGGCAGGAATACCGCAAGGTCGACTGGCACTACATCGCACCGGGAAAGCCAATGCAGAACGGTTTGGTGGAAAGCTTCAACGGAAGAATGCGCGAGGAATGCCTGAACGAACACCTGTTCCCGTCTTTGCACCATGCCCGCCGCACGATTGCGGCATGGCGCGCCGACTATAATTACAACCGGCCTCACTCCAGCCTCGCTGGTCTGACGCCACAAGAATATGCTAACCGGTCAAAGGAAGACCAAAACCTGAACAGAGCTAACCTATTAACGCGGACTCTATGGGGAGCAGGTCATAACCACGGAAATCTGACATTGGCTCCGCAACAAGAATGGCTTAACATAAACTTTGCGCCTAAGACTGCTACCAAGCTCTGTTTCAGTTCATTCTGCCGGATAACGTTTGAGTCGGTAGTTCCCCAAAGAATGCCTTGTAGTCTCGTGCAAACTGCCCCATGTGCCAAAACCCAAAGGAATTTGCGACGTCCGATATACTCTGATCTGGCGAGCAGGATACCAATTCATGGCGTACTGCACCGAGACGGGCTCTTAGATAAAACTGTTTGGGGCTTACACCGAAAGTTTCCTGAAATGCGCGACGAAGAGTACATGCGGATACTTGGGTGTCTGCACATACTTCTCCAATTGAAACGTTGTCCATCAAATGGGCACGCATGAATTCAACTGCCTTTTGCGCCAAGCGGGTTCTGTTCTTGCTGTTGCCTCTATCACTCCATTTCTCATCGTTCACTAGCATTTCCAGAAGCTCTAGGATCAGATCGCTCTCTTCACCTTCAGTGCTGGGGCCTGTCTCGGAACCTATGAGAAAACGTGCTTTGTTTTTGATCTGAGAATGAAATCTGCCAGCATCACCCACGAACGAACGCGAAGCATTTTTTCGCACAGTGCTGATATCAAGGCCGCAATCGTCGGCGACCCGTTCCGCCCTTCGGATGTCGATGCCAAAGGTCAGGCCTGTGAGCGTTGAATTGCTCACGCCTTCAAAAGGGTCCCCGCTACCAAAATTCATCAGAGCGGTGTCTGAGGGGTAGCCGTTAAGCCAAGTCCGTACACTCCCTTTGTCTGGTAGTCCAAACGCCAGAATGTCGGGGCGAGATACACCGGTTTGGTACACGGCTTTGTCAAACGACAAATCTATCATTTGGAGACCAGTCCCCGCCCAAACAGATACCGCCGAATTCATGTTTCCTTTTTCGAGTTGGCGTAATTCGACATCCCATTGGGAAAGCTCGCGGAACTGCGAAGGATCCTGCAATAAAAGAGTATTTGGGTTGCAGGTTTTTTCTTCCACTGATCGTTTTTTGATGTGGTCCATTCAGCAGCTCGCGTAATTGTCATGCAATGTTATCTCGCAAACGTAGGCTTAGGCAATTGCAAGACAAGGCAGACAAATCGGGGGAAAAAAGGTTTGGACGCCCATCCTTGCCTGATGACATAGCGCGCACTGAACGTGTCGTAACACTGCTTACCAAGAGCGAAAAAGAGATGTTGCGCTCTCAGGCTGAGGACAGCGAACTCTCGCTTTCGACCTACTGCCATCACCTGATCCTTGAAGGTCTGAAAACACAAAAATCATGAAATAGGGGTATCTCATGAAATCAAAACTGTTCCTTTCCACACTGGCCTTTGCTGGCTCTGCTTTCACGGCGACAGCTCAGGACAGCAACATCGTGCATGATGCGGAGTACTATGTACTTAAGCAGCAAAACGAGGCCGTTTGGGTCGAGAACGACGCGCAGGTTGATCAACTGTTGGCCGATTTTCGTGAGAAGAACGGAGGGAACCCTCCAAACATCTTCTACATCCTGATTGACGATATGGGCTTTGGCGACATGGGTATGCCCGAGATGAACGCCATCCGCGGGTATTCGACGCCCAATATCAACGCGCTGGCAGAGGAAAGCATGCGGTTCGCGCGCATGTACACTGAGCCGTCCTGCACACCGTCGCGCGTGGCCTTCATGACGGGTCGCCAGCCGTATCGCAATGGGATGGGTGATACTGCCGTCGATATTTCAGGTTTTGGCCTTGCCGACGAAGAGGTCACCCTCGCCGAAGTTTTGAAATCCGTAGGCTACAATACCTCGCATGTTGGCAAATGGCACATGGGCGACATTCAGGAATCCTGGCCGACTTATCAGGGTTTCGACTACGCCGCGTTTCCGATCCATCAGCAGGGCCAGTTGGCCATCTTCAACGAAGACGCGGCTAAAGAAGAAATCACCATGGCCATCGGTGAAGACAACTACAATTCCAAGTACACGCTGGATGATTGGTTTCGACCTGATCCGGGACACATGATTACAGGGCTTGAAGCTGTCATTGGTGGAGAGGTCCGCGAAGTCCATATGGAACCGGGTGAGAAATGGACCCAGGACAAATACAATGAAATGAACATCCGCTATCAGGCACAAGCGATGGAACAGTTGCGCCTGCTAGCAGAGCGGGATGAACCGTTCTTCCTGCAATACTGGCCTCTTGTCCCTCTGTCGACAACGCGCACGACGAAAGAGGCGTTCACGACACCCAACGGCGGTACATTCGTTGAAAGCATGGAAGAGCTGGATGAATGGATCGGCGTCATTCTTGAGGAAGTCGATACGCTGGGGCTCAGAGACAATACCCTGATCGTTTTGATGGGCGATAACGGTCACTTCACCAAATATGCTCCCGGCAGTGGGTTTTCACCTTTGGTCTTCCGCGGCGGCAAGGCCGATACCTCTGAGGGAGGGGTTCGGGTGGACGCGTTTGCCCGCCTGCCCGGCCTGATCGAGGGAGACTCGATAGTATCGGACATCATTCACATCTCTGACTTGTTCACGTCGATAGCACGTATTGGCGGAGCGATGGATGCCATCCCCCGCGACCGGATCATTGACGGTGTCGATCAGACGTCCCTGATGTTCATTGGCGATACGCATGGGCGCCGAGATCATGTTCTGATCTACTCGATCAACTCGCTGAAAGAGGTGGTGAAGGAACACATCAAGCTCAAGGTTCCGGCCAAAGGTGAAAACGCCATCGTGGCCAAGTTCTACAACCTGTTCCGAGATCCTCGCGAAGAACAGAGCGTATCGACAGAGATCGGCGCGTGGGCAGGTCATGAGTTCAACCGGATCATTGCCCGCCACCTGAAATTCAAGGAAATGTACCCCGATCAACCTGCCGCGACGGGACGCCCCTATGAAGGTATCGCGAACCTTCGTCCCGAAACTGTCGCAGCGGTGGATGCCTTTGTCGCCAAGCGGGACATTCAGCCTGAGTAATAGGTGACTCTGATACGAGTAACGCAAACCCCGCGCCGCAAAACGAAGCGCTCAACGCGGGGTTTGACATCTACTTCAAAGATCATGGGAACAGTATGAAACTCCAAGCGCTTGCCCTAGCATTGGCAACTGGCATCGTCGCGACCCCTTCAATGGCAGACGAGAACGCCTCGAACCCGTTGGCCGCAGTCAACAACACGGACATCCGGTATCAGTATTTTGATCTGGGCAATGGCGCTGATCGGCAGGACGCCTTTATCGATGGTGCCTATATGCTGCGGCCCGATCTGAAACTGAAATATGAGTTGCACTACAACTCAACAGATGTGACCGGAACGCGGTTCACTAATTTCGAGAAAGCGAGCCTCAAAGCGATCTACTTTCCTTCTCAGAGGCCGCTCAACGACACATGGGCCATCAAGTCGGCCATTGGTCTGGAGTGGATACTGGACCTTGGCGATCCGGAAAAAGGAATCGGCACCGGGTCCGATCAAATTGCGCCTTTTGGCGGGTTCGCCTTTGCAAACACAAAATCAGGGCTGACGCTGATCCCCTTGCTCCAGCATTTTGCTTCGTACAATGGCCCGACCGACATCAGCCAGACCGCAATGCGGTTGATTGCGCTGCAACCGTTTGGCGATGGGTATTGGGCCAAAGCCGATATCAAAGCGCCATATGACTGGGAAAACGATGCTTGGCCAGCGACCGCAGAGTTGCAGATCGGCAAGAACCTCAGCTCCGGAATAGCGATTTATGCCGACTTTCTCATCGGTATAGGTTCCGACCGCCCTTACGACAAAGGTGCGGGCCTGGGCCTGCGGTTCAACTACTAATATATCCTCAATCAACTTCGGTGGAGATCATCTATGCCAAAGTCCGGAACCCTGTTCAGCCTTTTGTTTTCTGCGTCCATCCTGGCCTGCCCAGAGACCGTCGTCGCGCAATCCCTGCCTGCCGCGGGACAGGATGAAGCAAATTGGCGTCACGCCGCATCATTCTATCTGTTCACTCCGCTCCGCACTCGGGGAACCTCAACGGTCGCTGGGCAATCCGCTGAGTTGGATTTGAGCCTGGGAGATGTTCTCGACGTCTTGGATTTTGCAGCAGCAGGCCGATACGAGGCGTGGAAAGGTGATTTCGGTATCATCGTTGATGCGAATTATGTCGGCATCGAACAAGATGCCAGCCTACCGGGACCACTGAACGCAGATGTAAATGTTGACGTCCGACAAAAATGGTTTGGTATCCTCGCTGCGTATCGCGTTGCGGACGGGACTTACGGGGGAAAAAATCAAAGATACGCAGTCGATATCCAAGGCGGTGCGCGCTTGAATTCGATCCGACAGGAAATTTCAGTTTCAACCCCTGGTCCCATGACGCTTCCGGTTCTGGGGGGCGATGAAGGCTGGATAGAACCTGTCGTGGGCGCAAGGGGTATGTGGCGCTTGAATGAAAAATGGACCTCTATCGCATCTCTGGAATTGGGTGGCTTCGGCGCCGGAGGAAACGATTTGCAAATTGGGGCCAACGCGGGATTCGACTACCAACCCTGGGAAAAGGTCGCGCTGACGTTCGGCTATCGGTATTTCAGTATTGATTATAGCGACACACTCAGCTCAGGCGAGTTCGCATATGACGTCACGCAGCAGGGGCCGTATTTTGGGCTGAAATATTTCTTTTAGATTGTATGCCCGATTGTAGATCGGCGAGATTCAATGTCTCTTTCTGAAACCCTTGCCGCGTTGCACGCTACTTGCCACATCGGCAACTCTGGGCTCAATGTTGCTGTCCTGTGCAGTTTAAATGATTTGCGGAACGCAGCTCAAAGCCGCATACGCTGCTATTGGAAGGAATACCCGCTTTGAGCAGTCTGCTACACTTTGCAAAGTCCGCTTTCTGCGCATTGCTGACCTTATAGCGTGGGGAAGCATTCTGAACTTTGGGTCTAAGGCTGGCACTGACAGAATATTCACGATTGGCCGATGTGCAGATGCAGCGGGTGGCTGGCTGCCGACAGCGCAAACGCTGCATAATCGCGAGTTTTGTTATATTTTTTTCAGTCTCTGGATCGTGGGCAAAGTACCCAATTCTTATACCTGAGATTAATTTCGACCTGCAATGGTTGCCCGGCATTCTACAAGAGGATTGGACATGAAAAAACTTGCGACCATCGACCTGCCCGGAACAAACGCCAACGCTTTTATAGTGCTGGCACGTTGTCAGATAGCAGCCGAAAAAGCCGGAGTAGGGCAAGCACGAATTCAGGCCTTTCTTGAGGACGCCGTCCAGGGTGACTTTGAGCATTTGTTGCGTGTGGTGAATACCCACTTCGAGGTCTCTAGCTCCGGGCCTTGATTAGAGAGGGTCCGGTATGCCGCCACGAGACCACTAACCCGCAATTGAACAGCGCAATTAGTGGTCTTCTTTCGACTTCAGCAACCAACTCGGCAATCGTCAGGTGTGTTGGTCACTTCAAACAGTTTTATTGGAGTTCGCACACGACAGGTTGTGAGTGAATTTCATCATTTTCCAGATTCGTTGGCGCTTTCAAGGCACGCGATCAGTCAATTGAAACTCAGCGGCACAGATAGACGCGTTGTCGTCAATGAACTTACGGAAAAGATGAAAGAGCTTTCCATTCTGAACTTTGTTTTGCCTTCTTAGCTCTTTAAACCACTCCTCATCTTCCGGCAAAACCTTCAAGTGAAGCTGGCCTGTGTAGGGCGATACTGGGCGCCAGCGGTTACGCTTGCGCACTACGGTCGGAGATTCTGCTTCTACGCTTTTAGTAGATTGCTCATCGTGACTCGAAACTGCATCCAAAACTTTTTCAGTAACAACTTGGACTAACACAGCGAACTGATCGTCAGACAACTTTTTTGACATGTTCCGTCTTTCCTTGCACGAGCCAGATCAAGCAGATTTTTTGGAATCTGCATTCCCAAAGAGTTTCTTTCCGTTCCACTCAGTATTCACAGTACACTTCATAGCCGCAAGCCGCTCTTTGGCCCCTTTGTCCTTTTATGGACCGTGAACGAATCGATGACCCAATGATAGCCGCGCTCGCAATCGTGTTGAGACGTCACAGGCAGGCCCAAAAACTCTCGCAAGAAGAACTTGCACACATGGCGGGTAGAAGCATGCGTTACATCTCCCTGCTGGAAAGCTGTCGACATCAACCAACTCTTGCTACCCTACAACGGCTTAGTGATGCGTTGGGTCTTTCCTTGAGCCAATTGGTGTTGGAAATGGAGGCCGAGATTTCCAACTCCAAAGGGTAATAAACCTAAATGCCCCGTTTCGGTGTCCGACAGAGGACAATTTGTCGAGTTCGTCGCACGGGGAAATGTCGATGTCAGGTTGCCCATAATCGGGTAGTGGAGATTGGCGTGGCAAAAGTTTGTTGGGGACAATATCCGACTAAGTGCCTACATAAGTAATCTACCCTAGCAGCTTTTGCTCGTGACGATTTCTAGCGAAGGTCAAAAATTGAAAACAAATCTGAGTAAACGATTTCGAAAGCGTTTAGACGAGCAAGAACCTTCTGGACAATTGTGTAAACGACCGTTTTGTAAATATAATCGAGGCTCATCGACCGTCCGATCTTCCAATGAACCGGTCACTCAATATGCGTTCTCGCGGACACACAGCCTTGGTATCGGGAGCGCATGATGGTTCACACCACGCAGCAACATGAAATCTGGACGTAGGCTACGCCCCATAGTAGGCATAGCGGGCAACCTGAGAAAGTTTGTTGCGCCATTTGGTTAAAAGCCAAGCTCTGCTAATTCCACCGACCTTGGAGCAATTTACACTTTGTCTAGCCGTACTGACAAAGACGCTGAAACACAGCGTCCGACTACGCTGACTGCAATGGCGGTCGATGTGCTCTCCACGAAGGATGGTCACGCAAAAACAGCAAAATCAAGAGCCTACGCTTCGGTTTGGAAAACTGCGCGGACTACGGGTGAAGTTCTTGAACTCGGGTGTTCTATTCCACCAGATCATCCAGCTCGCCCGCAGCACCCAGAGTTGCTCAGTCCCCGCGACGTACCAAAGCGCAAGCCGGGATCTCCAGCAGGAAGAATAGCGCTACTTCATGCCGTCGCTCATATCGAACTCAATGCCGTCGATCTGCACTGGGATATTATCTCACGCTTCGCCCACGTGCCGATGCCGATGGGATTTTATGACGATTGGGTGAAAGCCGCAGACGACGAAGCAAAACACTTCAATCTGATCTGTGATTGCCTGGAAACGATGGGAAGCTACTACGGAGCCCTGCCCGCTCATGATGGAATGTGGCGCGCGGCATCAGATACTGCAAACGACCTACAAGGACGGTTAGCCATCGTTCCAATGGTATTGGAGGCACGAGGGCTAGATGTAACACCGGGAATGATAGACGTTTTCGAGAAAGCTGGTGAGACCGCGGCTGTTGAAAGCCTCAAAATCATCTACAGTGAGGAAGTCAGCCACGTGGCGTATGGGGCGAAATGGTTTAACTTCGTCTGTGGCAGGGACAACAGTGATCCAAAAGAAGTATTCCATGCGCTAGTAAAGCGCTATTTCAAAGGAGGTTTGAAGCCTCCGTTTAACGAAGAAAAACGCGCAGATGCCGGATTGCCACCTGACTTTTATTGGCCGCTCGCTGAGGAACTTCCTCCTTATGTTCGCTGAGAAAGTTGGCAGTTGCCTGCGCCACTGAAGCATTTTGCTTGAGGACCTCGTACTTCAAGTAATCACCCTTCGCGCCAATTCATCAGGCAACAGCTCCGACTCACCGAGGGCGAGACCGTTTCGGCTTGCGGGATCCCGTCCAAGCGACGCAGAAGAATTGCCCAAGTCAAAACCAATGCTCTTCCTGTTTGCCGCTTCTCTCCTCGTTTCGATCAAGACTGGAACTCAAGTACATGGAACTTTTGATCGGGTTTTGGGGCGAAAAAGTTCCATAATGCACGTGGAACTTTTTGAAGTGGAAGTATTTCGGTTCGATGCATTGATTGTTTTCAAGGGGGTCGCGCTGACTAAAACAATGAAAAATCGATTTTGGTTGGTATAACGAGTCCCTATGCGGGCGAGAGAATGTAGATCCCAAGGATGTATTCCATACCCTTGTTCGGCGTTATTTCCACGGCACCCTGAAACCGCCTTTCAACGAGGAAAAACGGGCCGAGGCCGGATTACCGCCTGATTTCTACTGGCCTCTGACCGAAGACATGCCCGCCCCCGGCACCGGACTGGACTGACCCGCACACGGCGCCTTCGGCAAGTTCCCGCCGATTTCACGCGGGAAAACTGTGGTTCCGAGGTATCACTGGTCAACAAACTTGCCCCATCGCCCTCGTCCCTTTATGCAATCGCGTCAAGGAGCGGCCACTCACTCACGACCGGCTCCGGACAATGGGGATTATCGAGGTACGGCGCGTGCGAACACGTCTGGCAATCAAACTACACTCACTGCTCGAGCGGCACTTTCCAGAACGCCGCGTTTTCCTGAAATCCGACAACGATACGCGGTTCATCCGGCTGAGCTCGGAAACCCAAGTGGCAGCCGTCGCGGGTGTTGCGGTCATGGTCGGTTGGACGGCCGTTGCAACCGCGATCCTGCTGATGGACAGCATCGGATCAGGGAACTTTCGAGAACAGGCCAAGCGCGATCAGGCCACATATCAGGAACGTCTGAACACCCTGTCCGGCGAACGCGACGCCCGCGCGGCCGAAGCTCTGGCTGCCCATGATCGGTTCAACGCAGCGCTTGAACAAATCTCGGTCATGCAATCCGAGCTGCTGGAATCCGAAAACCGCCGCCGTGAGCTGGAAACCGGAATCGAGGTCATCCAGACCACTCTGCGCGCAACGATGAAACAGCGCGAAGAGGCCCGTGGCAAACTGGCGGTGCTGCAACAGGTAACGAACGGGGATGCCTCTTATATGGCAGCCTCGGTCAATCCCGAGCAGATGACGTTCATGACCGACGCCTTAGCTCGGACCGCTCTGGAACGCGATCAGATCGCCGCCAACGCACAAGGCGCCCTGGATCAACGCGACGAGCTGGAACTGGAAATCCGGCTGATGCAGGAGCGAAACGAGGAAATCTTCCGCCAGATCGAAGAGGCCATGGTAATCTCGGTCGAGCCGCTGGACAAAATGTTCCGCAGTGCAGGCATGCCCACAGATCGCATCATCGAAGAAGTCCGGCGTGGATATAGCGGTATGGGCGGTCCGCTGACCCCTTTATCCTTCAGCACGCGCGGTGAGGAACTGACCCCCGACGAGATCCGCGCGAACACCTTGCTGCAACAAATGGATCAGCTGAACCTCTATCGCATCGCTGCGGAAAAGGCCCCCTTCGCCAGCCCGGTGCGAGCAGCGGTTCGTTACACCAGCGGTTACGGCACCCGGCGCGACCCCAAAACCGGCGGAAGGCGCATGCACAACGGCGCTGATTTCGCTGGCGCGTCGGGCACCGATATCTTTGCAACCGCCGATGGTGTCGTCTCTCATGCAGGCTGGCAATCCGGATTTGGTCGGCTGGTGAAAATCAAACACGCCTTCGGAATTGAGACACTTTACGCTCATAACACCAAGATCCGCGTCAAGGTCGGCCAAAGGGTCTCGCGCGGGGATCATATTGCTGATATGGGTAGCACCGGACGGTCGACCGGCACCCATTTGCACTACGAAGTGCGCGTGGACGGAAAACCTGTTAACCCAATGACTTACATCAAGGCTGCGAGAAATGTTTTCTAAGAGCAAAATCAACGAACCCGGCCCCAAAGAGACTGAGGCAGCAAAACCCGCCGCTCCGGCGACTCCGGCGGCACCCGCGGCAGCAGAGCCCAAGGCCAGCACCGCCCCGAAGCCCAAACCGCCCGCGTCGGTTCTGTCCTCAGACCTGCACATCACCGGCAATCTCAAGACGTCAGGTGACATTCAGGTCGAAGGTACCGTCGAAGGCGACATCCGTGCCCATCTTCTGACCATTGGCGAGACCGCGACTATCAAGGGCGAAGTCACCGCCGATGACGTAGTCATCAACGGCCGCATCGTTGGCCGAGTGCGCGGCCTGAAGGTTCGCCTGACGTCAACCGCGCGGGTCGAGGGTGACATCATCCACAAGACCATCGCAATCGAAAGCGGAGCGCATTTCGAAGGTTCTGTACAGCGTCAGGATGACCCTCTGAACCCAGGCCGCAGTGGCAAGGCAGGCGCCAACCCGGCAGCCGAAGTCAAGCAATAAGCCCTACTAAAAAAGTAATAAAGTTAAGCAGCGCCGCAGGATCTTCTGCGGCGTTGTTTTTTTCTGGGTCCGTTCATCTAAATGCGGGAATGCCTTCTCTGCGGACTTAGCTGCCATCCTCCCCCCTTGCCCTTATACCCCACCTGATGCAAACTTTTATGCGAAGGAGGAGTGTCTGTTTCACCGCTAGGTTTGTTGGCGAACGGACCAGTGCGGTTCCATGTTTTGGGAGGAATGTGTCATGACGTCCAAGACCGCGGGTTCCACACCACCGGACAATCAGACGCCGCAGCAGCGGGCCATGCCCGAGGTCAATAGGTTGACCGCCGGTGATATCACTGCGTCGCTGAAAGCCGGGTTTTCAGACTTTCTCGCTCGTCCCTTCATGAGCGGCTTCTTCGGCCTGTTCTATGCAGTTTTCGGAATCCTGTTTGTTTGGAGCTTGGTCTGGCTCGGCAAGATCTGGATGATCATTCCCGCCATAGTGGGCTTTCCGCTGGTCGCACCCTTCGCCGCCGCCGGGCTATATGAGATGTCCCGTCGACTGCAGAAAGGAGAGGATTTCGGCTGGTCTGAAATCCTCACCGTCATGGCCAATCAACGCAAGCGCGAAATGGGCTGGATGGCCTTTGTCACCCTGTTCATTTTCTGGGTGTGGATTTATCAGGTTCGGCTTTGGCTGGCGATCACCCTGCAGAATGCATCCTTCTCGGATTTTGACGGGTTTTTGAACACCGTACTCTTCACGCCGCAGGGCTGGACTTTCCTCGCCATCGGCACCTGCGTCGGCGCATTTCTGTCGGCTGTTCTGTTCACGGTGACCGTCGTCGCCATGCCCATGCTGCTCGACCGGGAAACCAATTTCGTTTCCGCCATGCTCACGTCCATTCGCGTCGTTTCGGAAAACCCTGTGGTCATGCTCACCTGGGCGGCGATCATCTCGGTCACCATGCTGCTGTCGCTGGTCCCGGCGTTTCTGGGCCTGATCTTTACCTTGCCGATCCTTGGTCACACCACATGGCATCTCTATCAGCGGGCTGTGTCACCAGCGGAAGGGTGATTTACCAAACCATAAACTTGAGCAGCTGCGTGCGTTTTCGCCCTCAGGTCCGTAACACTCAATTTTCGGATCGTCGATGAAAAAGCCTCGGGTGTACCAAATTAGGCAATGGTAGCAATCAGAGACAACAGTATATCGGCGTTTCTGAAGGTGGCGGGAATAACCCGGACAAACGTTTCAGAGGATTCCATCCTCCTTTCCGGACGGAGCAGGGTTGATCCTCTATTCGATTGTAACGAAAAGCCTACCCGCCGCCGAGCTCACTTTGCTCTCGTTAACCGCAGACTTGTTAGGCCCGAATTGAGCTCAATGCCGACATCACGAAGTTTTAGGTGCTTGGCTTACGCTTGCTGTGCGCCGATGGATCTTATTTGACGCATCAAGATGAGAATTCCCCCATATTAGACGATTTCACAAAAATCGCTTTTTGAATTAACCTAAAAGCCATTGTTTTCTGGAGGACTTTTCATGGCATCAAAACTCATGGCTGAATTCTTTGGCACTTTTTGGCTGGTTCTGGGTGGCTGCGGTAGCGCAGTACTGGCGGCGGGTGTTGCCGATGTGGGGATCGGTTGGCTGGGCGTATCCTTCGCCTTTGGCCTGACGGTACTGACTATGGCCTTCGCGGTCGGTCATATCTCAGGCGGGCATTTCAACCCAGCAGTCAGTTTGGGATTGATGATCGGCGGGCGCTTTCCAGCAAAGGACCTGCTGCCCTATTGGGTTGCTCAGGTGATTGGCGCGATTGCAGCGGCATTGGTGCTTTATGTCATCGTCAGCGGCGCGCCAGGATTTGAAGGCGTCGGTAGTTTCGCCTCAAACGGGTATGGTGATGCCTCGCCCGAAGGTTATTCCCTGACGTCGGCACTGGTGATCGAAATTGCCCTGACGGCGTTCTTCATTCTGATCATTCTGGGCGCGACTTCCGATTGGGCACCTGCTGGATTTGCCCCAATTGCCATCGGTCTGGCGCTGACACTGATCCACTTGATCTCGATCCCGGTGACGAACACGTCCGTCAATCCCGCACGCTCGACCGGTGTGGCCCTGTTCGCCGATGGTCCGGCGCTGGCGCAGCTCTGGCTGTTTTGGATTGCACCGCTGATCGGTGGCGCGGTTGGCGCGATCATCTGGAAGGTGATGTCCCCGGACGACTGACGCTCATCGAAAAAGCCCGGCGCTGATCCGTGCGCCGGGCCTTTGTTCATTCGGTCACAGTGACCTTCTTCATAGCATCCGGCTGACCGATGACCGCGCCGTTGGGGCCATCGCCCCGTTTAATCGCGTCCACAACGTCCATACCGTCGGTTACCTGACCGACAACCGTGTACTGGCCATTCAGGAATGGACCCGGTTCGAACATAATGAAGAACTGCGAGTTAGCGCTGTCGGGATCCTGCGCGCGCGCCATACCGACGACACCACGGTCATAATTGTAATCCGAGAACTCGGCAGGCAGGTTCGGACGATCCGACCCCCCGGTCCCGGCACGACGCATGTCACCGCCCAGGCGGCCAAACTCAACGTCACCGGTCTGAGCCATGAAGCCTTCGATTACACGGTGGAAGACAACCCCGTCATACTGACCCGCCGCAGCAATTGCGGTGATCTGTTCGACATGTTTGGGCGCAAGTTCTTCGAACAGGTCGACGGTGACGGTGCCGTTGGCACCCTCGCCTTCGATCTCGATCTCAAGACCCGTGGCCAGTGCCGGACCGGTCAGCAGGGCAAACGCGGCGGCCAGCTTATACATCAGCTGCTACCTTGACGCTGACCATGCGGTCAGGGCTCGCAGGCGGCTCGCCACGGGTAATTGTGTCCACGTGCTCCATCCCTTCAACGACGCGCCCGTAAACGGTGTATTGGCCATTCAGGAAATGGTTGTCTTTAAAGTTGATGAAGAATTGCGAGTTGGCCGAATCCGGGTTTTGCGAGCGCGCAGCACCCAAGGTGCCGCGATCATGCGGCAGCTTAGAGAATTCGGCAGGAACGTTCGGCAACGACGAGCCACCTGTGCCTGCCATTCGCAAGTTGAATCCGTCTTCCATGTCGCCGTGCTGCACATCGCCGGTCTGCGCCATGAAACCGTCGATTACACGGTGAAACGCAACGTTGTCGTACTCTCCGTTACGCGCCAGCTCTTTCATTCGCGCGCTGTGCTGAGGAGCCACATCCGGAAGCAGCTCGACGATGACATTGCCGTCTTTCAGCTCGATGATGATTGTGTTTTCGGGATCTTTGATCTCGGCCATGAGGCCCTCCTGTCGTTTGTCTTGCGCAATTAACTATGCGCCGGGCGCGCGAATGCCAAGTGACGCATTGACCTGAAGGCAAAATGCAGGAAAAGAACCGCCTAAATCGGATTTTAAACACGAGGATTGCGCGATGGGCTGGAAATCACTGGACGACATGGATCTGAACGGCAAGCGTGTGCTGGTACGCGTGGACATCAATGTGCCCGTGGCTGACGGCGAAGTAACCGACATTACACGCATCCAACGCATCGTGCCTACCATTCAAGACATCCTAAGTGCGGGGGGAAAACCGATCTTGCTGGCGCATTTTGGCCGGCCCGGCGGAAAACCCGTACCGGAAATGTCTCTGCAGCAATTGATCCCCGCGCTGGAAACAGCGTTCAACGCACCGGTGAAATTCGCCGCCGATTGCGCAGGCCCCGAGGCCGAAGCTGCCGCCACCGCACTTGGCACCGGCGAAGTTCTGCTGTTGGAAAACACTCGGTTTCACGCCGGGGAAACCAAAAACAGCGAAGAGCTGGCTGCGGGTATGGCCAAGCTAGGTGACGTTTATTGCAATGACGCCTTTTCCGCTGCGCACCGAGCCCACAGTTCGACCGAAGCTTTGGCCCGGCTGCTCCCTTCTTGTGCTGGTCGCCTGATGCAACAGGAATTGAGCGCGCTCGAGGCCGCGCTTGGATCGCCCAATCGGCCTGTCACCGCCGTTGTCGGAGGAGCAAAGGTATCAACCAAACTAGACCTGCTTGGCAACCTGATCGAGAAGGTGGATTACTTGGTAATCGGTGGTGGAATGGCGAATACTTTTCTGGTCGCCAAAGGTGTGGATGTCGGCAAATCGCTGGCCGAACACGCAATGACTGATACAGCATCCAAAATCATGGCCAAAGCTGAATCGGCAGGTTGCACCATTGTGCTACCGCAGGACATCGTGGTGGCGGAGAAATTCGAAGCCAACGCCCCGCATCAAGTTCTGCCGACGGATCAGTGCCCGGCTGACGGTATGATCCTGGATGCAGGCCCGGAAAGTATCTCCGCAATCTGCGAGACCTTCGAAGCCAGCAGAACGCTCATTTGGAACGGCCCGCTCGGTGCCTTCGAGCTGACGCCATTTGACACCGCCACAAACGCGGCCGCATTAAAAGCAGCCGCATTGACCCGCGCCGGACAGCTGGTTTCAGTCGCGGGCGGTGGGGACACGGTCGCCGCACTGAACGCTTCAGGCGCGGCACAAGATTTCTCTTACATTTCGACCGCGGGTGGCGCGTTTCTTGAGTGGATGGAAGGTAAGACACTTCCCGGTGTCGCCGCATTGGACCAATAGGGCACCTGAAAAAGACGCTCAGCCTTGGTCCTTTTCCTGGCGCTGACACTGAGCCGGTTTTTTTGTGTCACAGGGGATTCCCAAGGCGAATCACCTGTGACATAGTGTTTTCAGATGCCCGGAAAGGGCACGTTTACGAGGCAGTTTCATTCGGTGGTTAACATAGTGACCCGTTCTCATCGTCCCGGCCTAGGTGCAGTTGTTTTCTTTTCGATCGCGTTCACGCTGGGCGTCTATTTCACCTTTGCCGCCGTTCAAGGCGACTATGGGTTGTTCCGCCGGGTTGAAATTGCGGCTGAGCGGGATTTCCTGTCACGGGATCTGGCAGAGCTGAATGCCGATATTTCCCGAATGGATAACCTGACCCGCCGTCTTTCAGACACTTACCTTGACCTCGATCTTCTGGATCAACAAGCCCGCTCGGTTCTGGGTATGATCCGCACGGATGAGATCGTCATTCGGTAACTGCATCATTCGATTTCAACTAAGCTGAACAGAACGATCAGACCGGTCAGGAAGACGCGTTACTTGATAACCTTTGGCAAGTCATAGCCAAACATCTCTATTTCTGCCGCAAATACATCAGCGACAAGGTCGACATTTCGGCTGTCCCAATCGGCACCGTAGAACATTTCAAATCGGTCGGATTTGCGAATACCCGACTTGGCGCGCACCTGCCCAAGCGAGATGTCATCGATGCCATGCTCGGCCAGAAGACCGTCAACTTCGACCTGCAGGTTTTCATATCGCAAAACGCGATCGACACGCAGCTCCCCGTTCTCGGCGTACAACTTGAAGTCCGAAAAATAGTGCAGTTGCGAAGAACAGAATTTTGCAAACATACGATCTGGCGCCGTGATCTTCATACTCCGCTGATGCATCCAGAAATAGAAGGCCGACACTGCTTTGTCCCACGGATTACGCTCAACACAGAAGCTTGTGCAACCTTCCGCCAAATCAGAAAGGTAATTGTTGACCACGCTTATTCCATTGTGCGGCTGTCGCGCGCGAACGGCGCCTTCTGACCGCTCTCTCAGCAATCTGACGGACTGCCGGACAATCGGCCGCTTTCCCGGCCGCTGTGCCTCTTCTTCCGGCGCCAGCGGCGACGCAAAATCTCCCGGTTGCAACCGCTTCCCAAGAGCAATTTCAATCGACGTTCCCCCAGTCTTTTTCGTCTTTACAAACACCAGCTTAGGTTCACGCAGGATTATCATATCCGACCACACTCCCTCGGTTTGGCTTTTCACACATAACCGCTGGAAGCGAACCAGTTCAATGGTTCACCGACGCCGCGTCACATTTTCACTCGCCAGACGGCTCGAAATGCTTTAAGAGATAGTTTAACGCTAAACTATCTGTCCGGAAGGGGGAGATCGCCACGATGGCTGCGCGAAAAACCACAAAGAAACCAAATGTTTCTGCGGAAGAACTCAAAACCTACTACCGCGAGATGTTGCTAATCCGCCGATTCGAGGAAAAGGCAGGTCAACTTTATGGTATGGGCCTGATTGGTGGCTTCTGCCATCTTTACATCGGGCAGGAAGCCGTTGTCGTAGGCCTAGAAGCCGCTGCTGAAGACGGCGACAAGCGCATCACCTCCTATCGCGATCATGGACATATGCTGGCCTGCGGCATGGAGCCCGGCGGAGTGATGGCTGAACTCACAGGGCGTGAGGGTGGTCTTTCCAAGGGTAAAGGCGGCTCGATGCATATGTTCTCGAAAGAGAAGCATTTTTACGGCGGCCACGGCATCGTAGGCGCGCAAGTTCCGCTTGGTGCGGGGCTGGCCTTTGCTGACAAGTACAAAGAGAACGGCCGGGTGACCTTCACCTATTTCGGCGATGGTGCCGCAAACCAGGGTCAGGTTTACGAGACGTTCAACATGGCCGCCTTGTGGGATCTGCCTGTGGTGTTCGTGATTGAAAACAACCAGTACGCGATGGGCACCGCTCAGGCGCGCTCGACCTCGACCAAAGACATCTATCACCGTGGCGAAGCCTTCGGCATCCCCGGCGAAATCGTCAACGGCATGGACGTTCTGGCAGTCAAAGAGGCCGGCGAAAAGGCTGTTGCGCATTGCCGCGCAGGCAAGGGTCCATACATTCTGGAAGTTAAGACATACCGCTACCGCGGCCATTCAATGTCCGATCCGGCCAAATACCGCACTCGTGAAGAGGTGCAGAAGGTTCGCGAACAAAGCGACCCGATCGAGCACGTACGCGAACTGCTATTGTCCGGCAAACACGCAACCGAGGACGATCTGAAGACGATCGACAAAGAGATCAAAGAGATCGTCAATCAGGCCGCCGAATTCTCGAAAGAAAGCCCCGAGCCGTCGCTGGATGAGCTCTGGACCGACATCTACGCCTGAGAGGACGATTAAGACATGGCAACCGAAATTCTCATGCCCGCACTCTCGCCTACGATGGAAGAGGGCACATTGGCCAAATGGCTGGTCAAAGAAGGCGACACCGTATCCTCGGGCGATATCATGGCCGAAATTGAAACGGACAAGGCGACGATGGAGTTCGAAGCTGTTGACGAGGGTATTGTCGGCAAGATCCTGATTGCTGAAGGCACCGAAGCGGTCAAGGTCAACACCCCCATCGCGATCCTGGTCGAAGAAGGCGAAGACGCTTCGGCCCTGCCTTCGGCTGCGCCCGCAGCCGAAGCGGTCGCTGAAGCCGCCCCAGCGGCGGTTGAGGCGTCCGCTCCTGCCGCGGCAGCGCCAACCGCGCCCAAGGTCGACCTTTCCCCCGACTGGCCTGTCGACGCCGAGATGAAACAACAGACCGTCCGCGAAGCTCTGCGCGACGCCATGGCCGAAGAAATGCGTGGCGACGAAGACGTCTACCTGATGGGCGAAGAAGTCGCCGAATATCAGGGCGCTTACAAAATCTCCCAGGGTCTTCTAGACGAATTCGGCGCCAAGCGCGTGATCGACACACCGATCACCGAGCATGGTTTCACCGGTATTGCTGTCGGATCCGCCATGGCTGGTTTGAAACCGATTGTCGAGTTCATGACTTTCAACTTCGCCATGCAGGCGATGGATCAGATCATCAACTCTGCCGCCAAGACGCTGTATATGTCCGGCGGGCAGATGGGATGCCCCATCGTGTTCCGTGGCCCCAACGGCGCCGCTGCCCGCGTCGCGGCGCAGCACAGCCAGGACTACACGGCATGGTTTATGCAGGTGCCCGGTCTCAAAGTGGTCGCGCCCTATTCGGCTGCTGACGCCAAGGGCCTGCTGAAATCCGCCATCCGCGACCCCAATCCGGTGATCTTCCTCGAAAACGAAATCCTCTATGGCCGTTCGTTCGACATGCCACAGGTGGATGATCTGACGGTTCCACTGGGCAAGGCGCGTATCTGGCGTGAAGGCTCGGATGTGACCATCGTCAGCTTTGGCATCGGCATGCAGTTCGCGTTGGAAGCCGCCGATAGGCTAGCCGAAGAAGGCATAAGCGCCGAGGTGATCGACCTGCGCACCATCCGCCCGATGGATACTGGCGCAATCATCAATTCGGTGATGAAAACCAACCGTCTGGTGACCGTCGAAGAAGGCTGGCCGCAAGGTTCGGTCGGCAGCTACATTTCGTCGGTCGTGATGCAGGAGGCGTTCGATTACCTTGACGCACCAGTGGTCACCTGCACTGGCAAGGACGTTCCGATGCCTTACGCTGCGAACCTGGAAAAACTGGCGCTTGTGACCACCGATGAGGTGATCGCTGCCGTCAAACAAGTGACTTACCGGTAAGGAGCGACAGACAGATGCCCACCGAAATTCTGATGCCCGCCCTCTCGCCGACAATGGAAGAAGGTACGCTCGCCAAATGGCTGGTCAAGGAAGGTGACACCGTCTCCTCCGGTGACCTGCTGGCCGAGATCGAAACCGACAAGGCCACGATGGAATTCGAGGCCGTTGACGAAGGTGTTGTCGGCAAGATCCTGATCCCGGAAGGCACCGAAGGGGTCAAGGTCAACACCGCTATTGCGGTTCTGTTGGAAGACGGCGAAAGCGCTGCTGACATTTCGTCAGCACCAGCCAAAACACCGGAAACGGCTCCTGCTGCCGACGCGGGCAACGAGGCTACCGCACCAGCGGCATCCGAGGCGCCCGCCCCTGCCCCGGCTGCTCCGGTCAAAGCGGATGGCGGACGTATCTTTGCTTCGCCACTGGCGCGTCGCATTGCAGCCCAGAAGGGCCTCGATCTTTCGCAGATCACCGGCTCTGGCCCGCATGGGCGTATCGTCAAGGCGGATGTCGAAAGCGCGACGGCAATGGCTCCGGCCGCAGCGCCTGCGGCGGCAGCGGCAGCAGCTGCGCCCGCCACGGCGGTTCCGGCTGGCCCATCGGCTGATGCAGTTGCCCGGATGTACGAAGGGCGCGAGTATGAGGAGATCAAGCTCGACGGCATGCGCAAGACCATCGCGGCGCGACTGTCCGAAGCCAAGCAGACCATCCCACATTTCTACCTGCGTCGCGACATCAAGTTGGATGCCCTGCTGAAGTTCCGCAGCCAGTTGAACAAACAACTGGAAGCGCGCGGCGTAAAGCTGAGTGTCAACGACTTCATCATCAAGGCCGTTGCCAACGCGCTGCAGCAGGTGCCGGAGTGCAATGCAGTCTGGGCCGGTGATCGAGTGCTTCAACTGAAACCTTCGGACGTGGCCGTTGCGGTCGCCATCGAAGGTGGCCTGTTCACCCCTGTCCTTCAGGATGCCGACACCAAGTCACTGTCTGCGCTTTCAACTGAGATGAAAGACCTTGCCGGTCGCGCCCGTGAGCGCAAGCTAGCGCCGCATGAATACCAGGGCGGAACCTTTGCTGTGTCCAACTTGGGCATGTTCGGCATCGACAATTTCGATGCCATCGTGAACCCGCCGCACGCAGGTATTCTGGCTGTTGGCACAGGCCTCAAGAAACCCGTGGTCGGAGAGGACGGCGAGTTGACCGTCGCGACCGTGATGTCGGTCACTATGTCGGTCGATCATCGGGTCATCGATGGTGCGCTTGGGGCACAGCTATTGCAGGCGATCGTCGACAACCTCGAAAACCCAATGGTCATGCTGGCCTAATCGCTTTCTGAAATCTGGGCACACCGGGTTATCACTCGGGGTGCCCAGCTGTTCACCCGCTTTATGTGAGCAGACGTGATCCTGCGGATACTTGGTCGATTTTCTGGACGTACCACCTTCGATACACATCAATTCCTTGTATCACAGGTGATCCACGATCTTCGCCAACGCGGTCAAGTTCCTGTTGCCGTTGTTCCTGTTGGCCTTCACATCTCCCGTAGAGAATAACGCAGAACTCAACGGCTATTTTGGCGAATAGTCCACGTTTAAAGCAACCAACCCAACCGAGACTGCGGGGCGAACGACTGATCGGGAAAGGCGGGTGGAGTTGCGAGATCAAAATCGGGAAAAACGACGGCTCAAGCGGCTTGACCAAAAAGAACAACCGCTCAAGCCATTCATGCAAAAGATCAGTTACTGGTTTTTGCCTAGCATGTGATCCATGGAAATCGACGGCTGATCACAGCCAGCTTCACCCACAATCTTGGCTGGTATTCCGGCAACTGTCTTACAGGCGGGCACTTCCTGCAGAACTACCGACCCTGCCGCAATACGGCTGCAATTACCGACTTCGATATTACCCAATACTTTGGCCCCGGCTCCGATCAGAACACCATCTCCGATCGTGGGATGGCGTTGCTCTTCCTCTTTACCCGTCCCACCCAGCGTCACCGAGTGCAACATTGAGACATTGTCACCAACCACGGCGGTTTCACCGATCACGATTGAGTGGGCGTGATCGATCATAATGCCTTTGCCGATTTTTGCAGCCGGGTGAATGTCGATCCCAAAAATCTCGGACGAGCGCATCTGGAAGAAATACGCCAGATCATGCCGGCCCTTGCGCCACAGCCAATGCGCCACGCGATAGGCCTGCATTGCCTGGTAGCCCTTGAAATACAGTACCGGCTGTAGCAACCGGTGACAGGCCGGATCGCGCTCATAAACGGCCATCAGGTCAGCACGCGCGGCCTCAATCAGGTTGGAATCATCAGCGTAGGCCTCATCCACAATCTCACGCAGGACCATCATCGACATTTCATTAGAGCTCAGCTTTGCCGACACTCTGTAAGAAAGAGCGCGCTCAAGGCTGCGATGATGCAGGATACAGGCGTGAACCAGCCCGCCCATCAGGGGCTCTTTCTCTACGGCCGCGTGGGCCTCAGAGGTGATGCGATCCCAAACGGGGTCGACGGGTGTCACGTGGCTGCGCTTTTCGAACATGGCTTTTGATCCTTTCCTGCGCCTAGAATAGCCATCTAGGCCTAAAAAGGCCAAACGCAAACCCTTGATGTGTGATGCAACAAAAAATGAACGAGACTGATCTACAGTATTTTTCGCGCCGCATAAGTGATCGGCTGGTCGAACTGGATGCGCAATCCGCCTCGGGGCAAGAGGCTCAATCAGTTGTTGAATTGGATCAGCAGGCTGTGGGTCGCCTCAGCCGTATGGACGCGCTACAGAATCAAGCCATGGCAAAAGCCCAACAAGCCCGGCGCGATATGGAAACTCTTCGCCTGAAAGCCGCGCAAACACGAATAGAGGAAGGAGAATTCGGGTATTGCGAGGATTGCGGAGATCCTATCCCGCACGGTCGACTGGAGCTGGACCTGGCGGCCGGTAAATGTGTTAGCTGTGCGTCTGGCTAGAATGAAAACGGATAAGGTGACGCAAAACCGTTTCAAAACACTGACAGTATTGGACATCGTCGAAACCAGGCTCGTCCGCCAGATCCCGTTCGCGGGCCGCGGCCATCAAAGAACCGTTTCCATAGGCTGGATGCAATCGGCCGGTATTGGCGACATAATGATCGGCCAACTCCGCTTCGGCGATCATTTGAGCGCATAGCCGATCCCGGTCCATTTGCGGCGCGGCCATCAAGACCCGCGCCGCCGCACTGACGTCTCCATGTAAGACAGGACGCATTTGGGGACTCACCCGACCGACAATTTCGCAAACGGCCCCGGTCCATAAGCAGCCGAGACTTGCGCGACTGCGATTTCATATGGCCCGCCGAGACCATCCGCGGCCTTCATTGCTAGCGAATAGTGCCAGTTCGCAGAACCGGTTACGTGTTCTCGCAACATCCCCTCCGCTGCGAGAACACGGACAAGATAGGATTCGCTTTCCTCGCCCAATGGAACGTCAAGACCGCTCCAGTCATCGCCATCGATCCGCGTGCGCCGCGTCCACGCAATATCGTCTCCGGTCGAAGACTGCAGTACGCGCAGGTGCACAGGCGCGTATGGGCGCAACCCATTGCCATCAAAGGCCTCAATCTGATGTACGAAGGATAGATCGTCGTAACCACGCGTGGCAGGACCAATACGGTAATGCTTGGTTACGCGCCGTTCGGTTCGCAGCAGACCGGTCTGATAAACCCGGCTGTCCAGCAGCACAAAGAACGAACCTTCGGGCCAAACATCCGGCATGATGGCGTCGGTCCCAAGTTGCCCTCATAACCGGTTCCCAAGCGAATAGACTCCTGGTTGTTGAAGCACAGCATCTCCGAACTGAAAAACCTCCCAGTTGCCGGTTGAACCGTCCCCAATCGCGGCAAGGTTGGCGCCATTCAAAAGGGCCGAGCGTGGGTGCGATTCAAGAACCCCATCCAACAGGTTCACACGCAACGATGCCCCTTCATCCCAGATCCCCGGACTGGCGCGCCAAAGTGGAGTTTCGGTGAACCCGATCACGGCCTGACCCGCGATTACTTCGCTTAGCGCATAGTTTTCGTCCTGTGCCGCCGAAAAAACGGCAACGTTGCCGGGCCATGGGTCGGCTGAAACCGCCAGATAAGGCGCATGCGGAGCTTCTGAGCCGGTAATCAACGGCAGATCCAGAAACACCGGCAACACAGGAACCGGCGCTATGTAGGGTTTTGCCGCTGGAACTTCGTCCTTGGGATCTGACGGGGAATAAACTGCAGGCTCCACCCGAACCGCGTCTGCCAACTGCATCTCAGCCTGTTCCAGCCGATCAATGCGGTAAAGACCGCCTGCCCCCTTGCCTGTATCGGCGATGCGAACGACGTCACCGGCGCCCACATGCATCAACGACGGAGGTAGCGCAAATCGAGCCGTCTCGCGCGAGATCCGAGCCTCACTCAGCCAACGTTCGACGGTCTGCCGGCCTTCGGCACGTGTCATTGACAAGGGCATTTCATTGACGGCAACGGCATGCGTCCTGTCGTCAGGCAATACAGCCTCTTCAGCGACTACATCGTGATCTGCATCCGATTGCACAAACCGAAGGCGAACCCGTCCCGTCATCTCGGCCTCTGCCTCACGCCGATGCTCTACATTGCCTTCAATGTCCGAACTGACAGCGATCTGTTCTGGGTCCAGATCCAGCGCCCCACTCCCGTCACGCATTCGGAACAACAACACACCGTCCCGCTCGATCGCGTCAAACCCATAGCGCAGCATCAGCGGTTGCAAAGCCTGCCGCGCATCCATGACATCCTGCATCGTGTAACCGCGCACAACGCCATACAAGGCCGAGACGTCAATCTCTGTTACACCTGCACCGTGGCAGATCTCAGTCACGACCGAGGCCAGCGTGCGTGAACCGGATCGACCGTTCAGCCAATGTCCACGTGCATAGTTGACCCCATCGCTCCATTGGGAACGCAGGTTGGGAAACGTCGGAAACGGGCGCGCATCCCATGCCCAAACGAAGGCGTTCGACAAATCTACCATCGGACCGTTGTAGACGTCTGAAGTCGGATTGACTTGCGGATCGCCCCAATAGCCCAGCACTGCCTTCAGGTACTGCACCTGAATAAAGTCGTCACGCATCCCGTTGGAGTGTTTAGGTAAGGCAGATTCCGAAGACTTCGGATCCAAAAACTTGTTGGGCTGGTTCGTGCCCTTATCGATCGCCGCACACCCCAGTTCAGTGAACCAGATCGGTTTGGAGCCAGGATCCCACGCAGTTGGCGTCTTCTGTCTGACACCGCCGATCCTCTCGTGATGCTTGCTGCCCCACCAGTTGCGGATGTCCTTATAGCGCCAGACCCACGGCTCACCATGGGCGCCATCCTCGATCGGAGTTCGGACCTGCGCATCGGCCTCTTCCGGCGAGGCATAATACCAGTCATACCCTTCGCCGCCTTCGATGTTGCCACGCAAGTATTCCAGATCATACAGCGATCTCGACCCGCCGTCGGCGTCCAGGTGGTCGTCTCCTTCACGCCAATCGGACAAGGGCATGTAATTGTCGATGCCGACAAAATCGATATTGTCATCCGCCCATAGAGCATCCAGGTGAAAATAGCGGTCCCCACTGCCATCGTTGGGCTGATAACCGAAATATTCAGTCCAATCGGCCGCATAGCCAATTTTGGTATTTGACCCAAGGAGTTTTCGCACTTCACCCGCCAGTGATTTCAACTGGGACACAGCTGAAAATCCGCTTGACCCCCGGATTTGCGTAAGCCCGCGCATCTCGGACCCTATGCAGAAGGAATCTACTCCACCTGCCGCCTTACACAGTGCCGCATAATGCAGGATGAACCGGCGCAGCCCCCATTCCTGCGGTCCGGTATAGGTGACCGACCCGTTCGCCACAGCAAAATCCGTAGCCTGAGAACCCCCAAAAAAAGCAGCTACTTGAGCTTCGGCCGCAGCAGTTTGATCCACAGACCCTGATTGACCAGGTGCAGCATTCAGCGTGATGCGCCCCCGCCAAGGCAGGTGCGGCTGGTCGTCGGCATTCGACCAGGGATCGGGAAGACCATTGCCTTTCATCTGATCCATAAGGATGAAGGGGTAGAACATGACGCGCTTGCCGTTGGCTTTCAGATGCCTGATCGCCTGAACGACCGAGGCGTCTGCTGGCGTTCCCCCATAAATCGGACGGTCATTTTCCCGTTTGACAACCTGCGCCGCCGCCCGCGAAACCCCGGATACGGTCCAGGGCATGTTCTCTCCATCTTCGCTCTTACGCTCGACCTTGGGCTTGATTTGACACTGCCCGCATCGCAGATCATTGCCAAACCATGACACGATCAGAGACGTAGCCTCACATTTTGGTAATTCGTGATTCAATGCTCGGGTCGAAGCGACCAAATCCGGCTGACCCGATGGAGAATGGACATTTGCCGCCCAACTGCGACCAGCACCTTTGGTATAGTTCACCTGAGTGCTTGCCAAAGCGTACTCTCCGGTCCCAGGCATAAGAGCAACGCCCTTGATGATACGAGACAAGGCGCTGTCGTAATCCGGTAGACCCTTTTGTTCTTGACGCACCACCTCAAAGGAAAACTGCGGCACCCGGTTCCCATAGGCGCCCAGCGCCAGATCCTCGATCACCACATAGGCGGTCCCACGATAGGCCGGAACCGTACCGGCACCTTCGATGGTTTCTATCAACGGGTCCGGCAACTGGTTGTCTCTGCCCCGATAAACCCGCATGTTCAGGTCTGTGCGCGCCAATTCTTCGCCATCAGCCCAGATCCGGGACACATCCGCGATTTCACCAGCTCCCAATGCGATGGCCAGCGAAACCGAATAGCTGTAGCTATGCGTGGTTGTTTTCACTTCGGCCGGTTTAGGCGACCCTTTCCCACCCCCGGTTGACTGGGTTGAGGTCGAAGTGCTTCGTGTTTCCAGAAAGTCTGAGGCCCAGATCACCTGCCCACCGACGCGCATCCGCCCGAATACGGTGGCGACAGGGGCGCCCTCACCCGTTTCGGTCAGCCTGAACCGGTCAAGGCGACCGGTTTCGACGACTTCACTGCCACCGCCCATGACGGACTGGCTCATCAACCTCTGATCGATAACACGGCCCAAGGTGGCACCTACCGCGCGTCCGATGACTGCAGTCGACAAACCCGCGACGGTTCCACCGATTGATCCGCCAATCGCGGCGCCAGCGGCTGATAATAAAATGGTAGCCATCAGAAACCCTCCAACGGGAATTCGAAACAGGCGACGATACGGCGACGCCAGGGATCGCTCAGGGTATTTTCGACAACTCCATGCCCGGAGTAAGCGTGAATAAAACGTGACAATGGGTTGATATCACTCAGGATACCCAAGTGCTTTGCAACACTGTGATCCCGCATCCTGAACAATAGGACATCCCCGGATTTCGCATCGGCCATAGGTTTTTCGGTCAAATGTCGGCGCGCTGCGGCCCACATCCGCTCTTCGCCCTGAGGTTCGGCCCAATCCATGCTATAAACCGGAACGGCCTCGGGCTCATGACCGATGACTTCGCGCCACACGCCGCGCAGAAGCCCCAGGCAATCCGCGCCGGCTCCTCGAACCGAAGCCTGATGAATATAAGGAGTCCCCAACCAGTTGCGAGCCTCGTCCACGATATCCTGCCTGAGTATGCTCACCGTCTGCTGCCTCCCTTGTTCGGGTTGTCCTTTTTGGGTACTGCCATCACCCAGTCCTCACCCGGAAGGTCGGGGAATCCTTGAAAGTTGAGGATGTTATCAAACTTGAAGCGGCAGGTGTTTATGCGCTTGTCACACCCCGCAGTCAGGCGCACTCGGTCTCCGGAGGCCAAACCGCCTGCAATCCCGGCCCAGAGGGTCAATTCGCGACCGGTCGCGCTCTGACGGTCGCGCTTGATAGTCCCCCACAAGCCAGATGCCGAGCCTGATAAAACATCCAACCGGCCCCCATCGAACCATCCATCAGCAAAAGCCGTCGCGCCGATCAATTGCAATCCGCCGGATTCCGAAACAGCGGCGATATCCGCCTTAACCCAATATCCAGAAGCATCAGTATTGACCCGGCACGCTTTGTCTCCAAGAACGGCGGTACAAGGCTTTTGGTAAATCCGCCCCAAGGGTCGGTTCAGTAAGTCAGTCAGCCCGCGCAACTCGGCGTGAAATGCACCTCCACCACGCCGCAGCTCACCGAGCGAGCCCCGAAACTGCAACATGCGCTGGCCCAGATCAGCCCAGTTCACCAGCCACGCACGTACCTCGGCGCCGTCAAAGCGGCCCGCTTCAATGTCCTCTTCTCGCACGGCGGCGTCCGACAGTGCGCCCATAGCCTCGGTGTTGTCGATCGAAAGCCCCGTCGCCTGCTCTATCGCCGAGGCTGTCATGCCGGTACTGGCCTTGAATGTGATCCCATCGAAAGACAATTCCAGGTCATGATCGGTGAACCCGAACACCAGCCCGTCTGTACGTTTGATAGCCCAACACCGGCAGGTTGTGGTCAGCCCGGTTTGCAAATGAGCCTGCAAGCCCAGTTTGTTTCCGCTCGTCATATCCGTACCTCGACAACAGGCACGTTGGGCACGTCACCGGCCTGAAAACTGGCAACGCTGGTTTGGATACTGTCGGTATCAAACCGCACCGGGACATCGAATTCGAACCCGGCGGTGATCTCGACCTGTTCCGCAGGCGGCGTCACAAAGGTGATCAATCCCGCGTTCAAATTGACTTCGAAGTCCACGCCTTCACGCACCTCATCCTGATCCAGCCCCAGCTTGATTGTGCCTAAAACCGGCTTGACGATCGGCCGCACATAGCGGAACCCGCCCGAGCTGTAGGTCTTGATCAGTTGGAACTCGGTTCGTGCGCCGTCGCCACGAGCAATGACCTGATCACTCATATCGACATCCCCTGAGGCGAGTCCGGACTTAAAATCCGACCAGTCCTTCCAGCGGAACCCGAACATCTGGCCTTGGCGCGCCTCAAAAAATGAGATCAATGTTTCGATATCATCCAGCGACCGCATACCCAGCCCGGCATCATAGCGGCGTCGCGAATGCGCCCAAGGCGTGTTACGCTCTTCGTAACCGTTTGCCAGCGTCACGACCTCCGTCCGCCGTTCCGGCCCCCCGACCGAGCCGAAACTCAGACTGGCGGGAAATCTCACTTCGTGAAAACTCATGACCTGCTCCCTGATTTACCTGTTGCGATTGCCGCGCCCCAAGGCGCGGCTCATCTGGGCCGCAATCTGGCCCTGGCTTCGGCGAAACCCCTGCACGTCAGGTGTGGAAATGTTCATCACCACATTCACCGCCTGGCCTCTGCCCGAACTGCGCACACCCAGCTTGCCGTCCGGGCCGCGCGCCAGAGGCATGATCGCCTCGGGCCCGGCTTCACCCATCAACCCGGTAGCACCGCGCATGGGAAAGGTTGTCGGCCCACTGATTACCCCACCATTTGCAAAAGGCATCACACGGCCTTGTGAAAAACTGCCGCCGTCGGCAAAGGGCAATAGTCCCTGTACCAAGCTCCCGATCCCCCCAGCCAACATCCCGCCGAAATGATCTGTCACCGGTTTGATTGCTGCCGAGTAAGCGGTACGGATCATCGAGTTCTTCAGCACATCCAGCGCATCCGACAGGTTCATTCCATCCAACACCACGCCATCGAATGCCTTGCGCAACCCGCCGGACATGCCGCGCTCCAGCGTGGCAACATCCTTGCCAGTCTCTTCAAACGCAGCGCTGATCCGTTTCATTTGGCCATCAAAAGCCGCCGCCATACTCGCCGCGTCGCCCAGCGAGTCGCCCAGCGCCTCGCCGCGTTCCTGAAGATCTTCCAATCCGTCACGATCCGTCATCACGCTCTCCTTTTCTCTTGTCCGGATAGGTCGCCAGCAAGGTATCCAGCCCCGCCCGGGTCATCACCGGCATCCCCGCGCCCTGCCCAAGCATCAGTTGCAACTCAGCAGGTGTCAGCCGCCAAAACTGATCGGGCGTCAGCTTCAGCCCGACCAGCCCGGCCCGCATTAGAGCGGGCCAGTCCAACCCGTTCATGCGCCACCCGACACCATGAAGGCCCGCGCCAGCAACTCCGCCGCCGCTCGTGCGCCCGCGATCGGTCCACCTTCGATCTGCGCGCTCAGAAGATCGGCTCGGGTCACGTCCGTTCCCCCGCCGCGCAGCCCTGCAACGATAAGTGCCAACACGTCTCCGCTTGAGAAATCTCCGCCTTCGAACCGCTGGACCAATTCAACCAGTGAACTTTCACCCAGCTCCTGTTCCAATTCCGCCAAAGCGCCCAAAGTCAGCTTGAGCACCCGCCGCTCCCCATCAATGGTCAACGCCACCTCGCCCGTCCACGGATTGGCCATCGGCTTACAGCGTAGTAAAGGTCAGGGCACCGGCGCTGGCCAGGCTCATCTCATAGGTGGCCTCGCCGTTGTGCGAGCCCGCGTATTCTATGCCGGTCACTTGGAACGGCCCTTCAACGATACCGAAATCGGGTATGATCACCTGAAACCCCGGGGTCTCACCGTCAAAGAACAACTGCCGCGCGCGCTCATCCGTACCAGCGTCCTTGAATACACCCGAGCCCGAGATAGAGGCCGATTTCACACCCGCCCCGGTTAGCAGTTCACGCCAACCGCCCTGGCTTTCCAGCGTTGTCACATCGACACTTTCAGCGTTGAAACTGATCCGCGTGGCACGCAGCCCCGCGATGGTGTCGAACAGCCCCGAGCCATCCATATCCACTTTGACCAGCAGGTCCTTACCGTTCTGGGCACCCATATGCTCTCTCCAATGATTGCTTAGTCGTCTTCCACGCGAGCGCGGAATCTCAGGTCGACCTGGCGGATCGTGCCGCCGGTTCCGGTTCGTCGAGCAGAAGCACGTTCGAACCACAGCCCCACAAGGCGGCCCCGATTCAACGTCAGCTCGGTATTTTCCAACGCATCACAAACGGCTCCGGCCAACGTTTTGGCTGCACCAAACCCTGCCGTCTCGGACACCACCGATACTGTGAACCGATGCACTGCCCCTGCGCCGGACCGGTCTGAGGCTTCTCGCACGTCCTCCGGACCCAGTGTCACGTAGGTCTGCGGAACCGTTCCCGTGGGCACGGCGTCATAGATCGCTCCGCCGGACTGGACGCTTACCTCCGCATCGTCCGAAAGTTTTTGAAACACTGCCGCTTGCAAGGCAGCCGAGACACAATAACTCATGCCGCCACCTCTTCATCTGCAAAACATGTCAAGTACCGACCGCGCGGATCTCGTTCTGCGACGGCCCGAATGACAAAGAGGCGATCACCTTCGCGAAACCGCTGGTCTGGCGCTGGCCGAGCCGCGGCCCCCTCCGGCGCGCCGCGCACCACGATACGATACCCAACGCGCGACACTGAAACACCCGCAATCTGCCGCTCGGTCCCAGTACGCGCGGTGACTTCGGCCCAAAGCGTACCCAGAGCGGCCCATGTCTCGGTATACCCGCCCGAGCCGTCGGCGCTGCGCATCGGAGCCTCAAGTACGAGCTTGCGGTTCAGACGCGGGCCGCTCATTGCATCACCCCAGCGCCAAAGCGCACCATCCGATAACGCTGGATCAGACTGGTCACACCAAAGGGCATGCAGCCAGCCCCCAGCGCGGTTTCATCCCGGTATTCGTAGTAGTGCGCAGCCAGCAGCAGCACCGCCTGGCCCAGATCGGCCGGTAGACCACCCCAATCCGCCGCCATACCGGCAGTAAAGGCGATCTTTACGGACCCACCCGTGATTATCGCAGGCAAACGCGACCCAACTGGAAGCAGCCGAGGGCGCTGGCCGTCGCGCTCTAACCGATACGCGGTCGCGTCCACTGCCGTTTCGGCACCCACCGCATTCGTCAGCGTCACCGCATCGACAGAATTCACAGGGGCCACTGGCAGAACTTCGCCTGACTGATCGCGCCAGCCGTTCAGGCCCCACGAAAAACCTCGTTCGATCAATACTTTGCCGGTGCGGGCTTCAACCGCCGCAATCGCCGCGCGCAAAAATCCCTTTAGTACCTCGTCCTGCACATCGCCCTCGGCAAAACCAGTGCCCAGCCGCAGATGCGCTTTGAACTGATCCACCGGCAGCACCACATCCGCGATGGCGGTTTCTTCGATCAACATCATCCATTCACTCCGCAATCTCGGACCCCTCCGGGCCGCATCCTTGGAATTTGACGGGCACGCGCCGCCCCACGTTGCTCGGACGGAGGGGAGCAGCTAGACAACGCGGGGGATCTCACCCCGGCCCGCGCCCGCCGCCCGAAGCACGGGTTACCCCGCGCCCCGGATCCGTCACCGCTTAGGCGGTGCCGAATTTCACCAGCTTGATCGCAGCAAAATCGCTTACATCGCCGCCGACACGTTTGGTCGCATAGAACAGGACATGCGGCTTGGCGCTGAACGGATCACGCAACACGCGCAGATCGGGACGTTCGGCAATGGTGTAGCCCGCCTGGAAGTCGCCAAAAGCAATCGAGAAACTGTCGGTCGCCGCATCAGGCATGTCTTCGGCGATAAGCACCGGATAGCCCATCAGACGCGCAGGCTCACCGGCGGCCAGACCGTCCGACCACAGGAAGCGGCCGTCGCTGTCCTTCAGCTTGCGGATCAAACCGGCGACTTTCGAGTTCATCACGAAGGTACCGTTGACGCGGTACTGCGCGCCAAGTGCATAGACCACATCGACAATTGCATCCGCATCGACACCGCCGTCGATACCGGTCGGCACATAGCCCAGATTGCCCCAAGCCCAGACGTCATTGTCCACCTTGGCGTGATCCAGAATACCCTTTGGCTTGTCCGCGCCATCACCCGAGATGAACGCCGCCGCCTCGGCGCGGGCGAACTTGTCAGCGATGCGACCGGCGAGCCAGCCCTCGACATCAAACGCACTGTCATCCAGCAGACGTTGCGAGGCCTTGGGCAATGCACTTAACTCATGCAGTGCAATCGAGATGCGATCGATCGAAGGGGTCGCCGTCTCGGTTGCTGCCGAAGCTTCGTCAGCCCAGCCCGCGCCCACATCGGTATGGTCGATCAGCACATCGAACGAGTTCGCTTCGACATTCACCACCGACGCAATCGAACGGATCGAAGCGGTGGACTTCAGCACCGACTTGATGATCTCCGCGGTCTGCGGATCGACCAGGTAACCGCCGTCGCTATTCACTGCGCTCGACAGGGACTTGGCCTCCATCTCAAGCCCGCGCAGTGCATCATCGTCACCAGAACGCACATAGGCGTCAAAGGCCTTTTGATGCGGCGCGCCCTCTAGGATCGAGGCTGCAAGATGCGGACGCGCCGCGATGGTTGATTTACGATCCAGCATAGTCAGTCGCTCTTCTGTTTGTTGCAGTTTTGTTTTAACTTCGGCCTTCAGGCTCTTGAATTCATTCACGAAGCCAGTCATCGCCTGCTTCACCTCCTGAACCAGGGGCACACCCTCTCCGGTCAAGGCCGGGGTTTCGGTCTTGCTCATCAGCTCTTCCTTCTTGGGGGTGGGTTTGAGGCGCGCTAGGTTCGCGCCAGCTCCTGCCGGGCGTGGTCAAACACCTCGGCAATACTGCGCAGGGTCTCTTCGGCATCAGGGTCGATACCCTTCGCCGCCACCCGCGCACTGGGCAGCATCGGGAAAGTCACCAACGACACCTCCCACAGCTCCAGTTCGGTCAAGAGCCGCTGGCCCTTGTCATTCTTCACAGCCCGCTTGGTACGGTAACCGATCGACAGCCCGTCAATGGCACCCGCCCGGATCAGCTCGGCCGCCTCACAGCCCTTCTGAGTGCTTTCCAGCAGACGACCCTTGACCCACAGGCCTTTGTCGTCCTCACGCACCTCGTCCCAAACGCCAATAGGCTGCGCCGGATCGTGCTGCCACAACATCTTGACGCGCTGACCTGTCTTCAACAGCCCAGCCAGCGAGGCGCTATAAGCACCTTTCTGCACCACGTCGCTACCCTGATCGACGTGACCAAACAGGCTGGCATAGCCCTCGATCACCGCATCTTCGGTCACCGACAATCCATCGCCGAACCGGGCGAATTTGTGTTCCAAATCCATAAACTTCTCCATGTAACCCACTGAACTTATGGTGTTACTACAAGGAATGATTGAAACGCCTGCGCCAATATCACCGCCGCCACGCCATAGACCGTCAGCCATAACCGTCGCTCCAGTCGCTCCATCATCTCTTCGATCTGATCCAGCCGCCGACAAAGATGTGCGTGCTGAATTTCAGCCACCCGCTCATGCGCGGCCAGACGCAGGCCCGGCGCGCAGTCGAACGGAGGATACCCCTCAGACATCGGAACGCTCCGGAAGCCCCAGCAGAGACCGCTTTTCCGCGTCCGTCAGAAACTCAGCCCGATTGACCCGCGCCCATTGTGCATCCCGCTCAGCAGCCAAGGCAGGCACCTGATCCATATCCGGTTTCAGTATCAATTCCTCGCCGGTAAAGCCTGCCAACCATTCCGACACTGCCGCCGCCACCCGCGTCACCAGGGGCAGCACGGTCAGGCGATAGAACGCCCGATTGGCCTCCTGATAGTTCGAATAGGTCGCGTCGCCTTGGATCCCCAGCAGCATCGGCGGGACCCCAAAGGCCAGTGCGATCTCGCGGGCGGCGGCTTCCTTGGTCTTTTGAAACTCCATGTCAGAGGGCGAGAAACCCATCGGCTTCCAATCCAACCCCCCTTCCAGAACCATCGGACGACCCGCATTGCGCGCCCCGCGATAGTTCTGCTCAATCTCATCTGAAAGACGACGAAACTGATCCTCGGCCATCACCCCATGGCCATCGCCGCCCTTCCACACTAGCGCCCCAGAGGGCCGTGCCGCGTTGTCCAGCAGCGATTTCGACCACCGAGACGCGCTGTTATGCACATCAATCGCCATCGCCGCCGCCTGCATCGGCGAGAACCCGTAATGATCATCCTGCGGGTGGAACGACTTGATATGACAGATGTTTTCCGTCGCAAACCGATGCTTTTTGCCACCGACCGCATAGTCATACGCCTTGGGCCACCCATCCGCACCCGGCACTACGCTCATCCGGTCGGATCGCAACACATGCAGCTCAACCGGCAAGCCCTCCTCGGCCTGTGCCGCCTCGACATAAGCGTTGCCCGACAACAGCAACTGCCCGAACAAGGCCTCCATTAACTCCGCCCGCCCCTGCGCCGCATTCGGACGCCGCATCAGGCTCAGGATCGGATGCACCTCATAGCGCTGCGCCTGATCTTGCAAGACCAAGGGCAACGCAGCCGCCGCCTCAGCAATCAGCTTGACCGAGCGAAACCCCACCGGGTTCCCCGAAAACCCCGTCCGCGTCAGTGACACCGTGTCCCGAGGGCTCCACGCCACGCGACCACCCGTCTGCCACGCGACCACCGGCCCCGCCGCGCTCGCCTTTGCTTCGGGCGTTTCCCCAGCCGATCCACGACGCAAGAAATCGAATACCATCTGTGCTCCTTTCTGCCGCCGCTCTGCCCGGCTTGTTGAAAGGAGTTATGACGGAAAGAAGTTTAAGCCTCGGGAATAGGGCGTACGGGGGTTGGGCAACGGTTCAGATATTGAGCAGGCTCGCATCAAACCAAATATCTTCGTACGAACCATCGGTCAAAAACCGCCAGCCAGCTGGCAACAGAAGGTACTTCAAGCTCAGCTTGCAACGCTCTTGTAAGTGACCCACATGAAGAGGCTTAAAAAAGTCGGCTGCATCAGAAAGTTCTTCCCCTCCCCACAAGTACCAACCAGTTGTACCAGAGGTGTAGGGATGTCTAAGTCCGTTGAGTGGGAGCACTCCGTCCAGCGCCGATTGTGATATCCCGACTTTATCGCCGAGGAATGCCTCGTAAGGTTCTACATTAAACTCGTTGCAGACTGCTTTTTGAAGTTCTCGTAAATCTGAACTCATAGTGTTGGGCCTATTGAGGAGATGCCGAACCGAAAATCAGTGTAGATCATTCTGAGAAGCGGGAACTTTGGCAACGTCAATTGCAAGGCTCTCCACCCATTTGCATAACTTCCCATCGCGATTTGCAATTATCCTGTCTTCAACGTGGCTTGCTTCCCAGATGGCCGCAGGTTCCAATCCACAACACTCACTAAGAAGTGCGGGATTTTCATACCCCTGATGCGAAAAATCCGAATGATGAAGGTATAATGCGCCAGTTATCCTGTCTTGCTTGAAGCGATAGTCTTCTTGCAGGACGTCCTGGCGAGGTTCGGCCTGGCCAACTTTGAGCCAATAGCCGCGACTGACGACGTCCCGGTAGACACAGCTCTTGAACAGGATTGGTCGTTGAAGCAGCTTTTCTACTGAAGGTTGTGTGGAAAAGCATCCTTCGAATACAGCAACAAAATACTCTTCGCCCAACTGTCCATAGGCCCAGCATTCATTACCCAAAGGAATCTCGACTATGGCGCCCGCTTTCCATCGCTGACGCTTAGTTGGCTTTCCTCTTTGAGCTCGAAGGTCACTCTTGTTTTCCATGCGTTGTGACTTGCATAGGTATAGCATTGTTTCAACATGATAATTCTTTCTATGCATCTAAGGTGCCTGCGCATATCCGCGAACCCCAAACTCACAAACTCCGCACCCTAGGCCGCCGATACGCCCCCGCAAGTCCCACAACCAGCTCATGCAGCGCCCAGACCAGCGCGTCGACCCGGTCGGGTGAGCCTTGCCCTTCGAATCCCCGCGCGGTCATCTGGCACATCTGTTCCTCCAGCGCGTCCAGCCCGGCCACATGCGAAACCCGCCCCTGCTCGTACAATGCCGCCACAGGCTCCGCTCGCGCGACCTTCCCGCGTGAGGCTCGTACCGCCCGATAAGGCACCAGAGGGTCCACCTGCCGCACGACCTCTTCCACCAACTGCCCGCCCTGATTGACCTCGGCCACCAGCCGCTCGGCCCCGAATTCGTCCATCGCATCAATCGCCGCCCGCGCCCAACCCGCCGGGCCAACGCCCTGCACCGTCCGATCCGCCAGCACATAGGCGCGCCACTCCTTGGGAGGCCCCTGCACCTGCGCGCCCACAACAACGATCCCACAGGCATCTGCATCCGACCCCGCCGTCACCGCCGGGTCCAGTGCCACCACGATCCGATCCAAATCGGGCACCTGCGCACAGCGCGCCGCCTCCAGCATCGAGCCCGTCCACAAAGCGCCCTCCGCATCCGACAGCAGCACCCCGTCCAACTCCTGCCGCCCCAGCCGCGTTCCGGCATAGCGCGCCCGCACCTCCGCCAGAAACGACTCCGCCAGATTGGCCCGGTTCGCCTCGGTCGGCGCGTGGGTCTCGACCGTTGACGGAGAAGCCAACAAATCTTTCAAAACTTTCACATTGCGCGGTGTCGTGGTCACACAGACCCGCGGCCTTTCTCCCAACCGCAACGCAAACTGCAACATGTCCCAGGTCTCGCCCGCCTTCTTCCACTTGGCCAGCTCATCCACCCAAGCCGCATCGAACTGAGGGCCGCGCAACCCCTCGGGATCATGCGCCGAAAACGCCTGTGCCTCGGCCCCGTTGGGCCAGGCCAGTTTCCGTTCCGATGCCTTCCAAACAGGTCGCCGATCTGGCGGCGAGCACTGCAATATCCCACTATCGCCAAAGATCATCACATCGCGCACCTGATCAAAGGTCTCACCAACCAAGGCCACACGACACGCCGCCCCCTTATCCAACGGCAAAGACCCCTCGACCACAGACCGCACCCACTCAGCGCCAGCCCGCGTCTTGCCTGCCCCGCGCCCGCCCATGATCACCCAGGATCGCCAAACACCCTTGGGCGGCAATTGATGCGGCAACGCCCAGAACTCGAACAGGAAAGGGAGGGCGCACAGCCCCCCCTCCCCGATCTCACTCAGAAATCTGTCCCGCACCGCAGCATCGGCGGAGGCGAGCCAACCTGCACCCGACTTCAAATCGAGCGCGCTCAAGGTCGAGCGCATACCCCCCTTGGGCAATTCCGGCTTGTCTGTGATGTTGTTCGACAAAGCTTGTCTCCACTTTCTGACAACTTCGGATCAGCCCCTCCAGCTGCCCGAGTTGTTTGGCTGAACCAGCCAGGTCTGCATCCTCCCCGGTTCCGATCTGCCTGCGCAGTTCTTCCGCTGCCTGGCGCAGATCGCGAATGGATCTTTCAAGAGACTGCAACAATTCAGCCGTCTGAGATATCCGCTCTTCCGGGGTAATCAAAGTCATGTTTGCCTGTGACCTCATGCGTGAGTTTTTCCGCACGAGAGAAACGAAAAACGGCCACCGGGTCGCCCCGGGGCCGTTGCCCACTTCTTCTAGCATGGCACAACTTATACGTGAAAACGCCCGCTAGGTCAATGTTTGGCGCAACACTGAAGCAACGGGTAACGCCCTACGTTTTAATGTTTTTTTAATACTCAGGGATGACCGTTCCCATTCACCACCATATCACTGAAGTATTAGCAGAAGTAATGAGAGTGGTTCCAAAAAAGAAGCTTCTACACTCAATGTCCTAGCTCGTTAACCATCTCATCCGAAACGGAACACAACAATGCAAGTGCGAAAGAAACAATCTGCGCTCACAACCTTTTCTTCAAATCAGAGTACCTTCTACGACTGACAGGTACAGCATCTCCGTTGCTTAGAACGCATAGAAACGCGCTTCCTGATCGGGTGAGTTCCTTGACGTGGTCCAGACTGACCCAATGAGATCTGTGACACTGTATTCCCTTTAAAGGCCTTAGTCTGTCCACGCACGACCCAAATTTTTCGTTAACCAGGGCACGTCCTTCAGTGGTAATGATTTCAACATAATGATCCTGAGCGTGAACGCAGATTATGTTATCACCCAATGTATGGGGAACGTTTTCGATCAGGCTCCTCAATGATGGGGTATCTGGGAAAGCTGAGGTCTCTTCCACGACAGAGCCGCTGCGCAGGTGCAGGGCGAACGCAACAATGGCTGCAATGATTAAAGTCACCGGCGCAACCGCCACCACTTCGCCAAAATAAACCGCGGCCAGTGACGCCCCTGCCACAAGCTCATCATCCGGGTGCCCAAATCCATAATCCAAAATCAGTGAAATGGGCGCAAAAATAAAAGGCAATGCCAATGCTGAAAGACCAACCGAAACAGTTGAGCGCGCGCCGCATCTCTCAAGCACCCAAACTCCGGTTAGAAAAATAGCCGCCGCAAACAGAATGTGAGTTGCCCATAAACCAAAAGCGGCAAGAAACGGCAGGTTTTCTGTGTGATCGGGCTCGAGGACTACCGCGAATCCAGCGCCAACCAATGTGACCAAAAGCACCTTGTTCACAACGGCCCTCCGGCCGTGTTCAGCAATTTGCACACTAACAAAATTCATCACTGATATTTAGCAGTTGATCCGTGAGTGGTCGAGAAGTAACCGTTCGCGAATTTTTCTAGCCGCCTACGCGCAATCCGGCTACTTCACGTATCTCCGATGGCAGCTCGCAATGCCTCATGGCAATGGGCCTTCGAAGTTTAGTTAACGGAAGTAAAATGGAACGCTACGCACTATCAGCACGAGTATTACACTGGATTCTGGCCGCCGGCTTCATCTTCATGTGGGTATGCGGATTTGCGATGACGTCATTGGTACCCGATGACTCAGCAGTCGAGGAACTTTTGTTTCGACTTCACATCTCTATCGGTGTGACGCTTTTTGTGCTGCTGGTGGTGCGTATAGTGGTCCGATTGACCAACGCACTACCACCACTTCCCGTATCGTTCGCGCGGTGGGAAAAAGTAGGATCACACTTCGGGCATTTCGGACTGTATCTCCTGCCTTTAGCAACTATCGTTGTTGGCTGGGCCGAAATTGACTTTGGAGGGCATGGAGCAAAGTGGTTTGGTCTTTCTATGCCAAAGGTCTTTCCAACATTGAAAACCCTCTGGGGGTTAAATCTCGAAGATGCGATGGAATTTCTTCACAAGTGGCTCGCCTATTCCATGCTTGCCTTGACCGTCGTTCACGTCGCAGCTGTAATAAAGCACCGTTTGGTAGACGGTCATGATGTGCTTTCCAGAATGACCTTCGGCAACAGGTCAAAAGACTGAGTACTAAGAAAAGGCGCCATGCATCAAATACGGTCGTCAATCGCTGGGATCAGGCGTAACAGCGTCGGCGCCTGTAATTCACACTAAAGCTTGACATTCTCGCGCTTAGGCCTCATGTGCCGGTCAACACGGCGCTGACGCGTGAGCATCGGCGGGCCGCAAGCGCGGCCCCACAGCGCCTCATACTTTCTTCAGTTCCCATTCACGCAGGGTTCTTGATGCGACGGCCGGATGATGCAGGGTTCGCCTGCACGTTCCGAGGCCTCGCTAAACCCTTGCTGGTCGCGCGCATTGCGTGGCCTGTCACTCTTGTCCCCTGACCCTTTTTCGGCAGCGGGTCACAAAGGAATGCTATTTGTTCGACTTCGACATGCTCGGCCTTGCGCCGGCCCTGAACGACGCACTGAAACGTGCTAACTTTTCTCAGCCCACCCCTATCCAGAACCAGGCCATCCCGCTGGCCCTGAGCGGCCATGACATCCTTGGCCTGGCCCAAACGGGGACCGGAAAAACACTGGCCTTTGGCTTGCCATTAATCGATCACCTGCTGGCCCAACCCGGCAAACCCGCGCCCAAAATGGCCAAGTCTCTGATCCTTGCGCCCACCCGCGAACTGGTCAACCAGATCGCGGATAGTCTGCGCAACCTGACCAAGAACACCAAACTGCGCGTCGCCACTGTTGTTGGCGGGCAATCGATCAACAAACAGATCATGTTCCTGTCGCGCGGAACTGATATCCTCGTCGCGACACCCGGACGCCTGATCGACCTGATGGATCGCCGCGCCGTTGACCTCAGCTCGGTCAAGCACCTTGTTCTCGACGAAGCTGACCAGATGCTGGATATGGGCTTCATTCATGCGCTGCGCAGGATCGCTCCGCAGCTTGGCACCCCGCGACAAACCATGCTGTTCTCGGCCACCATGCCCAAACAGATGGAGGAACTCAGCCGCGCCTACCTGACCAACCCTCAGCGCGTGCAGGTTTCACCTCCGGGCAAGGCCGCAGACAAAATCACTCAATCCATCCATTTTGTCAGCAAGCCCGGGAAGCCGGAAAAGCTGCGCAAGATCCTGTCACAGGACATGGACGCACTGACGCTTGTCTTCTCGCGCACCAAACACGGTGCTGAAAAACTGATGAAAGGCCTTGTAGCCGACGGTTACAACGCAGCGTCGATCCATGGCAACAAGAGCCAGGGACAGCGTGACCGTGCAATCAAGGCCTTCCGCGCGGGTGAAATCAATGTCCTTGTGGCAACTGACGTGGCAGCACGCGGGATTGATATCCCCGGCGTCGCCTACGTAATCAACTACGATCTGCCCGAAGTGCCCGACAATTATGTCCACCGCATCGGCCGCACCGCCCGCGCCGGACGGGAAGGCGAAGCCATCGCATTTTGCTCAGCCGAAGAAGTCGATTTGCTGCGTCAGATCCAGAAGCTGATGAAAATCGAAATCCCAGTGGCCAGCGGCACAATGCCCGAGTTTGTGGAGACCAAGAAACCAGCGCGTAATCAAGGCAACCGCCGGCGCGGGTTCAAACCTAAGGCCGCCTCAGGCGGGCAGCAACCTGCGCCATCAAAGCGCCGCCGCCCGCGACGTCGTTCCGCTGCATAGGACTTGGGTCTCTTCGGCAAGCAGCTCGTTTGCCGAAGAGATCACCCCAAGTAAATTCCAGTAGGCAAAAGAACGAACCGGACCTGCGTCAGTTACCCGAGTTCCGCTGAGCCTCGATTTCCCGCCATTTGGCGACGTTCCTGTTGTGCTCTTGCAGCGTTTCCGCAAAAGCATGACCGCCCGTGCCGTCAGCGACAAAGAACACAAAATCGGTAGCCTCAGGGGCAACAGCCGCCTGCAGGCTTGCCAACCCTGGGTTCGCAATCGGCGTGGGCGGCAAACCGTCGATCAGATATGTATTCCAGGGTGTTGCGCGTCGAAGCTCACTTCTACGCAACCCACGTCCCAGGGTCCCTTGCCCCTTGGTGACACCATAGATTACCGTCGGGTCTGTTTGCAGCTTCATTCCCTGATTCAGGCGGTTCACAAATACACTGGCCACCTGACCACGCTCCTCCGGAACACCCGTTTCCTTCTCGATGATTGAGGCTAGGATCAGCATTTCTTCCGGGCTTTCAATCGGCAGGCCGTCCTGACGAGATTCCCATACGGCGTTGATCCGCAGTTGCTGCTTCTGCGCCATGTTCTGCAGAATTGCAGTTCGATCCTCACCGGGGGTGACCTCATAGCTATCCGGTGCAAGCGTCCCCTCGGGCGGGATTTCGGCTACTTCGCCTTCCAGCACTTCCACCGATTTCAAAGCCTCGACAACCTGCCAGCTGGTGACACCTTCCGCCAGGGAAACGCGATAGCGTGTATCAGCGGCTCCGCGCTTATCCGCATATATCTCCGGGGCTTCTTCGTCCCCAACAACAAATGACGCGATTTCGACAAAGTTTAGCGTTGCCGGGTCCAACTCGCGTACGCGTGTCTGTACTCGGGTCACACCGATACGGTATTCGATTTCTGTTCCGCAGGTGCTGGCGCCGCTGTGAGTAATCTCTTCGACGATCTGCTCCATGGTCGCGCCCTCCCGCACCAGAAAGCTACCGGCTTTCAGCTGCTGAGACTTGTCCGCGTAATCCGCCGCCATTCGAAAGATCATGGCATTGCTGATGGCCCCCTGATCCTCAAGGTCGCGGCTGACCCGCGTCATATTGGATCCGCTTTTCACCTGCAGACAGATCGCGGTTTCCAAGGGCCCTTCAGCCTTGTACTGCGACTGCCCCCACAGGATCAGGCCACCAAACAGGAACAGGCTGACCACCAAAATGGTCAGCATGTTCGAAGCCAGAGCCCGCCACATTTAGCTTACCTTTCCGAAGATCACACTTGCGTTGGTGCCGCCAAACCCAAACGAGTTCGACAGGGCCACATTGATCTCACGTTCGCGCTTGGCATTCGGTGCCAGATCGATTGCTGTTTCAACCGCAGGGTTGTCCAGATTGATCGTCGGAGGCGCAACCTGATCACGAATGGCAAGGACCGAGAAGATAGCCTCGATGGCCCCCGCGGCACCCAGCAGGTGTCCGGTTGCCGACTTGGTCGAGCTCATGGTCGCCTCGCTGGCATGATCACCCAACAGACGTTCTACCGCTCCCAGTTCGATCGTATCCGCCATGGTGGAAGTACCATGAGCGTTAATGTAATCCAGATCTGTCGGCTCTAGGCCGGCACTGCGCAGTGCGGCCCTCATGGAACGCTCGGCACCGTCGCCATCTTCGGACGGTGCAGTGATGTGATAGGCGTCGCCCGACATCCCATAGCCCAGAACTTCGGCGTAAATCTTGGCCCCGCGTGCCTTGGCGTGTTCGTATTCTTCAAGAACCACAACGCCGGCCCCTTCGCCCATCACGAATCCATCGCGATCCACATCATAAGGACGGCTGGCTGCCTGCGGATTGTCGGCAAATTTGGTCGACAACGCCTTGCACGAGTTAAACCCGGCAATCCCGATTTCGCAAATACAGCCCTCACCGCCGCCCGCAATCATGACGTCGGCTTCGCCTGCTCGAATGATACGGCTAGCGTCACCAATGGCATGGGCACCTGTCGAACAGGCTGTCACGACCGAGTGGTTTGGACCCTTGAAGCCAAACCGGATTGACACCTGCCCCGAGGCCAGATTGATCAGTGCGCCCGGAATAAAGAATGGAGAGACCCGACGCGGACCTTTGTCGCGGATCAGGTTCGCGGTTTCGGCAATGGACCCCAGGCCACCGATCCCCGATCCAATCAGAACACCGGTCCGCAGGCGATCTTCTTCGTCCTCCGGCAACCAACCCGCGTCTCTACAGGCCATCTCGGCCGCGGCAACCGAATACAGAATAAAATCTTCGATCTTGCGCTGCTCTTTCGGCGGCATCCAATCGTCGGGGTTGAACGTACCGTTCGTGCCATCTCCCCGCGGCACTTCGCAGGCATAGGTCGTGGTGACCCCGCTTGCTTCGGCATCAAACAGGGTAATCGGGCCCGCGCCGGACTCTCCGTCCAGCAGCCGTGACCAGGTTTCCTCGACCCCGCTAGCCAAAGGAGTGACCAATCCCAGACCGGTAACAACGACTCTGCGCATGAAATGCCTCTTGCCTGCTTCCTGTTATGAGAACCGCTCATACCCCGGCCCGGGGTCCGGGGGCAAGAGCTTCGGCACAATCCCTTCCGGCATCATGTTGCTCAAACCAACTATGACAGCCCCGTACAGGAATAATTCTCGTGGAAATAAAAAAGCCGCCTCTTGCCGTAAAGGGCAAGGGGCGGTTCTCTATTGTTTGTTCCGACTTACTGAAACTGGGCCACTGGCTCGTGCGCGGTTTTCGCAACTGCCAGAACTTCGTTCACAGTCAGTGTTTTACGGAACAACGCGCGACCGACGATGACTCCGGATATGTTCGGAATATACGCCAACCGGGAAATATCATCCGCCGTGCGCACGACGCCGCTCGCAATCACCGGTGTACGGGACTTTTCTGCCAACCCCGAGATCAGGCCCAGCTGCGCCTCAACATCTTCCATGTCGCTGTCGATATCCGTGACCACGATTGCCGAGAACGGCGCATCCGCGAAGGCTTCAATGAAGGCGTCTGCGGTAAACGCGCTCTGGCTGCGCCACCCTTCGGTCATCACGTATCCTTGCCATACATCAACAGCCAGAACGATCTGATCGGGGTAGAGTTTGGCCAGCTCCTTGACCAGATGCGGATCGCGTGCCGCCAAGGTTCCGACCACGATACGTCCGGCACCCTTGTCAATCCAATGCTCTATCCGCTCGCGCGTGCGCATGCCGCCTGCCAACTGCACGGGCATCTCGGCTGTGCGAATGATCTCCTCGACCAGCTCTTCATTGGTGTCCCGCCCTTCGATCGCATCGAAATCGGTCAGGTGCATCCATTCGGCACCCGCTGCAGACCAACTGCGCGCTGTTTCAACCGGATCCACATGCCAGATCATTGCCTCATCCAGACGGCCTTTTTCCAGTGTCACGCACCGACCGTTCTGCAACTCCATAGTGGGATAAATCATCATGACCCAAATCCTCCGCTGAATCATTCTGCAACTTCAAGATACCATACATGCAGAAACTGGTCCTGAATCTCATAAGATCGGCACAGTTGGTTCATTTTGCGGCATCGCAGCGCGGGACATGTTTCACACCAATGCGGGTGGACCGTTCCGGCGAAACAGGTGCACTGGTGTATCTCTGTATTCCGTTTCGCGTAAAAGTTCGTACCCCAGTTTGATCGCCAGTTTCCGAGACGGCATGTTTGCCGTATCGACCAGCGCCACCAAAGGTCCGGGAATAACCCTGTCAAACCAGTCATGTGCGGCTTTTGCGGCCTCGTACCCGTATCCCTGCCCCTGCCCTTCCGGGGCGAATACCCAACCGGCTTCGGGGTGCGAGTCGAAGTCTGAACCTAAATCACGATTTCCATAAAAGAATCCGGCCTGACCAATCAACGTGCGATTCGACTGAAGCACCACGCCCCACTGTCCGAATCCGGTCATCTGCCAATGCCCGGCATTTCGGAGAAACGATTCCCATGCCTCGCCTCGCGAACGCGGAATGCCGCCAACATGGCGCACAACCTCAGGGTCGCGCCAGATTTCCGCAAACCGCCCGAAATCCTCGGGTCGCATCGCGCACAGCGTCAGACGCGCCGTATTTATCATCGGGGTGGATCTTATCATGCCCTTGCCCGCTCGGAACTATGCCTCATAGGTCAGAGTGCGAACCGCCCGTTCACCACGCAAGGATAAATTCCGGTAAGGCACAAAAAAACGGCGCCTCCGTTGCTGGGAAGCGCCGCTTTTTATCAGATTCGATGCTCTTAAGAGGCTTCGCTGATGAATTTGACCGCGTCGCCGAAAGTCTGGATGGTCTCGGCTGCGTCATCAGGGATTTCGATGCCGAATTCTTCTTCGAAAGCCATAACCAGCTCAACAGTGTCCAGGCTGTCTGCACCCAGATCGTCGATGAAGGAGGCGTTTTCCGCAACCTTGTCTTCTTCCACACCCAGGTGCTCAACAACGATCTTTTTAACGCGATCTGCGACGTCGCTCATGTCTATTCCTCATTCCTTATCAGGGCGGTTTGCCCGGTTCTGTCCATCGCCCACTCACGGTGGCCTTGGTTTGCCCGTTCCGGGCGGTTTGGGTCCCGGATACCCGGGAAATCAGAGAACCGGCCAAATCGACCGGTCCCTATGCATGTGCGCCGCCTATAGCACAGACAACGCTCAAGGCAAACGCTTTCGCATCTGCCCCGAACTGCGATTACAACATGGCCATGCCGCCATTCACATGCAAGGTGCTTCCGGTAACATATCCCGCTTCGGGGCTGGCCAGATACATAACCGCTGCCGCGATTTCTTCCGGCTCCCCCATGCGACCCGCGGGAACCTGCTGCAGCAGACCAGCCTTCTGCTCGTCCGTCAGTTTTTCGGTCATCGCCGTAGTGATAAAGCCCGGAGCCACCGCGTTCACGGTAATTCCCCGAGTTGCAACCTCATGCGCGAGCGCTTTGGAAAACCCGACCACGCCCGCTTTGGAAGCCGCGTAGTTCGCCTGACCAGGATTGCCAATCGCGCCAACAACCGAGGAGATATTTACGATCCGGCCCCAGCGCTTCTTCATCATGCCGCGAATGACGCCCCTGCACAGTTTCATGGTGGCCGTCATATTCACGTCGATCACACTCTGCCAATCTTCATCCGACATGCGCATGAACAGATTGTCCCGAGTGATGCCTGCGTTGTTCACCAGAATATCAACCGAACCCATTGCCGCTACCGCCTGCTTTGGCAGGGCCTCAACAGCTTCGGGGTCGCTCAGATTGCAAGGCAGGACATGTGCGCGCTCGCCAAGTTCGTCAGCAAGGGCCTGCAAGGGTTCAACACGGGTACCAGACAACCCAACCGTTGCGCCGGCGCCATGCAGGGCACGCGCAATATCGCCCCCGATGCCGCCCGAAGCGCCGGTAATCAGCGCGTTCTTACCTGTCAAATCAAACATTCGACTTTCCTCTCATTTCGCCTTTTCAGACGTATTCTGTGCTTACTCTGCGACCTGAATGGCCTTTTGAACATCTTCGGGTGTTCCAACCGCTTTGCCTGCAATGGCGCGGTCGATCTTGCGGATCATGCCTGACAGTGCCTTACCGGCACCGATTTCCCATATTTCAGTCACGCCCTGAGCGCCCATGTACTGTACACTTTCCCGCCAGCGTACCGACCCGGTAACTTGTTCGACCAGCAGGGTGCGGATCACATCAGGATCGGTAACAGCTTCGGCCCGAACATTGGCCACCAAAGGCACGGCCGGAGCGTTGATCTGTACATCGGCCAAAGCCTCGGCCATCATGTCAGCAGCTGGCTGCATCAGTGCGCAATGGAACGGAGCACTGACTGGCAGCATTACCGCCCGCTTGGCGCCCTTCTCTTTGGCAATATCAGCTGCGCGTTCGACAGCGGCTTTCGATCCTGAGACAACGACCTGCGTCGGGTCATTGTCGTTAGCGGCCTGACAGACCTCACCTTGCGCAGCTTCTTCCGCGACTATGCGCACGGTATCCAGATCGAGACCCAGTATGGCAGCCATGGCGCCTTCGCCCACCGGTACTGCGCTTTGCATCGCCCGGCCACGTGTTCGCAGCAGACGAGCCGTATCACCAACTGATAGCGATCCCGCAGCAGCCAGAGCAGAATATTCTCCCAAAGAATGCCCGGCCACGAAGGCAGCATCCGAAATCGAAACGCCTTCGGCTTCCAGTGCACGCATCGCGGCCATCGAAGTGGCCATCAGTGCAGGCTGCGCGTTTTGGGTAAGAGTCAGATCGGCGATTTCGCCGTCCCAGATCAGTGCGCTCAGGTTTTCTCCTAGGGCTTCGTCAACTTCGTCAAAAATGGCCTGGGCGGCGGGGTATGCCTCGGCCAGTGCCTTTCCCATTCCGATGGTCTGGGCGCCCTGCCCCGGAAAAACGAACGCGCGTGTCATTGTTGCCTCTTGGATGACGTCAGGTTGCGGCGGGGTGTAAACTGACTGACCGTCTGGCACAAGCGCTGCCTGCGTTCTGCATATGGGCACCCACGTTGTGCGTTCACTCATACTTGTGTCCATTCGCGCCAGCCTTAGGTTGAGCACACCCAACGAATCTCGGAGCGTTCCCCTAATGGCCTCGACCAACACCCTTTCCAGTTACGGCAGCGTAACTAAGACCTTCCACTGGCTGACCGCTTTGCTGATTATCACTGCTTTGCCACTGGGCTGGGTCGCCGAAAACCTGGCCCATGCTGTCTTTGACCCGTCCATCCCGACGACCGAAGACGACATCGCTCGGGCGGCACGCTTGTTTTCGGTACACAAGACTGTCGGGGTGACAGTTTTCTTTGTCGCTCTCGCCCGAATACTCTGGGCGGTGACGCAACAAAAGCCGGGACTCCTGAATGCCGAGAACAAACCCGAAGCCTTTGTCGCCGAAACGATACACTGGATGCTCTATGCCTCGCTTGTTCTGGTGCCTTTGACGGGTTGGCTCCACCATGCTTCCGCCGAAGGGTTTGCTCCGATCCTGTGGCCGTTCAGTCAGAACCTGCCTTTCGTCCCCAAATCCGCTTATTTGTCAGAGGTAACTGCTGGCCTGCACTGGCTGTTCATCTGGGTGCTGGTCGGTTCACTCGTCCTGCACATCATGGGCGCGTTGAAACACCACGTGGTCGATAAGGACAGCACACTCAGACGCATGTTGCCGGGTCGGTCAGACGCGCCCGAGCCGCCTTGGCAAGAACACTCTGCCCTTCCGCTTGTGGCAGCCGTCGCCGCGTGGGCAGCGATAATCGCTGGCGGATGGTCAATCGGCGTTCTGTCGCCCCATTCGGACGCTGCGGGTGACTCTGTAGAACTCACTGAAGTACAATCTGATTGGAAGGTTGAAGACGGGACGCTTTCCATCACTATCACGCAGCTTGGCAGCCTGGTCACTGGCACTTTTACCGACTGGACTGCAGCAATTGCCTTCGAAGACCCGGCCGACCCCGGCCTGGCGGGTTCGGTAGACGTCACCATTTCCATTGGGTCTTTGAGTTTGGGCACCGTCTCGGATCAGGCCAAGGGCGCTGATTTCTTTGACGTTGCCAGTTTCCCGACCGCTTCGTTCAAAGCTGACCTCTTTAAGACCGAAACCGGTTACGAAGCCCGCGGCTCACTCACAATCCGCGACAAAACGCTGGACATCATTCTGCCGTTCACACTCGACCTGCAAGACGACACGGCAAGCATGTCAGGTTCTGTTGATCTCAATCGTTTGGATTTCGACGTCGGGACATCTCAGCCAAAGGAAGATTCTCTGGCCTTCGCGGTTGCAGTTTCTGTCGAATTGACCGCAATCAGAGGCAAATAAAAAAAACCGCCGGAGCTGCTGGCTCCGGCGGCTTCACAGCTACTATTATGAACCAGTTATGAACCGGCTTTTTCGTCCTTTTGCGCTTCAATGGAAATCTTGATTTCCACCTCGTCGCTCACAAACGGTGCAAACTGGCCCAGGTCGAAATCGCTGCGCACCAAAGTCGTGGTCGCATCAAAGCCCGCCCAAGGCTTTCCAGCCATAGGGTGATCACCCACCTGATTCAACTTGGCATCCAACACAACCGACTTGGTGATGCCATTCATCGTCAGATCACCAGTGATGTTAGCAGTGTTTTCGCCCGTGACTTCGATTCCAGTCGAGGTGAAAGTAACCAAATCACCTTCGGCGGCACCGAAGAAATCCTCGGTCATAAAGTGATCCTCGCGCGGCTTCCAGCCAGTGATCATCTCGACGACAGGCATAGATACGGTCACGCTCGACTCAGCGGGGTTTTCCTGGTCAAACATGATCTCGCCTTCAAAGCCCGAGAACATGCCAGTAGTGGTCGAATAACCCAGATGGGAGTAGTTGAAGACGACTTGGCTGTGGCTGGGATCCAGGACGTATTTCTCGGCGCTGGCAAATGCCGACGTCGCCGACACGGCAAGAGCAGCAGCAAGAAGGGTGGATTTCATGACAATCTCCGCTTTGTTTTAAGTGTGTCTAAGAGCAATCCTGTTGGGTTGCTCAAAGGTAAATGTGCTGTGCAGTGGCAGCACACAAGTCCAATTTTGTCACAGCCTCTGTTCTTTTTTGAACAGAGTAGAATTTAGGGGAAAGTAGTTACGCTTTGGCTCGATTGGGCTTTAATGTTCGGCTGACATCCGCCGACAGCAGCGGAAATGTCATTGACAACGTGCTGCCAGCGAATTGCGCTGGAACTTCCTCGGTCCACGCCGCTTAAAGAAGCGCGAACCTCAATCGACTACTGAGCCTTCAGTTCCGCGTTGATCACTATCTCGAGTTCGTCACCATTGGGTGGAAAAAACGCGCCCATATCCCACTCCGAGGCCTTGATCATGGTGGTCGCTGTGATGCCCAGCCACTGGCCTTTGTTGTAGTCAATGTACTGCCCAACGGGATGATCGCCATACCCATTAACGGTGACATCAAAAGTTGCCGGCTTCGAAATATCTTTAATGATCAGATCGCCAACAACCGTCAGTGTATTGTCACTTGTCTGTTCAACCGAAGTCGAGACGAATTGGACAATCGGGAAGTTCGCTTCGTTGAACAAAGGTTCGCTCAGTATGTCCAAATTGAACTTATCATTCCCGGTTACAACGCTATTTACTGGAATGCTGAAATTGGCTTTTGCATCGTCAACAGCACCTTCTGAAAATTCCAGTTCGCCCTCAACCGTACCAAATTCGATGGATTGCCGTGAAAATCCAGCGTGGGAGTAGTACACGCGAACTTCAGTGTGCCCCGGATCTAATTTCCAGGTTTCCGCAAACACTGTTGGCGCCAAGATCGCGGCGGTGAATAACGTGGTGGCAAAAAGTGTGGATCTCATAACAATCTCCGCAAATTTGTTGTGCAAACCGGGTGGGTTGCTCAACAAGAAAAATGTGCCGCCAAGAGGCGGCACACAAGCCATATTAATCAACAACCTCTGTTCCTTTTTGAACAGAACGGAGTTTAGGCAAATATCGGTACGTTTTGGCTTAATTGCCCTTTCAGCGCTCGGCTGACATCCGCCGATTCCAGCGGCAATTTCATAAGCAAGCTTCCATCGACATCGAACAGTTCAACCTGCCCCTCATCAAAGCGCGCACCACCCAGCGAGTCATAGCTGCGGCGCAGAACTGTCTGGGGGCGACCGTTTTCATTCTTCTGGAGAATACGCACCTCGCGACGGATCGGGTCGAAATAGGCATCAGGACGATCGTCCAGAATTTCAATGGTCAGCAAGCTGACACCGGCAATCAGAAACATAAGAGATGCAGCCAGTTTGATCGGCCAAACGTCAGTCCCCATCACGGATCCGGGCATCAGCCACATGGAAAATGCAGACACGATCATGAAAGCACCAATCACACGGAACAGGATCATCCGAGCTTTCCAATTCGGAGCAAATGTGATCAGCACAGGTACGGATTTGTCAAAAGCGGCGCCGGGCGCGGCTTGCTTGAATGTATTCGTATTCGTCACGGCCATTTGTCTCGCCCTGTCTTTGGTTCCGATGGTCCGGGTGCTCCCGGCTTAATGAACAACCTCGGGGCGAAAAGCGTCAGGAATTGGGCGGCTCAAAGGAAATTGGGCGGCGTCTCAAAGGCATATGTGGCAGGGCTTGCCCCGGGCGAATAAACGTGTATACGAGGCCTTCCTTCGCAATACGTATGAATCGCGCAGCCTCTCGTGGCAGGGTCGCGAAGGACCGGATGGCCCCGTCTTTGAAATGCGCCTTGATATAAACAGGAGTGCACATGCCACTGTATGAGCATGTAATGATCGCGCGTCAGGATCTGTCCAACGCGCAGGCAGAAAGCCTTGTCGAACATTTCGGCACCGTTCTGGCTGACAACGGCGGCAACGTCGTCGACAGCGAGTACTGGGGCGTCAAGACAATGGCCTACAAGATCAACAAAAACCGCAAGGGTCACTATTCTTTCCTGAAGACCGACGCCCCCGCTGGCGCCGTTCAGGAGATGGAACGCCTGATGCGCCTGCATGACGACGTTATGCGCGTTCTGACCATCAAGGTCGACGAGCATGCCGAGGGCCCCTCGGTCCAGATGCAGAAGCGCGATGAGCGCGAAGGCCGCCGCGAGCGCCGTTGATCAACGCCTGACGAAAGGACTTAAACCATGGCCGCAAAACCATTTTTCCGCCGCCGCAAGGTCTGCCCGTTCTCGGGCGACAACGCGCCGAAGATCGATTACAAAGACACCCGTCTGCTGCAGCGCTACATCTCTGAGCGTGGCAAGATCGTTCCTTCGCGCATCACCGCCGTTTCGGCGAAAAAGCAGCGTGAACTGGCCCGTGCTATCAAGCGCGCCCGCTTTCTCGCCCTGCTGCCCTACGCCGTGAAGTAAGGAGAGACTGACATGCAAGTTATCCTTTTGGAACGCGTTGCGAAACTGGGACAGATGGGCGACGTCGTTGACGTCAAGCCCGGCTTTGCCCGCAACTTCCTGCTGCCGCAAGGCAAAGCGCTGAGCGCGTCCGAGGCGAACATCGCGTCGTTCGAAGCCCAGAAAGCGCAGCTTGAGGCCCGCAACCTGGAAACCAAGAAAGAAGCTGAAGCGCTGGCTGAAAAGCTGGACGGTCAGCAGTTCATCGTGATTCGCTCGGCATCGGATGCCGGCGCTCTGTACGGTTCGGTCACTCCGCGTGACGCCGCAGACGCCGCCACCGAAGCTGGTTTCACCGTCGACAAGAAACAGGTCATCCTGATTGCTCCGATCAAAGATCTGGGCGTGCACTCGGTTGCAGTCAAACTGCACCCCGAGGTTGAGGTCGAAATCAAGATGAACGTCGCCCGTTCGGAAGAAGAAGCCGAACTGCAGGCATCGGGTAAATCGATCCAGGAGCTGGCCGCAGAAGAAGAAGCCGCTGCTGAGTTCGAAATCGCCGAACTGTTCGACGACATCGGCTCGGCCGCTTCGGAAGATGATGATCTGGTCACCGAAGAGGCACCAGCAGAAGACGAAGCAAAAGCCTGATCGGGCTGGCAATATCGTGATCCAAGGCCGCGCTGTTTCAGCGCGGCCTTTTTTATACACGTATCCCGCGCAAGTTTCTGCCAGAACCAAGCCTTCCGCTTGCAGTCAAGTGTTTCCCGCCTATGATCCGATCGACGATAGGGAGAAATTGTATGGCAAATATGCTTCGTCGCAGCCTGCTGACCATATTTCTGATCGCGCCTCTCGCGGCCTGCGGCGGGCCTGACAAATCAGATAGCACGGACAACTTTAACCCTCCGCTCTATCCCAATGAAACGCCTGAATTGCGCGCCTCGATTAACAAGTGGGCGGATGAGTATGAACTTCCGCGGGAATTGGTCCACAAACTGGCGATCCGCGAAAGTACACACCGCCCCTGGGCCGTGAACCGCCCATATTACGGGCTGCTGCAAGTCCTTCCTGCAACTGCTCGATCCATGGGGTATCGCGGCAACGCTCAGGGGCTGCTGGACGCTGATACCAATCTGGAATTCGCGGGAAAATACTTACGCGGCGCCTGGCTGCTGTCCGACGGCGACCAACAGCGCGCCATTTTCCTCTATGCCAAGGGCTATTACCCCGAGGCCAAGAAACGGGGCATGCTGGTTGAAACCGGATTGGTGTCGAGTTCCGATTAAGCTCAAATTGTGCGCAACATGAATTAAAAGCACACTCATAATCAGATGGGCCTATACCGGAATTCCGTACCCAAGGCGTGTCCGCGCATTAAATTTCACGCTATGACTGCAAAAAATCGTGCAATTAGAGCACATTGATTCTTAAAAGGCAGACATTTGCCACATGTTCTTGTCATATGACTGAAAATATGGTGTTTTGAACAACGCTAGGTGGGTGGGATCGTTTGTCCTGGCGTAATTGGGGTCGCCCGTTAAGTCGGGTTTAGGTAGTTAACCTTATGGATATTGTAGATCTCAGCACCCTTCCCCAAGAGGATACTCATTACGATGAGTTCCTTAAGCAGGTCTGCGACAAATTCGAAATGGACCACGCTGCCTATGCGGGCATGAACCCAGCTGCGGGTTCCATCCATGGGCATGTAACTTATGGCGATGACTGGAAAGCGCATTATCAGGAGCAGGGCCTGCACCTGATCGACCCGACATTGCACATGAGCCAACGCAGTATTGCGCCCGTGGACTGGAGTCGGCTCGAACGCAGCAAGGATTTTCAACGAGTTTTCCGGGACGCGCACGATTTCGGCATCCCGGATCAAGGGATAACCATTCCAGTTCGCGGACCATATGGCGATATCGGTTTGCTGAGCGCGACGCGCGATTGCAGCCGCGATGAGTGGAAGAAACTGGTTCCCAACGTAATCAGTGAGCTCCAATCTCTGGCCGTACACATACATGACAACGTCATGACATCCGACACCCTTAGCCGGATGTTGTACCACCCCACCTTGTCCAGCCGTGAGTTGGAGATATTGCAATGGGCCGCGGCCGGTAAATCGCAGCAGGATATCGGAGATATTCTGTCGATTTCCCACCGCACGGTTGAGGTGCATTTGCGCTCCTCCCGCGAAAAGTTGAACGCATTGACGACGCCTCAGGCGGTCGGTCGGGCGATCGGAATCGGGCTAATCTACCCTGGATAAAGCCAAAATCACCAAATTTGAGGCTTGAAAAGCGCAAGATTACGGGAATCCCCCAATAGATTCGCTGTGGAAAACCGGTAACGTTAATTTCACCGACATACCACTCGAAGGGGGATGATATGATCTTAGTAGTTGACGGGTTGAACAGACATCTGTTCAGCGAGGTTCTCGACGACATGTTCGAATTGAGAGCCAGAGTTTTCGGCGGACGTCTCGGTTGGGACGTTAATATCGAAGACGGCAAGGAAATCGACCAGTTCGATCATCTGGATCCTGCATATGTGATCGGTCTCGACGACGGGGGGAATGTCGTCGCAGCCGTGCGTGCACTCCAGACTACTGGTCCGCACATGTTGTCTGATGTTTTCTCAGCAATCCTGTGTGGCGAAGCACCGATCCGAAGCGCTACGATGTGGGAATCCACACGCTTCTGCGTAGACACGCAGCGTCTGACCCGCGGCAAAGAAAAGAACTCAGTGTCCTATGCCACGTGCGAGCTAATGATCGGTTCGCTGGAATATGCCCGCAGTGCGGGTATTAAGGACATCATTACCGTGATCGACCCAGTCATGGACCGTGTTCTCAAGCGATCGAACTGCGCGCCATACGACTACGTTGGACAGACGGTGCCGATGGGCAAGGTCGCGGCCCTCGCTGCATTGCTTGATTGTACGGAAGAACGCATTTCCGGAGTTCGAGAATTCGCTGGAATTCACGAAGATGTCTTCATCGACGAAGAGAAGGCACTGGAGTTGTTCGCAGCCAAGAAAGCAGCCGAGCAAAGCCCCGCAAATCGTGACCACAAACCGCTTACAGATCTCGAGAAGTACTTCGTCGAGCAGATGAGCGCCGCGAAAACCGAAGACGAAAGACAGGCTGTTCTGAAACTGATCGAAGCCCTGTCTGACACTTTCACGCCAGAGCAGAAGACCGCTCTGCTAAAAACCCCCCGTGCTTTTGCTCATGAGGCCTGACCCCCTCACCTCATAAGTACAAAAGCCACCCCATGCGGAGCTGCCCAATGTCAGGCGGCTCCGCTTCTTTTTAAGCCCCTTAGGTTAGGAGCGGGAAGAGGATTACTCCTCTTCCAGTGCCTCAACGGCTTTTTGCAGGTCGTCTTTGCTGACTTCCTTGTCCGAGACCTGAGCCAATTCGAAAACGTAATCGACAACCTTGTCTTCAAAGATCGGTGCCCGCAGTTGCTGTTGCATCTGGGCATTCTGCTGCACGAATTCGAAGAACTGACGTTCCTGACCAGGGTACTGGCGCGCCTGGTTCATGATCGCTTGGGTCATCTCGGCATCGGTAACTTCAACCTCTGCCTTCTGGCCCAACTCGGCAAGCAGCAAGCCCAGGCGCACGCGACGCTCGGCCAGCTTGTTGTGCTCTTCAGTAGGCTCGATCGGATCGTGATCGTGGCCTTCGACCTCAGGGTTTTCCTCGTGCCAAAGCTGATGTGCGATCTGCTTGGCCTCTGCCTCAACCAGCGACGGCGGCAGGTCGAATGATACTTTGGCGTCCAGCGCATCCAGCAGCGCACGCTTCATTACCGCACGCGCCGCACCGGTGTACTCCGCCTCCAGACGCTCAGAGATCTGACCCTTCAGGGCTGCCAAATCTTCCGCGCCAAACTTGGTTGCCAGTTCGTCGTTGATCTCGGCGGCGACTGGCTCCTTCACTTCTTTCACGGTGCAGTTGAAGACAGCGTCTTTACCGGCCAGATGCTCGGCTCCGTATTCCTCGGGGAAGGAGACGTTGACGTCTTTTTCTTCCTCGGCCTTCACACCGACCAGCTGCTCTTCAAAACCGGGGATGAAGCTGTTCGAACCCAGAACCAGCGGGTAGTCTTCAGCCGAGCCACCTTCAAACTCTTCGCCGTCAACCTTGCCAACAAAGTCGATCACGACTTGATCGCCATCTTTCGCCTTTGACCCTTTACGGCGTGCTTTGAAATCCTGCGCAGTTTCCGCCAGGTTGTTCAGTGCTTCTTCAACAGCAGCGTCGTCAGCTTTTACAACCAGCTTTTCCAGCTCGACCGACTTCAGGTCAACTTCGGGAATCTCCGGCAGCGCCTCATAGGACATTGCGACCTCGACATCGTCGCCTTCTTTCCAGTCCTCGTTGGTCATCTTGACATCGGGCTGCAGCGCGGGGCGCTCGCCGCTGTCTTCAAAGTGCTTGTTCATGGCACCGTCGATGGTTTCCTGCATGGCCTCGCCCAACAGGCGCTGACCAAACTGCTTTTTCAGCAGCGCCATTGGCACCTTGCCTTTACGGAAACCCTTCATCTCGACTTCGGGCTGCGCTTCGGTCAGCTTCTCGTTGACCTTCTCGTCCAGCTCAGCAGCGGATACGACAATGTTGTAGCCGCGTTTCAGACCTTCGTTCAGCGTCTCGGTAACCTGCATTATGGTAGTCCCCATAGGATTCGGGGCGCGCAAAACGGCGCGCCGGGCAAATTTGACGCCTTCTATTTGCCCCACCGTCCACGTGCAAGGGGCAAAGGCCGGATCAGCCTTGTTTTGCCGTCAATTTGAACAAAAAAACGCCCCGGATCAGACCGGGGCGTTTTTTATCATTCCATCAGGGGATCAGAACTTCCAGAGTGCGCCCAATACCCAAGCTTCGTTTTTGTCAAAGTCGACTGTGTCATCGAAGTCATGGTTTCGATATTTCAAGTAGGCGTCGGTATTGATGCTGTCGATCCGCTGCACGACCGCAATACCCCAAGACTTGGTGCTGGAACCGCTGTTTTCGAAATCCGACCCGTCAAAATAATCGATACCAACGCCGGTTTTGCCCCAAGAGATCCAGTCCCCCTCGTAAGCAACTTTCGTGTACCAATAATCCGGATCACTAGCACCCGCGGATGTGTCGTCTCGTGTACCTAGGGCTCCTGTAAAACTGAGACCACTAGGCAGCAGAACCGAGGCCGAGCCGATCGTATTTCTACTCTCACCCGATCCGTCGTCGAAATCGCGCACGGCATAGGCGATGCTTGCAGCCAACTCCACGCCATTCGCGAAGGTATTACCGTAAGAAATGGCTAAGTCGTAATAGTCATCATCGTCGCTACTGGAAAGGACGTTTTGGCCATAGGCAATCGCTCCCGAAAACCCGTTGAAATCAGGCGTGTCATAACGAATGCGGCCCCGGCGCCCGCCGTCAAAATTGCTGGAAGAGGCGCCGACAGTGATATTACTCAGCATGCCATTCGGATCGCGATAGAAAAATGCGCCGTTTTCATCACTAGTGAACGAATACAAGGCGGTCCCGACATAGGACAAGTCAGCTTCAGCAGCTCCATCCGAAGCCATGCTACCCTGGCCCGCCGAAAACTTGCCGTACCCACCCATTAATGAGAAATCCAAATGGCGGATGTCCTCACGGGTCCAACCGTTGGTATTGGTGCCATTCTGGTTGGCCGTGCCAGTACTTGGTAAACCCAATCCGCTTTCAAAGCGAAACATGAATTCGTTGCTGCCATAGGGCTGCATCAGGCGCAAGCCAACGCGGCTGTTGGACAGGTCATTATCCAAAAGACGTGTTTCGGTTTGCACGCCATCATCCACGGAGACAATCACCGGGTCCAACTGACCATACAGCAGCACATATCCGCCGCTGTTGTTCTCGTATTTCAGCTCTGCCGCCGCGGGGATCGCCGTCGTTGCGGCCAGAACGGCTGCAATCGAAGTTCGTTTATAATTCACTGTCATGTCGTTCACCATGAATGGTTCAGGGTTTTTATGTACTTGCCAAATCGTTCACAGATAATTGAGTTTCCAGAGATGGCCTCTTCAAGTTCCGCCTTCATTGCATTTTCGCCACAACCCGTCCACAGAGTGACAAAATTTATAATTTGTTTTCAATAGCTTACCAATTCTCGACCTTCGGACTCACAACAAGCTCAAGCAAATTCTGACGCCGAGCTCTGCATCTTGCAAACACCCGCTATGCATCTGGCGGGATGCGGCGGCGAAAGTTTGCTGCTTTCTCACGCTATCGGCCACTAATTGCCGATCATTGCTAGATATCAAGTTCCCTGAATACCAAAGGAAGCTGCTCGGGAAGATCTTCAGCTATCAAGCCCGGCCCAAACTGACATGCGCATTCCACATGCAGCCAGGCCGCTGTTTCCGCCGCCCGCATGGGGCTGAACCCGCGAGCAAGAAGCCCGGCAATAAAGCCTGCCAGCACATCGCCCGAACCTGCGGTCGCCAACCAAGGAGCTGCGCGTTCGTACACCGCAGCATTGATCGAACACTGCCCGTCCGGCGCAGCGATCACCGTGTCTGGTCCTTTGAACAACACCACGCATCCTGCCCGTTTTGCGGCCTCACGCGCGGCATCCACCTTGGAATAGGCCGGGCCTTTGGTTGGTGTTTCCGACAGCTTCTCGGCAATGTCCGGGAACAACCGCGAAAACTCTCCCCCATGCGGCGTCAAAACACAGGTGTCGTGGAGTTGAGAGAACAACGCCGCCGGATCATCCGCAAACGCCGTCAGCGCGTCGGCGTCCAGAACCGTTGCACGTTTGGCACTTAGGGCAGCCGGCACCAACTCCCGCGCGCGTTCTATACCTAGCCCCGGACCGAGGCAAAGGGCGTTCAACCGCTCATCCTTCAGCAGGTCGGTCAAGCCATCCGCGCCTTCAACCCGCTGCAACATTATGGCCGTCACCTGTGCAGCAACCTCCATCTGAGCGGCCGGAGGCACCGCCAGGGTCACCAACCCTGCCCCAATGCGCAAAGCCCCCCGTGCCGCCAGCCGCGCGGCCCCGGTTTTGGCTGAGCCGCCTGAGAGGATGAGCGCGTGACCGTGGGTGTACTTGTGTTCGAATGGCTCCTTGGGGAGATATGGCGACAAACGGCTTTCATCCACTAGAACACTGAGAACCCTGCCCAGCCTTCTTTCGCCATGATGTTCTATCAAAGCCCTTCGCGAAATCGAACCAGTCTTCCCGGGAGAAGATAGTCCAATGTCCGATATTACTGTTTTTCTGCAGTATTCGGGTCCTTCGCTAAGATTGTGGCCAAGTTTCTTGCCATGAAAAGTAACTGTGAGGTTCGCGCCTACCAAAACACCTTCATCCCCCAACGCCTTGCCGCTATCGGCGCAGAGCCCAGACGGAACGTCGACTGAAACGACCCTCGGCCACCAAGGATCGACGTTAACCTCTGAACAAATCTGGATGACCTCGAGAGTATTTTTTAAACCGCCAATCGAGCGCGTAAGCCCGGTGCCGAACAACGCGTCTATAATCAACTCAGGACCAGCTGCGCTGAACGTGCGGGCAGCGCGCTTCTCCAATAGGTCAATTTCACTTTTATTTGGTGAAGGCATGGACAACTTCGAGACCACTCCCTGCTCCATCCAGCGCTCATAGTTCGTACGCGCATCCGGAGGCAGCTTTTCGGGATCGCCATACAGAAAAACTTCCACCTCCCAGCCCAACTCACGCAACATCCGCGCAACAACAAAGCCGTCGCCGCCATTGTTCCCCGGCCCGCACAGAACCACAGCCCGGCCAGGCGATTTTGCCAGTTCCGGCCACTCTTCAAATATCGCCTCGACAACGCCCAGCCCGGCCCGCTCCATGAGCTCCAGCCCGGTTACCTCACCAGACTCAATCGCGGCCAATTCGATGGCCCGCATTTGCGCAGCTGTCAGCAATTCCGTCATCTCAAATCCCTCAGCGATTCAATTTTGATTATTTTTTGTGCAAGTCGATCAAAATTTCACCTGCCGCCTGTTTTCTCGGCACGCGCGTGCCGCCATTTTCGCAATCAGATTGCCGACCGATCTTAGACGTGATCAGTGCCTTCCTGACAAGTGTTATAGGGAGCCCGGGATGAAGAAGATCGAAGCGATCATCAAGCCGTTCAAACTGGACGAAGTGAAAGAGGCGCTGCAGGACGTGGGTGTCCAGGGCCTCAGCGTGATCGAGGTCAAAGGGTTTGGCCGTCAGAAAGGCCACACCGAACTCTATCGCGGTGCGGAATACGTGGTCGACTTTCTGCCCAAGGTGAAGGTCGAGGTCGTTCTGGACGACGATCAGGTCGATGCCGCCATCGAGGCCATCGTTTCGGCCGCGAAAACCGACAAAATCGGCGACGGCAAGATCTTTGTCTCGCCCGTTGAGCAAGCCATTCGCATCCGGACCGGTGAAACCGGCTCGGAAGCGCTGTAATCGAACACTCCAAGTAGAGGAATAGAGAGTATGAGCAAGGACGCAGTTCTTCAGCTGATCAAGGACGAAGGCGCCGAATACGTCGATGTTCGTTTCACCGACCCGCGCGGCAAGCTGCAGCACGTCACCCTGATGGCCGATCAGGTTGACGAGGACTTCCTGGAAGAAGGCTTCATGTTCGACGGTTCGTCCATCGCGGGCTGGAAGTCGATCGAAGCATCCGACATGAAGTTGATGGTCGACACCGACAGCGCTTATGTCGATCCCTTCTACGCGGAAAAAACTATCTGCGTGCACTGCTCGGTTGTTGAGCCCGACACCGGCGAAGCTTATGAACGTGACCCGCGCGGAACCGCTCAAAAAGCCGAAGCTTACCTGAAAGCATCGGGTATCGGCGACGTTGCCTATATGGGCCCCGAAGCCGAATTCTTCCTGTTCGATGACGTCCGTTTCTCGAACACAATCAACAAAGTATCCTACGAAGTTGATGCAACCGACGCGTCGTGGAATACCGACACCGAATACGAGATGGGCAACATGGGCCACCGTCCGGGCGTCAAGGGCGGATACTTCCCGGTCAACCCGATCGACGAAGCGCAGGACCTGCGTTCGGAAATGCTGTCGACCATGAAGCGTCTGGGCATGAAGGTCGACAAGCACCACCACGAGGTTGCTTCGTGCCAGCACGAGCTGGGTCTGATCTTCGACAGCCTGACCAAACAGGCCGACGAGTTGCAGAAGTACAAGTACGTCATCCACAACGTTGCGCACGCCTACGGCAAATCGGCCACTTTCATGCCGAAGCCGATCGCGGGCGACAACGGCACTGGCATGCACGTGAACATGTCGATCTGGAAAGACGGCAAGCCTCTGTTCGCGGGTGACAAATACGCTGACCTGTCGGACGAAGCCATTTGGTTCATCGGCGGCATCCTGAAGCACGCCAAGACACTGAACGCCTTCACCAACCCGGCGACCAACAGCTACAAGCGTCTGATCCCCGGGTTTGAAGCCCCCGTTCTGCGCGCCTACTCGGCTCGTAACCGTTCGGGTTGCGTCCGTATTCCATGGACTGAAAGCCCGAAAGCCAAGCGCGTCGAGGCTCGCTTCCCCGATCCGGCCGCAAACCCCTACCTGGCGTTCGCAGCTCTGCTGATGGCCGGTCTGGACGGCATCAAGAACAAGATCGATCCGGGCGAAGCCATGGACAAGAACCTGTACGATCTGCCTGCCGAAGAACTGGCCGACATCCCGACCGTTTGCGGCTCGCTGCGCGAAGCGCTGGAGGCTCTGGCATCCGATCACGACTTCCTGCTGCAGGGCGACGTGTTCACCAAAGACCAGATCGATGGCTACATCGCACTGAAGATGGAAGAGGTCGAAACCTACGAGCACACCCCGCACCCGGTTGAATACGGCATGTACTACAGCTGCTAAACTTTGGGGTTAGCGGAGAATTGAAAGGGCGCCTCTTGGGCGCCCTTTTGTTGTTCCTCAGGCACCCGCCTTGACTGAAACATCGGAACGTCAGAGCCTTTCACCCTACGACAAACTTTAGGACTTAGGGAGAATGCGATGCGCCTTATGTTAAAGTTCACGATCCCAGTGGAAAAAGGCAATCAGGCCGAAAGGGACGGAACGCTGGGACAAGCGATTGAAGCACTGGTAAAAGAGGTCGACGCAGAAGCAGCCTACTTTGCACTGGAGCACGGTAAACGCATGGGCATCGTGATATTTGAAGAAAGCGATCAAGCCCGTATGCCTGTCATCAACGAGCCATTATTTGCTGCTCTGGACGCCTCAATCGAGATCCAACCCGTATTAACCGCAGACGACTTGCAGCGCGGTTTGTAAGCGCAACTCGCTTCGAGTGGGCGCTTGTTGTTATTGTCACAACTAAAACGCGAGCCCCGAATTGAATAGGCTGGCCCTAAGGAAAACGTTCATGTCGCGCATCGCTTTGTTTATTGCATTTGTACTTACCCTGCCTATTTCGGCTCTGGCCGCCCCATGCGGAAACACAGGCAGCGGATTTGAGGAGTGGAAAAAAGACTTTTCCAATCAAGCGCGCAAGGCCGGCGTCAAGAAAAAGGGGCTGCAAGCCTTAGCGCAGGCGCAATATGCAACGCGCACCATTGCAGCGGATCGCAACCAGAAGAGTTTCAAGTACTCGCTGGACAAGTTCATGCAGGTACGTGGTGCAAATACGATCGTGGCACAAGGCCGCAAGCGCAAGGCGGCCAACCCACAATTCTACGCTGCGCTGGAAAACCAATACGGGGTACCAGCCGGCATTCTGATTGCCATTCACGGTATGGAAACAGGCTTTGGAAACTTCATGGGAGACAGCCAGGTTGTTTCAGCAATAACAACGCTGGCCTATGATTGTCGCCGATCCGAGTTCTTCGTCCCCCATGCAATTGGGGCACTGAAACTGGTCGATGCGGGCAGTATCACAGTGGCAACAAAAGGGGCAAAACATGGCGAATTGGGTCATACACAGTTTCTTCCCGGCAATGCGCTAACCTATGGTGTGGATGCCACAGGAGACCGGCGCGTGGACTTCTACAATATGACCGATGCTTTAGCCTCAACTGCAAATTTCTTGCGTAAGAAAGGGTGGAAACGGGGTCGTGGCTATCAACAGGGGCAACCGAATTTCAAAGTAATAGAACAGTGGAACGCCGCAACCGTCTATCAGCAGTCCATTGCCATAATGGCGCAACGAATCGACAACTAGCTCGATCTGGTTTCGAACACGGTCGCTCCCTGATTTAGCCACATTGCTGCCACAGTAGATGGGAAAAGCCTTAATTCCTTTGGTTTCCAAGACGTAATCAATAGTGCCGAATTTTCTTTTTTTTCCATTTTCGTCAAATTCTCCCCCTTATCGCTGGATAACATCCTGTTGCAGAGTGAACGCACAAAGGAAAACGCTGTGACTGCAAAGCACAGATACCATGGTGGTCTTCAGTTCAACGGCGATGCAGATCGCGCGCTTGAGCGGTTCAGTGACATCGTTGGAACCACGCTAGAAGACTACGGTCACCTGGTTGAACGCAAAACGTTGCTCAGCGCATCCGAGGCCAGTGTCGTCTCAAGCCAGTATCTGGTGCGCCTGTCATTGGAGACGGAGGGTACCGAGGAAACCGACCGTTACGAGAGGATGGATCGCGCCGCTGGCCTCAAGACTCTGACGCGTTCTACACCCTCTCGCCCCCGTAACCGTTTGACCTTGAACATTGCCCCGGTGTCAGAGCTGTTGGACGATACTGAAGTATCCGAGATGATGCTGGTTGTGATTCTGTACCGCATGGTCGACATCTGTTCGACCCAGAGGATCGAATGGCTTTCACCAAATACGGTTCTGACTCTTGAACAATTTCTCAGTGCCTTCGATACACTTGCCCCCCGAAAGCCCAGAGACCGCAAGCAGATCTTCAGTGCGGTCAGCGGACAGTTTGCCGGCCTCGAAATTCCTGATGCTGTTGCCGACGTCGTGGAAATGGCTAAACCCAAGCCTCGTCCCATCCAATTGACCGACGATCAACTGCTGAGTATCGCCTTTCGCACTGAACCCGTGGCGCCCCTGAAGTTGAATGACTCGGAGCCGTCAGAACTAGAGGATGAGCGACCAAGCGACATCCTGCGGCTGACCAGTTGGGGCATGACAGGCGCATTGGCCAGCGTATCGGCCCCTGTTGCCATCTCGATGGCCGCTGTCAACCTGATCCGCGGCGAGGATTTCCGGCTCAACACTCAGGTCCTAGCTTTGACCATGGCCATCTTCGGCTTAAACACAAGCGGCGCAATTGCCGGCGTGGTGAACGCAATCAGCATGTAATCAAATTACCAAGACCCTCCTAGGAGGCCCCGCCGTCAGGCGGGGTTTTCTGTTTTGGCCAAGTGATCTGCCAGCAGAACATAGGTGTGAATTGAAAACACAACCGCCTGGGTCTGCGGCAAGCGCAAGAGAGTTTGCCGTTCACTGCGCAGGTAACGGGCGGATTCCTTATCACGGATTTCACGCCGGTTTGCGGTGCTTCGTGGCTGGAAAAGCTCGGCGTCCTGATACCAGAGCGCATTGAAACGCCAAATGGGGCGGCCGGGTTGAATACCATTGAACAGGCGCTGCACCCGACGAGCGATATTGGCATCGTAGCTTTCGACAGGCTGGTGGATTCCAATCAGCGGCCGCATGAATTTCTCGGACAAACACCAGCTGGCAGGAAAACACAGGATAGCCCCCGTCAGGATGTGCTCCTCGCCCTGCTTTTGCAGAATGCAAAAATCCTCCTGCACCAACAGGCACAGGGTCTCTAGCGGGTTGTCTCTGTCAATGGCAACTACAACACCGTCTGCGCGCGTGACCTGGTCATTGGCCCCCGGATAAGCGTGCAGCAAAACAGTTTCCAGCAACTCCTGTGCGGCGGGTTTGGACGAAGGGTCCATTGCCAAAACATCGGCACGATGCGTCTCCAACAGTGTCTTGCGCCGTCGCATCTGGGCAGCAAACGCCTCGTCTTGATGCAGCCAGGTTTCCATGCTCGCAGGCTGGATACCGGGCAACTTTTGTTCAATGAGCGGGTCGTAGGGGATGTCGGTCTGCAAAATGGTCGTCATGGTACTGATCTATCACTCAACAATTGAATTGTCGGTCAAAAAGCGACCCCCGCCCCGTCGCAAATCACCGCGACTCAAGTACTGTGGTTCTCCACGGTCGGAGTAATACGCAGGGAGGCCCACTATGAACCGGCACTACAGGGACACTCGTAAAATTGATCCGACCCGAGGATCTGTGCTCGGCGACGGAACTCCGAACGACAACAACCGAATTGAGATCGGGCCAACCCAACTGGCCTTTTCGGAGTGGGCCGCAGCTGGCCTGACGCTGCCGAACCTTGAAAGCATGCGGGAATATCGCTGGAAACGGCTGACCCAAGGAATTGTGGATCGTGGCTATAGCGGGCTTTTGATGTTCGACCCGCTGAACATTCGTTACGCAACCGACAGCACGAACATGCAGCTTTGGAATTCCCATAACCCGTTCCGGGCTGTTCTGGTTTGCGCCGATGGTTACATGGTGATCTGGGATTACAAGAACTCGCCCTTCTTATCCAAATTCAACCCTCTGGTGCGCGAGCAACGCTCGGGCGCTGACTTGTTCTATTTCGATCGCGGCGACAAGGTGGACGTAGCTGCAGATATCTTTTCGAACGAGGTGCGAACCCTGATCGATGAACATGGCGGCGGTAACAAGCGGCTGGGTGTAGACAAAATCATGCTGCACGGTCTACGCGCACTCGAGGCGCAGGGCTTTGAGATCATGGAAGGCGAAGAGCTGACCGAAAAAACCCGCGCCATCAAAGGACCGGATGAGATCCTGGCCATGCGATGCGCCAACCACGCCTGTGAAACGGCTGTGGCCGAGATGGAAGTGTTCGCCCGCGCCAATGTGGGCAACGGACAAACCTCTGAGGATGACATCTGGGCGGTTCTGCACGCTGAAAACATTCGCCGCGGCGGGGAGTGGATCGAAACCCGTCTTCTGGCCTCAGGTCAGCGCACAAACCCGTGGTTTCAGGAATGCGGCCCCCGGATCACGCAACAGAACGAAATCGTTGCCTTTGATACCGACCTGATCGGCTCTTACGGCATCTGTATCGATATTTCGCGCACGTGGTGGATCGGAGATCAAAAGCCACGCGCTGACATGATCTATGCCATGCAGCACGCACACGAGCATATCATGACAAATATGGAGATGTTGAAACCCGGCGTGATGATCCCGGAACTGACGGCCAACGCGCATAAGCTGGACGACAAGTTTCAGGCGCAGAAATACGGCTGCCTGATGCATGGCGTGGGCCTCTGTGACGAATGGCCTCTGGTCGCCTATCCCGACAGTGCGGTCGCGGGCTCGTATGACTACCCGTTGGAACCCGGCATGGTCCTGTGTGTCGAGGCCTGCGTCGGTGAAGTTGGAGGGGATTTTTCGATCAAGCTGGAAGATCAGGTTCTCATCACCGAGGATGGTTATGAAAACCTGACCAAATATCCTTTTGATCCACAGCTGATGGGTCTGGCATGACGCCTCAGTTCGACCAATTCGATCGTCGTACGTTGCCGTGCCAGTCCTCGGATACTGTTTCTGTTACTTCATGCTTGGTGGAATTGCTTGGCGGCCAATTCTGACCAAGTGTAAATCCAACAATTCCAGTCACCGCAATAATGACCAGAAGATCCGGGCGCAAAATCGCGATACGCCGCGCTGAAGCAATATGTGCCATTTAGGCCTCCTTGGCTGAACAAATCGGACAGCCTTAACATGAGAGCCCACATCACTTAATTAAATCGAATATTTGATCGACCTTTCATCACAAATTTTGAAGATACGAAAACGGTAGTTCCGAAGTGGCTTCAACCGCTTACTCGCACTTTGCTCACCTTACCGTGACGGTTCTTACATTGGGGTTGAGACGCACGACCAATGTACACAGTATTGTCCTCACCCCGAGATGTAAGGAACTGCCATGCCCACCGAACGCACTACATTTGCCGGTCATGACGGCAATCGGCTTGCCGCGCGACTTGATTTGCCGGATGGGCCAGTTCTTGCTACGGCGTTGTTTGCGCATTGTTTCACCTGTTCCAAAGATATTCCGGCGGCTCGGCGCATCTCGGCGCGATTGGCTGCAATGGGTATTGCGGTGCTGCGTTTCGATTTCACCGGGCTTGGCCATTCCGACGGAGAATTCGCCAACACAACCTTCACTTCGAATGTCGAAGACCTGATCGCAGCCGCACAATACCTAGCTGGCAGGAACATGCCCCCGGCCCTTCTGATCGGTCATTCTCTGGGCGGCGCGGCGGTGCTACGCGCGCGGGCGGACATACCGTCGGTCAAGGCAGTCGTGACCCTGGGCGCCCCTGCCGACCCGAGCCACGTTTCCCATCATTTCGAAGCGGCGCTGTCCGAGATCCAACAGGAAGGCAGCGCTGAGGTCATGCTAGGCGGCCGCCCTTTCCGCATTGGAAAGGCATTCGTGGACGACATCTCAAGAACCGCGCTGGAATCAGCTATCGCCGAGCTCAAAGCCGCGCTCTTGATCCTGCATGCGCCACGGGATGAGACCGTCAGCATCGACAACGCCAGCGCCATCTTTCTGGCCGCGAAACACCCAAAGAGTTTTGTGACCCTTGATGATGCGGATCATCTGATCACGCGTGCCGAAGATGCTGAGTATGCCGCCGAGGTGATCTCGGCCTGGGTATCGCGATATGTCAGGCTCTCTCCTCCGGCTCCGCCACCGGGTGCCCCTGAAGGCGTTGTACGGGTGACCGAAGTCGACCCTGCCGGCTATCTGCAGGACATTCAGTCGGGTCCCCGTCACCACGCGGTTGCAGACGAACCCGCCTCCTATGGCGGTACCGACCGGGGAATGTCGCCCTATGGCTTTGTTGCTTCCGGTCTTGGGGCCTGCACGTCCATGACGATCCGCATGTATGCCCGCCGTAAACGCTGGCCCCTGACCGGGATCACTGTCGATGTGTGTCACAACAAGGTGCATGCGCAGGATGCAGGTATGAACGGAGACGGCAAAGTGGATCAATTCCGTCGCAAAATCCGACTGGAAGGTCCTTTGGATCAGGACCAGAAAGCCAAGCTGCTGGAAATTGCGGACAAATGCCCGGTGCATCGAACTTTGGAAGGTTCGGCGCAAATTACGACGGAACTGATTGCCTAGAGGCTCTTCAAAAAAATGGACCGCATCTGCGGCCCATTTGCTTTTAACGCCGACGCGGTGCCGGGCGATGGATCGGTGGTCGGGCTGTGGGTGGGCGCGCGACCGGAGGACGCGGACGTGCCGGCGGCTTCGCGATCGGAGGCGTTGGGCGCGGCGGCGGTTTACCTACAGGAGGCTTAGTGGGCCGATCTGGCCGGTCGGGAAGATTCACATCAACGTTTACGTCGTGGTAATAGTCATTCCACAGCATCGAGTCATAAAACGGGTCATACCCATAGCCAACACCCACTGATACTCCGTCGCAGGCCGAGAGCGTTAGCGTCGAAGCCCCCAGTCCCAGTGCCAGAACAGTTCGTCTCAGGAATTTGCGTGTCATCCGAGCCTCCTTACTGCGCGGACCGGAACGACGCAAAAACGGCGTTCAAGTCGTCTACATAGGCCGGATCGGCCCCATCGCGCAGGATAGCGACAACAATGGCCACACGGTTTCGCGGCAAATCGATTACGGTCGCGGTAAAATTTATCCCGCGGCCATCTCGGCTGCCAGTGCCGCGGATCACGCGTGCAGGCAATCCGCCGATCCGGGTGTTGCTGGTGCCGGTCACGGTTGGCTCTTTCACCAGAAACTTGTCGATATCCCCGAGATATTGCAGTCCGTCGTCGATATTCGCCACGCCCGAGGGCGAAACGAACCCCATCCAAACATTGTCGTCAGTGACCGGCCTGACCCCCATGACCCGCGCCACGGCTCTGGGGTCGCCCAGTTCGGTATCCTCGATTTCACGCGGTCCACCCGTTCGCAACGCCCAAAAATCCGGAACGACAAAACGAAACAGCGCGCGGCCTTCGTCCGTATAAGTGACCGGTGTATCGGCCCAAGACGGGGCCACGCCACCCAGCCACACCGCAGCGCACGCGGCGAGTGCTGATCTAAAAAAAATATCCATATCTCAAAAACCTGATCATTTCTCAGGCACCAGATTGGCCCGCAAGCCTGCGTTTTGTCCAGTAGGACATTGGAGTGGCAACAAAAAACCCGCGCCCGAAATGCATCGGCCGCGGGTTACGAATGCGCGTGTTTTGCTGGATTAGGCGCGCGCGTCGCCTACCAGTTTCCAAAGGCCGGGGATCAGCACTGCTGCCAGCGCAAGTTTGATCGCATCACCCAGCAGGAACGGGGTCAGGCCCCATTCCAGGATCGGCTTGTCCCAACCATAGAGCTGGCCCAGCCACAGCAGACCCGGCACGTAAATCAGAATATTGGCCAGCACCAGCGCCAGCGCCAATTTACCAACCGACCGGTCCCAGCCTCGCGCAGCCAGGGCACCCAGCAAAACGGTAGCCATCAGGTAACCAACAAGGTAGCCGCCAGTGCCACCCATCATGTAGGTCAGACCAAATTTCTCAGCCGACGAGCCGGCGAAGACATCGAAACCCAATGCGCCAATCAGCAGGTAACCCAGCATGGTTGCCAGACCCAGACGTGCGCCATACGCAGTGCCGATCGTCAGCACAGCAAAGGTGCCCATGGTGATCGGAACCGGCCACATCGGCACTTTGATCTTGGCAGCAATGGCGAGGGCAACGATACCCAAAGCCACCAGAACCGCTTGTTTCACGCGCAGAGCTGTCCCCTCGCGCGGGCCAATTGCATTGGCTAAGACATTTGCATTCATTGTGCTTTCTCCCTCAGCGAACCCGAATTCTGCGATAGCAATGACTTGTCGCAGCCTTTACTGCAAGATGATTACGCTATCGCAGCACATACTCCGTATCCATTTTATAGGATTTTCTGGGTCCTGACACCGTCCAGCGGACATTCCATCGCGGCCATCGAGAAAAATCATACCGCACCTCATAACTGTCTGGCGGGCAATCATGATGGTCTTCCGGATGCGGTACACCCAGTTTTAGCGCGTGAAAATAGCGGTTGTCGTCAAAATGGATCGCTATCTCGTCCCCAGCGTCGCGCCACAAATACCTGCGCGTACCTTTCATGGCGGGCTGGTTGGGAATGTACAGCGTGACCTCTTCTTCATAGACAAGCCCGTCGTCCCTTGCGCGCAGGACCGCTTGCCCATCAGCCTGAACCACCTGCCCGGCAAAGGCGTCGCGTATGGTTCGTGTGAGGCTCCAATCGCCTGCAAATTCGGCAAGTGCTCTCGGTGCCATCAATTGACGAATGTCCCGTCGGTCGTGCCCCCGTTGTCGTCGATGAACCGGATCTTGTCTCCACTTTGCTGCATGTCATAGCAGGCCCACAGATCCGATGGCGGCCAGAGTGAGCAGTACCGATCCTCGCGTACCGCCCATCGTCCTGCACTTGGGCGCCCTGAGAAGTATTGCGTCAGCATGGTCTCGTCGAAGGTCTGCCAAATGCCTTCGCCGTAATCCAGTTTCTGACCAGACAGCGCAGTCAGAATTTCATCGCCGGTCAGCGTGCGGAACTCTTCAGCTGCCAGAAATCCCGGCCATATCGACAAAATCAGGGCAAACCGTCTCATACCCGCACTCGCGTCTTGTTCCCTTGTGCCCGCGGGTTTAAACCCCGCGCCAACGCCTCATCCCAACCATAAAAAGGTGCTGCCGCCAATGATTCCCCGCTATTCCCGCCCTGAAATGGTCGCCATCTGGTCGCCCGAGACCAAGTTCCGCATCTGGTACGAGATCGAGGCCCATGCCTGCGATGCCATGGCTGATCTGGGCGTTATCCCGCGCGAAAACGCCGAGGCCGTGTGGAAAGCCAAGGATGTGGAATTCGATGTGGCGCGTATCGACGAGATCGAAGCGGTTACGAAGCACGACGTCATCGCGTTCCTCACACACTTGGCCGAACATGTAGGCAGCGACGAAGCCCGTTTTGTGCATCAGGGCATGACCAGCTCGGACGTTCTGGACACGTGTTTCAACGTGCAACTGACCCGCGCCGCCGATATCCTGATCGCCGATCTCGAAGGGCTACTGGCCGCGCTCAAGCGCCGTGCGATAGAGCACAAGGAAACCATCCGGATCGGCCGCAGCCACGGGATCCACGCTGAACCCACCACCATGGGCCTGACTTTCGCCCGCTTCTATGCCGAGATGGACCGCAACCTGTCCCGTATGCGCGACGCCCGTGCCGAGATCGCAACTGGCGCCATCTCGGGCGCGGTCGGCACGTTTGCCAACATCGATCCGCAGGTCGAAGAACATGTCTGCGACAAGCTGGGACTGGTGCCGGAACCGATCAGCACTCAGGTGATCCCACGCGACCGCCACGCGGCCTTCTTTGCAACACTGGGTGTCATCTCCAGCAGCATTGAAAATATCGCTATCGAAATCCGCCACATGCAACGGACCGAGGTGCTGGAGGCCGAAGAGTTCTTCTCCAAAGGTCAAAAGGGCTCGTCCGCGATGCCTCATAAGCGGAACCCGGTGCTGACCGAGAACCTGACCGGGCTGGCCCGTCTGGTCCGCATGGCCGTCGTACCCGCGATGGAGAACGTGGCCCTGTGGCACGAGCGTGACATCAGCCACAGCTCGGTCGAGCGCAATATCGGCCCCGACGCCACCGTAACGCTGGACTTTGCTTTGTCGCGCCTGACCTCCGTCATCGACAAACTTGTAGTTTACCCTGAAAACATGCTGGCTAACATGAACAAGTTCCGCGGTTTGGTCATGAGCCAACGCGTTCTGCTGGCCCTGACTCAGGCCGGTGTCAGCCGTGAGGATGCGTATCGTCTGGTCCAGCGCAATGCGATGAAAGTTTGGGAAGAAGGCAAGGATTTCAAAACCGAATTGCTGGGCGATGCGGATGTGACGGCAGCCCTGAGCGCTGATGAGATCGAAGAAAAGTTCGACCTCGGCTATCATACCAAGCACGTTGATACGATTTTCGCGCGCGTGTTCGGCGATTAAGCCCAAGCTGTTAGTGATTTCGGCAAGGCCTGGCTGCAATTTGCGGGTCAGGCCTTGTTCTTTGCCAGATAGGAAAAAATCGGGTACCCTCTAGGTGCATTTTCCGCAAAGGAGAAACACTATGGTCCGAACTCTACTCTGCTCATTGGCTTTAGTATTTGCAGCTTCGACTGGATTTGCCTGCAGCGCACATTCAAAGCAGACCCAATCCTGTGCAGAAGGCACATTTTGGGACACTGAATCCCAAAGCTGCATGAAAATCGCCAACAGCTGACAATTTTCTTTCCTACTTGTGAATAAAAGCGACCATTGGGTTGTTAGCTTTTTTGAAGATCACACTATCCTTCTAAAAGCAGCCCCGAGAACGGAGTAGGAAAATGCGTCTTGTATTAGTTTCAGCAATTGCCCTTCAAGCTTTTGCCTTTGCGCCCATTGCCCATGCCGCAGGCGGCGGAGACAGCAGCCCGCCAAAACCGACCAACACCACCAAAAAATGTCTGTTTGGCCGCGTCTATGACGAGACACGGGGGCGGTGTGTTAAACCGAACAAGACCAATTTCTCCGAAGAGCAATTGTATGACGCCGTGCGCGAGCTAGCTTATGCCGGGCAGTATGAACATGCCCAAGACATCCTGCGCATCATGGATCAGAATGATGACCGCGTGTTGACCTATTGGGGCTTCACCTATCGGAAAATGGGCGAATTGGCGCTGGCTAATGCGTATTATGAAGACGCCATTACGGCCAACCCCGATAATGTTCTGGCCCGCAGCTATATGGGTCAGGGCTTTGTTTCCGAAGGAAAAACTGACCTCGCGATTGCGCAGTGGCGCGAAATCAAAGCGCGCGGCGGCGAAGGAACATGGGCGGAAACATCCCTCCGCGAAGCGATCCGAACAGGGCTGACCTACAGCTACTAGGGTTCAGGGTTTCTTTACCCGACTCTCTGTAATCTGCCTGCAACGCGCAATTTGGCATGACAGGCAGATGCAGGATACGAACGCATTGGTACAGATGGCGCCGGGCGCACAGGCCCCGGTCGTCGGCGATGAAGACGACACGCCTCAGGTTGTCCCGCGGTCGCTGAACAGCCAAGAAAAAGCAGCTGTTATTGTACGGCTGCTTTTGAACGAGGGCGCGGACATACCGCTGGAAGAACTTCCCGATCCGCTTCAGGAACAGTTGACGCACCAATTGGGGCGCATGGGATTGGTGGACCGGGCCACGTTGGCTGTAGTGGCACGGGAGTTCGCGGACGCATTGGACAGTGTTGGGCTGTCCTTTCCCCACGGACTTGCAGGCGCGCTGGACGCGGTCAACGGTAAGATCGCGCCGGCGACAGCAGCACGGCTGCGCAAAGTGGCCGGTGTTCGGCAAATTGGCGACCCGTGGCAACGGCTGCGCGAAGTACAGGTGGAGGACCTGGCCGAAATGGCGCAGGCCGAAAGCACCGAAGTCGCTGCTGTAATGCTCTCAAAGCTTGAGACGGCGAAGGCCGCAAAGCTGCTGGGGTATCTGCCCGGCCCTGTCGCGCGACGGATCACCTATGCGGTATCGAAAACAGCCAACGTCACGCCGGAAGCCGTGGAGCGGATCGGCTGGTCTCTGGCTGCCCAGCTGGATCAGCGCCCTAGCCCGGCATTCAAGGAGGGTCCAGGCGCACGTGTGGGCGCAATCCTGAACCAGTCGGCGGCGACGACAAGGGACGGATTGCTAACCGCTCTGGACGAAGAGGATACGGATTTCGCCACTACTGTTCGCAAATCCATTTTTATCTTCGCCCATATTCCAAACCGCATTCAACCGCGCGATGTCCCGGCAATCCTGCGTGGAATTGAGCAACCCGTTTTGGTGACCGCATTGGCCGGCGCAAGCGCCGAGGATGATTTGGCGTCAGTCGATTTCTTGCTGTCAAACATGTCCGCACGCATGGCCGACAATCTGCGCGAGGAAATGTCCGACCGCGGCAAGGTCAAGCGGTCTGACGCTGAAGACGCCATGTCAAACATCGTCGCCACAGTTCGAGCATTACTGGACGAGGGCACGATTGCCTTGATCGAGGAAGATGACAGCGCCGACTGAACGATGTGGGCACCGGCAGATTACGGACACTTGTGAACGGCTGGCGGGGAAGGTATGTCTTGTGCCGCAAATCCCAATACTTGGTGAGTCCTCCCCATGCCCGCAGAAAAGTCGGAACTGAGCCGATTTGAGCTTGGAAAATACTACATTGCCAATCTGTTCCTGAAAGGCGCGATCGGCAGTATGAGCCTGCTCCCCTACGAGCGGCGTATCGCAGCAATGGGGGCGATCATGCGGTGGCTGGCACCTGTGGTCGGATTTCGTACCCGCGTGCGGCGCAACCTGAAACTCACTTGTCCGGACCTGTCCGAAGAAGAAGTCAAACTCATCTGCCGTGCGGTACCGGACAACGCGGGCCGCGCGATCATGGAGCATTTTTCGCCCAAAGGGTTCATTGAACGGCAGACCAAAGCGAAAATTTCAGGTCCGGGTATCGAGGCGTTTGACAAGGCCGCGGCGGAGGGCCGGCCTGTCATGTTTATTACCGCGCATTTCGGTCACTACCTTGCGGCGCGGGTCGCCTTACAAGCCCGCAGTGGTGAACCCATCGGGTGTTTGTATCGCCGTATGGCCAATCCTTATTTCAACGATATGTACGTGGACGCCTTCTACAAAACCGGCTCTCCGATGTTTGAACAGGGCCGCCGGGGCATGGTCGAAATGGTACGCACCCTTAAAAGCGGCGGTATTATAGCCATTGTGTCAGACCTTCATGCGCAGGGTGGCGAGGAACTGACATTCTTCGGCAAACCCGCCGTGACTTCGGTTCTGAACGCGGAATTGGCGATCAAGTACAAGGCTGTCCTGATCCCCTGCTATGCTGTCCGTCAGCCCAACGGCATCGATTTTGAAATCGTTCTGCACGATCCGGTTCCGCATACCGATCCCAAGACCATGACGCAATTCACCAATGACGACCTCGAAACGATGGTTCGTAAACACATGGGCCAGTGGTTCTGGATCCACCGGCGCTGGAAATCCTGGAGAGGGCTGGGCGTTAATCCCAAAGACATGCCCTGACTATCTGACACGTGCCGCTGCAACGATCGGCCCGTGCCCAGCCCGCTGTATCAGAACAACAGCAGGAAAATCGTGGGACAACGTGGCCGTAAATCTTTGCGGCGCACTGCCATCCCATTGCCCTGCAATCTGCCAGCTTTCCACCACGTTGGCGTAGTCCAACTCGTGCCCAGCCAATTCACCACGGCGGATCGAAGCGTGGCGCATTGGTGAGTACTGCACAATCCGTACGTCGTAGACTTCGCCCTCGGGCAGGTCGACAGGTATAACGTCGACGGCAACTTCATTGCCTGTGCGTTCTGCGTTGACTTGGGTCTCGGGGGCGGCGGTCAAATGCGCGTTGATGATCCGGTCCAATTCCCGTTTCTTGGCACCCACAACGTCCTGCTGTCCATTGATCACCATCTGCGGCGTGTAAATCATCGAACGCCCCCCTTCGCGCGCATAAGCGCGCTGGCGTTTCGTGTGATCGGGATCGGCATATTCGTCCTTCCAACCGATATAGTCCCAATAGTCCACATGCAGCGCCAGACCGATCACATCATCGCGCTTGGCCAGATCATGCATGATCCGATCCGCCGGAGGGCAGGACGAGCAGCCCTGCGACGTAAACAGCTCAACCACCACCGGGTCGGATTCGGCCTGGGCGACAGGAACAAGGAACAGGGAAGCAAGCGCAATTGCGGCGGGTTTGAACATGATTGAACTCAGCCTGATGGGTGATACCCAATACCTAAACTGATAGTATCTCACCCACCAATCAAGGTTTCTTGAGGCCGGTTAAGCCCTTCACACGAAAAAATGTGTGCAATGGTATACAAAAATTGCCGCACCTGGCCTGTTGGACCTTGAACCAGCGGCTTTGGTGATGCAGATAGCCCCCAGCGAATCCCATATTCCACGTCATTTGAGAGGGAGGCCACAGATGCCCATCAAAGTCGGACAGGATACCGCCAAGACACGCCGCAGCCTGAGCGTGAATGGCAAGTCCATTTCCTATTATTCGATCCCCGCCGCACAAGAAGCCGGTCTGGGTGATTTCTCGAAACTCCCCGCCGCGCTGAAAGTGGTGTTAGAAAACATGCTGCGGTTCGAGGATGACGGTTTCTCGGTCTCGGTCGACGATATCAAGGCGTTTGCCGAGTGGGGCGCCAAAGGGGGCAAGAACCCACGCGAAATCGCTTATCGCCCTGCCCGCGTACTGATGCAGGACTTCACCGGTGTTCCCGCCGTTGTGGATCTGGCAGCGATGCGTGACGGGATCAAAGGTCTGGGCGGCGACGCGCAGAAGATCAACCCATTGAACCCGGTTGACCTGGTCATCGACCACTCGGTCATGATCGACGAGTTCGGCAACCCGCGCGCGTTCCAGATGAACGTGGATCGCGAATACGAACGCAACATGGAACGGTATCAGTTCCTGAAATGGGGCCAGAACGCCTTTAACAACTTCCGCGTTGTGCCCCCCGGTACCGGTATTTGCCACCAGGTGAATCTGGAATATCTGGCGCAGACCGTCTGGACCGATACGGACCAGAACGGGGACGAAGTTGCCTACCCCGATACGCTGGTCGGCACCGACAGCCACACCACGATGGTCAACGGTATGGCCGTTCTCGGCTGGGGTGTCGGCGGGATCGAGGCCGAGGCCGCGATGCTAGGTCAGCCGATCTCGATGTTGATTCCCGAAGTTGTGGGTTTTGAACTGACCGGCGCGCTGGTCGAAGGCACCACAGGCACGGACCTGGTTCTGAAAGTCGTGGAAATGCTGCGCGAAAAAGGCGTTGTCGGCAAATTCGTCGAATTCTACGGCGAAGGTCTGGACCGTCTGCCGCTGGCCGACCGCGCAACCATCGCCAACATGGCACCGGAATACGGCGCGACCTGCGGCTTCTTCCCGATCGATGGCGAAACGCTGCGCTACATGCGTAATACCGGCCGCGACGAAGACCGTATCGCGCTGGTCGAAGCCTATGCCAAAGAAAACGGGTTCTGGCGAGGCGCGGATTACGCACCGGTCTACACCGACACCCTCTCGCTGGATATGGGCACCATCGTTCCCGCGATCTCGGGCCCGAAACGCCCGCAGGACTATGTCGCGCTGACCGACGCCAAAACCGCTTTCACCAAAGAGATGCAAGAGACCTTCAAGCGTCCGATGGGCAAGGAAGTCGCTGTCAAAGGCGAAGACTACACCATGGAATCGGGCAAGGTCGTGATCGCCTCGATCACCTCGTGCACCAACACTTCGAACCCCTACGTGATGATTGGTGCAGGCCTGGTGGCACGCAAAGCGGCCGCGTTGGGTCTGAATCGTCAGCCTTGGGTGAAAACCTCGCTGGCGCCCGGATCGCAGGTTGTGTCTGCTTATCTTGAGGCCGCTGGGTTGCAGGAGGATCTGGACAAGATCGGCTTTAACCTCGTCGGCTATGGCTGCACCACCTGTATCGGCAACTCGGGTCCGATCCAGCAAGAAATCTCGGAAGCCATTGCCGAAGGTGATCTGGTCGCGACGTCGGTTCTGTCGGGCAACCGGAACTTCGAAGGCCGTATCTCGCCAGACGTCCGCGCCAACTATCTGGCCTCGCCGCCGCTGGTCGTGGTCTACGCGCTGGCCGGTACGCTGGATATCGACCTGACATCGGAACCGATCGGTCAGGACAAGGATGGCAACGACGTCTATATGAAAGACATCTGGCCCACGACACAGGAAGTCGCCGAGCTGGTCGAACAGACCGTAACCCGCGAAGCGTTCCAGTCGAAATACGCAGACGTCTTCAAAGGCGACGAAAAGTGGCAAGAAGTCGAAGTTCCGCAGCAGGAAACCTATGACTGGCCGCCGACCTCGACATACATCCAGAACCCGCCCTACTTCCAGGGCATGGGGGCCGAGCCGGGCACCATCTCGAATATCGATGGCGCAAAAGTTCTGCTGATCCTGGGCGACATGATCACCACCGACCACATTTCGCCCGCTGGTTCCTTCGCGACGACGACGCCCGCCGGTAATTACCTGACCGAGCGCCAAGTGCAGCCGCGCGAGTTCAACTCGTACGGCTCGCGCCGCGGCAACCACGAAGTCATGATGCGCGGCACCTTTGCCAACATCCGTGTCAAGAACGAGATGCTGGACGGTGTCGAAGGTGGCTACACCAAGGGCCCGGATGGCGAGCAGACCTCGGTCTTTGAAGCTTCGATGGCACATCAGGCCAACGGCACTCCGCTGGTCGTGTTTGGTGGCGAACAGTATGGCGCCGGGTCTTCACGTGACTGGGCGGCCAAGGGAACAGCGCTTCTGGGCGTCAAGGCTGTGATCGCCGAGAGCTTTGAGCGAATCCACCGCTCGAACCTGGTTGGCATGGGCGTTATCCCGTTCGAATTCACCGGCGGCGATACCCGCAAGTCGCTGGGCTTGAAAGGCGACGAAACAGTCTCGATCCACGGTCTGGACTCGGTCGAGCCGCTGCAGGAAGTGCCCTGCACCATCGTCTACGGTGACGGAACCGAGAAGACCATCACCCTGAAATGCCGGATCGATACCGCGCCCGAAATCGAGTACATCGAAAACGGCGGTGTGCTGCAGTACGTGCTACGGAATCTTGCCAAGGCATCTTAATTCAGCGGCATAGCAACAAGTTCAAACCCCCGGTCTCGCGCCGGGGGTTTTATTGTTTTCTGGTCATTCATTCGAAAATCTGAAAGTGTTCGAGCAAGGTTAACTTCGGAAAATCAATAGTATGGAAAAGCCAAACGCCTTGTTGGTCTGCTCACTCAGCGTCATTGCAGTGATCGGGATATGGGGCGTCGTGGACATTCAAAGCTTGGTGACCTGGGCGAACGGCATCGTTCAACAAACCTTCCACAGCCGTGGCTGGTTCGTAATGCTTGCAGCCTCGGGTATGCTGATCGGCTGTTTGGTCTTGGCTTTCTCCCCTTATGGCAAAATTCGCCTTGGCCGGGACGATGAGGAACCAGAGTTTTCCACTGTTACATGGATTTCAATGTTGTTCTCTGCCGGCATGGGCGTCGGCCTGCTGTTTTGGGCTGTGGCCGAGCCACTAACTCACTTCAGTTTCATTTCGACAAAGGCCCCGGACTTCATAGCTGCGCAGCAAGCCATGCTCGCGACCAATTTTCACTGGGGTTTACACGCTTGGGCGATCTACGGGTCCACCGCGCTTACGATTGCGTATTTCAGCTTTAGGCGCGGCACCAGCATGATGGTCAGCGCGCCTATTAAAAGCTTGTTTCCGGGCGAACGATGGGCTGAGCAGGTCGGGTGGTTTTCTGACTTCATGGCAATTGTTGCCATTGCCATCGGTGTCGGCGGCTCGATGGCAATGGGCGTGTTTCAGGTCGCAGATGGCATAGCTGTCATGGGCGGGTTGGATACGGTCGGCACACTTCTGATAGGTGCTGTATTTGTGGCCATGGTGGCCGCGTATATTCCTGCCCTACTGATCGATCTGGGTCAGGGCATGGCGCGGCTGTCGAACGCCGCGATGCTGATCGCTGTCAGCCTTGTCGCCTACACCGTGATTCTAGGTCCAACGGAATACCTATTGAATACAGTCGTTCAGGGATTCGGAGACTACGTTACCAATGTTATTCCCAGAGGGTTCCAGACTTATACCTTCTTTGGCGATGACGTTGCCAAATGGTTCAGCGACTGGACGTTGACCTACATGGTCTGGTGGATTGCCTGGGGGCCGTTCGTGGGCGTATTTGTCGCCCGCATCTCTCGCGGCAGGACAATACGCGAATTCGTGATCGGTGTTTTGTTCGCTCCGACGTTGTTTTCCATACTCTGGTTTGGCGCGTTCGGAGGGATCGGCTTGTTTGAAGCTTTAGAAGGCGCAGGTGAGCTGCTGACCCTGACACAGACGAATATCGAGCGTGTCACCTTTGCCCTACTCGACCGGCTACCGCTGTCACTGGTTACGACCTTGGCGACGGTGCTGGCTGCGTTTCTCTTCATTGTCACCAGCGTTGTAAGTGCGGCATTTGTCTTAGGCACCTTTTCGACCGGAGGAGATGAAAACCCACCGCCACGCGTTCGACTGATCTGGGGCGCATTGCTGGGCCTTCTAAGCGTGGCCATGATCCTGTCAGGTTCTGTAGACTCGGTGAAAATCCTGATCTCTCTGGGTGCTTTGCCATTTGTGTTTATCTCGGTGCTGCTGATGGTTTGCCTGATCCGCGGACTGCGAGAGGAAGGAAAGCACGATGTTGATCGGTGATCTTACAGATACCCTGATGAATCTCGTAACCTTTGCCTTCATCGCGGCAATGATCTGGATTCTGTTGCGAAGGTAGCTGAAGCCAGCGCACTTACCGCTTTCGATATTAGTCTGAAAACCAGCATTGAATCCCGAACGTTTTCCCGATCTTTTGTCCGTCATGGAAAAGGTAGCTTTGATCACTGGCGGATCACGCGGCATCGGTCGCGCAATTGTCGAAGACCTGAAACGCGATCACCGCGTGGTTTTCACTTGGAATTCCACGCCTCCAGCGGATGCCCTTCTAAGCGACGACACTTTGCCCATAAGATCTAATCTGACACAATCAGACCAGGCCGAAACGGTGATTGATCAAACCTTGCAGCGGTTCGGGCGTCTTGACGTAATTGTAAACAACGCGGGTCTTGTGAAGATGACGCCCAAAGAGGATTTCACGTTCGACGATCACCGGGCGATTCTGGACTTGAACCTTTTGGCCCCGGCTGCACTTTTGTCAGCTGCGTTGCCGCATTTGAAACGGGGCGCGGCTATTGTCAGCATTTCCTCCATGAATGCAGTTTTGCCGCCGCGGGACGCGGCCACTTATGGGGCCAGCAAAGCCGCCCTGAACCTCTGGACACGGGCAATGGCGAAAGAGCTTGGACCGGACGGTATTCGCGTCAACGCCGTCGCACCCGGCGCTATCAACACTCCCGAAGCCACACGGTCAGACGAGTTGACGGCCAAGTTCGTGGCGGAGACGGCACTGGGCCGCGCCGGAGTGCCCGCCGACATTGCAAAGGTCGTCCGCTTCTTAGCCTCGGACGATGCTGCATTCATTACAGGCGAGACTGTGTCTGTAACGGGTGGGTACAGATTGTAGGAAAATGAAAGCTTGTAGTCAGCCGCCCGCGGCTTTCTTCAGAGCTGGTCGGATCGTATTTTCGATCACACGCTGTGTAACCGGGCCGGCAAATCTTAGGATGATCGTTCCGTCACCGTCGATCACATAGGTTTCCGGAACGCCGTAAACGCCCCAGTCGAGGCCCATGCGGCCTTTTTCATCCCGACCTATGGCCCGGTAGGGGTCGCCCAATTCCGTCAGGAAGGCCTCGGCATTGTCCAACTTGTCCTTGTAGTTGATGCCATAGACCGGAATACCTTCGTCCGACAGCGCCTGAAGGTTGGGATGCTCAACCCTGCATGGTGCGCACCAGCTGGCCCAATAGTTGACCAGCTTTACCTCGCCATCGCGCAGCGTTTCATCATCAAAGCCAGGTTTGCCGGCAAACTCAGTCAGGACCACCGGCGGTGCTGGCTGACCTTCGCGGGCAGACGGCAGTGAATTCGGATCGTCGCGAAACATACCGATCCCCGCCAGAACAGCGAAGGCGCCGAAGATCAGCGGCGGCGCAATCATCAGGGGTGAGATCTTAGCCATTGCGAGTCATCCTCTGCTCGACCTTCTCCATCTCTGCCCGAACCTTGCGACCTCGCATCACGCTGAAAACCACCAAAGCAATCAGCAGTAAGATTGATGCCCCATAGGCTGACAGGACCGTGTCAGAATATTTGCCCAGATCGGGAATCATGCGTTCACCCTTTCCCGTGCAAGCAACGCCTTGATCCGGCGCGCCCGAATTTCAGTGCCGGTGCGATAGAACACCAGCGCAATGAACAGCAGTACAAAGCCAACGATACACAGAAGCAGAGGGTAGAAGTAGATATTGCTAACCTTTTCCTCGGTATCTGCACCAGTCACTGCGGCGGTCCGCATGACCGAAGCCCCCTGATGCAAGCCCTGATTCCAGAAGTTCACCGCGTAACGGCTGAGCAAAGCAAAGACCGAGCCGACCAGACACAGGACCGAAGTCAGATCGGCAGCGGTATCGGGGTCTTCAATGGCTTCCCAAAGCGCGACATAGCCCAGGTAGAACAAAAACAGGATCAGGAATGAAGTCAGGCGTGGATCCCAAGCCCACCAGGTGCCCCACATCGGCTGGCCCCAGATAGCCCCCGTCGCCAACGCAATCAGCGTCATGACGATACCGATCGGGGCTGCGGCACGCGCGGCCAATGCGCTGACATGATGGCGCCGTACCAGCCACACCAGCGACGTCGCCAGCATCATCAGCCAGCAATTGATCGCCATCAGTGCCGCAGGTACATGCAGGTAGATGATCTTGACCGTCGATCCCTGCTTGTAATCGTCCGGCGTGAAGAAGAACCCCCAGGTCAACCCCACAGCCAGACAGACGGCAGAAGTGATCCAGAAGAACGGCAGTATCCGCTCGCTGGTGGCGAGGAACTTCCTCGGGTTGGCGTATTCCCAGAGGGCGTTGGCTTTGGCTGCGATAGACATGGGCCTTATCTAGTCCGACTCTGTGGTGTTCTCAATTGACCTCAGTCAAGATTGATTGAGTTAACGAAGATTGATGCGCAATACTGCAGCGCTGGCAAAGGGCAGCAGCGCGACGGTCGCAGCGGTGATCCCGGCCAGCATCAGCAACGGAGTTTGCGTTTCCATGCCTGTAGCACCGCGACGGGCGACCTCGGCACCAAAGATCAGCGTCGGGACATAAAGGGGCAGAACCAAAAGAGAAAGCAGCAGTCCGCCGCGCTTCAGACCGACCGTCAGAGCCGCACCAAAGGTACCGATGACGCTCATGGCCGGAGTGCCGATCAGCAACGAGATCACCAACCAGAAGAACCCCGGCACTGGCAAATTCAACAGCACGCCTAGAAACGGAGCAGCCAGGACCAGCGGCAAGCCGGTGGTCAGCCAATGGGCCAGCGCCTTGATCGTCACAACCGATTCCAACGGCAATGGGGCGGTGGCAAGCAGATCCAGCGATCCATCTTCCCAATCCAGCGCCAGCAGGCGATCCAGCGACAGCAGGCAGGCCAGAAGCGCGCCCAGCCACAGCACACCCGGCGAGATGGTCGACAGCAGCGAGGATTGCGGACCAACCGAGAACGGTACAAGCACGGTAACGATCAGGAAAAATGCCAGACCCAGACCAAATCCTCCGCCCGCGCGGAAGGCCAGTTTCAAGTCGCGCAGCAACAGGGCGATCACAGGAAACCTCCGTCAAAGTCGTCGATGGGTTTCGGCTTGGCCTTGTTGTGGCCGACATCCAGCACCTCACCGTCCAGCCCGAGGTCGATATGGGTGGCAATCAGCGCCGAGCCGCCCTGCCCCAAGTGTGAGCGTACAGCATTTGCGAACATCTGAACGGCATTGCGGTCGAGCGAAACCGTTGGTTCGTCCAGCATCCAAATCGGGCGCCCTGTCACCAGCATCCGCGCCAGACCTAGCCGCCGCTTTTGCCCTGCAGACAGATTGCCTGCGTGCCTGTCCGACAGTTCGTTCAGATCGAACGCGTCCAGCGCAGGCTGAATGCTTTTTGTGCCAAAAACAGCTGCCCAAAACGTGAGATTCTCGGTCACGGTCAGCGTGGGCTTTAGCCCATCGGAATGAGAGGCGTATGCAATCTGATCCTCGGCACCTTCAATCCGGCCTTGTAACGGTGGCTGCAGCCCCGCCAGTGTCCGCAGCAAAGTTGTTTTTCCGATGCCGTTTGGCCCGCGCAAAATCAGGGCCTTGCCCGGCTCTAGGACAAAGTTCAGCCCTTCGAGTACGGGAATGCCGCCACGGGTGATGGCCAGATCGGTTACGGTCAGTGTCATGAGGTTCCGCTTAGCCGATTGCTGTCACAGGCAAAAGGTCGGATTTGCCGCAGGTGGCACCCGTAGCTCAAACCGGTATCAGAGCCGCAGCGATACGGCGGCCTTCAGACAACAGCACATTATAAGTACGGCAAGCTGCTGGCGAGTTCATTGTCTCAACGCCCACCCCGGCCTCTTCCAGTGCGTTTCGTAGGTCCGCAGGGATATGGGACAGATCCGTACCGGTACCAATGAACAGAACATCCACATGGTCGGACAAATCAAGCAATGGTGCCTGATCAGAGTATCCGCCCCAGTTGGCGGTGCCAGTGGGCCCGGTCAGGACAGGCCCCTCATGAACCTGGCCGCCAATACGGAAAAAGCCCGGGCCATAGCCGTCGATCGGAACGGCGTTGTTATAGGTGATCTCATTCAATCGCATGTGGTTCTTCTAGCCCCAAAGCGGCAGGCCGGACAAGGCCGCTGCCGCAATCGCAAGATATGAAGCGCCCCGGTACAGCCCTTCCCGTTCGGGTCGGAACAACCACCCGCCCATCCAATTCCCGGCCATATTCGGAATGGCCAGAAAAAGACCGAGCCCAGCGGCAGCAAGGGTTACGCGACCCATTCCCGACAGATACCCAAGGATCAGAAAATCGAAGGCAAACAGAAACAAGAATATGGTGGCCCGGATCACTTCAACCGGCAGTGGACGCGCCATGTAGAACAGAATAACCGCTGGACCAGGGATACCCGCAATCCCACCCAAAAACCCTGCCACGCCGCCAATGAAGGCAACCATTCCGCGTGACACTGCACCTCGGTAGCGCAGACCGAGGATCAGCATCAACACCATGGACAGCGAGATCAGACTGACCGCGTAACGGAATGCTTCGGGCGAAACTTGCGTTAGCAACCACAGCCCAGCCGGTAAGATCAAAGCGCAACCGACCAGCAATCGCGCAAGGTCGGGCTTGCTGACATCATTCCATGCGCGGCGCAAGTTCGGCAGCGGGCCGAACATATCCATGAAAGTAAGCGCAATTAATGCGTTAAACGGGCTCAGGTATTGGCCAGCGACCGGCAGAAAGATCAGTGCCGTTCCGAAGCCGGAAAATCCTCGCACCAGACCGCCCATGAGCGCGGCGAGTGCAATGAAGGCCAGCCCCAAGAGGGGCTGGCCAAAAAACTCAGGCATCGACGTTGGCAAACTGGTTGCCCGCCGTGTTCGACGGTTTGGACCAGTCGCGCTTGACGCCGAGCCACAGCAGGATCGTCGACGCCACGAAGACCGAGGAGTATGTCCCTATGATCACGCCCCAGATCATCGCAAAGACGAACCCGCGGATCACGTCCCCGCCCAGCACATAAAGCGAGATCAACGCCAGCAGAGTCGTAACCGATGTCATCACAGTCCGGCTGAGCGTTTCGTTGATCGAGATGTTCAGGACCTCTTTGAGGTCTTTCTTCTTGTACTTCCGCAAGTTCTCGCGCACGCGGTCGAACACAACCACGGTGTCGTTCAGCGAGTAGCCGACGATAGTCAAAAGCGCCGCAATAATGGCAAGATCGAACCGTATCTGCAGCTCGGAAAAGATCCCGATGGTCAGAAGCACGTCATGCACCAAAGCAGCCACCGCGCCCAACGCGAACTGCCATTCGAATCTCAGCCAGATATAGACCAGTACTGCTCCGATCGCCAAAGTCACGGCAAGGACGGCTGTCTGGATCAATTCACCCGAAACCTTGGGGCCTACTGATTCCACCGACACGAATTCGATATCCGGAGCGGCAACCGTCAGAGCCTCTTCAACCGCCACGATTGTCGCCGCCGACACGGCCTCGGCACCCTCCTGAGCCTGAATGCGGATCATTGCGACGTTTTCATCCGGACCAAAGGTCGGGTCGAAAATCTCGGTAATGGTCACGTCCCCAAGCTCCAACGGGGCGATGGCACCGCGATACGCGCCGACATCGATCTCTTGCGTGGATTGCGTCCGAATTGTGGTGCCACCCCGGAAGTCGATGCCGAAGTTCAGCCCCTGCAGCATGAAGGACGTGAAGGCCACGACCATCATCAGACCGGAAATGCCCAGCCAGATCTTCCAGCGGCTGAAGAAATCGAACGAGGTGTTTTCGGGTACGAGTTTTAGTCTCATGTCAAACCTCGATCATTTTCGGTCGGCGGCGTTCGAACCACATCACGATTATCAGACGCGTCACAAAGATCGCAGTGAAAACCGAAGTCAGAATGCCCAGGCCCAGAGTGATGGCAAAGCCGCGCACAGGACCACTACCCATCGCAAACAGGATCACAGCAGTGATGAAGGTCGTCACGTTGGCATCCAGAATAGCAGACAATGCCTTTTCATAACCAAGCTCGATCGCCCTTGCCGGCCCCTTGGCGGACTTCAGTTCTTCTCGGATACGCTCAAAGATCAGCACGTTTGCATCGACGGCCATACCGACCGTCAGAACGATACCGGCGATACCAGGAAGGGTCAGCGTGGCCCCGATCATCGACAGCAGACCAAACAGCAGGCCCACATTGATGATCAACGCAATGTTGGCGAAGATACCGAACATTCCATAACTGAGTGCCATGAAAGTCAAAACGGCAACAAAGGCCACGATGGTTGCCACCTTGCCCGCATCAATACTGTCCTGCCCCAGTTCGGGGCCGATGGTGCGTTCTTCGAGGAATTCCAGCCCCGCAGGCAGGGCACCTGCACGTAGAAGAACGGCCAGATTGGTGCTTTCCTCGACAGTGAAGTTACCAGTGATGATACCCGAGCCGCCCGGAATATGGCTTTGGATTACAGGGGCCGAGATCACTTCGTCATCCAGAACAATGGCAAAAGGTGCGCCGATGTTTTCCAGCGTGTAATCACCGAATTTGCGGGCACCAGAAGTATTGAACCGGAAACTGACCGCCGGGCGACCGTTCTGGTCAAACGAGGGTTGCGCGTCCACCAATTCCTCACCGGTCACGACGGGGGCGGATTCGATCGTGTAAAACACCCCGTTTTCGTCGATCGAGGGTACAATTTTTTCACCTATCCCCGGTACGGCGTCCGGGTCGGTGCCACGCCCGGCGACCGGGTTGAAGGTCAGCTGGGCCGTGGTGCCGATGATCTCTTTCAGCTCACCTGCACTTCCGATGCCCGGCACCTGGATCAGGATACGATCGGAGCCTTGGCGCTGAATGGTCGGTTCGCGCGTGCCTACCTCATCGATCCGGCGGCGGACGATCTCTAGCGATTGACGTACGGTGCGGTCGTCCGATGCCAGTTTTTCGGCTTCGGAAAGTTGCACGACGATCGTATCGCCTTCAGCCCGCGCCTCGATATCGGTTGCGCCAACGCCGGTCAGGGTCTGTACCTGACGGGCCAGACCACGCACGACTTCCAGCGCGCGTGACATGCCCTCGGGTTGGCTGATTTTGATCCGAATCTCATCCGGGTCCGAAGGTTGCTTGCGGATGGTGCCCACAGTCGCCCGTTCGTCGCGCAGCGCATCGCGAATTTCAGGCCACATTGCCTCCATCCGGGATTCGTAGACATCGCCGACCTGAACTTCGGCCAAAAGATGCGCGCCGCCCCGAAGATCGAGGCCAAGATTAACCAGTGACGACGGCAGCCAGTTCGGCCACTGCCCCGCCTCGGCCTGCATTTCGGGGGTGTCGATACCAAGCTCGATAGCAGCCTTGGCGTCGTTCGATTGCTCGACGCGCGTATAAAACGCATTCGGCAGGGCCATGAGCAGGCCGATCACACAGACCGACCAGATCAGAACCCGCTTCCAGGTGTCAATTTGCAGCATTACCCTGCCTTTTCAAGGGATTGCAGTGCGAACTTACTTCGCCGGTTCTGTCTTGTTCAGGACCTGAGAAATGGTTGCCTGAACAACGCGCACCTTGACGCCCTCTGCAATCTCGACCTCAACCTCGCCGTCGTCTTTGACCTTGGCGACCTTGCCGATCAAACCACCCTGCGTGACGACCTGATCTCCACGACGCAGCGCGTCGACCATGGCCTTGTGTTCCTTCATTTTCTTTTGCTGCGGTCGGATCAGCAGGAAATACATGATTGCGAAAATCAGGATCAGCGGGAGAAACTGGGCGATTGCGCCACCTTCCATGGGATATTCCTTTGTTCTGGTGTTGCGGAGGGCTCTCCGCAAATTTGGCGGGAACCTATGCCTTGAACCAGACGTTTGCAAGCAAAGGCGGCACCGCAATGTGCGGCGGCGTCCTTGCGGCCCTGCAGGATCAGGCAAACCGTTGCAGATATGTCCTAGGCACATCAGTCAAGTTGAGTATAGTCACTGCATAGGGGGACAAATGCTAAAACCATTCAAGCCTTTCCTTTTGCTGTCTTATTTCCTGGCTTCGCTGGCGTTGGGGTTATGGCTTGTCAGTCCGGTTTCGGCACAAGAAGCGCCCCCTGTCATCGCTGAACCCGAAGCTGAGGAATCGGATGAATTCATGGCCCCGGTTATTGTGGATGGGGAAACCCTGTTCCAGCTCCGCGGCTCTAGCGCCCTGCCCGCCCCCGAGCGCGCAGAGGATGTGCAGAACAAGATCATTGAAGTCGCCGAAGCCTCTGATGCCAAGACCGTAGTAATAACCTTTGAAGAGACCGAGTTTGGAATTCGGATTCTGGCTGACGGCACCAGAATCTCGATCGTGACGGACGCAGACTCCGAGTTGGACCAAATGGAACTCAGCGTTCTGAGTTTGTTGCACGGCAATGCAATCAAGGAATCCATTGAAGCCTACCGCGCCAACCGAACCGACAAGGCGCGCGTGTCCGGCGCGATTGAAGCAGCCGGTTGGACGCTTGCATTTGCCTTGTTTGTCGTAGTGATCCTATGGCTGCATCGCCGGATCAGACGGCGTACCTTGCGGTTCGTTCGGCGGTATCTGAAAGACGTCGAAACCGCTACGGCCGAAACTGTACAGGCCGAGGCAATGGCCGCACTGATCCGCTACGGTCTGAATTTTTTTCTGCTAACCATCTTCTTTCTAGGGTTTTATTATTACCTGTCCTTCATCCTACTGGCTTTTGCCGAAACTCGGTATTTTGCCCAGATTTTGCTGACTTATCTGACCGAACCGGTCCTGCAAATCGCCAAAGGCATCATCAGCTATCTGCCAAACCTGATCATGCTGGGTTTGATCACGTGGGTTACCATGTATGTCATCAAGGGTATGCGCGTTTTCTTTGACGCAGTCGAAGCCGGAACGTTCGATCTGGGCGACTTTGAAAAACATTGGGTGAACCCGACCTTCAATATCGCACGGGTCATAGTCATTCTTATCGCACTGGTGTTCGCAGTACCCTATATTCCCGGATCGGACTCCGCCGCGTTTCAGGGCCTGACAATTTTGGTGGGCGCGATGCTGTCCCTTGGTGCGAACTCCGTTGTGAGCAACATGCTGGCCGGTCTTTTCGTCATCTACCGCAGATCCACTTCGATTGGGGATCGAATCCAGATCGGCGATCATATTGGTGACGTCGTGCAGATCAAGCTGATGGAAACACACCTGAAATCCATCAAGAATGAACTCATCTCGATACCCAACGCACAGCTGATGAACTCTGACGTTATCAATTTCTCGAAGAAGACGGATGGAAGCGGGCTTTTACTCCACACCACGGTGGGGATCGGTTACGAAGAACCGCCCGAGAAAGTTGAGGCAATGCTGATCGAAGCAGCTTGTCGGACAAAGGGGATCAAGAACAAGCCGGAACCCTTCGTTCTTTGGACCGCGCTGGCAGATTACGCGATCAACTATCAGATCAACGGCTACACAACCCGCGGCAGCATCATTCCTAAGATCCGGTCAGATCTGCATCGCAATATCGTCGCTGTGTTTAACGAGAACAATGTTCAGATCATGACCCCATCCTACATGGCGGACCCGCCCGAGCCGAAAATCCCCTCTGAGGCATGGGATGGCCACTTGGCGCACAACTCCGGCGAGGATGCCGGGAAGTAAGCATATTTTGCGTATCCTGCAGCTACACCCTGCCCGCCAGATGGTGCATAAGCGGATTTAGTGATTCCCGCATTTAAGGATCTGAGACATGCACGACATCCGCGCCATTCGCGAAAACCCCGATGCCTTCGACGCCGCCCTTGCGCGCCGTGGGGACGCGCCGGTGTCGTCAGATCTTCTGCGGCTGGACGAAAGCCGTCGCGCCAAAATTCTTGCCGCTGAAACTGCGCAAGCTGAACAGAACAAAGCGTCGAAAGAAGTCGGTGCCGCCAAAGGGCGCGGCGACGAGGCCGAGTTCGAACGTCTGCGCGCACTGGTGGCCGAGAAAAAGGCCGAAGTAGCTCGGATGCAAACCGAAGCCAAGGATCTGGACGCTCTGCTAACCGATCAGCTGGCTCGCATTGCCAACCTTCCCGCCGATGATGTTCCTCAGGGCGCAGACGAAGATGACAATGTCGAGGTCAATCGCTGGGGCACACCGCGCGAGTTCGATTTTACCCCGAAAGAGCACTACGACATCCCAGCCGTCGCAGCGGCCATGGATTTCGAAACCGCTGCCAAGACCAGCGGCAGCCGCTTTGTGAACCTGTCCAAAGGCGTCGCCCGCATTCACCGTGCGCTGGCGCAATTCATGCTCGACACGCACATCGATAAGAACGGGCTGACTGAAACCCAGACACCCGTGCTGGTCCGCGATGAGGCGATGTATGGCACCGACAAGTTGCCGAAGTTCGGCGATGATAGCTATCAAACAACGAATGGGTGGTGGCTGATCCCGACCTCCGAGGTCACGCTGACCTATTCGGTGGCAGGTGACATTCTGGACGAAGCTGCCCTGCCCATCCGTAAGACCGCACACACGGTCTGTTTCAGGTCTGAGGCCGGCAGCGCGGGCAAAGACACGGCCGGAATGCTGCGTCAGCATCAGTTCGAAAAGGTCGAGATGGTGTCGGTTACCCATCCAGACAAATCCGACGATGAACAAAAGCGCATGCTGCGCTGTGCCGAGGATCTGCTGGAACAGATGGGTATCCCCTATCGCACCGTTGTTCTGTGCACTGGCGACATGGGATTCGGCGCGCGCAGGACCTTCGATATCGAGGCGTGGCTGCCTGGACAAAACACCTATCGCGAGATCAGCTCGGTCTCGACCACCGGTGATTTTCAGGCCCGCCGTATGAACGCTCGTTTCCGTCCCGAGGCTGGCGGCAAGCCGGAATATGTTCACACACTGAACGGCTCGGGGTTGGCGGTTGGGCGCTGCCTGATTGCTGTGCTGGAGAACGGTCAGAACTCGGATGGCACGGTTACCTTGCCCAAAGTTCTGTCCCCCTATCTGGGCGGCAAGCTGACGCTGCAGCTGGACGGAACCCTGGCACAATAAAAACCGGCGGCCCGTAAGGGCGCCGGCCTTTACCGAACGAGGCGAAGAAGGATTACTTCTTCGCTTTTTTCTTGTCTTTCTTACCGTGCGACTTCTTTTTGTCCGTTTTCTTTTTCTCGTCCTTCTTCGACTTCTTGTCCTTCTTATCTTTCTTGGACTTTTCTTTGATCTTTTCCTTGGCTTTCTTGAAGGCGGCTTCCATCTCCGACTTCTTTTTGGCGGCCTTCTCGGCTTTGGCCTTGGCTTTCGCCTTTTTCTTGGCTTTGGCTTCGGCGGCTGCCAGTTCAGCCGCCGCGCGTTCTTCTGCCGCTTTGCGTTCAGCCTCGGCCTTTTGCGCCGCTGCCGTTTTCCGTGAAGCTGTTCGACGGGCTGCTGGTTTTCGCGTAGCCGGTTTGCGAGCGGGCGCGCGCCGTGTGGCTGGCTTGACCACAGGCTTTGCACCCGCGGCCTCTTGTGCCGCCGCGATCAGAGAAGAAGCTCTTGCGGCACCGATGCGAGGGACATTGACCAGTTCCTCGGGCTTCGCTTTGGCCAGATCTTCAGCAGTTTTGTAGCCAATTGCGCTCAATGCCTGTGCCAGCGCTTTTCCTACGCCGCGCACGTTTGTTACTGCGGTCATTGCGGGTCCTTTCGTTGTCTCCTCATATCCACGTGTGTACGTGGCATATTCATTTTCACAAGAACGTACAGCCGCCGGGCTTGCGTCACTTCAGCCGCTACGGGCCAGTTGCTGATCCGACGTCTTTTTTGGGAAGGGAACAAGACGTTTCGTGTCTTCATCCCAAAGCTTGAGGTTCAAAGCCGCCACGGCCTCGGGGAATTTGATCCGGCGCGGAGTGTATTCAGGCGGCAGATTATAGTGGCATGCACGCAGCCGGTAGGACGGAATGCGCGCGTTGAAGTGATGGATGTCGTGCAACGTGATGCACGCCACAGCGTTATCGAACCACCAGCCGAAATCCAGCGCGGACGAGCCCTGCAATGCCGCCAGTTTCGGGTCCAGCTCCGGACGCCGGTCCCAGTAGGTGTCCTCGAAATTGTGCTGCAAATAGACGAGGAACACTCCCAGCATTCCGCCCAGAAGGGAAAACACCAGCCAGACCAGAATGCCCGTGGTTCCTGCGATCAGAAACAGCAGCCCCAAAAAGATCACGATGGACAAGTTGTGCAGCAATACCCCCTTTACCCCGAACCTAACCGTGTTTTTCGGCCAGCGGTAACGGATGAAATAGGTAAACAACGCCCCCGCCGGGACCAGGATGAATGGGTTGCGATAAAGCCTGTAGAACAAACGCGTTTTCCAATCCGCCGCGTTCCATTCGCGTAGTGTCATTGTATGGATTTCACCTGTTTCGCGGTGTTCCAGATTCCCGATACCCGAATGGTGCAGGTTATGGTTTTGCTTCATCACTTCGAACGGCGCAAAGGTGAAAGGCGACAACCCGTGCCCAGCCCATTCGTTTTGCTGGCGCGTCTCGAACAGAGAGTGGTGACCGCAATCGTGTTGCAGAACATAAAGGCGTACAGCGGAAAAGGCGAAAACCACGCCGGCAGGTACCATGATGTACCAGCGATCGACATAAATAATCGCCAAGGCAAGCGAGGTGAAATACACCGCAAACGTTCCAAAATAACTCAGCGCTGCCAGCCTGTTATCCTGAACAGCGTATTGTCTTGTATAGTCTCTCAGGTCCATCCAGGCCTCTCTCCACGATGGCTTGGTCCAAATCCAATTTTAATTGAAGCGCGCACTGGTCGCAAACAAGCGGCGCGCGCATAACAAATGCACACACATGAATGCTAACGCGATGCCGGGGGTCTGTCACGCCCCTGCGGCTAAAATGCTGAAAATTAGCGCAGTTACGCCTTGCCCTTGAGATGTTTGGCCAGTGCGCCGGCGTTTTTCTTGCGGCGTCCTTTATACGGGTTCTTGTCGCCCTGCCCGCGCAAAGTCAGCCGGATCGGTGTACCGGGCATATCAAAATCCTCGCGCAAACCATTGACCAAATACCGCGAGTAGCTGGCCGGCATCTTGTCGGGGTGTGAGCACATAACCACGAAGCCCGGCGGTCGGGTCTTGGCCTGTGTCATATAGCGCAGCTTGATCCGGCGGCCCTGAGGGGCTGGAGGCGGGTGCTGTTCCAGCATGGCGGTGAGCCAACGGTTCAGCGCTGCGGTCGGCACGCGACGGTTCCAGACGTCATGGGCCCGCAGAATCGCAGCCCTCAGACGCTCTAGCCCCCGACCTGTTTTTGCTGAAACTGTGACCAACGGCGCGCCACGCAATTGAGGCAACAGACGCTCGAATGATTCTTTGAGATCGCGCAGTTTCTCCTGCTTATTCTCTTCGACGTCCCATTTATTTACGGCGACGACTACGGCGCGACCCTCACGTTCAGCCAAATCTGCGATGCGCAAGTCTTGTTGCTCGAAAGGAATCTCTGCATCCAACAGTACGACGACGACCTCGGCAAATTTGACGGCACGCAGCCCGTCCGACACCGAGAGCTTTTCGAGCTTTTCCTGCACCTTGGCTTTTTTACGCATACCCGCCGTATCAAAGATACGCATTGGCGTGCTTTCCCCGTCCGGATCCGCCCAATCAACCCGCAGGCTAATGGCATCGCGGGTGATCCCTGCTTCGGGACCAGTCAACAGCCGGTCTTCGCCCATGATCTGGTTGATGAGCGTGGATTTTCCCGCGTTCGGGCGTCCGACGACGGCAACCTGCAATGGCTTTGCGTCCGATATCAACGGCGTTTCGCCCTCGCCGTCTTCGTCCAGTTCGATATCTGTTTCCGGCGTATTATCAACCGCCTGCTCTTCAGCAGCATCGGCCAGAGGCATCAGTTGCGAATAGAGGTCCGTCATCCCCTCGCCATGTTCGCCAGACAGGCGTACCGGCTCCCCAAGACCCAGGTTGTAAGCCTCGAGCACACCTGCATCCGCTGCATTGCCTTCGGCTTTATTGGCAGCCAGAATCACATGTTTGGACCGCTTGCGCAGAATTTCGGCGAACATCTCATCGGTCGGTGTAAGACCTACGCGGGCGTCGATCATAAACAGGCATACGTCGGCCATGTCCACCGCGCGCTCGGTCAGGCGCCGCATTCGGCCTTGCAGGCTGTCATCGGTTGCGTCCTCAAGCCCCGCAGTGTCGATCACGGTAAATCGCAGATCGCCCAGACGCCCTTCGCCTTCGCGTAAATCGCGCGTCACGCCGGGCTGGTCGTCGACCAATGCCAGACGTTTGCCCACAAGGCGGTTGAACAGAGTGGATTTGCCCACATTCGGGCGCCCCACGATGGCGAGGGTCAGCGACATGATACTCAACTTTCAAGACTCAGACGCGCCATTTAGCGCATCTCGTCGTCAACGGAAAGCGTGTAGATCACCCTTGGTCGAGACAACGTACAGTGTCTGCCCGGCCACGACGGGCGTGGTGGTAGCTCCACCGGGTACTTCTGCCTGATAGACAAGCGCGCCATCAACTGGGTTGAAGAAGCGCAGGTAACCGTCGTTCGAGGCTACGACAATTCGCCCGCCAGCCAGGATCGGACCGTAATGGGCATAGATCGCGCCCCGTCGACCCGGCTTGTCCTTGACGAACCCCGGCAGGTCCTGTGTCCAGACGATCGAGCCGTCCGCCGCATTCAGGCGCACCAGCTGGTTGCGGTCACTGATTAGAAACACGCTGTTTCCCACGACCCAAACCATGTCCACTGCACCTTCGGCAGCTGTCCAGTTCCGCTCGCCAGAACTTGCGTCAAAGGCAACTGTGCGACCGGAGTGGTTGCCGATATAGATCGAGCTACCCACCACCATCGGCCCGCCGGTTACGTCAACGACTTGAGCGGCCGCGCGACCGCGGCGACCACCCGCAACCGATGCGTTCCAACGCCGGATGCCACCTTTGCGGAACGTGGCCGCGATATCGCCCGATCCAAAAGCAAAAACCGCGAGATCTGAGGCCAGAACCGGAGCCGGAGCGCCCAATACGTTACCAACACTGGGTGTGCCTTCGATCTGCCACGCGATGCGCCCGTCCTTGGTGTTGACCGCCCAGCCGGTTTCGTCCCCGGACACCAGATAGAGAAGGCCGTTGCTGACCATTGGCGCGCCGCTGCCTGTCGCATTCAACCGTTTTTGCCAGCGTTGTGCACCTGTCGTTGCATCCAGCGCTGTCAGGCGTCCAAACCCGGACGAGACATAAAGGACCCCATCTGCATAAGCGAGGCCCCCTCCTGTCGCCTGGTTGTCTTTCTCGGTCGGTGGGATCAGACCGGTGCTCCACGCAACTTGCCCCTGTTGCGTGACAGCTGTGACCGTCGCACCAGAATCCAGCGTATAAATCAGGCCGCCTGCGATAACGGGTTCGGCTGTGATCCGCTGTTTACGCGAATCCCCAGCGCCAATCGGTGTTGACCAGATCCGTTGCGGCGCAGCGCCGAGCGCCGCGTGCGTCGTGCGGAACGCAGGTGTTCCGGGACTCTGTGACCAATTGGCATTCCGCGTTTGCGCTGGCAAGCTGATCGGCTTGGCCCCACGCGTTTCCACGAGTTCATTATCTTCAACGGCACGAATGTCTTCACGCGCGCCAGGCAGAATAACTTCGGGTTCCTCACAGGCACTCAGCGTTGTAAAGGCGATCGCAGCAGCGGGCATCCCGAAGCGTGAGAAAAGTCTTGTTACCATAATTATTCGCACTCGCCTGTCTTTTTTCCCTGTTGCTGCCGCCGGATCAGCCTTGCTGTCCCGCGACCGGTTCGGGCTTGCCACCCAACGCGATGATCAATTGCGCGGCGCGTTGCTGCAGATCAACGCCCGCCTCCGCGTCCTGTCGCAAAGCCTGCAACCGATCCAGCGCCGCCTGCGTTTCGCCCTCGGCCACGTCGATCAACGCCAGCTGCTCTTCGGCGAGCAACCGCAAGGGCGCGCCGGGTATGGCCAATGCTTCGAACTGTTGACGACGATCCGCGGCCGGCAGCGTATCGGTTTGCAGCAGCAACGCCTTGAAGCTAGCAATCGCGCGGTAGATCTCCGGCAAATCGCCTTGCGTGGCGATAGCGTTCAGGCTGCTCACTGCCTCCTCTTGCGACCCGGCCTCGATCTGCGAAGCCGACAGCAGCATATTCAGAACAGCTTCACCACCGGGCGACAGCGTTGCGACGGCCTCTAAGCTGGCGGCCCGTTCAGCAGAGTCGTTTTCTGCCAGCGAAGATAGAATCGCATCTCCCAGCGCCTCGGCTTGCGCGGCGTCGCGTGCCTTGCGGTATTCGTTGAACGCAGCACCACCCACAATGGCAATTACAGCGACAACGCCGACCCAGCCCCAACGGCGCAGCAGCAGATACATGCGGTCGCGGCGCACCTCTTCGGTGACTTCTTCAATGAAACTGTCGGCGTCGCTCATCCCTGCCCCCAGGCTAAGTATCTGGCTTTCTAGCGCCATGTCATACCGCGCCGCCTCCGGCAAGCCAAGTGCCCGAATTTACACATTTGCCCTGACAGGCGCAGCTCTTGCCAAAAAAAGTAAACCGAACTATTCAGTTTAGTATGGACAAGTCGGAAACCTGACCCCATTTCAAGGCTCACATGCCAATGTCAGGTTGGCCGTAATATCTGGAAAGGCACCACATGCGTTTGATTTCAATTGTCAACGCCGTATTGGTTATCATTGCATTGTTTTTTCTCGTGTTCGAACGCGACGCGTTATTTGCATTTGCCGGTCGTGGCGACGATCAGGCCGAGACATCAACCGAGGCCGTTGACGCCTCATCCACGCAGGCGCCCAGCGCCATTGGTGTGGTGGCCCTTCGTTCGACCGCGCGCGAAATAGGCAGCGCTGTACAGCTACGCGGTCAGACCAAAGCGAACCGGCAGGTCGAAGTGCTGGCCGAGACGGTATCGACCGTTTTGTCGGAACCCAAACGCAAAGGTACATTCGTCGAAGCGGGTGATCTATTGTGCGAGCTTGATCCGGGCACCCGCCCCGCAAGCTTAGCTGAGGCAAAGGCGGCCCTGCTCGAAGCAGAAAGCCGCGTGCCCGAGGCCGAGGCCCGACTGCTCGAATCTCATGCCCGGTTGGCCGAGGCCGAAATCAATCTGAAAGCTGCGCGGAAACTGTCGGAAACCGGATTCGGATCGGAAACCCGCCGGATATCCAGCGAGGCCGAGATGAGCACGGCGGAAGCCGGGATCAAATCCGCCGAAGCCGGACTGGAAGCCACACAAGCCGGGATCGAGGCCGCTCAGGCCGCGGTTGCAGCTGCCCAGCGGGAAATGGACCGATTGACAATCGAAGCGCCATTCAAAGGCCTTCTGGAAAGTGACGCGGCCGAGCTGGGCAGCCTTATGCAGCCCGGATCGCTCTGTGCAACGGTCATTCAGCTGAACCCGATCAAGCTGGTAGGATTTGTTCCGGAAACAGAAGTGAACCGGATCATCGTCGGGTCGATGGCGTCGGCGCAATTGGTGACCGGATTGCAGGTCGAGGGGCGCGTTACGTTCCTCAGCCGCTCGGCCGATGAAACCACCCGCACTTTCGAAGTCGAGATCACTGTTCCAAACCCTGAACTGCTGATCCGGGACGGTCAGACTGCGAACATTCAGATCGCTGCCGAAGGTGTGAAGGCTCATCTGCTGCCACAATCCGCCTTGACCCTTAACAATGAAGGTAAGTTGGGCGTTCGTACTGTCAGCACCGGGAATGTGGTCGATTTCATGCCGATCCAACTGCTGCGTGACACGGTAGAAGGCGTCTGGGTTGGCGGTTTGCCGGAAACGGCTGATGTCATCGTTGTCGGTCAGGAATTCGTAACAAGTGGCGTCACAGTTGCGCCCACGTATCAGGAAGCGTCGCAATGACGGGTATTGTCAGCTGGGCCGCTGGCCGGGCCCGAATGGTCCTTGCGTTTATCGCGATTTCGCTGATTGTTGGCGGGTTCGCCTATGTGAACCTGCCCAAAGAAGGCGAACCGGATATTGAGATCCCGGCCCTGTTCGTATCGGTTCAATTCCCCGGCATTTCAGCAGAAGACAGTGAGAACCTGCTGATCAAGCCGATGGAGACAGAACTGGCGGATCTGGACGGTCTCAAAGAAATGACCGCCACCGCTGCCGAGGGCTATGCGGGGATCGCGCTGGAATTCGATTTTGGCTGGGACAAAACGGCCATCACTGCGGACGTGCGCGATGCAATGAACACTGCTCAGGCCGATTTTCCGGACGGGGCCGAGCAATATACGCTGACCGAAATCAATTTCTCGGAATTCCCCATCGTCATCGTCAACCTGACCGGCGCCGTGCCCGAACGCACTATGGCGCGCATTGCCAAGGATTTGCAGGACGAGCTTGAAGCGCTGGACGCGGTGCTCGAGGCCGGGATTGCCGGAAACCGCGACGAGATGCTCGAGGTCGTGATCGACCCGCTTCGGCTTGAAGCCTACAACGTCACCGCTGACGAACTGATCAATGTGGTTAGAAACAACAACCAACTGATCGCTGCAGGTGAGGTGGAAACAGCGCAAGGCACATTCTCGGTCAAGATCCCCTCATCCTTCAAGACCGCACAGGATGTCTATGGCTTGCCGATTAAGGTCAATGGCGACCGGGTGGTAACACTGGGTGAGCTGGCGCAGATCAATTACACATTCGAAGACCGCGAGGGCACTGCACGCTTTGATGGCGAACCGACAGTGGCTTTGCAGGTGGTCAAGCGCAAAGGTTTTAACCTTATCGACACCGTTGCGCTGGTTAAGGAAACCGTCGCAACCGCTCAGACCAAGTGGCCGCCCGAGATGCAGGCCGCAGTCGATGTCGGCACTTCGAACGACCAGAGCCGCATCGTGGGCTCAATGGTCAGCCAGTTGGAAGGCTCGGTTCTGACAGCCATCGCGTTGGTGATGATCGTGGTTCTGGCCTCGTTGGGCACCCGGGCCGCACTGCTGGTTGGTTTCGCGATTCCGACCTCATTCCTGCTGTGTTTCGCCTTCCTCGCCGTGATGGGCGTCAGCATTTCGAACATCGTAATGTTCGGTCTGATTCTGGCCGTTGGGATGTTGGTTGACGGTGCCATCGTTGTGGTGGAATACGCGGATAAACGCATCAAAGAGGGTGTCGGCCCGATGCACGCCTATGTCGAGGCGGCGCAGCGGATGTTCTGGCCTATCGTGTCGTCTACGGCGACGACGCTCTGTGCCTTCCTGCCCATGCTGTTCTGGCCCGGCGTACCGGGTGAGTTCATGGGTATGCTGCCGGTTACCCTGATCTTTGTTCTTTCAGCCTCGCTGATCGTTGCCTTGATTTACCTGCCCGTCATGGGTGGTGTATCCGGGCGTCTCAGCCGGGTTTTTGAGCATACATCGGTCTGGCTACGTGCGCGCACGCCTTGGTGGGTCCGCGCGATCATGGTGCCACCATCATTGTACATGATCTTTCTTGGCGCGATGCAGACACTCAATCCGGATTATCTGTTGCCCGGAGGTTCGCTCGCCGGTGCTCTGCTGTTCCTCTTCGGTGCCTTCGCCGGATCGGTGACCCTGAGCGCCGCCAAGATTGAACGTCATGTCGAAGAACGCGTGCACACAGCCAAGGAACACACGCCCTTCGGCTACGTCATCAAGTTCCTCGTCGGCAATCCGATAATGCCGATCGTTTCTCTTGTAGCGGTTGGCTTTGCCGTGTTCACGGTCATGACGGCCTATGGCGAAAACAACCGGGGCGTCGAGTTCTTCGTTGAAAGCGAACCGGAACAAGCCACTGCCTATGTCCGTGCCCGCGGAAACATTTCTTTGGCCGAGAAGGACCAGATGGTTCTGGCGGCTGAACAGGTGATCGCTGAACATCCTGCTGTGATCAACGTGTTCTCGTTTGCCGGCGAAGGCGGTCTGAACCAGAATAACGGCGGTGCACAGGCTCCGGCCGATACCGTGGGTCGTGTCCAGTTCGAAATCATCCCATGGGAAGATCGCCCGAACATCTCGGAACCGGTTTTTGGCGGGCTATTCGACCGGCACGTCGTGGCGCCGGACTATGACGGCGACTTCGTGATCGATCAGCTGAACTCGGAACTGGCCAAGCTGCCCGGTATCGTGGTCGAAATCTTGCCTTTGGAGCAGGGCCCCGCTTCGGCCAAGCCGGTGCATCTGAGGATCAAAGGTGAAGGTTGGGAAGAACTGAACACTGCCACGGCCGCGGCACGTGAAGCGTTCGAGCAAACGCCCGGCCTGATCAAGATCGAAGACACCCTGCCCCTTCCAGGCATCGACTGGCAGATCGACGTTGACGTCGCCAAGGCAGGCCGCTTTGGCGCAGATGTGGCAACGGTCGGCGCCATGGTCCAGTTGGTCACGCGCGGCATTCTGCTGGGCGAGATGCGTCCGGACACCACGGATGAAGAGATCGAAATCCGCGTTCGACTGCCTGAGAATGACCGGGTTCTGTCCACGTTGGACACGCTCAAGGTGCGCACGCCGGACGGGTTGGTTCCGTTGTCGAACTTTGTCAGCCGTCAGCCGGTTCCCAAACTTGCCGAGATCAACCGCGTGAATCAGCAACGCTACTATGATGTTAAGGCGGATGTTGAACCCGGGTTGAACAAGGTTGTGATCGACGGTCCGGATGGCAGCGAACAGCGACTGGCTGTTGTACGTGAAGTGGCCGAGGGCTTAACTGCTACGGGTCCTGTTGTGACCAGCGCGGATGGCCAGGACTATGAGCTGTTCCAACTGACCGAGGCCGAAAACCTGGGCGCCCTGCAGTCGGTCATTGACAGCGGCGACGCCCGGTTCGCGCTTATCAACCCAAATGAGCGGATCGCCGTGCTGACAGAATGGTTGCAAAGCGATCCCTTTGGCAACACCATCAGCTGGGAATGGACAGGCGATCAGGAGGATCAGGAAGAATCCGGTGCCTTCCTGGTTAACGCATTCATGGGTGCGTTGGGCCTGATGTTCGTGATCCTGCTGGCGCAGTTCAACTCGTTCTACAACTCGGTTCTGGTTCTACTGGCCGTCGTGCTTTCCACGACCGGGGTGTTGATCGGGATGATGGTCATGCAACAGCCGTTCTCGATCATCATGACCGGTACCGGCATCGTGGCGCTGGCGGGGATCGTGGTGAACAACAACATTGTTCTGATCGATACCTACCAGGAATACAGCACCTACATGCCCCGGATAGAAGCGATCATACGCACGGCTGAATCGCGCATCCGGCCAGTTCTGCTGACCACGCTGACCACTATGGCGGGTCTGACCCCAATGATGTTCGGACTGTCACTGGACTTCATCAACGGCGGTTACTCCATCGACAGCCCCACCGCGCTGTGGTGGAAGCAGCTTGCGACCGCGGTTGTATTTGGTCTGGGCATTGCCACCGTGCTGACGCTGATCGTGACGCCGTCGTTCCTGGCGCTGCGCGTTTGGGTGACCACTTATGCCATCTGGCTGGGCAAACTGCTGGCACGCGTGACAGCGGGCCGGGCCAGCAAGATCGCGCAAGACATGGCAATCGGCAGGTCTGCCCGCGACATGCAAACCACGGAAATCCTGTGGGATGGCGACGAGGTGCCGACTGGTAAGGACCGGACGGATCGGGAACAGCTCGATCCTCCTTCTGATCCCCCCTCGCATCCGTTAAAGGCTGCGGAATAAAAAAATGGCGAGCCCTGAGGGCTCGCCATTTCCAATAAAAGGATTGGGATCAATCTGCGAATACGTACTCGCCGAGTTCGCACAGATCCAAACTGTAGTCTTCAGCTGTCGATCCGTCAGAAAACTCCCCTCGGATGTCGTAGATGCAGGTCGTTTGCCCATCCGCGATCAGAACATCGATCTCGTATCCCGGTGCAATGTAGTCGCCCTGCAGCAGGTTTTCTTCCCACTGGTCCGAAGAAGCAGGCGAAACGTTGAACCCCACCAGGTCCGCGCTGCTTTCATTCGCCAGCAAAAACGCCAGATCTTCGGCCTGGGCCGCGGACGCCAGAAGTAATGCACCGATCATCGGTGCCGCAAAAAATTTCTTCATCAGGTTTTCCCTTGTACTCGTGCCTCATGTCACGCGGACTGCGTGCTGGGGTTAGCGTTCTTCGGTAATATGCGACCATTGGGTTTGGTCAACTTGAATTTTATTAAGACAGAGATTCAGATAATTGGTCGGAAATCACCCTGAGACACGGCGCGTTGCGGGAAAACCCGAACCTCAGGGTTTCAGGCGTGTCCAGGTCTGATGCGCACACACAACATGCTCGCACCCTCGTACGGAGAGAGAATTCCCGGACAATGTCATTTGGGGCGAAACATCGACATTGATCATTGGAACCCAGAAGTCACCGCCGCCATATTTCCCCCCGCCTTCGCTGGTCACATCCCAGAACAACTTCTTGCCGATGTTTGGCGTCTGCACTTCCTTGCCTGACGCGTCATAGGCCGAGAGTATCTGTCCACAGAACTTGTCGCCACAGGCAGCGATCTTGATATGAGAGATCAGGTTCTTGCGATCAGGTTCAGTTTTCCAGACGCCTTCGATCGGGTCCGCTGCTGCCAGACCCGAGCTAAGTAGCAGGGCTGTAAAAGCCTGCGTAAGTTTCCTTTGCAATGATCCGCGCATAAAAAATCCTCCGCTGATCCGCGTCCGATCATAGCACAAATGCAGGATTGAATCAGGCCGCCTGAGCGTCAGCCTGCTGGCGACTCCATAGCTGTGCGTACCGGCCCTCGCGCAACAGCAACTCATCATGTGTGCCTTGTTCGATGATTTCGCCACGTTCCAGAACGACAATCTGATCGGCCTCGGCAATAGTGCTGAGACGGTGGGCAATCGTGATCACCGTCCGCCCCTCGCCGGCACGGGCCAGTGCATCCTTGATGTCCTGCTCCGTATCCGTGTCCAACGCCGAAGTCGCCTCGTCCAACAGCAGGATCGGAGGGTTCTTCAATAGGGTGCGCGCGATGCCTACGCGCTGTTTCTCGCCCCCGGACAACTTCAGCCCACGTTCGCCCACCGTGGTCTCATAACCTTCGGGCAGCGACGAGATAAAATCGTGGATTTGGGCCGCCTTAGCGGCAGCTTCCACATCGGCCTGCGAGGCTCCGTCGCGGCCGTAAGCGATATTATAGCGGATCGTGTCATTGAACAGCACCGTATCCTGCGGTACCACACCGATTGAGGCGTGCAGGCTGGTCTGGGCCACGTCCCGCACGTCCTGCCCGTCGATTTTCAACGCGCCACCCGTCACGTCGTAGAACCGGAACAACAGCCGCCCTATGGTTGACTTCCCCGACCCTGTCGCGCCGACAATGGCAACAGTTTGCCCCGCCGGTACAGTCAGGGATACGCCTTTAAGGATCTCTCGGTCCGCCTCATATCCAAAGCGGACATCTTCCAGCGTGACTTCGCCTCCGTTGATGCTCAGGTCCGGAGAGCCCGGCTTGTCGGTGACCTCCGCAGGCTGACCAAGAAGGTCGAACATCTGCCCCATATCCACCAGAGATTGGCGGATTTCACGGTAGACCGTCCCCAGAAAGTTCAACGGCACGGTGATTTGGATCATGTAGGCATTGACCATAACAAAATCACCCACAGTCAACGACCCATTCTGCACCCCGAAAGCAGCCAGAACCATTACGCCAACCAACCCGGCGGTGATCAGCATGGACTGGCCAAAGTTCAGGAAAGCCAGCGAATACGCCGTTTTCAACGCCGCCCCAGCATAGGCTTTCATCGACACGTCATACCGTTCAGCTTCGCGCTTTTCCGCGTTGAAATATTTGACAGTTTCGAAGTTCAGCAAGCTGTCGATGGCACGTTGATTGGCTTCAGTGTCCTGATCGTTCATTTCGCGCCGCAGCTTCACGCGCCATTCGGTTACCGCAAAGGTAAACCAGATATAGAGCGCGATGGTCACGGCTACGACGACCAGGTACCAGACGTCGAACAACCACATCAGGATAATCGCAACCAGCAACAGCTCCAGGATCAGCGGCCCAATGGAAAACAGCATGAATCGCAACAGGAATTCCACGCCTTTAACTCCACGCTCGATAATCCGGCTCAGACCGCCAGTGCGTCGGGATACGTGGTACCGCATCGACAGCTGGTGGATGTGCTGAAAGGTTTCGAGCGCCAGCGCGCGCAGCGCCCGTTGACCGACCGGCGCAAAGAGGGCATCGCGCAGCTGCTGAAATCCAACCGTCATCATCCGCGCAACGCCGTAAGCCACTGTCAGCCCGACGGCACCCAGCGCCAGCGGCGGCACGCCCTCACCCGCCAGCCCGTCGACTGCGCCTTTGTACAGGATCGGTGTATAGACGGCGATCAGCTTGGCCAGAACCAGCATGACCATGGCCAACACCACACGGCGTTTAACCCATGGCTCGTCGTCGGGCCAAAGGTATGGCGCGACTTTGCGAATGGTTCGCCAGCCCGAACGGCGCTCGTCCGGTTCAGGCATGTCATCAGAATGCATCGGGGTTGTTCGCCTCATCACGTACCTTAACTGCGGTCAGAGATAGGCCCCCGACCCTGTTGGGCCAGAGGCAACATTTTCATTCGGGAATAGTGAAAATCTGTCCCGGATAGATCAAGTCTGGGTCACGGATCGAATCCCGATTGGCTTCGAACAGCTTGACGTACAGGATACCATCACCAAACCGTTCACGGGAAATGGCCCAGAGCGTATCGCCCTTTTGCACAGTAACCGCCTTGATAGCTGGGGGTTCGACGGGCGTCTCAGCATCATCAGTTGCCTCTTCGGTGATACGCAGAGACTCGACAGGCTCGCGTTTGAACGGCGTTTCCAGTCGGCTGACGACGGTCCCGTCGGTGGCAACCTCATCAACGCGCAGTGTGTATACACCGGGGTCAATACCTTCGAGCTCACCGCGCCACTTACCGTCCTCTGCTGGTGACACATCGGCTACCAGGCGGTTGTTCAGATAAAGGCGGACAGCCGACCCTTCCTGTACCCGCCCCGTCAGTTCGACATCGCCGTCGTCCGAATAACCGATCGTGTCCAACTCCACTTGCTCGGCCGGTATGGTTTGCACGGCAGGAGGTTGCACAAGTTCGACGCCTTCTTCGCCCGAGCGCAGAATAGCGACCTGCCGGTCCTGTTCGGGCTCGGCTGTATCCGCAGGTTCCGCGGTACTCTCAGCTTGTTCCTGGGTCGGAGCCTCTTCAGTGTCCTCTGTAGGCACTGCACTGGCAACTTCCGGTTCCGCAGGTTCGGCTTCAGAAGTCTGAGGCTCGGCCTCTTCGACAGCCGTCGCTTCGGCAGTTTCAACTGGTGCGGCGTCTGGTTCAGGCGCGGGCAATGCTGCGATCAGGTAGTCATCCGAACGGACCGGCTGATCTCCGCCCCGCGATTCCAGAACCAGCCCCCGGGCGGTTTCGGCAAAAGGGATCAAAAGAAACACGGCGAACTGGCCCGTTTCGTCCACGGTAAAGCTGTGCACAGTTTCCCCATCCAGCACCACGTCGACATCCGAGCCGGGGTCGGCGCTGCCGGACAAGAGAGTGTTTCCGTCCTTTTCGACGAATATTTGGTCCAGAACAGGCGCAACAGGAGTTACGGCCTGTGTGTCGGCAGGCTGGACTTCAGGCGTCTCAGTGTCGCTGGCTGGCTCGTCAACAGGGGTTTCAGGTGTTTCGGTTGCAGTTTCATCCGCCACTTGTGCGGTTTCTTCCGTCACTGGCGCGGAATCCTGCGCCGCATCGGACGTCGCATCGCCGGTCTCCGATACAGACTCGTCAGTGGATTGTGGTGACTCAACTTCCGCCTTCGATGGCACGGTCGTGTCCTGATTACTGCCCAGCATGCCGCTCAGGTACAACGCACCTGCTGCGACCAATGCGACGATTCCAGCAATCACCCCCCAGATGAATGTACTGAAGCTTCCGCTTCCAGACTTGGCGTCCATTATTTTCCTTTCACTCCGCAGCGCAAATGCTTTGACTTCCACACATTCTGCGTGACGGTTGAGCCAACCTATCAATCCCGCTATCAGGGGTCAAAACCTCTAATACAAGCCCGGAGACCCCATTCCATGTCCCAGAAATCCGTCTGTGTGTATTGCGGGTCACGAAACGGCGCGAACCCAGCCTATGCCGAAGCCGCCCGACAGTTCGGAACCCTTTTGGCCGGTGAAGATTGGCGTCTCGTTTACGGTGCCGGCGATGTAGGCCTGATGGGGGAAGTTGCCCGCGCAGCACAGTCCGCCGGTGGAGACACCTTCGGCGTTATTCCCGTGCACCTCTTGCAACGTGAAGTTGGCAAAACCGACCTGACCCGTTTCGTTGTCACTGAAACGATGCACGAGCGCAAGAAGGTCATGATCATGAACGCGGACGCCGTTATGGTTCTGCCGGGCGGCCCCGGATCTCTGGATGAGCTGTTCGAGGCGCTTACATGGCGCCAGTTGGGTCTACACGACAAACCCATTCTGGTGATGAATGTCGATGGGTACTGGGATGCCCTACATACATTGCTGAACCATGTCATCGATCAGGGTTTCGCAGACGGGTCCCTGGCAGAGTTCATCACTTGGGTTGACACCCCTCAGGCCGCTATGTCCAAGCTGCGCGACATGCTGACCTGAAAATGGAAACGGGCGGTCCATGCCGCCCGTTGCGATTTGGGTCAGGCAGGTCTGGCCAGCTTGGCGCTGAGTATCTTTTCGACCTTGTGCAGGGGGTGATTGGTCAGCGTTTTATCAACTTCGGCAATCACCTTGGCCAGAACTTCGGTATGCAGTCGGCGGCGCAGCAGGCCCAGAACATGCGGGCTCGCGACCAGAACAAGCCGTTTGTATGCCCCTTTCAAACCTTTTCGGTTCAACAGGTTAGCCACATCCTGAACGAACAGAGACTTAGCTTGGGTTTTCCATGTATCTTCCTCGACCGCTGATTTCTGCTTTGGCCCGCAGTCATATCGGCGACCAGCCCGGTCGTTGGGTTTAGTATGCTGAACATCTGGTTCCTCGACAGAAACGACGACCAGATTGGGGTCTTGTGCGTCAGTAATGTTCTCCATCACCAATGCCTTTTCTCCGTCGGCTATGATGACCCAGGTTCCCTGTTCAAGTGCGGCCATTGTGATCTCCCTGATTGGTTTTACGTGACTATCCCTCGGCCTTCGGGCACATCTAACCTGTTGCGCGCACAGGGGTTTCTGGCGCGCCGCCCGGATCGTTCTTTTCGTTGACGGGTTTCTCCCTCCCGCAGGTGACAGGTAGGCATCGCGGGGCGCCACTCAAAGAAGGCGGAAGATTAAGATTGGTTCATCGGCAGGATTTTACCGGTGCCCGCGAGCAACAAAAAAGGCCGCCGACGTTTCCGCCAGCAGCCCCTGCAAGACCCTGTCCGGGTCTAGGAATTACATCCGCGATGCGACGTTTTCCCAGTTCACCAGATTGTCGAGGAAGTTCGACAGGTAAGCCGGTCGCTTGTTGCGGAAGTCGATGTAGTAGGAGTGCTCCCACACGTCACAGCCCAACAGAGCGGTCTGACCAAAGCACAGCGGGTTCACGCCGTTCTCGGTTTTGGTCACAGCCAGTGAGCCGTCCGCGTTCTTGACCAGCCAAGCCCAGCCCGAGCCGAATTGACCGGCGCCAGCAGCGCTGAACTGCGATTTGAATTCGTCAACCGAACCGAAGCTTTCGGTCAAAGCCTTCTCCAGCTCGCTGGGCATGGCAGCTGCGCCGGGGCCCATCATCTCCCAGAATTGGTTGTGGTTCCACAGCTGGCTGATGTTGTTGAAAATACCGTTCTGCGCAACAGAATTAGCGTCGTAAGTGCCGACGATGATCTCTTCCAGCGACTTGCCGTCCCACTCGGTTCCGGCGATCAGCTTGTTGCCGTTGTCTATATAGGCCTTGTGGTGCAGATCGTGGTGATATTCCAATGTTTCCGCGGACATACCCTTGGCTGCCAGCGCGTCATGTGCATAAGGAAGATCAGGAAGTTCAAAAGCCATGTCGGCCCCCTGTTAAAAATGTAAGTTGCGGTTCCCATGGTTAAATGCTTTGGCAACTGCCGCAGGTCAAGAGCCGAGACAAGAAAACCCGGAGGTCCGCGATGCTGACACAGGCGCGCAAGATGTTCTACCGCGCCCGCGGATACTATGCGGGCAACCTGAATGGTGAGCCGTTCCGCCTGGACCCCTATCATTCGAAATTCTGGCGCAAGGCAACTGCAGGCGCCTGGGAACCTGAAACCTTCGCTGTATTGGACAAGTACCTGTCGCCCGACAACGACTACCTGGACATCGGCGCATGGATCGGCCCGACCGTTCTTTACGGAGCTCGTCGAGCGCGGCATGTATGGTGTTTTGAGCCCGACCCAACTGCATTCCGGCACTTAGCGTGGAATCTGGACTTGAACGACATCCGCAATGTCTCGGCCTTTGGCGTGGCCCTATCGGATCAGTTCGGGGTGGCTCGAATGGCCTCGGTGCGTGGCGAGCCCGGGGATTCCACCAGTTCTTTGCTGCATGATGGTGACCATGGCACCGATGCATTGACTATCGCTTGGGATAAGTTCGAGGCGGTAAATGACCTGTCGGGCATCTCGTTGGTCAAGATGGATATTGAGGGCGCGGAATTCTTTGTTTTGCCAACCCTTGTGCCTTGGCTGAAAACAACGCGCCCGACGCTATACCTCTCGCTACACGCACCGCTTCTCGCCGGGCTTGAGCGACGTGAGAAAATGACCGCGCTGCTGGACAGCTTGTCTTTTTATTCAGAGGTTTATGACGAAACCGGTGACCTTGTGGACTCGCAGAAGCTCCTTTCCGACGAGGCTTTGAACACCTACGGAACACTTTTGTTCAAAGCCTGAAATTTGTTCTGTCTCAAGAAAGCGCGCAAAACGCGCTTTCTTGGTATATGCCCTACGCCCTAGAACAATGACGGTGACTTGACCAGCTTGCAGTTTCCGACGCCTTTTGGCTTGTTTGTCAAATTGTCCATCGGGAAACTGGCGCGCATGCTGAATTTATTGGTGCCAGGGTCCAGCTTGGCAGTATATGCGACCCGGAATTTCCGTGTAGTGCTCGACGACAACGTGACCTTCCACGCCATCTGGTATTCGCCCTGCCGGGTCGTCTTGAACTTGGCATTCATGGGCGTTTCTTCATCCCGTCCGGCCAGGTCATTTGCTTGCATGATCGCGCCATCGATAACGCGCGCCTGCTTGTTTTCCGCATTCACACTGAGCAATACCCGAGGCGGAATCCATCCCTGTGCCTGGATACTGTGTAATTCGCAATCGTAATTACGCACTTCGGCCTGTGCCGCAGCGGCTGTAAGCCCCAGCGTCAGGGCAAGAATTCCAAGTTTCATTGATTATTTCTCCTGTTTTTTTTGGCGCAGGGATTTCTGCACACCTGCCATCCGCGAACACGTCCCGCGCGGCGTAAGCGGCAGAGGTTTGATTTCGAATTCACGACATCTGGGGTGACTACAAGGCCCGAAACGACTGCAACAAATGGTGTTTTCACACGCGTGTATTCCGTTAATTCCTAATTTAGCGTAGGAATCTCGCGGCAACTGCCTTTGGCATTTCCGTATAAGGGCACAAATTCGCTCAAATCTGCTGAGCGTGTTGTCGCCTTCATTGTGCGTCTATCCAAGAAAACCGTGAAATCGGTTTCACGCAGGTCCACAGTCCCCGCTGGTGCTCCATTGAAGGAGGAACTGCGGCCACCCACGCTGTACGTGTAATTCTGTCCGGACCAGGTAAAGGACAGTCGGCGGATACTGTTGCTATTGATCTTACCCGATCCGACCATTGTAGCGACTTTTGGAATTTCTACCTCGTGCAGTAGAGCAGAACGTCCAAACTCATCCAGCGAAAACACAATACGCACGGGTGTCGGCCGTTTTGCGACCCCACGGTCAAATGTGCATTCAAAACTTTCTTTATACGTTTCTGAAACAACTGCGACTGGCATCCCAATAGATAGTGCAAGAGCCACTACTAAACCTTTACGTATTCCCATGATCTAATTGATTTTCCTATGATTTCGCATCAAGATTCAAATGACCATAGGCTGCACTTTTCGTGCCCGCAATACGCGAAAAGTACTCGTGAAGTTCTCGTTATCGCGGCAGATCGTCGCTTCCTAAGAGCTGCGGTCAAAGGGGCAGATTTTAGCGGCGTTTAGGCTGGAATTCTCAGACCAAAGAAAAAAGACCGCCCAAATTAACGGGCGGCCTTGTCATTTTTTCCTGAAACGAATGTCAGTAGAATCCGACCTCACTGCCCGGTTGCGCCGCAACCCTGAGCAGTTTGAAGACGTAGTCCGCCGTCGAGCGGAAACAGACCACGCGAAAAGTCTCGGCATCGTCCATCCAAAACGCACCCGCAACTTGCGCCAATCGCGAGCGGCGGATCTGGCCGGGCTGAAATGCTTCAACCGACAGTTCGACCGGGGCCAGCTTACCCAAAACCTCGCGCGCGTTGCTGCCCGAGATACGAAACACGGCGCGCGCGTCCGAGACGTTAACCGCAAGCGCGTGAACACCGCTCAACGCGTTGGTCATTGCGGCCAGTTTCGCCTCGACTTCGGCATATGGTACCAGAACCAGCAATTCGTCGGTCGACATCCAGCAGACACCCGTGTCGCCATCTACGTCAGCTTCGCGCTGGCCCGGGACTTTCTTTCCAGTAGCGTCTTTGACGGCCTTGGCCAGAACCTTGTCCGACAGGTCGCCGCGCAACGTGATCATGCCCTGCAGGCCGCATTCTTCGACCTTGGCGATACCGTCATAGCTGGCGTGGTTCAGTGCGCTGATGGGTTCAGACATTCTGCTTCTCCCCGTCCTTGTCGAAGAAGATCGGATCCACGATCTTTGCTTTGTAGGTTTTGCCGTCGGTGCCAGGGAACTCGACAATCTCACCCATCCGGTCCGGACCGTGCTTGATCAGGCCCATAGCGATGCCTTTGCCCAGGTTGGCTGAATAGTAGGTCGAGGTCACACGTCCGATCATGTTGCGCTGACCGTTGGCGTTGACACCCTCGCCTACTGCATAAGCACCGTCGGGAATAACCGATCCATCCACAGTCTCGAGACCAACCAGTTTCCAGCGTTCCGGATCAGCCATATGGCTGCGCGAATGCGCCCGTTTGCCAAGGTAATCCTCTTTCTTTTTCGAGAGTGCCCAGTGCAGCCCCAGATCCTGCGGGATCACGGTGCCGTCGGTCTCGTCCCCGATCATGATAAAGCCCTTCTCGGCCCGCAGGATGTGCAGGCATTCGGTACCGTAAGGCATGACACCGAACTCTTTGCCTGCCTCCATCAGAGCGTCCCAGAACGCCTGACCCTGGCTGGCAGGAACCGCGATTTCATAAGACAGCTCACCCGAGAACGAGATTCGATAAGCGCGGCAATCGAACTCACCGATTTTGCCATCGCGCCATTCCATAAACGGCAGCGCTTCTTTCGAAACATCCATGCCGCCCAATTTCTCCAACACCTTGCGGGCGTTAGGACCGACCACGGCGACCTGAGCGTACTGCTCAGTCACGTTGGCGACGTAGACTTTCCAGTCCCACCATTCGGTTTGCAGCCACTCTTCCATATGACCGTGGATGCGCTCGGCCCCGCCGGTCGTGGTGTGGCACAGCCAGGTATCTTCGTCGATGCGGGCGACAACGCCGTCGTCGATCAAGAAGCCGTTCTCCGAGCACATCAGACCATAGCGGCATTTGCCGACCTTCAGCGTGGACATCATGTTGGTGTACATCATGTCCAGGAATTTGCCTGCGTCCGGGCCTTTGACGATCAGTTTGCCCAATGTCGAGGCGTCCAGCAGGCCGAGGTTTTCGCGGGTGTTCTTCACTTCGCGATTCACGGCGTCATGCACGGATTCGCCGGGACGGACATAGGCATAGGTCCGGCGCCAGTGACCGACCGGCTCCCAATCGGCGCCGTTCTTGTCGTGCCAGTTGTGCATCGGCGTTTGACGGATCGGTTGGAACACGTCGCCGCGGGCTTCGCCACCAATCGCACCCATCGAGATAGGGGTGTAGGGCGGGCGGAACGTCGTGGTGCCAACTTTCGGGATTTCCGATTCCAATGCATCAGCAAGGATAGCTAATCCATTGATGTTGCTTAATTTACCCTGATCAGTCGCCATTCCCAGCGTGGTGTATCGCTTGGTGTGTTCGACGCTCTCGTAACCTTCACGCGCAGCCAGCTGGACGTCGGACACTTTGACGTCGTTCTGGAAGTCGAGCCACGATTTCATACGCAGCTGAACTTCGGCGTTTGCGGGCATCAGCCAGACAGCTTCCATCGGCGCCTCGTCCGACGTTTCGCCTTGCGGTGCTTTAGTGTTCTTGGGCTTGAAGCCGGCGGCCTTCGCTGCAGCCTTACCTGCCGCGTGCGCGTCGGTCAGAACGTCACCCAGCACCAGCGGTCCATTCGAGGATCCTGCAGCCAGAACGAACCCTTCGCCATCTGCACCCAAGGGAGGACGCGACGGATCAGGGCGGAAATGCGCATTGGCGTCATCCCAAATCAGCTTACCGCCGCAATGGGACCACATGTGAACAACCGGAGACCAGCCGCCCGACATGGCGACGGCATCAGCCTCGACCTCTTCGCGCGCGCCGCCAACACCTTCCTGATTGCAGATCGCAACCTTCTTGACGCGCTTGCCACCTTTGACCTTGGCTATGGCCTTGCCGGGATCGACGCGAATACCCAGTTGGCGCGCCTCTTCTGCCAGCGGTCCAGCCGCGGCGCGGGCGTCAACAACACGCAATACATCCACGCCCGCCTGTTTGAGGATGATCGCCGTTCGATACGCGTCGTCGTTGTTGGTTGCGACAATCACCCGCTCACCCGGGGTTACGCCCCAGTTCACGACATAGTCGCGCATGGCTGAGGCCAGCATCACGCCCGGCACATCGTTACCCGCAAAGGACAGCGGACGTTCGATGGCGCCAGTGGCCGTGACGACCTGTTTGGCCCGGATGCGCCACAGGCGATGACGTGGACCTTGGGTGCCCGGCTTGTGATCGTTCAGGCGCTCATAGCCCAGTACATAACCGTGGTCATAGACGCCTGCGCCCATGCACCGCGAACGCATTGTGACGTTGTCCATTGCTTCCAATTCGGAAACAGTTTGTTCCACGAACTTATCCACAGGCTCGTCATTGATAGTGCCACCATCAACCGGAGCACGACCGCCCCAATGCGCGGTCTGCTCGATCAGCAGAACCTTGGCACCGGATTGCGCCGCCGCCTTGGCAGCTTGCAGACCAGCGACACCACCGCCGATCACCAGAACATCGGTGAAGGCATAGAAGTGTTCATAAGTGTCCGCATCCAGAGTTTCCTTGTCCGGCGCTTTACCCAAACCGGCGGACTGACGAATGATCGGTTCATAGACGTGCTTCCAGAACGGCTTTGGGTGGATGAACGTCTTGTAATAGAACCCTGCTGGCAGGAACCGAGCGAAAGCCGTGTTTACGGCACCAATGTCAAATTCCAGGTTCGGCCAATGGTTCTGCGAAACCGACGTCAGACCGTTGAACAGTTCAGTCGTGGTGGCGCGCTGGTTCGGCTCGAACCGGCTGCCCTGCCCCAGACCGACTAAGGCGTTGGGCTCTTCCGCACCGCTGGCGACAACGCCGCGTGGGCGGTGGTATTTGAACGAGCGGCCCATCATCATCTGATCGTTGGCCAGCAAGGCTGAGGCAAGCGTGTCGCCTTCATAGCCCTGCATCGAGGTGCCGTTGAAGGAGAAGGTGACCTGTTTCGACCGGTCAATCAGCCGGCCTTGTTTTGCGAGACGGGTGCTCATGTTGCGGACCTTTCGCAGGCGAAATTATGGATGGCGGCGCGGATCATTCGTACTCTCTCCACGTCCAGCCGGGGCGCTTTGCAGTGATTGCGTCCTTGATTTCTTGCGGCGGCTCGGTGGTCTGGGCGGAATACGTTCCGAACACTTCGAGGGTTTGCGTGCAACGCGCGGCGTGGAACCACTTGCCGCAGCCATTGCTGTGGCGCCAGCGTTCGAAATGAACGCCTTTGGGGTTTTCGCGCATGAACAGATAGTCGTGGAATTCGTCTTCTGACGAGCCCGGACCGAAACGCTTCAGGTGTGCCTCGCCACCGGCGGACAGTTCAGTTTCTTCGGCGTCTACGCCACAGTAGGGGCAATTCAGGATCAGCATGATGCCACTCCTCGCTTGAAATTTAGTGACCACACGCCCAAGTTGAGAGCATGGATATTTTGACCATTGTGTTGACCGCCGTGGGCACGCTTGCCGTCTTTGGACTGATCGCCTTTTTCGTTTTCCGATCCGAGGAAAAGAAGGTCATTGAACCACGATCCACCGCCACCAGATGCTCGGGTAGCGCCCACGAAATGGGTTTCGAAGACTGACATCAGTGCGCCACCCCGGCGGCGACGCTTTCATCGATGAAGCGGCCCTCTTTGAACCGGTCCAGCGAGAAAGCTTCGGTCAGCGGCGAATGGCCCGTGGCCATCAGCTGCGCCATTCCCCAGCCCGAGCCCGGGATCGACTTGAAACCGCCCGTGCCCCAACCACAGTTGATAAAGCAGCCGCCCAGCGGCGTTTTCGACAGGATCGGAGACCGGTCACCGGTCATATCCACGATGCCGCCCCACTGGCGCAGCATTTTCAGGCGCGAGATCATCGGGAATGTCTCGACCAGAGCGCGCACGGTTTCCTCGATATGGTGGAACGAACCGCGCTGGGTGTAGTTGTTGAACCCGTCGGTGCCGCCGCCGATCACCATCTCACCCTTGTCAGACTGAGACATGTAACCGTGTACGGTGTTGGCCATGACGACCACGTCCATGCAGGGTTTGATCGGTTCCGAGACCAGCGCCTGCAATGCAATCGCCTCAAGCGGCAGACGGAAGCCCGCCATTTCGGCCAGCTGACCGGAATGACCGGCAACCACGATGCCCAGCTTGTCGCACTCGATGGCGCCTCTGGTGGTGTCCACGCCAACGACGCGACCGTTATCCGAACGTACGCCCGTCACTTCGCATTGCTGGATGATGTCCATGCCCATGTTGGAACACGCCCGGGCATAGCCCCAGGCCACAGCATCGTGACGGGCAGTGCCGCCGCGTTCTTGCCAGAGTGCGCCCAGCACCGGATAGCGCGGACCGTCGAGGTTGATGATCGGAACCAGCTCTTTGACGCGCTCAGGGGTGATCCATTCGGTCTTTACCCCCTGCAGCGCGTTGGCATGGGCCGTACGCTGATAGCCGCGAATTTCGTGCTGGGTCTGGGCCAACATCATCACGCCGCGGGGGCTGAACATGACATTATAGTTCAGATCCTGACTCAGATCTTCGTACAGGCTGCGGGCCTTTTCGTAGATCGCCGCCGAGGGGTCCTGCAGATAGTTGGAGCGGATGATCGTCGTGTTCCGACCGGTGTTGCCACCGCCCAGCCAACCTTTCTCGATCACAGCGACATTCTGGATGCCGTAGTTTTTGCCCAGATAATACGCGGTTGCCAAACCGTGGCCACCCGCGCCGACGATGATGACGTCATAACGTTTCTTCGGCTCGGGCGAACGCCAAGCGCGCTCCCATCCGGTGTGATAACGCAGCGCCTCACGCGCCACAGCAAAGGCTGAATAGTGTTTCATGAGCGAATCCGTCCGGTCTTCGGTGATTGGGCGCAGATATGCAGTGTGATGGCATTTTACCCGCGCCATGCAACGTCGCAATATCGCACTATTGCGACATGAACGCCTTTCGCGGCCATTTGTCCCTTTTTTCGCCGGGCTGACAGGTCTAAGTCAGGGCAACCATATTGGAGGGACCATGACGTTCTCGGTTCTCATCTTCCTGATTGCACTACTGATCACAGGATTTCTTGGATATTCCATGCTGCGCGGTCGCCGGAGAGGTAAGCCGACGGCTTCTTATGACCTGAATGTATACCGGGAACAGCTGGCCAGTGTTGACCGCGATCTGGCACGCGGCGTGATTGGCAAAGCTGATGCAGATCGTGTGCGCACTGAAATATCGCGCCGTATTCTGGCCGCCGACACACAGATGCGCGGCGAATCTGACGATAGCGGTCCGTCGCGAACGGTATCCTTGGTTACGTTGCTGGTGATGGCTGCCATTCTGATAGGCGGTGCGCTGGCCATGTATCGTCAATTCGGCGCCGCGGGCTTTCCTGACATGCCGCTGTCCGCACGTATGGAACTGGCTGAAGAATTGCGGGAAAATCGTCCCAGTCAATCTGAAGCCGAAGGACTGGTACCCCCGGTCCAGACGCCAGAGCTGGAAGAAAGCTATGCCGCCCTTCTGACCCAGTTGCGTGACACGGTGGCTCAGCGTCCTGACGACCTGCAGGGCCATGTTCTGCTGGCCCAGCACGAAACCAACGCAGGAAACTTCAAAGCCGGATATGAGGCGCAGCAGCGCGTTATCGACTTGTCTGGCGACGCCGCCACCGCCGAAGCCTATGCCGATCTTGGGGAAATGATGATCCTTGCGGCAGGTGGATATGTCTCGCCAGACGCAGAAGAGGCCCTGCGCCAGGCCCTTGAGCGCGACCCGAACCTTGGGCCAGCACGGTACTATTGGGGCCAGATGCTGGCTCAGATCGGGCGACCCGATATGGCCTACCGGGTGTGGGTGGACACTTTGCGCGATTCTCCGCCCGGGGCGCCTTGGGTTCAAGCGATCCGCGGACAGCTCGACGATCTGGCCTTTCGTGCAGGCGTCTTCAACGCGCCCAGCATGAGCGCCGCACCCGAGCCCGGACCTTCGCAGGACGATATGCAAGCCGCCGCGGATCTGAGCCCGGAAGAACGGCAAGAGATGATTCAGGGCATGGTGGACCAGTTATCAGATCGTCTGGCGACTGAGGGGGGCTCGCCCGAAGAATGGGCGCGCCTGATCGCAGCGCTTGGGGTTCTGGGGCAAGCTCAGCGCGCGATTGATATCAGGGACGAAGCCGTGGTTGTCTTTGCAGGAGATACTGCCGCACTCGAGATGATCGATGCTGCCGCATTGCAGGCTGGTATCGCACAATGATCCACGACGCGTTCGAAGAGTTCGCTGCAGCTCTGTCCCCGATGACAGCCTTGATGGGGCTGGATTTGGGTGAAAAGACTATCGGTGTGGCGGTCTCGGATAGGATGCGCACAGTGGCAAGCCCGTTGGAGACTGTCAGGCGCAAGAAATTCACTCTGGATTCTGCCCGCCTGATCGAGATTGTGACTGATCGTGAGATCGGCGGCATCCTTCTGGGCCTGCCTCGGAACATGGACGGCTCGGAAGGTCCCCGATGCCAGTCGACCCGTGCATTCGCCCGGAATCTAATGCGTTTAACCGATCTGCCGATTGGATTCTGGGACGAGCGCCTCAGCACGGTAGCTGCAGAAAAAGCACTTCTGGAGGCGGATACGACACGAAAACGTCGCGGACAGGTTATCGATCACGTTGCGGCTGGCTATATCCTGCAAGGAGCGCTGGACAGACTGCGCTTTCTTTAACGGATCGGATTACGCTGATGACAAACATGGTTTGGAAACGGAACGAGGTCGAAAGCCCTTGTATCCAGATCTGTGTCGTCCACCCGACCGAACGCATCTGCACCGGTTGTTACCGCACCATCGACGAGATTTCCCGGTGGTCAAAAATGGACAGCTCCGAGCGGGCCGAAATCATGCAGGACTTGCCTGTGCGCAAGCCCCGTCTGGCCAAACGCCGCGGCGGTCGGTCTGCGCGACTGAACGGATCGTAAGCCCGGCGCATTCAGCTTTGCGTTTCTGACTGCCGATCTTTCGTCAAAGTGTTGTGAAGATCTTCATGCGCGCGCAACTCTGCTCCGAACAGCTCGACAAGTTCCGTCTGATTGGTCGGTTGCGGCTTCTGTTCCTTGGATTCGGATATAAAATCGAATGGTATTGGCAGGACCATCGACTTTTTTGAGAATATGCGTTTCCAAATAGAATTGAGTGCCATTTCGGGTGCCAAAATGTATGACCAACGTCGCTGCAAGTCAGACCTGAACTCCGAGGGGGGAAGAGTTCTGGTGCTTTAGCGTGAGTGAGTGGCAACCCACAGCGACGTGGCACAGTTACGATGCCTGACCCTTGAAATCCGAGGGCGGACAAACGAACAATTGAAGCTTTTCGATCAATCATTCAAGAAAGGCACCAGTGGTTTTTTGCCTTCCGTAACGTCAACTTCAATTGTTGAGTAGTTTGGGGTTGGAGAGAGAGACCTTCCCTGACACCGACGCTTGGGTATGCCACACCTTTCAGGCCAGAGCGCAGCGCGCCAACCCGTCGTCGCAATTTATCTTTCCTGATTATCCTGGCTCAACCAGCCGCAAGCCAGGCTTTGGCGTTTTCGAACTCATCGGCAGAGAAATACTGCGTCCGCGTACCCAGAACGTGGCTAGCCATGCGCTGCGCCATTTTTTGCCAGTTCTTGTCGCCGACAATCGCCGCCCGATCCAGCATACCAATATGGCCCGCCGCCAGTCGGAAATGCGCGGCCATAGCCGTAAGCCCTTGCCAACCATCAAACTCCCGCAGGTCGATCAACAGTCGAAACCCGCCCCTGTCACGTAGCATGGCATCGAGATCCGTATGTGCCTGTTTGTATTCCTCAGAATCCAGCTTGCCCATCAGTTTAATCTGGACACACGGCCCGCCCAGATCGGTAACATGGATCGCGCCAAGGGATTCACGCATCCATCGCCGGGCCTCCTCCAGTTCATCCATGCCAAACACGTGGACCGGACAGGGCAGGATCGGTGCGGCGAGCCGGATGCTGGTCTGGACCCATCCTTGATCGGCCACTACTCCGATACGGTCAAACCCACGCCAGTGGCTGAGCCCCAGTTTGGTATCGGACCAGGCTGCTCCCAGATCGTACCCCTTGAACTCGGGCATCATGATCGCCAGCAGACGCACGGCGTCGTGATCCTCCAGTGCTGCCTCAATCGCGGGGACCAGTGTGGCTGCGTAATCTGCGCTCGTGACCTCGCCGGACAATTCAACCTCGATCAGGGCGCCATCGGAGTTCGTGTGGACGGTAATCATCGAAAATCTCTCCAAAGCCATAAGAATGGCAGGAGGTTACGAGGATTCGAGCCATTCGGCTACACCGCCCGGACACTCGGGCCGGAAATAGGCGATCATCCGTCCGTCGGGCCCAGCCGTCGCGTTCTCACCCCAGGGTGCAACACCGTGCAGGCAGTGGCGATGCAGCAGATAAGCCTCGCCCGGACGGGCGGGTAATTCGATGCGCGGACAGGCTTCAAAAGCCTCTTTTCGTGCGGCCTGATAGATGTCAGTAATGTCGGTGCGTGCCAATTCATCGCGTGGCACACCGGCCAGGGCCTTTCGAAATGCCGCGCCCAGAATTTTGTGACTACCATCCCAAACAACCATAGGCGCTGCGTCCGCGCTGACCTTGGTCAGAGGAATGCCCAGTATCCATGCGTGCGGTTCATCGACCTGCCGGCGCCGTTCGGGCCCGGTGGGTTTCAGCCCATCCACATGGGCCGCGTCCCGCTTGCTCCGATACCGCGACGCTGCTTCGGATTCTCCCCGACGGGGCCGGGGATAGCCCGGATAGATCACCGAAACTTGCCCCTTGTGCAGGTCGATCCGGCCGTAATGCAGCGCGGCGAAGTCAATCGCCGCACCAGACAGAGGGGGCGAGTTGGCCACCCTGCCCTGCGCATCATTGTCCATAGCGTCAACGCCGATGAACCATGTCCCTTCGCAGTCATGCCATTCGGCGTTTGCCGTATCGGTTACTGAAGCGCGGGCCGCAGGTAACGCATGTGCGACCCATTCGGCCAGCGCCGCCTCATAAGGAAATCTGACCCAACCCCGGTCCCAAAAAGCGTTTACCATCCAAACGCCTTTCTCAGCATGTTCAGAGCGACAAGGGTCAGGAAAACGGCAAACACGCGCTTCAGTGGCTTGGGGTCCATCGCGTGCGCCAGCTTCACGCCCCAAGGCGCAGTGATCATCGTCATCGTAACAACTATGCCAAAGGCCACCAGGTTGACCGCCCCGATAGTCAACGGAGGGCGGTGTTCCGGCGCGATATTGAGGAACAGAAAACCTAAAACCGATGGGACCGCGATGATCACTCCAAACCCGGCGGCTGTCGCTACGGCCCTGTGAATTGGCGTGTTGTAGAGGCTCATCAGCGGCACACCAAAACTGCCACCTCCGATCCCCATCAGCACTGACAGGAACCCAACCGACGGGGACAACCCGGCCCGTCGCAGCCCTTTTGGCATCGCGTCGCCCAAACGCCATTCCGAACGGCCCAACCCCAGATAGGCGCCAATCACCATACCCAGAATACCGAACAACGCCTGCAGCATCTCAGTCCGCAATGCCGAAGCAACCAGAACCCCAATTATTGCGCCCACAGCAATTCCCGGGCCCCAGCCGCGCAGAATAGCCCAATCCACCGCGCCCTTTTTGTTGTGACCAAGCACAGACCGAATCGAGGTCACGATAATCGTTGCCAGCGAGGTCGCCAGGCACATCTGCATCAGTTGCGGCCCGCCATAGCCAAGCGTCTGAAACGTATAGAAAAATGCTGGGACCAAAACGATCCCACCGCCAACACCCAAGAGGCCGGCCAATACGCCGGCCAATGCGCCGATCACAAGCAAAAGGCCCAACATCTGGGCCAGCAACATTGTCTCGGTCATTATCCCCCCAATTCGTCCAAAGGCCGTGTCAAACGGCGCGGTCCACCTGCGACAGTGGCTCTACGCAGGCAAGGGCCTGCAACACCACTTCGGTACCCGCATGATCGCGCACCGCGCCTTCGGACAACGTTCTGCGCCAACCACGTGCCCCGGGACGACCGGCAAACAAGCCCAGCATGTGCCGGGTGATCTGGTGCAGACGTCCGCCTTCGGCAATATGCTGTTCGATATAGGGTAGCATTTTATGGACCGTGTCCATCGGATCTGTCGCGTACCCGGTTTCGAATATCTGCACATCTGCTTCAGCCAAGATGTCAGTGGGTTGGTGATAAGCCGCGCGTCCGACCATGACGCCATCCAACCCCGCATCCAGATGCACGCGGGCCTGTTCCAGCGATGTGATACCGCCATTGATCGAGATATGAAGATCGGGAAACGCCGCTTTCATCCGATGTACCAGATCATAGTCCAGCGGCGGAATATCTCTGTTTTCCTTGGGGCTTAGCCCCTGCAACCAAGCCTTGCGCGCATGGATGGTGACGCGTTGACACCCGGCTGTCTGTATCTGGTCGAGGAAGGTGGGCAAAACCTCTTGCGGTTCTTGCTCATCAACACCGATTCTGCATTTCACTGTGATCTCGACTTCCACGGCCTCGCGCATCGCCGCGACGCATTCAGCCACCCGTCCGGGGTCTTTCATCAGCACGGCGCCAAACGTGCCCGACTGCACTCTATCCGACGGGCACCCACAGTTCAGATTGATTTCGTCATAACCCGCATTCGCACCCAACTTGGCGGCCTGAGCCAGCTCTTTCGGGTCAGAACCGCCCAGTTGCAAGGCTACCGGATGCTCCGACAGATCGTGATCCAACAGGTGAAAAGCTCCACCTCGTACAAGCGCAGGAGCGGTAACCATTTCGGTATACAACAGTGCCTCGTTGCTCAGAAGCCGGTGAAAGTACCGGCAATGCCGATCCGTCCAATCCATCATCGGAGCAACGGACAGGCGTGCGCTTTTCTGGATATCTGTGGTTTTAGCTTCCGGCATGTCTCATCGCGCCTTCAAGATGCAGTTTGTTGCCATCACCGGATCGATCCGCGAACACTATGCAATCAACAAATTAGCCCGGGAAGATGGTACCGCCTCCCTGGCTTGAACAGGGGACCTCTGGATCCACAATCCAGCGCTCTAACCAACTGAGCTAAGGCGGCACTCGTGAGGGGCGATGTAGCGAACGTGTGCAGGGATTGCAAGAGGATTAAAGCCGAATTCTCCAGCTTTGTTCGACCAGATCGACCCCAAATGAATGCACAGGTTTGCTGTCGATTAACTGCCATCCGAACGCTCGATAAAGCGCGCAGGCTGCCGCGTGGCTTTCGTGCGTCCACAAGACCATATCATGGTATCCAGATTCACGCGCGAACGCCATGCATGTCGTCAGCAGACGTTTCCCCAACCCCTGCCCGCGCGCCTGCGGCTCTAACAGAAACAACCTAAGTTTGGCGGTCTGATCGGTCTGAGATACGCAAAAGATGCTCCCCAGCCGGATTCCGGACCTTTCGGCGATCCAGCCCTGCTCTCGGCTCGGGTCATGATTGGCAACGAATTCTTCGAGAATACGTGCCACCAATGTGGCGAAACTGTCGTCGAACCCTTCGTCGCAGGCGTAGAGCGTTCCGTGACGCTCGACCAGCCAAGGCGCATCATCCGCCCGGAACCGTCTGATTATGATGTCGTCCATACCCTATTTGAGCGCATAGGCCGCTTGATTCTCAACCCACTGCGCGTTAGCACAAACGCTCAGTCCCCGGAGGCGCATATGGGCATCAATACCGAACGCGACATCGAAGCAAACCTGCAGATCGGCCCGACAGATCAGGGGATGGTGCGTCTTTTCATCGAAGGCACCGGCATCGAGATTCCAATGGACTTCGATCCCGAAGAGGCTGAGGAAATCGCTGATGAGATTCGCGCCGCGGCACAGGCTGCGCGCGCGGTCAAAGGCTGAACGCCTAAACCCGCGGGTCTCGCAGAGCCTGCAATCTGCGAGCAGCATCCACGGCAAATTTCTGAATCATCTTCTTGCGTCGCGCTGGGGCCAGTTTGGCTTCCGGTCCTATACGTAGAATCTCGGCATCATAAGCGTCGGCGATGATCAAGCCGGTTTCGGGTGGCAGCAGGTCGGTCGGAAACTCCGTATCCACGGCCCAGAAAAACCGATCACACCATTCCAGATAGCCCTGCCATTTCGAATCCGACTGATAGTCAGCGCGGCTGGATTTGCATTCGATCACCCAGATCTCCCCCTTCGGCCCCAGCCCCATCACATCCACCCGCAGCCCCCGCGCCGGCACGAATTCCTCAATTGAAACATAACCATGCGACGCAAGATGTCGTGAAACACCGCGCGCAAGCTTCTGTCCGGGTTGCAGCTCCAAAGTCATGATTGAAAATGTGAACAATTAGTGAACAAAAATCAAGGCCACCTGCGCACTTGACATGATACCATTTGGTATTCTATTTAAATGATACCGAATGGTATTGCATATGAGAAACCTCATGGATCAACAAACTCAATACGCATTTCGCGCCCTCGCCGATCCGACGCGGCGCGACATCGTTCGCATTCTGGCCGGTCAGGACATGACCATCGCCCAGCTGACCAACCAATTCGACATGACCCGTGCAGCGGTCAAGAAACACCTGACAGTTCTGTCGGATGGCGGCCTGATCAAGATCGAGGCCAAGGGCCGCGAACGCATCAACCGACTGGAACCAGCGGGAATGGCGCCCGTTCTGGACTGGCTCAAATACTTCGACCGGTTCTGGGATGACCGCCTTGCCAATCTGAAAGACGCAATTGAAAGGAAAAGAAATGACTGACGCTGTATTGCAAAAGACAATCTTCTTGCGCGCGGACCCTGAGACGGTTTGGGACTACCTAACCGAACCCGACCGATTGGCTGAGTGGTTCCACAAGCCCGAACGCCGGTTGGCGAATGGTCAAAAGCTTGAAATGTTCGGAACCACCAGCGGAGACCTGTTGATCTGGGGTGAGGTTCGCGCGGCGCGGCGGCCTGAGTATCTTGAATATACCTTTACTGTGAAACCCATGGGCGATGCTGTCAGCGTGGTCAAATGGACACTGGAGCCGGTTGCGGGCGGCACTCGGCTTGGCTTGCTGCACGAAGGCCTGCCACAGGGCGCCGAGGCTTTTGGCCTGATCCTTGCTCTGGACAACGGCTGGGACGAGCATTTTGGCAAGATGCGCACTGCTCTGCACGAAACTGTTGATGCATAACCCCTTGTGCGAACCCGCTTCACGCCCTACTTAGGCGCGTGGCGGGTTCTGCCCTTCTTGTGAATGGTAGCATTCTGGTGGCCTTAAGCAATTCCGAGGGGGCTGGCTCTGTTCAGGTCCTGGCCTGATTACCTGGCGCCCACCTGTACATACAGGTCCTCGGGAATCAAACCGCACGGTTGACTGGCGGTCCCGCCACATTTTTTCTTGAAGTTCAGCGCCCTGCGCGGGCTTCCTGCTTTGCCAGAGCGGGTTCAAAGCTGTGGACCACCGGTGTTCCCCGGCGCGGACCTCGCGGTTTTTCAGCCATGCTCATGATCGCATAGGCGAACTGCACCCCGGCAAAAACAATCCCGTTCATGAACCAGATCATCAACAGCGCAATAAACCCGATGTCCGAGCCGGTGATCAGATAGCGCAGATTCGCAACATTGAGCGCCAGTAGCACGCCGACAAAGACCGCCGAGATGACAAAGCCCCATGCAACCTGAGTGATATAAAGACGGATCAGTTTGGGCATGGTGGACCTCCTTGCGCGATGACATTCAGCTTAGCGCATATCTAATCCGGGTAAAGGCGTCAGAACGCCTCGGGCTTGGCCTCGCGCGCCATGTGATCCAGCACGGCGTTGACGAACTTAGGCTCTTTCCCTTCCGGGAAAAAGGCACGGGCCACGTCGACAAATTCGGTGATCACGACTTTGGGTGGTGTGTCGCCTTGGGTCAGTTCAGCCCCGGCCGCACGGAATACCGCGCGCAGGGTAGGATCGATGCGCGAGATTGGCCATTTGGCGACCAGAGCCCGGTCGGTCATCTGGTCGATCGGAGCCTGATAATTCACCGCATCATCGACAAGCTTACGGAAGACCGAGAGGTCACCGTCCAGCATTTCTTCGCCTTCGTAGACGGCGCCAAACCGGTGATCCAGAAACTCGTTCACGACCTGCTCGGTCGTCTGGCCCGACTGTTCCATCTGAAACAGCGCCTGCACGGCGTAAAGCCGGGCGGCGGATTTCATCAGGCGTTTCTGGTTGGCCGGTTTCGGCGCGTCTGTCTTAGTCATGCGGTTGTGGATCCGTTGCTGTCGCCCGCCACAAGGATGGACTCGGACGGCGGCTTGAAACCGACGCCCTTTTTCGAAGCGCCCCACTTACGGCTGAGTGCGATCAGATGCAAGGCCGCAGCGGCCGCGCCGCCTCCTTTATTCATCTTTTCAGGATTGGCGCGGACTTCTGCCTGATCGTCATTTTCCACAGTCAGGATGCCATTGCCGATGCACAGGCCCTGAAGCCCCATGAGCTGAATTGCCCGGCTGGAATCATTGCAGACGGTTTCATAGTGCGTAGTCTCGCCCCGGATCACGCAGCCCAGCGCGACATAACCGTCGAAATTGCACTGGCGGTCAGCCATAGCGATGGCGGTAGGGATCTCCAGCGCGCCGGGAACTTCGACCACTTCGCAGGTTCCGCCCGCTGCTTCGATCTCGGCTTTTGCACCCGCTACCAGATTGTCGGCGATGGTGCGATAGAACGGTGCCACAACGATCAGCAGTTTCACCGGTTTATCGAATGTCGGCGTGGGCAGGACGCCATGTTTGTCTTGTTCAGCCACGATCAGTCATCCTTGAGAATGGAACGGGTTCCGACGATGGACAGGCCAAAGGCGTCGAGCCCAAGATATACCGTTTCCGGTGCGTCGGTCAGTAGCACCAGTTCCTGAACACCCATCTTGGACAGGATCTGCGCGCCAAGACCGGTTTGTTTGATCGTCCGCGGGCCTTCATCCTCGGCCGCGTAGAGAGAGTTTCGGGGCTGGCGGAACAGGCAGACCACGCCGCGCCCCTCTTCGGCGATCTTCTCCATCGCGCGGGGCAGTTCCTGCGGGGATTTAGGGCCAAGGCCCAGAATATCAGGTGCTTCGTGCAGGGCATGGGTTCGGGTAAGGACAGGTTCGGGCGTGGTGATATCGCCTTTGATCATAACCACATGTTCGATCCCGTGGGTTTGGTCTGTGAAAATCCGCATCTCCCATTCGCCACCATATTCCGAACTCACAACCTCGCGCGAGGTCTCGACCACCAGATTGTCGTTACGAGAGCGGTACGAGATCAAGTCGCTGATCGTGCCGATCTTCATGCCGTGTTCTTTGGCGATTTCGACCAAATCCGGCAAGCGCGCCATGGTGCCGTCAGCCTTCATGATTTCACAGATCACGCCCGAGGGGTTCAGTCCCGCCAGCCGAGAGATATCGACCGCCGCCTCTGTATGGCCCGCGCGTACCAGCACCCCACCTCGCTTGGCCCGCAGCGGGAAAACATGGCCAGGTGTCGCGATATGCGCCATTGTGTTTTGTTCGTTGATCGCAGTCGCTACTGTCAGTGCCCTATCAGCCGCCGAGATACCGGTGCTGACACCCTCGCGTGCTTCGATGGAAACCGTAAACGCGGTTTCATGGCGCGACGAGTTGTTCACCGCCATCATCGGAAGGCCCAGATTGTCGATCCGTTCGGCGGTCATCGGCAGGCAGATCAAACCGCGACCGTGAGTCGCCATGAAATTGATTGCATCCGCGTCGGCGAATTCTGCTGCGATCACCAGATCGCCCTCATTCTCACGGTCTTCGTGATCGACCAGAATATACATCCGGCCTTTGCGCGCCTCTTCGATGATGTCCTCGATCGGGCTGATCGCATCGCGCAGCTCGGCCTCGACCGGTCCGGGGGTTTCAAAGCTCATGGGGCAGCCTTTCACAAGAGCATGTTTGCAAGGCGGGATAGACCACCACGCCCGCAAAGACCAGCCCGCTTGCGACAGGGAATATCCGGATTGCAACATTCCAACCTGAACGGAAGCCTGAAGGAAGGAACGTATCTGGCCGCCGCCATTGGGTTGATATTAGGCGCCCTCTAGACCTGTTGCGAAACGTTTGGCCAGAACGCATTGTTGAATGCAATCGGCAATGCCCGGGAATTTGCCCACAAAACGCCGCAATTCAGCCTTTGGGCCGCCCGATCCCTGAAACATTCCATTAGGATAAGGAGAAAACGTTTCCAGGAATTTGACAGTGTTTAATTCTACCGACCTGCCAGCATCCAGTTATGGAGTGCCTGGAGTTCTATGGCGAAACAGACTGTTGCTTGTTGTCGTGGGCCTTCATCTTTTGGCAGGTATCGCGGTTAGTCTGTATCTTGGCATGTCGTTCTGGGCAGAGGTCTCTCCCAAAATCTGGCGGGCTGCGCGCTTACTCTTTATGCTCATAGTTTCTAATTTTCTGCTGTGGCGGCTCGCCGTTGCAATCTTTATCGCCAAACCGGCAAAACCGATTCATTGGATGATGGCAGATGCTCGCGCGATCCTGGCAAATCGGAAACACGTATCTGATGCGATCGCCGGTTACCTGAGCATCGTTCTTTTGATCGTCACATTCTCCTACCTCAAGGACGAAATTCCATCCATAAACCCGTATTCCTGGGATCCGATTTTCGCGCAGTTGGACCGGTTTCTGCACGGTGGAAATGACCCGTGGACACTGCTTTGGCCTGTTCTTGGATCACCCTATGTGACGACCTTCATCAACCTGGCCTACAATGTCTGGTTCCTTCTGATCTTTATGTCGGTATGTCTCGCCTGCATTGATCGTCGTGATCCGAACCGCAGCATGGCATATCTGGTGGCTTTTACATTGTGCTGGTCTGTCGGAGGAAACCTGTTGGCTACAGTTTTCGCTTCGGTCGGCCCGGTTTACTACAAGATTTTCGGGTTCGGAGACACTTTTGTTCCACTTGTGGAACTGCTCCACAAATCCCACGAGGTCAGCCCCGTATGGGCGCTGGAATGGCATCAATTGCTGCTGGATGGGCATTTCAACGACGGCCCTGTTCGCGGGATTTCAGCCATGCCAAGTATGCATGTCGCATGCAGCGTCCTGCTGGCCCTTTACGGATTCAGTTATTACCGCTGGCTGGGCTGGGCGCTGACCGCTTTTGCGGCCATAATCATGCTTGGATCGGTACATCTGGCCTGGCACTATGCAGTTGATGGTTATGTATCAACCGCCCTGGCGCTCTTTCTGTGGTGGCTGGCCAAAAAGCTGACATTGCTGTTTGGCCCTTCCACCTGAGGTCAAGAGGCTTCGGCCAAACGCGCCACATATCGGGCCAACGTGTCAATTTCCAGGTTCACCCGATCACCTTCCGCAACCTCTCCCCAGGTTGTGACCTCTTTGGTGTGCGGGATAAAGTTGATCCCAAAGTCGCGACCATTCACATCATTGACCGTCAGCGAGGTGCCGTTCAACGCAACAGACCCTTTGGGGGCGATGAATCGTGCCAGATCCTGCGGTGCGCGTAGCGTGACCCGCGTGCTGTCTCCCTCGTCTTCGACCGCGACAACTTCGGCAACACCATCTACGTGCCCCGAAACGATATGACCGCCCAATTCGTCGCCAACTTTAAGCGCCCGCTCCAGGTTGACCCGCTTGCCGACCTTCCAAACATCGAGATTGGTTTTCGAGACCGTCTCGGCGCTGATTTGCACGTCATACCAATCGTCGCCCAACGCGATGACGGTCAGGCAAACTCCATCACTGGCAATAGACGCGCCGATGTCGATGCCTGCCGTGTCGTAGCTGGTTGTGATCCGCGCGCGCAGATCACCTTGCTGATCCAGCTCGGCAATGGTGCCGACATCGGTAACGATCCCTGTAAACATTCTATTAACCCTCTTGCGTCTAGGTTTCAGAGCCGAGGTAAGCCCAAGCGACCGTTCGGGCAAGCCCCGCCTTGCCCGGAATGGCGCAAACAGGCATAGTTTCGGGAATAAACAAGATTTGAGCAGCCCCCATGCCACCATTTGAAACCGTACCAGATGCGCGCGTTTTTCTGTTTCTTCAGGGACCGCACGGCCCGTTTTTCAGCGCCCTAGGTCGAATGTTACGGGCTTCGGGCGCGACCGTGTTGCGGGTCGGGTTCAACGCCGGCGATCAGGCTTTCTGGTCTGATCGAAGCAGCTATATCCCGTTCCGCGGTCGCCTAGAGGAATGGTCAGACACCCTTAACGATCTGATAGACGCCCATGGGGTAACGGATATCGCGCTCTATGGTGACACACGTCCTATACATGCCCGTGCCGTTGAAGTCGCCCAACGCATAGGCGTTACCATTCATGTATTCGAGGAAGGATACCTGCGCCCTTGGTGGGTCACCTATGAACGCAACGGATCCAACGGCAACTCCCTCCTGACAGACCTGAGCGTCGGTCAGATCAATGAGGCAATGGCGCATTCGGACGAACCGACACCACCACCGCCTTCACATTGGGGCGACATGCGAGAACACATCTTTTACGGAGCTCTGTATCACTGGTTCGTTCTGTTCAGGAATGGCCGCTATCGCAATTTTCGACGCCATAGGGATTTGCCTGTCTCAAAAGAATTCAGGTTATACTTCAAGCGTTTGTCCCTGATGCCCTTTCATCGTCTGCAACGCGGCTGGGCTACAGCGCGCGTTTGCCAAAGCGGGTTTCCATATCACCTCGTGTTGTTGCAATTGGGCCATGACAGCTCGGTCCAGGAGCATTCGGATTATTCCACCATGGCCGAGTTCGTCGAACAAATTATCGCCGGATTTGCACGCGGCGCTCCGGCGCATCATCGCCTCGTGATCAAAGAACATCCGCTGGAAAACCATCGTGAGCCCTTGCGAAAAAGGGTTCGCGAGGCAGCCAGGGCCCACGGGATCAAAGATCGCATTCACTATGTACCTGGTGGGAAACTGGCACGTTTGCTGGATCAGGCCAGCTCGGCCGTTACGATTAACTCGACAGCCGGCCAACAGGTCTTATGGCGCGGTATTCCTTTGCGCAGCTTTGGCCGATCCGTCTACAACAAGCCCGAGTTCGTATCAAAACAGCCAGTCGAGTCGTTTTTTGCGGCCCCTACCCCACCGGACAACGATGCCTATCAAAAGTATCGCCGCTTTTTGCTAAGCACCAGTCAGGTTCCCGGCGGGTTTTATTCCAGGCGCGGACGACGGCAATTGCTGCGACGGGCAGTGGACATGATGCTGCGGTCGCAAGATCCGTACCAAGCCATTCTCGCCGGCAACGCGACCATGACGCCACAGTTGAAAATCGTAAGCTAGAGCATGCCACCTGTGGCTGGAAGTTGTGTGGCGAAACGAGTAACCTACGCGAAACAATAAAACACAACAAAGACGACTGAGGGAAATCGGCAGTGCAGCGATCTCGAAACCAATGGGTACGGGCAGCGTCCCTTGTGGTTGTTTGTGGCCTGTTGACGGCGTGCCAGCTTCCAAAATCCGGACCGAACAAATCTGAAATTCTGTCCGGATCTACCGAAAACGGTGGCAACGCGTTTGTAGTGGAAGTAGATGATCGCGTGGCGCAGGCGACTTCAGCAATACCGCATTATGGGTTCTCTCAATCCTTTCGAAACGCACAGAGCGTAACAGCAGATACAGTGAGGCCTGGGGATGTTCTTGGGCTCACGATCTGGGAAAACGTGGACGACGGCCTACTGACCAGCGAAACCGGCGGTGCCACTTCACTGGATGAAGTGCAGGTCGACAGCGAGGGCTATATCTTTGTCCCCTACGCCGGTCGCCTTCGCGCGGCGGGCAATACGCCCGAGCAATTGCGCAACCAGATTTCCAAGAAACTGGAAGAACAAACCCCCGACCCGCAGGTTCAGGTACGCCGGGTGGCGGGCAACGGGTCTTCTGTGTCGCTGACGGGAACCATTGGTGGCCCAGGCATTTACCCAATCGAACAGCCAACGCGCACTCTTTCTGGCATGCTGGCCAATGCTGGTGGCGTGTCTGTTGCCACGGACATTGCGCTGGTCACCGTGATCCGTAACGGAAAAAAGGGAACGATCTGGTACGAAGACTTGTTCCGGAAACCGGAGACCGACATCGCACTGCGAGGTGGAGATCGAATTCTGGTAGAAGAAGACAGTCGGTCTTACATCGCGCTAGGGGCTACGGGCGGGCAATCCCGTGTAGCGTTCGAAAGTCAGGATCTGTCGGCGCTTGAGGCCTTGGCGCAGGTGGGTGGCCTGCAGTCGCTGTCCTCGGACCCAACCGGTATCTTTGTTCTGCGCAAAGAGCGTCAGGACATCGCCCGCAACGTTATGGGGCAGCCGAACCTTCAGGGTGACCAACGCGTGATCTATTTGTTGAACCTGACCGCGCCCAATGGTCTTTTCATCGCCCGTGATTTCGTTATCCGCGATGACGATACAATCTATGTTACTGAGGCACCTTATGCGCAGTGGTCCAAGTCGGTCTCTCTGATCGCGGGCGGACTAACCCCGTTTGCGAATGTGGCGACTTTGACGGGCGGTTGACGCGTGTTTCCTGAACAGGAAGCTATAGCCGGGGACAGACGTTCCCGGCTTTTCGTTTACAATGGCGGATTTCTGACGCAGCGACGGGTTCGACGCATTCTTGCTCTGGCCGGGTACGACATCCGTCTTGGCCTGCCTCAGCCGGACGACAAAGTTGGCGTCTGGGGCAATAGCCCAACCGCGCATCGCGGGCTTGGTATTGCCAAAAAACGGGATGTACCCGTACTGCGCGTCGAAGATGCATTCCTCAGGTCACTGCACCCTGGGCGCAGTGGAGAAGCCCCAATGGGTCTGTTGCTGGACCAGACAGGCGTGCATTTCGACCCGTCTGCGTCCTCTGATCTGGAGCGTTTACTGGCCACACATCCATTGGACAACACGGTGTTATTGGACCGCGCACGCGGTGGGATCGAGCGACTGCGTGAACTGCACCTGAGTAAGTACTCTGCTTTTGATCTGGATCTGCCGGCCCCCGATCCCGGCTATGTGTTGGTTGTGGATCAAACGCAGGACGATGCCGCCGTGACTGCAAGCGGAGGTAACCGTGCGCGTTTCCTTGAGATGCTGTTTATCGCGCAGGAGGAAAACCCAGGTGCACGGATCGTAATCAAGTCTCACCCCGAAACGTTGGCCGGTCACCGCGGCGGGTATTATTCTGATCAGGACCTGAACGCTCGGGTATCGGTTTTGGACACCCCTATCAGCCCCTGGCCCCTTCTTGAGGGGGCGATCGGCGTCTACACCCTGTCCTCGCAGCTGGGGTTTGAGGCCATTTTGGCAGGCCACAAACCTCGGGTCTTTGGGCAGCCATTCTATGCAGGCTGGGGACTCACGCAGGATGAAACCCCGCTCGCCCGCCGTCAGCGCAACCTGACGCGCGCGCAGCTTTTCGCGGCTGCGATGATCCTTTATCCCACTTGGTACGATCCTTACCGCGATCAGCTGTGCGAATTCGAAACAGTGCTGGACACGTTCGAAGCGCAGACCCGCGCATGGCGCGAGGACCACAAAGGTTGGACTGCCTCTGGAATGCGCCTGTGGAAAAGACCGCATCTTCAGCGAATGTTCGGGCAGTACCGAAAGGTTCGGTTCACAGCCGAGCCACCAGCGCCCGCAACACAGCCGCACATGGTCTGGGCCAGCCGGGCCAAGGATACGCATGACGCCGTTCGGATCGAGGACGGTTTTCTGCGGTCGCGGGGGCTTGGCGCTCAGTTAATACCGCCAATGTCGTTGGTGGCGGATGATTTGGGGATCTATTACGACCCCACCCGACCAAGCCGGCTGGAAGACCTGATCGCCGCCCGGGAAAACCTGCGCCCCGACCAGCAGCGCCGCGCCGAACGCTTGGTCGCTGATTTGCTGGCGCAGGGTCTGAGTAAATACAATACAGGTGGCGCAACACCTGCCCTGCCCAAAGGGCACCGCATTCTTGTTCCGGGACAGGTTGAAGATGACGCGTCGATCTTGACTGGCACCAGTGACGTACGGACCAACCTTGACCTTCTGCGCGCGACACGTGACGCGAACCCGGACGCAATACTGATCTACAAACCACACCCGGATGTGGAAGCCGGTTTGCGGGATGGCGGGATCGGCGCGGCCGATCTGGCCGATGTCGTCGTCAGAGAGACTGACCCGGCGGCTTTGCTGACGCAGGTGAATGCGGTCTGGACCATGACATCGCTACTGGGGTTTGAAGCCCTGCTCCGTCGCGTGCCGGTGACCACTCTCGGGGCACCTTTTTATGCCGGATGGGGGCTGACGACCGATCTGGGTGCAGTTCCGGCCAGACGCGGCGCCCGGCCATCGTTGATGGGATTGGTTCATGCGACTTTGATCGACTATCCCCGCTATCTGGATCCAGTCACAGGGCAACTCTGTCCGGTCGAGGTGATCGTTGATCGTTTGGCCCAAGGGTATTCGGTACCGACCGGCGCCCTGACCAGATTGCTATCCAAGTTGCAGGGCGCTCTGGCGAGCCATTCACATTTATGGCGCTAGCGCGTGGCTCGCGCCCACCGATGCAGAATATCACCCCCAACATTCTGAGTTTCGATAAGATCAAACCGGGGTGCATTGTCCAGTTTCTCAAGACCCAGCGCACCGACCGCCGGCAAACCTTCGGCACCGATAGCCAGCCCCGCGGTAAAGCCGACCAGCTCATCCACCAGGTCCTCGGCCAGCAGTGACGCAGCCAGGGCTGATCCGCCTTCACAGAACACTCGCGTCAGCCCGGCCTGCCCCAACTGGTGCAACAGATCGGCAGGATCTATGTGATGATCCTGCAATGCACAGGGCACCAATCGAGCACCCAGCCCCTCCCATGCACGGGCTCGTTCGGCATCCGGGTGCGGACCGTGGCACAGCCACACAGGAATATCCGACGCCGTCCGGGCAAGCTGTCCCATCAACGGCAATTCAAGGTGGCGCGACACGACAACCCGCACGGGCTGCTGCGTTACACCAATATCCCGCACGGTCAGTGACGGATCATCTGCCCTTGCGGTCCCGGCTCCAACCATCACTGCGTCATGACGCGCACGCATTGCGTGAACAGCGCGTCGAGCTTCAGGCCCGGTGATCCACTTGCTGTGGCCGGTTTCCGTCGCGATCCGCCCGTCGAAACTGCTGGCAAGCTTCAAGGTTACAAAGGGACGGCCCTGTTCTGTTTTAAGGAAAAACCCGGCATGATCCCGGGCAGCCTGATCGGCTAGCACGCCAGTTGTGACCTCGATCCCTGCGTCGTTTAACATGGCAAAGCCCTGCCCAGCCACACGCGGATCGCTGTCTTCGATGGCCGAAACCACTCTTACGACACCCGCATTAATCAAAGCTTGCGCGCAAGGCGGCGTTTTGCCGTGGTGGGCACAAGGCTCCAGCGACACATAGGCCGTTGCTCCCCATGCGGCAGAACCTGCCTGTGCCAAAGCCTCAGTTTCCGCGTGAGGGCGCCCGCCCGCCTGCGTCCAGCCGCGACCTATGATGCGGCCATCGCGCACGATGACACACCCGACGGACGGGTTGGGCCAGCACACCCCCTGTCCGCGCCGCCCCAGTGACAGGGCCAGCGCCATGTATCGCTTATCTGTTTCGCTCACTCGTCCGTTGTGGGCTGCGGCGGGCGCAACTCGTGGACGAACTCCTCGAAATCATCGGCCGCCTGGAAGTTTTTGTAGACACTCGCGAACCGAACATAGGCCACGGTATCGATCCGGGCCAGCGCTTCCATTACGATTTCACCGATTTTGTTAGACGGGATATCCGTTTCGCCCATGCTTTCCAAACGCCGCACGATCCCCGAGATCATCTGATCAATCCGATCCGGTTCTATGGGCCTTTTCTGCATCGAAATCCGGATCGAGCGTTCCAGTTTGTCCCGGTCGAAATCTTCACGTTTTCCGTTGGTTTTGATCACGACAAGGTCGCGCAATTGTACCCGTTCGTAGGTGGTAAACCTGCCACCGCAGGCCGGACAGAACCGCCGCCTGCGGATCGCGACGTGATCCTCTGCCGGACGTGAATCCTTGACCTGAGTGTCGATATTTCCGCAAAACGGGCAGCGCATCCGCCGTCTCCTCGTCCCTAGTTCCGCCTCTTGTTGTAAGCACTTCGGCTTACTTATCCACAACTATAGGGCACCCGCTATAGTTTGGGTAGTCGGAAATTTGAAACGCAAGATAAAGGGGTCAGGCGAAATGCGCAGCGACCTTTCGCGCGTGCGGCGCATTGCGATGTTCGAACAGGTAAATCCCCTGCCATGTGCCCAGAACCGGTTGACCGCCCGTGACCGGGATCGACAAAGACACTGGCATCATAGCTGCTTTGATATGAGCCGGCATGTCATCCGGCCCCTCATAAGTATGACGCAAATAGGACATTGCAGGGTGATTGGACGGAGGGACTAGTCGGTCGAAAAATGCCTGCAGGTCAGTCTGGACCTCTGGATCGGCATTTTCCTGGACCAACAATGAACAAGAAGTGTGACGCACAAAAAGCGTTAGCAGCCCGTCCGTGGCAGGGCGCAGCCACGGCCGCACAAGGCCGGTGAATTCATACAGCCCTGCGCCCTGTGTCCGGATCGTGAATTCGGTTTGCACCCGTCCTTATTCCTATAGCTTAGTTGAAGGACCGGCGAACGTTGCACCGCCCATTTGCGCCCTGCACCGACATGCTGTAACCGGGCTGGAAGCCTGCTGTGATACTGCCTTGCTGTGCCACATTTGCCGGCATTTTCAACGAAAACTGAACGGCCGTTCGACGCCCTGTCGTCACACTGGGACCATAGCCGCGCAGCACGTAGATTCTTTGCTGCCAGCCCGCACCCAGATTACGGCGGGCAAAATCCGCAGCCGCACACCAATACCCGTCAGTATCGCGGCGAGATCGTGGAATGACTTCGAAATCTGTGCTGTTGATCGCTTCGGTCTGATACCCGTTGCGGGCCGCAGTCGCCGTACCAGGAACGCTCAGCGTAAGCACAGCTGCAATAGCGCAAAAGAGAATCTGTTTCATTGCCAATACCTTTCCTATTTCGCTCTGTCGCATAACTAGTTTGCCACATGCCACCAGACAGAACGTCTCACAATCAAGTCAGGTCCCGTGCTGAAATACGTGATCGCGCGTTAACCATCCCTGATAGCGGATTAGATGCCCCCAACCTGGCAGTTCGGCCGAAATATCGAACCGAAACCGACCATGTTCGTCCTGCCATTCAACAGAGGATGAACGTGGCAGCAGAAATCGGGGACACGGAACCCCGAGTAGTTTAAGACCCTCTATTTCAACGGACAATTTGCCTTCTGACAGGGCTGGTCGCATCCATATTGTCAGGCCACCGATATCTTCACGCACCAAACCAGCACCCGGATCGCACCGCAGGCGCGAGCGGGTCTGATGGCCCGCGAATTCACGCGTCCAAGCCCACTGTTGTTTGTCCTTCAGGACGGTCACAATCACAGGCACGTCATCTGCTGACGGAGGGAACCCTCCGATCCGCAATGCCAAAGCAGTGAGGATGCCTCTGCCCCGGACTATTGAGCATCGTCCGGAATATCGACAGGGCTGGCTGTGCAGGTCCTTCACGGCCTTAGGCAGCGTCTCCGATTGCGGTAAGGCGCGCAGGAATGGATCTGCCAGGTTATCAGTATCCATCTGGTTCGAACCGGGACATGAGCGCGCTGTCGGGGACAAGGCATGTCTCATATCGCCCGAATATCCGGTACCTGTTGCGCGCAATGAGACGGTAGAGCGGATCTCTCACAGATTCTGGTAGAAATCGGCACAGTGACAGCGCCTTCCAAGCCCCTGGCAAGGCCTGCATCGCAGCCGCAAAGGCGTCCAGTCTTTGGTGAACGGTCCCATCAACGATAACCAGATTGGTCTCAAAATCTCTCGTCGGCAAACCGAGGCGGGTGTACAGGCGCCGTCCTAACGGGGACTGCGCAGTTGCAAAGCGGAAATGCCTGTGCCTGTCATGGCGCAGCATGAAACGGAAGAATCCCGAACAAAGGACACATTCACCGTCAAAGACGATCAGGTTCCGGTTACAGATAGTCTGCTGCATGAATTCACACGTGATTACCGCGCTTTACGCTCGAAACATTGCATGCAAAACTGCGATCGGCAATGCGACACAGCGGGACCGATCACCATCATCAGCTGATAAGAGGGCGTGCCGGGGAACCATTTTGAACGGGGTGGTAGGCCGCTCAATCAGGCTCTGACCTCATCCCCAAAAAGGCACTTACCCGACAACAGCGGTTATTTAGGAAACAACGTTACACGGTTCATTCGGGTAACGGACAATTCCTTGTGAGTAGATGACAACCGAGTTGGAATATTGGCTGTACGCGCCGATTGCAGTGACAAACGCTGGCAGTGAACACCCGTTTGCAAGTAAGTTTGAAGGGAAGGAATTTACCTGTCAGACAGAATGATGGATGTTGATATTTCAAGAATTCAATTATTGACCAGAACGCTGGATCAATATGCGTGCAATCCTGCACTTACGGATGAAGTTCTGAGCAATTGCGAGCTGAGCCGAGCAGATATCGCCCCGCCAGCCAAAAGTTATAGCGCCCACAAAGAGGCATTGTTTGTTCGACATGCCTGTGACGCGGTTCAGGATATTACCTTCGGGGCCCGGGCAGGATTGGAGTTCCGCACCTCATCCAGCGTGACAGCCTATATCAGTAAGTATTCGCGAGACCTGAGACAGGTCATCGAAAACACCTCGCGCTTCCACTGGATAATCGATCCGGCCTTGGTGTTTAGGTTGCGTGAAGCCGGAAATGCTGCATCTCTCGAGGTCGACTGGAAGGATTCCAGTTTTTCTCGATACCACCGCCGGACGGAATTTCTTCTGTTTGCCGCTGTCGCTCGGATGCGCGCTTTGACAACGGTGAAACTGCATCCAATCGAAATGCGTTTTCAGCATGAAATCGGCCACCACGTAGGAGATTACGAAAAGATCGGCGGATTTCCGGTCACCTTTGGTGCCGAGAGGATGGAAATCATCTTGTCGCTATCTTCGCTTGATCTGCTCATTCCAACCTACGACCCAAGCCTGCGCTCCCATTTGCTGGAGTATGGCGAGCGGTTGCTGACCGAACGGCGCTCACTCAAAGAGAAGACCCGAGCCCAAGTTGAAGGGCTCATAACACGTTCGATGCCGGGCAAGGTCTTGCACTCCGATGAGGCCGCCGCCAGCCTTGCGCTCAGCCCCCGTACGCTTGCACGCCGTCTGGCAAACGAAGGCACCAGCTATCGCGAAATTGTCGAGGATCTGCGTTGTGACCTCGCCCAGACATTTCTGAAGAACGGCATGGCCCTATCCGAGATTTCATACTCGCTGGGGTATGCCGATCAGGCCGCGTTTTCCACGGCATTCAAACGCTGGACCGGCCAGGCCCCCAGTACATTTCGAAAACGGATTGATCACCCTCTGCCCAGAAGTTGAGGGTGGCCGGGGGTCAACAGTGTCGCCACCTCGCCCCGGCCTGTCCCATGAGTGGACACACGCGATATAGAAATCTCCTGAACGCCAGACTTGTGAATTCTCGCCAAATTGAATTCACGTTCGGACATCGTGAGCGCTCCGGCCAAACGGACAAAAGAAAAAGGCGCCTCGACCGAGGCGCCTTTGATCTTACTGATCCAGGAAAGACCGCAGCTTGCGCGATCGACTGGGATGTTTCAGCTTGCGCAAGGCCTTGGCCTCAATCTGGCGGATACGCTCACGGGTCACGCTAAACTGCTGACCGACCTCTTCAAGCGTGTGGTCGGTGTTCATCCCGATGCCAAATCGCATCCGAAGAACACGTTCCTCCCGCGGAGTAAGCGATGCCAGAACCCGCGTGGTCGTCTCTTTGAGGTTTTCCTGAATGGCGCTGTCCAGTGGCAGAACGGCATTCTTGTCCTCGATGAAATCGCCCAGCTGGCTGTCTTCCTCGTCACCGATTGGCGTTTCGAGGCTGATCGGCTCCTTGGCAATTTTCATCACCTTGCGAACCTTCTCCAACGGCATCTGCAGCTTTTCAGCCAGTTCTTCCGGCGTCGGCTCGCGGCCGATCTCATGCAGCATCTGGCGACCGGTGCGCACCAGCTTGTTGATCGTTTCGATCATATGCACCGGAATACGAATGGTCCGAGCCTGATCCGCGATCGAGCGTGTGATTGCCTGGCGAATCCACCAAGTCGCGTAGGTCGAGAACTTGTACCCGCGGCGGTATTCGAATTTATCCACCGCCTTCATCAGGCCGATATTACCTTCCTGAATAAGATCAAGGAATTGCAAGCCGCGGTTCGTGTACTTTTTGGCGATCGAAATCACCAGACGCAGGTTGGCTTCGACCATTTCCTTCTTGGCCTGGCGCGCCTCTTTTTCGCCCTTCTGAACTTGCTGCACAATGCGACGGAACTCCGGGATATCCAGACCGACGTACTGACCGACCTGAGCCATGTCGTTACGCAGTTCCTCGACCTTCCCGGTCGAGCGTTCGATGAACATCTGCCATCCCCGGCCCGGCTTTTCGGCCATTTCGGCCAGCCAGTTCGGATCCAGCTCGCGCCCGCGGTAGGCATCGATGAACTCGCGACGGTTAATACGAGCCTGATCGGCCAGCTTCACCATTGAGCTGTCCAGCGACATGATACGACGGTTGATGCCATATAGCTGGTCAATCAGAGCCTCGATCCGGTTGTTGTGCAGGTGAAGACCATTCACCAGTTCAACAATCTCGGCGCGTAGCTTCTGATAGGTCTCTTCGTCCTTCGCGCTGAAAGTGCCGTCTTCGTTCAGCGTGGCCGAAATCCGGCTGTCCTGCATCTCTGACAACATCGAAAAGTCTGTCGAGATCCGCTCCAGCGTGGTCAGAACCTGATCTTTCAGTGCGGCTTCCATGGCCGCAAGAGACATGTTGGCCTGGTCGTCTTCATCATCGTCGTCGTCACTGGCGATCGGATTTCCGTCCGCATCCAATTCAGGACCGGTATCTTCTTTGGCGGGCTTAGCAGCCTGCACTGCCGATGTGTCGACCACTGGTTCTTCGACATCACCGTCTTCGTCCAACTGGTTGCCGAACGTGGTTTCCAGATCAATAACGTCGCGCAACAGAATGTCTTCAGACAACAATTCGTCGTGCCAGATGGTGATCGCCTGGAAGGTCAAAGGGCTTTCGCACAGCCCGGCAATCATGGTGTTGCGACCGGCCTCGATCCGCTTGGCGATGGCAATCTCGCCCTCGCGGCTCAGCAGTTCGACCGACCCCATTTCACGCAGATACATGCGCACCGGATCATCGGTACGGTCTAGTTTCTCGGTCTGTCCACTCGACAGGGCAACCTCGCGGTTGGTGTCGGTGGTTACCAGTTCGGTCGAGCCCTTATTCTCTTCCTCTTCGGCCTCTTCATCTTCGATGATGTTGATGCCCATTTCGGACAGCATCGACATAACGTCTTCGATCTGTTCCGAGCTGACCTGATCAGGCGGCAGAACCTGATTGAGCTGGTCGTAGGTGATGTAACCTTTCTCGCGAGCCTCGGCGATCATCTTCTTGACGTTGGCCTGGCTCATGTCCAGCGAGATTTCCTGTTCCTGCTCGTCGGATTTGCGGTCTTCGTTCGTATCCTTGGCGGCCATTCAATGCTCCTGCAGGGATGGGTGATTCGTTTGAACCGAATCATTAGCGCGTAGAAGTGATTCGGCCACCCGTTTACCCGTTTTTCTTTTCCAGTGCCTTACGAAAACACCACTTACCGGCGTTTCCGTTCAAAATTGATGCCTGACATGATCGCCTTAAACGCATCTTTCTCGTCGCGATTGATTCGCGCGCCATTGTCAGCAATGTCAAAAACGGCCCTGTCCTCATTCTGGCTGCGGCTGGTGCGATTGCGTTCCTCGGCGGCCTGAGCCAGCCGGTACGTCAACGCCTCATCCGCCAGATCGGACAGTTCCTCTTCGGCTTCGGCAATCTCAGCATCCAACCCCCGGAGCGCTTTGATTTTTGCGAGTTCCTCGGCCAGCGTCATCTCGGCCTTTTCAACGTCGCCTGGTTTGAACACACAGGGGATCACTGCGACATGGCGAAGGGCCAGCAGATTTTCAAGGGCCAGAGGCCCCAAAGTTCTAACAATGTGGTCTTCCAGGTTGTCCGGGTCATCGATAGCATGCCGCAGAATAACTTCGCGCAAGGCAGCGTGGTCTGGGTCCTGACACTCCATTTCTTCCAGCTGATGTTCAAATTGCACGACAACTTTGGGATTAAGGATGGCGATGGCCAGGATAGCCGCCTCGCGCAGCTGGATATCTGCATTCTCAGATGAGGCAAGGAACGAAGTCCGCGCACCCGGTGTAGCCGGTTGTTTAGGGGGCTGCCATTTGCCTCGCGGCTGCCACGGTCTGTTCTGAGATTGGCGCTGCGGTCGAAACAGCTGCCAGCGCAGGTCCTTGATTTCCTGCCCATAGTGCGAGCGAATTGACGGATCTCGGATCAGCTTTATTTTTTCGCGCAGGGACTTGTCCAACGCCGCCTTACGCTCTGGACTGTCAAAAACCTTCCCTTCGGTTTCGCGCTGCCATAGCAACTTGACCATCGGGATAGCTCCATCCAGCACGGCCTGCACAGACCCTGCACCTTCCGCGCGCAGCAGGTCGTCGGGATCTTTACCCTCGGGCATCAGAGCAAAGCGCAGAGATTTCCCTGCCTCCAACAGCGGCAGTGCCAGATCCACAGCCCGCATCGCTGCACGCAGACCCGCCGTGTCGCCGTCCAAAGCGATGATTGGTTCATCCGAGATACGCCAGAGCAATTGAAGCTGGTGTTCCGTGATCGCAGTGCCAAGCGGCGCCACTGAAGCCCCAAAACCCGCCTCGGCCAGCGCGATCACGTCCATATATCCTTCCGCCACGATCAGTGGCTGGCCTTTGCCCGCCGCCTGACGGGCCGGTCCCTGATTGTAAAGGCTACGACCTTTGTCGAACAACTCGGTTTCGGGCGAGTTTAAATATTTGGCATTGTCATTCGGGTCCATTGCCCGGCCACCAAACGCAATACACCGTCCACGCGGGTCGCGGATCGGGTACATAATTCGATTGCGGAACGTGTCGTAAGGCTTTTTGCCTTTGTTCGACGGCTTTGCCAGACCCGCCCTGAGAATCAAATCTTCGGCCACGTTCTTGCCGCGCAAGTGATCCCAAAGGCCTTGCCAGCCATCCGGAGCAAAGCCGATCTCCCACCGGTCGAGCGCTTGCGCATTCAGCCCGCGACGCGTCAGGTAATCGCGGGCATCCGCCCCCGCCCCGGTTTTGAGCTGCAGGCGAAAGAACTGCACCGCCTGCTCCATCACCTCAGCTAACTGAGAGCGCCGGTCTTGTTTTTCTTGCGCTTTCGGGTCACGCGCCGGCATTGGCATTCCGGCCTCACGCGCAAGTATCTCGACCGCCTCGATAAACGAGACATTCTCGGTCTCCTTCACAAAGCTGATCGCATCGCCTTTTGCGTGGCAGCCGAAGCAATAATAAAAGCCCTTCTGGTCGTCGACATGAAACGAGGCTGTCTTTTCATGATGGAATGGACAAGGTGCCCACATATCGCCCTTGCCCTGGTTGGACTTGCGCGCGTCCCACATGACTTTACGACCCACGACCTGAGACAGGCTCAGCCGGGTGCGCAGTTCATCCAGAAATCCAGGGGGCAGTGACATAGGTCAAACCTGACAGAAACAACAACGCGCGCCAAGGCATTGACGCGCGTTTGTCCACAAGGAAATGGCAAGGCTGTGGATTATTGCTGCAAGCAAAGCTCCAACCAGGCCGCACCAAGGTCCTTTTTGCGGACATCGCGCATTTTTTGCTCGTAGACCCAAGGCGTGATCAGTGGGATTGCCGAATTGTAGTTCTCAGGCCAGGTCGGGCCAGTGTCAGCTACCGCCTGCGCCACGTCGCGTTCCTTGACCCGGTCAAGCCGCGCCTGCTGGATCGCGGCGACTACGTCGGACTGATACTTGCAGCTCTGCTCTTTGGTCTCCTGAGCGGCCAGAGGCGTGGCCAGCAAAATCGCAGCGATGGCGATACGCAACATGGGGGTCTCCCGGAATCATTTCATTGGGCGCAGCTTACCTGCGTGTGGCGACACCTTCCATCGCCCTTTTCAAATCGTGAACCAGAGTTTCAGCCATGGATCGAAACACCATGATTTGAAATGCGTTTTCCCCGACGCGAGTAATCGACGCGGTCATGTGAAACAGCAGGCTGCGCGCCGTGTGGCCGCGCTTGAAATGCATAGCCCGCACGTCGATTGGGACCAGCCGCGCCAGAACATCCTCGGCCCCTTCGCCTTCCAGACGAACAACTGCCCAAGCATCAGACTGATCCACAATGGCAGCAAGTTGGGCCAGAGACGCATCCGGCACGGGGCCCATCAGCATCGCCTGAGCATTTCCGAACCAAACAGCACGTGAACCCGTTTTGCCAGTGGCACGATTTGCTGCCGGGTATGTCATCCCATGCGTGGCCTTCATCATATCTGACAAGGCTTTTTTCCGCCCATCCAATGGCGAGATCGAATGGATCGCACCCGCATCCTCTTCGGTTAACGTCACGGAGCCGACGGTCAGTGGCAACAGCCCATCACAGGGCGATTTGGCAACTAGTTTATCCACGCACACGCCCTCCGTCCGAGTCAAAGAAGACCGGGTTCACCACTTCGCACAATGTCGTCACGCCGCGCAGGTGATCCACCATCTTGACGACTTCTCCGTACCGCTCCGGCCCATCGGCAAGAAAACCGAGCCCCAGCATCGTCTCCAGCGTTGGCGAATAGCAGACAGACGTAATGTACCCCTGATCGCTAGTCCGCACGGGCTCAGCCTCTTCGTTGTACAGATGCGCGCCGGCCAACAGCTGCTTGCTTTCACCAATCGGTTTAAGGCCCACCAGCCGCTCGCGACCAGGCTCTTCCAGCCCTGGTCGTTCGGACATGGTTTTGCCGATACAGTCCTTCTTCTGCGAGACCATCCGGCCCATCCCGACATCGTAAGCCGTCGTTCGCCCGTGGATTTCGGAATGCGTGATAAAGCCTTTTTCGATCCGCAGGACGTTCAGCGCTTCCATCCCGTACAACCCACCGCCCAGCGCCTCGGCCCGCTCGGTCAGAATGTCGAACAGGTTGGCACCGTACCGCGCAGGCACGGCAATCTCATAGGCATGCTCGCCCGAGAACGAAATCCTGAACAGGCGACCCTGGACACCGAGAAGCTCGACTGGACCACAGGCCATGAACGGCCAGTTATCGTCGTCGATGGGTTCGTCCAAAATGCCATTCAGCAGTTCGCGCGATTTTGGTCCAGCAACTGCGAACTGCGCCCATTGTTCGGTCACCGATGTGAATGAAACATTCAGATCGGGCCGCAGGCCCTGATGTACAAACTCAAGATGTTTCATCACGTCCCCCGCCCCAGCGGTGGTTGTGGTCATCACGAAATGGGTTTCACCCAACCGCGCGGTGGTGCCATCGTCCATGACAAACCCGTCCTCGCGTAGCATCAGACCATAGCGGACACGCCCCACTTTCAGGCTCGAGAACATATTGGTGTAGACGAAATCCAGAAACACCCCGGCATCCGGCCCTTGTATGTCGATCTTTCCCAGCGTCGAAACATCACACACACCCACCGCCTGCCGCACCATGTTGACCTCACGGTCACAGGATTGCCGCCAGATCGTCTCGCCCTTGCACGGAAAATAGCTGGGGCGGTACCACAAGCCCGCCTCGATCATCGGGGCCTTCCGCGCAACAGATGCCTTGTGAGAAGTCGTGAAGCGTTGCGGCTTAAAACCCGCGCCCTCGGCCCCTGCCCCCAGTGCGGCCATGGCGATGGGTGAATACGGTGGACGGAACGTCGTGGTTCCGGTTTCCGGTATGCCTCGGCCGGTTGCATCGGCCAGGATAGCCAGCGCAGCGACGTTCGAGTTTTTTCCCTGATCGGTCGCCATGCCTTGGGTGGTATAGCGTTTCATATGCTCGACCGACCGGAAATTCTCGGTCGCAGCCTGTTTGACGTCTTTTACCGTGACGTCGTTCTGGAAATCCAGCCAGGCCCGCCCTTTACCGGGCACCGCCCAGAGAGGGGATATCTCGTAAGGTACGTCTTCGGCCTCAGGCGCTACCACTTTTGGCGCCTTCATTCCCAACTCGGCCAGCGAGGTTTCGGCAGCGGAAATCCCTTCCTGCAGGCAGGACGCGGTCGAGAAAGATCCGTTGCATGCCCCTGCGGCAACCATCCCAGGCACCGCACCCTGGGTAGGCACAAAGGCGGCAATATCACGCTGCCACGTCGGGCGGGCATTCATGTGGCAGGTCAAATGAACCGAGGGGTTCCAGCCGCCGGTCATAGCCAAACAATCCGTGTGAATGCGCTCCTCTCCGCTGGCACGGCGCACTGTGATCGCCTCCAGCCCTTTACCGCCGGAACTACCGCAGACCTGTGCCCCGCGCAGTACCTGATAGTCGTTTGACAAAGGCGCGTCGTGGCGACTGTCAACCACGGCGGCGACATGGATACCAGCGTCCAGCAGATCGCGCGCTGTGCGGTGAATGTCATCGGTATTGCCGAAAACGGTCACATTCCGGCCCGGGCTGACGCCCCACCGGTTCAAATAGGCCCGCACAGCACCGGCAGTCATGATCCCCGGCCGGTCGTTGTCGCGAAACGCCACCGGACGCTCCAAAGCACCTGCTGCCAGAACGGACCGCTTTGCCACGATCCGCCAATAGGTCTCGAGCGGTGCGCCATTCGGGCGGCGATCCGTATGGTGCAATACCCTCTCCAACGCGGCAAAGGTGCCCTGATCATATGCACCCGCAATTGTGGTGCGGCTCATCAGTCGGACATTGTCCATGGCCCGTAATTCGGCCAGAGCCTCATCTGCCCAGACATGACCCGGTTTGCCGTCAACCTCATAGGTTTCGGCCAACAGGCGCCCGCCCATGCGGGCGCTCTCATCCGCCAGAATGACATCCGCTCCGGCGCGACCTGCGACCAACGCGGCCATCAAACCAGCTGGACCGGCTCCAATCACCAGAAGGTCGCAGAATGCGTACGCGCTTTCATATTTGTCGGTATTGTCCTGCCCGGACAACGCTCCAAGCCCAGCGGCGCGGCGGATCACTGGCTCGTAGAGCTTTTCCCAGAAGCTTTTGGGCCACATGAAGGTCTTGTAATAAAACCCTGCCCCCAAAAATGGGGCCGCAAGGTCATTGATCGACATCAGATCAAACCCAAGACTGGGCCACCGATTCTGGCTGCGTGCGTCCAACCCCGGATAGATCTCCTGCATTGTGGCGCGAACGTTCGGATCTTGTGCGCCGCCGTCGCCAACGGTCACCAACGCGTTTGGCTCTTCGCTGCCCGCCGTCAATACTCCCCGAGGGCGATGGTATTTGAACGACCGCCCCATAAGACGTACATCATTGGCCAATAGGGCTGAGGCCAGCGTATCACCGCGAAATCCGGTGTAACTGACGCCGTCAAAGACAAATGGTACCGTTTCAGAGCGGTCAATCAGACCTTTGCCAGCGATCCTCATGAGCGCGCCTCCGACGCAAGCTGCGCCCCCAGCATTTCGTGTGTGACGGTATCCCGCGTGACGACAATCCACGCGCCGCAGCCTCCCTCGTGATACCAAAGCTCACGCGTTGCGCCTGCGGGATTGTCACGCAGATAGACAAAGTCGTCCCATGCTTCCGTGCCAGCATCAGGTGCCGGTCTCTCCAGATCCACCGCAGCGCCTCGATAGTAGAACTCGCGCCGATCCCGTTCACCACAATTCGGACAGGTGATCCTCATGACCGCGCCCCCAATTTCATCTGTTCAGAAAACCTCAAACCCGACATCGCCCCACCTCAATGCAGATTGTGCTGAGAGCCCTTGCCCTCTTCATCAATAATCCCCCGCCCGGTACGGAAACGATCCAGACGGAAGCCCGTGGCGTTCTCGTGAAACTGTTCAGTCGCAATCAGGTGGGCGAACACATTGCCCGATCCGGGAACCGCCTTGAACCCACCGTAATTCCAGCCGCAGTTCAGGTAGAGCCCGTCTATATCCGTTTTATCGATGATCGGAGAGCCATCGGGCGACATATCCATGATCCCGCCCCACGACCGAAGCACGCGCGCTTTGCCGATCATCGGCATCAGGGCCATTCCGGCCTCCATCACGTTTTCCACGGTGGGCAGGTTACCCCTCGCCGCGTATGAGGCATAGAAGTCCAGATCGCCGCCAAATACCAGACCGCCCTTGTCGGACTGACTGATATAGAAATGCCCCATGCCAAAGGTCACCACATGATCAAGGCAAGGTTTGAGACCTTCAGTCACAAACGCTTGCAGCACATGACTTTCGATCGGCAAACGCATCCCGGCCATAGATGCGACCTGTCCCGATCGTCCCGCGACAACCATCGCAACTTTCTTGGCCCGGATCGCACCGCGAGATGTTTGCACACCGCGCACGACGCCGTTTTCGATATCAATTCCAGTCACTTCGCAGTTCTGAATTAGATCAACGCCGCGCTGGTCCGCCCCGCGCGCGAAGCCCCAGGCCACCGCGTCGTGGCGCGCCGTTCCACCGCGCGGGTGGTAAAGCCCGCCATACAGTGGAAACCGCAGGTCGTTGAAATTCAGATAAGGCAGCATCTCACGCAGCTCATCACGGCCCAGCAGGATGGCGTCATCGCCCTGGCTGATCATCATGTTGCCCCGACGTGCCGCCGCATCGCGCTGGCCGTCCGAGTGGAACAGGTTGATGATCCCCCGCTGCGAATGCATCACGTTATAGTTCAGGTCTTCTTCCAGACCTTCCCACAACTTCAAGGAATGCGAATAGAACTCTGAGTTTCCTTGCAAAAAATAGTTTGCCCGGACGATGGTCGTATTGCGCCCGACATTGCCGCCGCCAATGTAACCTTTCTCCAGAACAGCTACATTTGTCAGTCCATGCTCCTTGGCCAGATAGTACGCCGTGCTCAGACCATGGCCGCCGCCGCCGATAATGACGATGTCATATTCGGGTTTCGGCTCGGGGTCACGCCAGTGTGGCGTCCAACCTTTGTTGCCGGTCAGGCCTTCTTTGAGGACACGCAAGCCGGAAAAACGCATTCAAACCTCCCTGCAGGTATGTCGGCATCAAACCAACTCTGACCAGCAGTAGCAACGTCCCAAAACCGTTCCGCATCTGTTTTCGACTCAGACTTGTCTCTGCGCGACGAAATCCATCTGAAATACGAATTTTCAGAAGGGCTAGAACCGAAGCTGAAACGCCACGCCAAGTTTCGGTACCGTGTCATAGCCCTGCTGGCTAATCTCGCGGCCTGCCTCATTTTTCAGGGTCAATCCATCGTTAAATTCAGCACCCGCGAAGGCCGTCAATGACATACCGGGGTTTGGAATAAACTGCGTCGAGAAAACGCCTAATGCCCGACCAATCTGAAGGTTCGGGTTCAACGGCCCCGTAAACACGCCGTAGGTAAACCCACGGGACGCGCGAGCACCACTTTTTTAGTACCAATGCAATTGGAGTGAGACGAAAACGTCAGAGCCATTGGAAAGCACTCATCGCAATGGAACGCCTATGCGAATGTCGCGAGTATCTTCCCAAGGTTGAATTCCAAGCAACCAGGAAACTTAGGGACAGTCGCCGTAGCCGACTAAAACACCGGCAAAGGAGCCGTCTTCAAACCTGTTGATGGCACCTCCGCGTATAAATGCACGGCTGGTGGAAAACTCCCCATCTCCCTCCAGGACAGTGCCGCCCTAGTATAGTGCCGCCCTAGTATATCGCAGGGCCATCAACTGTTACGCCCCAACCAGAAACGAAAGGGCGGCCAAAATGGCCGCCGAAGTTTGGGGAAAATTCATCATCTTGGGTTCTTCTGCAACGTTATGATGCATTCGCAGACCTTGGGCAGTCGGACCAATGAAAATAGTCCGACTGCCCGATTTACGAATGGTCAGAGACCCTTGGCGCGATAACTTTTCGCAACCCGATCGATGGCGACTATGTATGCGGCCGTGCGCAGATCTTCGACGTCTGCGCGAGCATGCCAAACCTCGCTCATGGATTGGTAGGCGATCCGCATCGTGTCATCGAGACCCGAGCGCACCAACTCCAGTTCATCCGCACCCTTTAGGTACTTGGCTTTGAAGTTCGGCGACATCGACCAGGCATCGCCCAGATAGCGATCCAGACGTTGCAATTCGCTGACAATCAATTCATGCCGCGCCTCTTCCTGACGGCGCTGCATGCGGCCAAAGCGAATGTGACTGAGGTTCTTGACCCATTCGAAATAGGACACCGTCACACCACCGGCGTTGGCATACATATCGGGGATGATCACCGTACCTTTTTTGCGCAACACTTCGTCTGCACCCGCGGTGACCGGGCCATTCGCTGCCTCGATTATCAACGGAGCCTTGATCCGCTCTGCATTGGTCAGGTTTATAACTCCCTCCAGAGCCGCAGGGATCAGAATGTCACATTCCGATTCGAGGACAGAAGCGCCGTCCGCCGAATGCGTCGCGTCAGGATAGTCCTTTACCCCGCCATGTTTGACGATCCATTGGCGCACGGCTTCGACATCAATGCCGTCCGGATTGTAAAGGGCACCGTCCCACTCAATGATACCGATGATGCGGGAGCCGTCTTCCTCGCTCAGAAACTTTGCGGCGTGATACCCCACGTTACCCAATCCCTGAACAACGATCCGTTTTCCATCAAGCTTGCCGGACAATCCCGCTTTTTTGATATCCTCCGGATGACGGAAAAATTCCCGCAACGCGTATTGAATGCCCCGGCCTGTGGCCTCGACCCGGCCAGCGATCCCGCCAGCATTCAGCGGCTTGCCGGTCACACAGGCCCGCGAGTTGATATCGGTCGTGTTCATGCGCGCATATTGGTCGGCGATCCAGGCCATCTCGCGCTCACCCGTCCCCATATCCGGAGCAGGCACGTTCTGAGACGGGTTGATCAGGTCGCGCTTGGCCAGTTCATAGGCAAACCGACGAGTGATCTGCTCCATCTCGTGTTCTTCGTATTGCCGCGGATCAATGCACAATCCACCCTTTGAGCCGCCAAACGGAGTTTCGACCAGCGCACATTTATAGGTCATCAGGGCTGCCAGCGCCTCGACCTCATCCTGGTTCACGGCAAGCGCAAAACGGATACCGCCCTTGACCGGCTCCATATGTTCGGAATGAACCGATCGGTATCCGGTGAACGTGTGGATCTGCCCTCGCAGCCTCACACCGAAACGCACCGTGTAGGTCGCGTTACAAACCCGGATCTTTTCCTCGAGGCCCGGCGGCAGGTCCATCAGGGACGCTGCCCTGTTGAACATCAGATCAACACTTTCGCGAAAGCTAGGTTCTTTGATGCCGGTCATAAAGTCCTCCGAGTCGGCGAATGACATTTGTCATGACTTTTTGTCGCACCGCTGATTGGAAGCCGCAACCACAACTGCACTTTTTTTCATCATTTTATGAATAACCCGTTTCGGTCGATTAAGTGAGTCGTCTGGGTTTTCAAAGGCCGCGATTGTCAATTCAATCGAAACAAATGACCAATAACCAATATCAATAAAGCCGATTATTGCGCAAAAAGAGCAGTATAGTGACGTTCGCGCCCAAATCTCGCCATGATCCACGGCTAATTTATTAACCTTGCAGAGAACTGGTTCCGGAAGACCCGGTCGACAGAGGAATGCGTTATGAATAACTCTGATTGGAAGTCAAAATTTTTTAGTTCGCGTCGCACACACCCATACTCGCGGCACCTCCAAAGGTTTGCGGCCTCGGACGAAGGCTCTATGACGGTTCTGGCGCTGTTTCTGTTTATTATTGTATTTATCGCGGCGGGATTTGCCGTAGACATGATGCGGTACGACCGCGAAAGAGTAAGACTGCAATACGCCCTGGATCGCGCCGTGCTGGCGGCAGCCGACTTGGATCAGGACCTGTGCCCCCGAGACGTGGTCATGGACTACCTGAGCAAAGAGAACCTCGACCAGTTTATCGTTGGCGAAATCAAGGTTGATCCGGAAACATGTGGCGCGGCAGCGGTCCAATTGCAGGGTAAACGCCGGGTCGAGGCCAGTGCCGAAATGGATATCCCGACGCATTTCATGCAGTGGAGCGGTGTCGACTCGCTGGGCACCACGGCTACCAGTGTCGCAGAAGAATCCATCGGTAATGTTGAGATTTCACTGGTTCTGGATGTCTCTGGTTCCATGGAAGGCACCAAACTTACCAACCTCCAAAAGGCAGCCAACGACTTCATTGACGAAATGACCGAGAAATCCGAGGACGGGAAGCTATCCATTTCGATCATTCCCTATTCCGAACAGGTCTCAGTCCCTACATTCTTTATGAATGCGTTGAACACAGTCGGCGCGAATGAAGTAGCCAATTGTATAGATTTCGAAAGCGCCCATTTCTTGACAATGGATTTCGATTCCTATGACATCGTCGATCCTGATAGTGGCACCATTATCCGCAAGGGCAGCAATCTCAACCAAACGCTTCATTTTAGAGACAATAACAGCCGCGACTACAGATCCAGAGACAGGCTGGTCAGCAGCAATATTTGCCGTAAAGAAACATCGACCGACCAGCGTGAAATGGCAATCCTACAAAAGGATGCCGATACGCTGAAAAACAAGATCACCAATATGAAAGCCAGTGGCTGGACATCCATCGATGTGGGCCTGAAATGGGGCCTGACCCTATTGGACGACAGCATTCAGCCGCTGATCGCGCAACTGCAACAGAGTGGCTCCCCCATTCCGACCGAGTTTGCAACCCGTCCAGGACGCAATAAAACCTCGGATACCCTTAAAGTACTGGTGCTTATGACCGACGGGGAAAACACTCGGCAGCACAAGGTGAACCCTCCTTACAATGCCGGCGCGTCGATGATCTATTGGAATGAAGGTGAAGGCACGTATTCAATCCGTGACGAGGACAACAATCGCTGGACCTGGCCAAACGTGCCGATAACCATTCAGCTGGATGATGACAGCCGCTGGACCAGAGATTATTATCAGGATAATGCGCATACCAACGGGACAGACTATATCCGGTACGAATGCACCAGTTATTATGATAACCAGTGCCAGAGTATGGACAAAAACACGACCATCAAACACCCGGTGGGCGGCGATTCTGTGGAGCGCTTGGACTGGCCAGATGTCTGGGCCCACACCGAGAAAGGCGCAATCTACAACATGCTTCGGCATGCGTTTGGTTCCACTTACGCATCCACATTTGACGCCGATTCCACGACCGAACTACGCCAGTGGAACAAGGATCCGCGCGTGAAATCGCTTTGCGCCAAAGCAGAAGAACAAGAAGTACTCATCTTCTCCGTCGCCTTTGAGGCACCCTACGGCGTGAAACAGATGCTCAAGGATTGCGCCGTGGAAGATGGGCGTTACTACGAGGCGACCGGTGCACAGATCGTTGGTGTGTTTGACTCGATCAGTTCGACCATTCAGAACCTGAGGCTGACCCAATGATCGGATCGTTTCGAAAACGGTTTCACAGGTTTCGTCGCAACGAAGACGGAAGCACGTCGACGATCGAGTTTTTGTTCTGGTTCCCCTTTTTCGTTTGGGTCGCCTGGTCGGGAATCGATTTAGGATTACTTTCCTTCAACCATGCGAACCTAGAGCGTGCACTGGACGAAACGATCCGAGAAGTCCGCCTGAACCGCCTGCCTGCAGGTGAAACCGAGTGGTCGCATGACCTGTTAAAAACGATGGTTTGTACCAGGACGCATTTCGTGGACGATTGCTCGACCAATCTGGCCTTGGAAATGAAGTCGGTGGACCCGCGCGTCGGAAACCAGCTCGCGGCTGATCCCTACTGTGTGGATACTCCGGTAGATATCCGGGACCCGGCATTAGTTGATTTCGACCGAGGCACCTCGAATGAGTTGATGATCATCCGGGCTTGTCTTGAAATAGCACCGGTTTGGGGCTTCACGATGATCGGTGAACTTGCGAGTGCAAATCCCGATGGTCAGTGGGAACTGCACGCAACAACGGTGTTTGTCCACGAACCGTTCGGAGGATCGACGAGCGTACCAGCAGGAGGGTCCACAGGTGGCACACCAGTTGCGACAAACTGATCACGCGAACAAACGTGAAGGCAGGTCCTTTCTCAAACGCTTTTTTCGCCAGGAACATGGCATTATCACAGTTGAATCGGTATTGATTTTACCGTTGCTGTTCTGGTCGGTTTTCGCGTCATACACGTTTTACGACAGTTATCGGCAAAGTTCCCGCAGTATCAAAGCCGCCTTCGCTGTAGCAGATGTTATTTCGCGCGAGCGTAACATGGTGAACGCGACGTATGTCGACACGATGTTTGATCTGATCGAGGCCATCGTCGCGACGCGCTCCCCGGCGTCCATGCGCGTTTCGTATCTGACCTATCTGGATGCTTCGAAAAGCCACGACGTTCTGTGGTCTTGTGTTCGTGGTACAAAATTTAATGAGTGGACGAATGCGGATGTTACGGCCATCAAGGATCGCCTTCCCACCATGCCCAATTTCGGCAAGATGATCGTTGTAGAAACCACAAACGAGTACCGCGCACCGTTCAATATCAGCTTCGGGATCGACGATTTCACAATGAGCAATTTTGTGTTCACACACCCTCGGGTTTTCGACAACATTGTCGCATCAGATCCCTGCTGACAGGCTTACCCCTTTTCGGCCAACATCGCCGACAGTATCTCGGACATGAATTTGGTTTCGGCGGCGGCTGTCATGCCGCCAACACCAACTCGACGCCCCACGCGCCACCATAGCCCAGGGGCCCACGCTTTGGCCCCCGCCGTGCGGGTCGTAACCAAAAACCCGTTAGAAGGTTTGAACGCGAAAACGCCGCGCTCGACGGTTTCGATATCCGCGACGGCGCATATCACGTGACCGGATCGGGTGCGCAGTTCGGTCTTTGTCAGTTCAATGGCATCCTGCGTGGCCAGCCACATACGTTGCGCCAGCCAAAACGACGCGACCCCCACACCGATCAGGAATACCTGCCATCCCAACGCCGGCGGCGCCGCCAGAGCGACATAGATCACCAGGGTTCCAACAGTGGCCAGCATCCCTACCCCGGTCCAGCGCCGGGGGGTCGAGGCCTCCACTCTGGCGAGCACGTCTTCTTTCATAAAACTCTCCCGAATTGCGCTCTTCCCTTAGCCGCTTTGCCGACCGAAGGACAGAGGTCTGAGCGCCTTTGCACAAGGCCGGTGTATTTGCGCAAATTGATCGGACCTGCCTATGCCATAGATTGCGGCCAGACAAACAGGAGGCCGTTATGTCCCTAAGACCGACACTGGAAACCCGCCAGGCCGTACCAACAATGGAAGGTGCAGGCGTGAAACTGCATCGCGCGTTCGGGTTTCAGGATCCGTCCGAGCTGGATCCGTTTTTGTTGTTCGATGATTTCAGAAACGATCGGCCCGAGGATTATCAGGCCGGGTTCCCGTGGCACCCGCATCGGGGCATCGAAACGATCACCTATGTGTTGTCTGGCACTGTGGACCACAGCGACTCGCTGGGCAATCACGGCAGTCTGGGGGCCGGTGATGTGCAATGGATGACTGCGGGGTCAGGTATTCTGCATCAGGAGATGCCTAATGGGAATGCAACCGGCCAGATGCACGGGTTTCAGTTGTGGGGTAACTTGCCGTCTGATCAAAAGATGACCGCCCCTCGCTATCAGGACGTTCAAAGCGCCGACATTCCTGTCGTCACGGATGATGATGGCACCACCGTCCGCGTTATCGTCGGGGAATTCTGGGGGAAGTCCGGGCCGGTTGACGGTATTGCGGCGGATCCTCAGTATCTGGATGTTCAGATTCCTGCGGGAGTGAAAAAGACTATCCGGATAGATACCTATCGCCGTGCCTTCGCCTATATTTTTCAGGGTCAGGCAGCATTTGCGGATGCGTCGCAACCGACTGGTGTGCTTTTGGAGAAGGAGATCGCCGGGCAAGAGGTCAACATCCGCGACATGTCCGGCGACCGGACGCTGGTTCGCTTTGGAACCGGGGACGAAATCACGGTACAAGCCGGGCCCGAAGGCGTTCGTTTCCTATTGATTTCGGGCGCCCCAATAAACGAGCCTGTGGCCTGGCACGGCCCGATCGTCATGAATACGCGAACCGAGCTTGAACAAGCATTTCGCGAACTTCGCAATGGCACGTTCATACGTCCCGCACATTAAACCATCGTCACCGTTTGCCGGTCAGGCGGTGACGGATTTGCGCACCATATCCCAATAGACCTGCTCAACTTCGTCCAAAGACAATCGCCCTCCGGATCGATACCAGGTCATGACACCGTTCAGCATGGCGATGACCGCCAAAGTGGCGATCTTGGTGTCAGCGACTGAAAACTGCCCGGTCTGCTGACCCTGGCGCAGAATGTCCTCCAACGAGTCTTCGTAACGGCGGCGCAACGCTTCGATCTCGGCGAAGTTTTCGGGTTTCAGGTTTCGCAGTTCCATATATGCGATAAACACTTCGTCAGGGCGCTGCAGGTGATAGCGGATGTGGAAGCTCACAAACTGGCGCAGAGCATCCTGCGGGTCTTTTTGACCGTCCAGGTCCTCATAAGCTGCCAACAGATCCTGCATATGGTTCTGCATCAGGCGAAACAGAAGGCTCTGCTTATCCGGAGTGTAATTGTACAGCGCACCGGCCTGCACGCCGACTTCGCTTGCGATTTGTCGCATGGAAACAGCGGCATACCCCTGCCGGGCAAACAAAGAAAGCGCCGCCTCGCGGATGCGGGGGCCGGTGATATCGGAATGTGAACCCTGAGTACGCGCCATGGACTCACTGTATATGAACAGATGTTCAGATAGAACCCCGCTTGAACCGCAAGTGCAAAAGGTGCATCACGGATCACAGGTCACAACTCGAAAGCTCGTGATGAAGCCTCTGCTATTGATCCCATTGCTGGTTATCTGTGCCGCGTGCACTGACATTCCCGAGTTGGAAGGCAGCGAGGCGCCTTCGTTGCGCAAAGCGCCCTACCCCGAACTTATCCCGCTTGATGGCACCCTGGGCCCGCCAGTTGACCCTCTCAGCGAAGCTGAAGAAGTTGAAAAAGACCTGACTGATCGCAGTGAGGCGCTGGCCAACAAAGCCAAAGCGTTGCAGAACGCTCAGACTAATTAAGAGCGGTACGCCGAAAACCCGGTGGTAACGCACCCCAGACGGATTGCACCCAAGTCTCGAACCCGCTAAGGCACCCGACAAAGGGCAACTAGCCTTATTCGGCACATACGAGCGGAAAGGACCCCACAGAATGACACAGGCGCTGCGGCTTGGAATTGCGGGTTTGGGAACCGTTGGTGTGGGTGTGGTTCGAATTGTTCGCCGCCATGCCGATCTGCTGCAAGCCCGTACCGGACGCACAATAGAAATCGTTGCCGTGTCGGCGCGTGATCCAAATAAAGACCGAGGCATCAATCTTTCCGATTACGCGTGGGAGACGGATCCTGTCGCACTGGCCAAACGCGACGATATCGACGTCTTCGTCGAGCTGATGGGCGGTGAGAATGGCCCAGCGAAAGCTTCGGTAGAGGCCGCGCTGTCCAGTGGCAAAGACGTGGTCACTGCGAATAAGGCACTGCTGGCCATCCACGGTCAGGAATTGGCCGAACAGGCCGAGGCTGCAGGGCGCGTCATCCGGTTCGAGGCCGCCGTCGCCGGTGGTATCCCCGTGATCAAATCTTTGACCGAAGGTCTGGCAGGCAACGACATCACCCGCGTGATGGGCGTAATGAACGGCACCTGCAACTATATCCTGACCCGGATGCAGTCACAGGAACTGGGATACAACGCTCTGTTCGAGGAATGCGCGCAGCTTGGGTATCTTGAAGCTGACCCGAATCTCGACGTTGGCGGCATCGATGCAGCACACAAGCTGGCCCTGCTGTCGTCTATCGCGTTCGGAACCAAGCCGAATTTTGATGGAATCCAGATCGAAGGCATCCAGCACATCAGCCTGGACGACATTCATCAGGCCGCCGATATGGGCTATCGCATCAAACTGTTGGGCGTGGCGCAGCGTACCGCGCGTGGGTTGGAGCAGCGGATGCAACCTTGTCTGGTGCCCAGCGACTCGCCTTTGGGGCAGCTTGAGGGTGGCACCAATATGGTGGTGATCGAAGGCGACTCGGTCGAGCAGATCGTTCTGCGCGGCCCTGGCGCGGGTGAAGGCCCAACTGCCAGTGCCGTCATGGGCGACGTCTGTGACTTGGCGCGTGGCTTGCAAATTCCAACTTTCGGGCGACCCGCCGCATCCCTTCAGGACGCTCCGCCAGCACAGACCGGTTTGCCTGCCCCCTACTATTTGCGGTTGGGCTTGCTGGACAAACCCGGCGCGTTGGCCAAGGTGGCGGCGATTTTGGGGGATGCAGGTGTATCTATCGATCGGATGCGCCAATACGGCCACACGGAGAGCACCGCGCCCGTGCTGATCGTAACCCACAAAACCACGCGCTCGACCTTGGATCACGCGCTGGACGGGCTGCGCGACACGGATGTGGTCGCCGGAGAACCCGTCGCCCTGCGCATCGAACAAGTCTGAGCCCTTGCGGCCTGCCATACGGGCAGGTTATGCCGGAATGAACGTCTTCGCTGACCAAAGGATTACGGAATATGAACGCTGCCAAGATCGATTTTAATGACCGTCTGCTGTCTCTGGGGCTGGCAAGGGTGGCGGAACAGGCCGCACTGGCCTCGGCCTCGCTGGTTGGCCGCGGCGATGAGAAGGCCGCTGATCAGGCAGCCGTAAACGCAATGCGCGAACAGCTGAACCTGCTGGACATCGCCGGCGTAGTCGTTATCGGCGAAGGTGAACGCGACGAAGCCCCAATGCTTTACATCGGCGAAGAGGTCGGTACGGGCAAAGGCCCTGGTGTGGACATCGCGCTGGACCCGCTGGAAGGCACGACCCTGACAGCCAAGGATATGCCCAACGCGCTGACCGTTATCGCCATGGGCCCGCGCGGTTCGATGCTACACGCGCCAGACGTCTACATGGATAAACTGGCCGTCGGACCGGGTTTTCCTGAAGGTGTCGTCAATCTCGAAATGACCCCGCGCGAACGTGTCGAAGCTCTGGCAAAAGCCAAGGATTGTGATCCCGCTGACATCACTGTCTGTATTCTGGAGCGCCCGCGTCACGAAGCAATGATCGCCGAAGTGCGCGATACCGGTGCCTCGATCCGTCTGATCACCGATGGTGACGTGGCCGGCGTCATGCACTGCGCCGAAAGCGAAGTGACCGGCATTGATATGTATATGGGTCAAGGCGGCGCGCCCGAGGGCGTTCTGGCCGCAGCTGCTCTGAAATGCATGGGCGGGCAGATCTTTGGCCGCCTGCTGTTCCGTAACGATGACGAACGCGGCCGCGCCACCAAAGCCGGTATCACCGATCTTGACCGCGTCTATTCACGCGATGAGATGGTAACGGCAGACGTAATTTTCGCAGCGACAGGTGTGACCGGTGGTTCGCTGCTGCCCCGCATCAAGCGCGAGCCGGGCTGGGTCGAGACGACAACGCTGCTGATGCGGTCCAAGACCGGGTCGGTACGGCGGATGTCCTATCGGACCCCAATGTGGTCGCATGACAACGCATAACGACTTGCATCGCCGTCTCTGGCGGGCATATTTGTGACAGGATGAAAAGGCCGGGTCCGAAAGGGTCCGGCCTTTGTACATGAGGTGAGACGTGGCATTTCTGGGTGTTGAACAATCCCTGACAGGGCGGCGCTGGGTTGGCCCTGCGCCCGAGATCGAACGCGCGGCGGATATGATGGCGCAACAGACGGATCTACCTCCCGCAGTGTGTCAGATCCTGGCGCGACGGGGCGTACCCGCGATGGAGGCGCGCGCGTTTCTGGACCCCAAGCTGAAAGAACTGTTACCCGACCCACGCGCGATGAAAGACATGGAAACCGCTGCCTCGCGGTTCCTGCAGGCCGTACGCGGGCGGCAACGGATCGCAGTATTCGCTGATTATGACGTCGACGGCGGCAGCTCGGCAGCCTTGCTGCTGGTCTGGCTACGGCAGATGGGAATACAGGCGACGCTGTATGTGCCGGATCGTATTGACGAAGGGTATGGGCCCAACGTCCCTGCCATGAAGGAACTTGCAGAGGCCCATGACCTGATCATCTGCGTCGATTGCGGTACGTTGAGTCATGAACCGATCGCGGCGGCCGAAGGCGCTGACGTCATTGTCCTGGATCACCACCTTGGCGGGGAAACCCTGCCCGATTGCGTCGCCGTGGTGAACCCGAACCGTCAGGATGAAAGCGGCGATCTGGGCTATCTCTGTGCCGCTGGCGTTGTGTTCCTAATGCTGGTCGAAGCCGGGCGGCAACTGCGCGAGGACGGCATCAAAGGCCCTGACCTTTTGACCCTTCTGGATCTTGTTGCGCTGGCCACTGTGGCCGATGTTGCCCCGCTTATCGAGGCCAACCGCGCCTTGGTGCGGCAAGGTCTTAAAGTGATGGCTCAGCGCCAGCGTCCGGGTCTTGTGGCATTGTCAGACGTGGCGCGGATGGATACAGCGCCCAACAGCTATCACCTGGGTTTCTTGCTGGGCCCGCGCGTGAATGCAGGCGGGCGGATTGGTAAGGCCGATCTGGGCGCGCGTCTCCTCAGCACCGACTCGTTGCATGAGGCACAGGCTCTGTCCGAAAAGCTGGACGCGCTGAATACCGAGCGGCGGGATATTGAAAACGCCGTGCGCGCTGCCGCGCTGGAACAGGCCGAAGAACGCGGGCTGGACGCCCCATTGGTCTGGGCTGCTGGTGAGGGCTGGCACCCGGGCGTGGTCGGGATTGTCGCGTCGCGCCTTAAGGAGACAGCCAACCGTCCGGCGATAGTCATTGGTTTCGACGGAGACGAAGGGAAAGGTTCAGGTCGCTCCGTATCAGGCGTTGACCTGGGCGCGTCAATCCAGAGACTTGCGGCCGAGGGGCTGCTGGTTCGGGGTGGCGGCCACAAGATGGCCGCCGGACTGACCGTGATGCGCGACCAGTTGGAACCCGCGATGGCCCGCCTGTCCGAGTTGCTGGCTAAGCAAGGCGCGGGCGAACGAGGCCCCGCCGACATAAAACTTGACGGAGCTTTGATGCCGGGCGCGGCGACGGTTGAACTGATTGAGCAGATCGAACAGGCTGGACCTTTTGGCGCTGGCGCCCCTGCCCCACGATACGCTCTGCCCGATCTGCAAATCCGATTTGCCAAGCGGGTGGGCGAGTCGCATCTGAAGCTCTCTCTGACCGATGGGATGAGCAGCGGCCTGGACGCCATCGCCTTCGGCGCCTTTGACGGTCCGATGGGAAACCGTCTGGCCAATCACGGCGGCTCCCGGTTTCATTTTGCCGGTCGGCTCGAGGTGAATTCCTGGGGTGGAAGGCAGACAGTACAGCTTCGGCTTGAGGACGCGGCCGAGGCAAATTGACAGGCCTGCACACACAAGAAGCAAAGGGTCAAAAAAGTTTCACAGCCTTGCGTTTTTCGGCTTGCGGGGGTGCTAGGTAAACCGTAAAAGGCCCTCCACAAGCCAGCGTGGCCCGTTCGTCTATCGGTTAGGACGCCAGGTTTTCAACCTGGAAAGAGGGGTTCGATTCCCCTACGGGCTACCACTTGTGCTTGCGCCAGACCCAAATGGCCCGTTCGTCTATCGGTTAGGACGCCAGGTTTTCAACCTGGAAAGAGGGGTTCGATTCCCCTACGGGCTACCACTTCCCTCGTAAATTATAGTATTTTCGTTGCATTCTGAGCTTTGGCGCTCTCGGCGGATACGCAATTCGTGGCGCGTTTTTCTTAGTCTGGCGAATATCGTGTCTTTCTGGCTCAGCAGCTACCGTTTTGTCGACACAGATGCCCTGTACTGCAGTCCGCTCGGCACTCAGGTTCGCGTGCTTGCACATCGCTTCGGTAGACCGATGCGCACCAGGCGGGTGGCCTAAACAATGCTGACAGTCTGGTTCAGTCTTCATAGCAAGAAAAAGCCCCGGTCCTGAGACCGGGGCTTTGTCAACTTTAGGGAAGAAAACTACTCATCCGTACTCTTCAAGCTGTTGGGGTCAAAGACGCCACCGAAGCCACCGTTGTTTGAAGGTTGTTCATCGGTGTCCGGGGCGCTTTCTTCGTTGTCACCGCCCAAGGTGTTTGGAGCGAACACGTTGCCGAAGCCGGAGTTGTTGGACTCTGTCGGCGCAGGCGTGTCCTTTTCCTCGGTGCCGGGGCGCAGTTGATCCGGTGTGAACACACCTTCAAAGCGGCGCTGCCTGCGTTCTTCGCGCTGTTGGCGCAGCTCCTGAATGCGTTGTTCCGCCTCCAGACGCTTCTCCTCCCGAACGTTGGCGATGCACTGGCCGGGGTTATAGGCCGTTGCAGTGCCCACAATGGTGATCGTCGCCACTGCAAACACGACCACAAGAACCGCTGCCATATTGCCGGCAAAGAAGCTGGGCAGTTTGATCTTGCCCGCCAGTTCTTCGACGGTGGCGTTCTTGCGCGCCGTTGCAACCAGTTCCTGACGCTTCAGCTTGGCTTCGTTCAGCAAGGCGAAGAACACGGTCAACGCCACGATGATGAAGGCCAGGGCCGAGATCGCAGGCGTGATGCCATAGCGCACTTTCTGCGCCAGTTCGATCGTCAGCGTCGGGTATTCACCGAAGGTGAAGGTGGTGGTGTTGTAGTTCTCGAACGATGCCAGGAACGCCAGCACCGCAGCTGAAGCAATCGCCGGACGCATGAACGGCAGCAGGATTTTGCGGAACGCCTGTGCATGGGTCGCGCCCAGATCCAGCGCCGCCTCGGTCAGCGCGATGTCATAGCGCTGCAGCCGCGCCACCAGAACCAGCATGCAGTAGCTGGCGATAAAGGTGGATTGGCCGATCACCGTCAGGAAGATGCCGTTTGACAGGAAGCTGTCCGCACCCAGCCCCAGCATCCGGTTGATCCGGTCCCAGAAGACCAGGGTCGAGATACCCAGAACAACGCCCGGGATCAGGATCGGCGCGATGATGATCGTATAGTAGGTCGCGCGCAGCCTGGGCCAGATTTGAGTCAGCATCAGTGCTCCGGCCAGCCCCATCGCCACCGACAGTACCACCGTTCCAAGCCCGACAATCACCGAGTTCTTGATGCCGTTCAGGATGCGTTGATCCCGGAACAGCTCGCCGAACCACTCGAACGTCAGACATTCCCATGGGCTCATCCGGGGGAAACCGGACGAGTTGAAGGCGGTGATCGACATGATCACCAGCGGGCCCAGCAGATAGGCGAAGAAGATCGCCAGGTAGACCCAGATGCTTATACGGAGGAAGGAATTGTTCATTTCCCGATATCCCCCATATTCACCTTGAACAGGCGCATTACGGCCAGCACGAACAGGATACAGGTCACCAGCAGTACGATTGCATAGGCGGCCCCCTGCGGCCAGTCATTGTTGTCGTTGAACTGCTGATAGATCAGTTGCGTGAACCACAAGGACGATGGTCCGCCCAGAATCTGCGGCGCGGCCAGCGCCCCGGCAGACAGCATGAACACCATCGTACACCCCGAGCTGATGCCCGGTTTGGCATAGGGTATGACCACCCGCCAGTGGATCCGCCACCAGGGCGCACCCAGGTCCCGCGCGGCCTCGATCTGGTTTTTGTCCAGACTTTCGATCACGTTGTACATCGGGAAGATCATCAGCAGGATATAAGCATAGCCCAGACCGGCATAGAGCGCGATGTCATTGCGGATGAAGTCGAACGGCACATCCCAGATCCCCAGTCCCATGAACAGGGTGTTCAACACACCGGTCTCGCCAAAGATGATGCGCAGCGCAAAGGCCCGCAGGATCTCGTTGATCCAGTAAGGGATGATCAGCATGATCGCGAAGATGCGGATGTGATTGCCCTTGGTCTGACCCAGGTAATAGGCGATCGGGTAGCAGATGATCAGGTTGAAGATCGTCACGCAGACCGCCGCGAGCAGCGTGCGGAAGAACACCCGCAGATCGACGGTGTTGTAATCCTGACCACCGCCTTCGGGGCCGAAGACGAGGTATTTGTAGTTCTCCAGCGTATAGACGTCCTTGGGCCCGCCGATCTCGGGCGGCGGCAGGTTCGGACGGAAGGAAAAGTCCAGCATCGACAGCTGTGGCAGGATGATCAGGCCAATGGTCCAGAACAGGACAAGACCCAGGATCGCCGATCCCATGCCGATGCCGTTTCGGTTGAAGAATTCTTTCAAAAAGCGGGGCATGTGTCTGATCCCCTATTCCGCGGCCAGTTCACCCGCAGGAACCAGAACCGCGTTGCGGGCCTCGTATTCCAGCGTGATGGTCTGACCGGTGTGATCCTCGAAGGATTGGCCATGGTTAGGCAACGAGACCTTGATCTCTTTACCGCCATCGCCTTCGGTGAAGATGTTGAAGACGTTGCCTTCGAATTCCTCATGGTTCACGCGGGCGCTGACAAAATGATCTCCGGCCGCACCGTCCGGCGCAATCGCCAGAGCTTCGGGGCGGATGAACATCATCGCATCGTCACCTTCGCGCATCTTGCCCTGATTGGCAGAGGAGATCCGCGCCACCAGATCGCCCGAACGGTTGGTCGAGATCAGTGCCTCGTTGCCCATGACCTGCTTGATCTTGCCGCGGAACACGTTGTTTTCACCCACGAATGAGGCCGCAAAGGCGGTGGCAGGGTCGTTGTAGATGGTCTTGCCATCAGCAATCTGATCGATCACACCCGCCTTCATCACCGCGATACTGTCCGACATGGTCAGGGCCTCACCCTGGTCATGGGTGATGTAGATGAACGTGATGCCGACGCGCTTCTGGATTTCGCGCAACTCGGTGCGCATATGCTGGCGCAATTTGAGGTCCAGCGCCGAAAGCGGTTCATCCAGCAGCAACACATCCGGTTCGGCACATAGCGCCCGCGCGATGGCGACCCGTTGGCGTTGGCCACCGGAAAGCTCGCTTGGCAGCTTGTCGCCCTGGTCGGGCAGCGCGATCATGTCCAGCAACTCATCGGCGCGCCTGCGGCGCTCGGCGGCGCTGGCGCCGTTGATCTCCATCGAGAAGGTAATGTTTTCCCAGACTTTCATCAGCGGAAACAGCGCGAGATTCTGAAAGATCAGGGCGGTCGGGCGTTTGTTCGGTCCGATCCCTCTCATGTTGTTTCCACCGATCAGGACGTTGCCTTCGCTGGGCTCCAAAAAGCCCGACACCGCGCGCAGGATCGTGGTCTTGCCACATCCCGAGGGGCCAAGGAACGAAAAGAAATCGCCCCCGTTGATATTCACGTTCGCATCACGCACGGCGACAAAATCACCGAAACGGATCCACAGGTTCTCCAGATCTACGCCGACCCCTGCACTCATTTTTGGTATCTCCCTGGAGCACGGCCCGAGGCCACGCCACATTTCTATCCGTCACGCCGGGACGGCGTGCGGGAAACTGGCCCCCCGCAATCCGCGAGGGGCCCGATGTCAAGGCGATCAGGCGCTCTTGAATTTGTTGACGAACTCAGTCCGCGTTTCCGCGTACCACGGCGCCTCGGCGGGCCATGGGTTCAGATTGGCCAGCGAGTCACCCGGATAGGCCTCGGCAAAGTTCTTCTTGTAGGTGTCACCGGAATACTGGTCGGCACCCAGAACCGGCGAGTTGTAGCCGTGGCTATCAATCGCGACACCGGCGGGTTTGGCCTGATACGCAAAGTCGATGAAGGCGTAGACCTGATCGATATTCGCGGCACCTGTCGGCATCGAGATACCGTCGACCCAGGCCATCGCGCCTTCGACCGGTGCCTGATAATGCACGGGTTCGCCCGCAGACTTGAGCGCCAGCGGTGGGCCATCCCAAGTCTGACCGACAACAACACCTTCGTTCAGCAGACCGTTTTTCTGCGTGTCAGCGTCGTTCCAGATCAGCTTGATCCGGCTCTTACGCTCGACGCACCAGTCTGTGATCTGGCCCCAGACCTTGCGCATGGTGTCTTCGTCGCCATAAGCAGCCCAGACCGAGCCCGGCTCCATCTCGCCCGCACGCTCCATGTAAAGGCCTGCGCCCAGCATCATCGAATGTGCACGGCCCATGGTCTTGCCGGCGTTCTCTTCCGACCAGACATCGCCATAAGACGGCGCGTCCCCTTCGGGCAGCCACAGGTCGGTGCGATAGGCGATGCCTTCGGTACCCCAGATATGCGGCAGCCAATGCGCACCGCTGCCACCAAAGTCCCAGGCATCGGTGCCGATCTTGGCCATCGCCGGGTTCACCAGATCAATCGGAACCTTGTTCATGTCGAACGGCTGCAGCAGTTCCAGAGGCTCCCACTGAAGTGAGCGGTTGTTGGTCGGCGAAACGATGTCAAAGCCCTGACCTTTTGTCGCCTTCATCTTGTTGATGATTTCTTCGTTCGAACCAATACCGGTATAGTTCACCTTGATCCCGGTAAGAGTTTCGAATTCCTGAATAAACGCAGGCGGCAGATAGTCAGACCACATCAAAATGTTGATCTCGCCCGAAGAGGCCAGCGCGCTCTTGCTATACAAAGGCGCAGCCAAAGCAGCCGCTCCCGCACCTTTCAATAACGTCCGCCGTGATAAGTCTTTTCGTGTTACCATTGTAGTTTCTCCCGTTGTTGGATTTTTGATTTTTTGTTTTGGTATTCGCAGGCTAGACCTTTCCCGCTGAACTGTCAGTCCAAAAGTGACAGTTGGAAGCTTTCAATAAGTCCAGATTGGTCGAAAGACACCCGTAGTCTATTGCCAGATGGATAGATACTGGCCACGATCAGCTTCCCGAAAAGCGAGCAAACGTTGACAAATATAGTGAAATTGCCGCCCTGCGAAATGCCCGGACTGCAATCCAGTCGACATGAACCAGGAATCTTCGAAGGCGAAAAAAACAGAAACCTTAGCTGAAATTTGTGGCTGACTTCTGCAACGACATAATCAGTGCACCTCTCCCAACAGTCCCGACCACACCTGTGAAATCCCATTGCAAGACAATGGCAGCTACGAGCAGTGGTTCGATGAGGGCGGAAAAGATGCCGATAATGTCGGTCGTTTAGACGCAGACGCATTCTGGACAATTATGCTCGACCGCCAAGGTCTAACGATCAATTCAGTGCACTGGCAGGGATTGCCGAAAGGAAGCGCCCCGAAATAAGCCGTGAAAGGACCCGAGGTTATGGCCAAGGCCCAAATAATAACTCTGTCACATGCTGAACCATGGCGTCTGGCCTGACTGCTGTCACCCGGGCTCTGATTCTGGCCGCTGGCGAGAACAACCCGATGGACGCATTGCGAAATGCAACGATCATCAGCGCCCTGCGCTTTACTATAGTCATGGGCTTGGTGTGCGCCGCTCTAGCCAAAGCACTCTATCGGGACGGAAAGCCGGAAAAAGCCGGCGTTCTACCAGCTGCTGCAGAGTGAACTTTCGGGGCGCGCAATCACGCCCCGATCCGTTTGCGACTTTGTCAGAAAGAGGTCGCAATCATCCAACCGAAAAGACGAAAAACCAAAACGCCATCAATTCACAGGCATCACGCATGAACTTGAAAATCAAAGAAATCCACCTTTACGCACACGACCTACCCGTTAAAAATGGCCCCTACACTATGGCAAGCGGCGCAGTTTATGCATTGGACACAACCCTGGTCAAGCTGGTTGCTCAGGATGGCACAGTCGGATGGGGGGAAACCTGCCCTGTTGGTCCTACATATGCCGAGGCACATGCCGAAGGCGCCCGTGCTGCGCTGAAAGTTCTGGCTGCCGGGCTGGTGGGTACGGAAGTCTGGCCAGCAGCGCTGAACCGCACCATGAACAGCCTGCTCAATGGGCACAACTATGCCAAAGCAGCCCTTGATATCGCAGCCCATGATTTGATCGGCAAGACATTGGGCATCAGCGTCGCCGACTTACTGGGCGGGGCTGTGACCGATCAGGTACCATCATACTATGCCACCGGCGTTGGCGAACCGGATGACATAGCCCGGCTGGCGGGTGAGAAATTGGCCGAAGGATACCCACGCCTGCAAGTCAAGGTTGGGGGACGGCCGGTCGAGATTGACATCGAAACGATCCGAAAGGTTTGGGAAACCGTCGGCGGCTCCGGCATGCGGTTGGCAGTAGATGGCAATCGTGGCTGGACCACTCAGGATGCGCTGCGGGTCAGCCGCGAGTGCCCGGACATCCCTTTCATAATGGAGCAGCCATGCAATACCGTCGAAGATCTCAGGAAAATCCGGCAACAGGTCAGCCATGGAATCTACATGGACGAAAACAGCATTGACTTGAACACCGTGATCTCGGCTGCCGGCACTGGCCTTGTTGACGGGTTCGGTATGAAAGTCACGCGGATCGGTGGTCTGCAGAACATGCGTGCGTTCCGTGACATTTGTGAGGCGCGCAATCTGCCGCACACCTGTGATGATAGCTGGGGCGGCGACATCATTGCCGCAGCCTGCACGCAAATCGGATCAACGATCAGGCCCGATCTTCTCGAAGGTGTTTGGCTCGCCGCACCATACATCGACGGTAACTACGATCCTGAACACGGTATCTCCATTAGGAGCGGGCACATACAGCGACCGACAGGTCCAGGTCTGGGTGTTACGCCAGATGAAACCCTATTTGGCCCGCCTATTGGCTCATTTTAAACAGGTTGAAAGAACGGCTTGAGACTTTAGCCACTGCACTCGCGTTCGTGGCCTTAGTACCCAATGAGGCCACGGTTTCGTCAAGCCTGTCGCTGCACAAGTTGGAGGCGCGAGACACCATCGAAAACCAGCCTTTTGACGCTGTCCCGAAATGGCATCGTGTTGCCGCCAAGGGCGCAAATGCCCAGCCACTGTTATTGGCGTTTACTCTTTTGTCGACAACGCCGTACGCCGCACTCTTCAAGTCAATCGCGTCGCCCCTTTTGAAGCATCGGTGTTACGCCAAACGTCGCCCTGTATACACGTGAAAAATGCCCAGCGCTTTCGAATCCGCAGGCAAAAGCGATATCCGTTACCGACGCCTCAGTCTGAATAAGCAGGTTACGGGCCCGCTCCAGTCGCATTTCCATAAAGTACTTTTTCGGCGATGCGTTCAAATACTTACCGAACAGTCTTTCAAGCTGCCTGGTCGAAATCCCGATCTGCTCGGCGATGACCGACGGCGAGACCGGTTCGTCGATGCGGTCATGCATAATCTGAATCGCCTTCGCCAAATGAGTGTTCCGCATACCGTTTCGCGATTGAAGCGACACACGCTGCTCGGCGGTCGCATTGCGCACCGCGTTATAGACCATCTGATCCGCCACAGCGATAGACAGGTCATAGCCGTGTTCGCGTTCGATCAGATGCAACATCAGATCGGCGGTCGCTGTGCCGCCCGACGCCGTGACGTGCTTTTCATCCGCAACAAAAACACTGCGAACAAGGTTCACTTCCGGGAAAGCCTCCATAAAGGCATCATGATATTCCCAGTGGATCGCGACCTGCATGCCGTCCAGAAATCCTGCCTCGGCCAGCACCCACGCGCCGGAACACAGCGCACCGATTGATGTACCCTTGGCGCGTTCTCGGCGCAGACTGCCGAGTAAGGTGCGCGACACGTGATTGCGCATGTGAATACCCGACAACACAAAAACCTGATTGCATTTGGGCAAATCATCGAACGTGGAATGTACCAGTGTGACAGACCCGTTCGAACAGGTGGCCTTTTCACCCGCTTCCGAGGCAAAGGACCATTTATACAATTCCCGCCCACTAACAAGATTAGCGATACGCAGGGGTTCGACAGCGCAGGAGAACGCCAGATGCGAAAATTCCTCGACCAGCATGAAGGTGTAATGCTGTGTTTGGGTCTGGGTCATGATCGCCCTTCCTCAGAATGAATCTGCGCGAGCCTCAGCCCGCGCAGATCAGTGTTTGGCTGTTGGTTAGCATTATTGAGCGGCAGCACGCGCCGCATCAAGCCAGCTGTCGTAAGCCTTGCGGTTGGTCTCGATCCATGCCTCGACGTGACGGTCGATGTCGTCCGAGTTGTCTTCGCCGTCGGACACCATCTTGTTCTGCGCCGAGATGTCGTTGATGTCGATCTTTGCCATTTCGAACAGCTTTGCGGCCGCGGGGTTGGCGTTCAGAAAATCATCCGTGGCAACAACACGGATGCTGTCGACCGCAAATCCCAGGTCCTTACCGTCAAAGGTGGTTTCCGCGATCTCTCCATCCGGCAACGAAGAGTAGGGAACGGCCAGCCACTCCACATCCTCGCCCGGCACCAGTGCGCCCGATACCCAGTATGGAGTCCAGGTGTAGTACAGAACGTTTTCGCCTGCCGCGTTGCGTGCAATCGTGTCCGCGATGATAGCGTTGTAGGAGCCCTGATTGTGCCCAATCGAGTCGCGCAGGCCGAACTCGTCCAGTTGGTGTTCAATCACGCGCTCACAACCCCAACCCGGAACGCAGCCAGCCAGATCGGCCTTACCGTCGCCATCCGCATCGAACAGCTTGGCTTTTTCGGGGTCTTTCAGGTCACCCAGATTCTGGACGCCTGCATCATAGGCAGACTTGTTGACCAGATAACCCTGCAGAGCACCTTCAATGAGGGTTCCAACTTTCTCCAGAACCTCGTCGCCGCCAGATTCCTGAAAGAATGTATCATGCAGCTTGTTCCAGTGTACCGCAGTAAAATCGCCATCACCGGTACCCAAGGCCAGATGAATGGTCTGGTATTCAACTTCCTGCGGGTCAGCAACTTCGTACCCCAAGTCTTCCAGCGCCGAGAACAGGATGCGATGCTGAAACGTTTCCTCGACCGAGGGCGCCATCACGGGGCGCACTGTTACACCCGTGCCCGGATTATCGTCTGCAAATGCGACGCCGGTCAGCATCGTGGTCGCCGCAAAGGTTGCGATCACATTGGTTTTGAACATTTGGTTTCCCTCCCTGGGGTTCAGTTGATTGAAGAAGTTCCGGCTTTTCCGAACAGGCGCATCACCGCGCCCACCGGGCCGATTTGCCGCCAATGGCGGTGTCCGCGCTCGCGTCCGGACTGCCCCATGCCCTGCGTGATGCGGTCAAGTACGATGGCCAGGATCACGATACCCAGACCGCCAACCAGCGCCTTGCCAGCATCCAACCGACCCATTGCGCGCAGCACTTCGTTACCCAGACCCTTGACCGATATCATCGAGGCAATCACGACCATCGACAGCGACAGCATGATTGTCTGATTGACACCCGCCAGAATGGTGGGCGTTGCCAGCGGAAGCTCGACCTTGAACAGGATCTGCCGGGGATTGGCCCCAAATGCGCGGGCAGCTTCGACGACGGATTCGTTGACACCACGAATACCCAGCGATGTCAGACGGATCAGCGGCGGCAGCGCGAAGATGATCGTCACTATGACGCCCGAAACGTTGCCGATCCCGATCAGCATGACCACCGGCACCAGATAAACGAAAGCTGGAATGGTCTGCATCGTATCCAGAATCGGGCGGATCGCGGTTTCGAACCGATCGCTCTTGCCGGCTAGAATGCCAAGCGGCAGACCGATGAGGAAACACAGGATCACCGCCGAAATGACGATCGCAAGCGTCGTCATCGCCAGGCCCCAGGCATTAGGCGACAAAAAGCCCAGAACAGTCATACTGATGGCCACCAGAATAGCGACCCGCCGGCCCGCGGCCTGCCACGCGATAAGTACCAGAAAAAGCAGCATGATCAACGGCGGCACAGCGTTCAGGCCGTTGTCGATGCCAACAATCAGGTCGTTAAAGAAGTTCTTGATCGGCTGGATGATCCCGCGATTTGAAATCGCCCATTGCTTCACGCCGTCGGCCGATTCAGCCAGTCCCAGATCAACCGAGGAAAATGGGTCGAGAATGTTGAATTCCGTATCTGCCATGTCTTTTGTCCTCAGTGTTTCAGGCTGCTGGCGTCTTCCACGTCGCCCTGAATGCCGCGCAGCAGAGCGTTCTTGGTCACAATCCCGATGGCCTTGCCGTCCGCTTTGACCACGACGGGGTGTTGAGTGGAGATCGACAGATTCACGAGGTCATCCAGCGAATGATCCGGATGCGCCTCGGGCCAGTCGCTGACATCGATCGGGCCGCTGTGGCGTTCAAAGGCCTCGACCGGTTCCATGATCTTGCCGGCCGAGATCAGTTCCAGTTTCGAAATGCCCGCGACGAAATCCGCTACATATTCGTCGGCCGGATTGGTCACGATGTCCTCCGGCGTGCCGACCTGAACCAGTGCGCCGTCCTTCATGATTGCGATCCGGTCACCGATACGGATCGCTTCGTCCAGATCGTGTGTGATGAAGAGTGTCGTCTTCTTCATCTCAGCCGACAGCGACATGAACTTATCCTGCAACTGACGGCGGATCAGCGGGTCGAGTGCCGAAAATGGCTCATCCATTAACAGGATGGCCGGATCAGCGGCGATAGCACGTGCCAGTCCCACACGCTGCTGCATACCGCCGGACAGTTCGTCGGGGTATTTCTGATCCCATCCGGTCAGATCCACTGCGTCGATGGCGCGCAACGCGTTTTCGCGGCGTTCGCGCGCATCGTGGCCGCGCACCTCCTGACTGAATGAGACGTTATCCAGAACAGAGCGATGTGGCATCAGCGCCATATTCTGAAACACCATGCCGATCTTTTCCGCCCGCAATTCGCGCAAATCGCGGGCTGACAGTGCGTTTACGTCCTGCCCTTCGATAAAAAGTTGCCCCGAAGTTGGCTCGATCAACCGGTTCACATGGCGAATCAATGTGGACTTGCCAGAGCCTGAAAGCCCCATGATGCAGAATATTTCGCCACGATTGACGGTGAACGTCGCTTCCTGAACCCCGACGACACAGTTGAACTGATCCCGAACTTCAAGCTTTCCAAGCCCTTGCTCCTGAACGGCTTTCATTGCCTCATCGGCGCGTTTTCCAAAGATCTTCCATAGATTTCGGCAATCGATCACGGGTTCTTCCAAGGTGTTGGCCACCGGCATCGTCCTCCTCCAGTTTTCTGTACACTGCATAAATTTTTTCTGTATACAAGTTGTATTTTACCAAGATACAACATGAACGCCGATTGTGTTTGCCGCACGATTCGTCATTCTGGCACCCCGGCAAACGCAACATGAGGACACGCGATGAAAGACGAGGCAAAAAAGCGGAAGGACGAGTTGAGAGAGCACCTGAAGGTGTCGATCCTGACGTTGCGCCTGAACCCCGGCGAAGATCTGGACGAAGCGCAACTGTCCGAGGCCTTTGGTTTGTCTCGCACACCATTGCGCGAGGTTTTCCGCGAACTTGCGGGTGAAGGGTATCTGGACCTGCGCACCAACCGCAGCGCCCGCGTTTCCGAGATGTCCTATACGACGCTGCGCGACTTCTTCCTGGCAGCGCCAATGATCTATGGCGCTATCCTGCGCCTTGCCGCGCTCAACGCGACGCCTGCACAGATCGAAGAGCTGAAAAACTCGCAAGAGGCGTTCAAAGCCGCCTTGCGCACCGGGTCAGGCGAGGAACGCGCACTGGCCAACAACCGCTTCCACGAAGTGACCGGTGAGATGTCGGGTAATATCTATCTGCTGCCTTCGTATAATCGCCTGCTGATCGACCATTCGCGGATCGGCATGACCTTTTACCGCCCGCAATCTGCAGAGATGTCGGAAAACCTGTCGGAGGCCAGCCAACAGCACGACGCCATCATTGCCGCAATCGAAGCACGCGACGATGCAGCGGCGGCAAAGCTGGCCGAAGACCATTGGAACCTTTCCCGCGACCAGATCGAACTATTCGTAATGCCCGAGGCATTGGACGTCCCGATGGGCGCCCTGCCCCGATCAAAACCAGCATGAGGACTGAATGAACCCGATATTCAGATTTGAGGGGATTTATACCCCTGTCGTCACGCCCTATCACGACGACGGAACCGTCAATTGGGACGCGTTGACTGACGTGATCGAATACCTGATCGAAAACGGCGTGCATGGCCTGATTTCGGGGGGATCGACCGGTGAAAACTATGCTCAGACTGTCGAAGAACGTCTGGAACTGGCCCGCTTCACTCACGAACGCCTGAAAAGTCGCCTTCCACTGGTTGTCGGTACAGGTGCAATGCTGACATCGGATTCCGTTGCACTTGCTTCCGGTGCTCGTGAGTTAGGCGCGGATTCAATTCTGCTTGCCAGCCCGCCTTATTCGGTACCGACCGACCGGGAAAACGCGCTGAACGCGCTGACCATCGACAAGGCCGCTGACTTGCCAGTGATGCTGTACAACTACCCGCATCGCACCGGCACGATGATGGGCGAAGAGTTCCTCGACCGCGTCGGACGCAGCCGGAACTTCTGCGGGATCAAGGAAAGTTCGGGCGATATCAACCGCGTTCACCTGCTTGCGCGCGACTATCCGCATATCCAATTGGGATGCGGCATGGACGACCAGGCGCTGGAGTTCTTTGCCTGGGGCGCGCCTTTCTGGGTATGCGGTGGTTCAAATTTCCTGCCAAGGGAACACGTCGCTCTTTACAACGCATGTGTGATCGAGGGGAGCTTTGCCAAAGGCCGCCGCATCATGAGCGCAATGATGCCTCTGATGCGGGTGCTGGAACAGGGTGGAAAGTTCATCCAGACGATCAAGCATGGCGTGACCATGAATGGGATCGATGCGGGCGCGATGCGGGCGCCACTGAAGGGCCTGAACAAAGACGACAAGCGCGCGCTGGAACAGGTGACACGTGTGCTGAAAAAGACAATCGCCGATATTGTGGCCGAGGGGTAAGAAACATGGATCTGCTGACACAGGACGAATACAAATCCATCGCGGCAGGCCTGGACCTGCCAACCGGCGCCTTTATCGACGGTGGCTTTCGCCCCGCAATTTCGGGCGAGACTTTTGAAACCGTTAACCCCGCCTCTGGCGAAAAACTGACAGACATCGCCTCTTGCGCTTCGGTTGATGTTGATTTCGCGGTCGAAAAGGCGCGCGAGGCGTTTGACGATGGTCGCTGGAGCAAGATGCACCCGTCCGAGCGCAAGGATGTGCTGATCCGGCTGAGCAAGCTGATGAATCGCAATGCGCGTGAGCTGGCGGTGATGGAAAGTCTCGACAGCGGTAAGACCATCTATGACTGCGAAACGGTGGATGTGCCCGAATCGATCCATTGCTTGAAATGGCACGCCGAAGCGATCGACAAAATCTATGATCAGGTCTCTCCGGCCAGCGATGATCATATCGCAATGGTGGTGCGTGAAGCTATCGGTGTCGTTGGTTTGGTGCTGCCGTGGAACTTCCCCCTGCTGATGCTGGCGTGGAAGATCGGCCCGGCACTGGCAGCAGGGTGTTCGCTGGTTGTGAAACCAGCGGCGGAAACCACCCTGACCGCCCTGCGCGTTGCTGAACTTGCGATCGAGGCCGGACTGCCGCGCGGTGTCCTGAACATCGTGCCCGGCGGAGGTGCCAATGTAGGTGAGCCTATCGGTCGCCATATGGATATTGACATGGTGTCCTTCACAGGCTCGACCGCGACCGGCAAACGCTTCCTGACCTATTCGGCAGAAAGCAACGCCAAGGAAGTTGTGCTAGAAATGGGCGGCAAGAACCCGGCCATCGTTATGAATGATGCCGAAAATCTGGACCGTGTAGCGCAGCATGTCGTCAACGGCGCTTTCTGGAACATGGGCGAGAACTGCTCGGCCTCGTCACGCCTGATCGTTCATAGGGACGTCAAATCCGAATTGCTGGAGCGCATCACCCATCATGCCAAGCAATGGAACATTGGCAACCCGCTGGACCCGGAAACCCGCATGGGCGCGTTGGTCAGCGAGGGCCACTACAACAAAGTCTGCGGCTATCTGGAGCAGGCCGAAAACGTGGTAATTGGCGGTAAGGCGAACAATGGCTTTGTCGAAGCCACAGTGGTCGAAGTGCCCGGCAACGATACCGTCCTGGCGCGTGAGGAGATCTTTGGCCCGGTCTTGTCCGTCATCGAAATTTCGGGCTTTGACGAAGCCATCAAGATTGCCAATGATACGGAATATGGGCTCTGTGCGTCGATCTTCACAGCCAATGCCAAACGCGCCATTCGCGGCGCCCGCGCCCTGCGGGCCGGGACCGTGACAGTGAACAGTTTTGGCGAGGGAGACATCACGACTCCGTTTGGCGGGTACAAGCAGTCCGGTTTTGGCGGTCGCGACAACTCGATCCACGCGCATGACCAGTACACTCAGCTGAAAACCATCTGGATCGATCTGTCTGATGACGCTGACGAGGCCGTGGATTGAGTAGCTATACCGCTAAGCATCAACCTGTCCATCGCGGGCCAGCTGCCTGGAATTCCATTCTGGGTAGCCAGCCCCCGGCGAACGAGCTGGACACGAACCTTACAGCTGATTTTGTGGTGGTCGGCGGCGGCTTTGCGGGTCTGACCGCCGCCCGCCGCCTGCGACAACTGCAACCTGACGCCAAAGTTGTCGTTCTGGAGGCCGGACGACTGGCGGAAGGTGCCGCTGGCCGGAATTCCGGCTTTATGATCGATCTGCCGCATGATTTGTCCTCATCGGATTACTCCGGAACGGGTGACGACAAGGCGATGATCGCGCTGAATCGTCAGGCCATTTCATTCGCTGGTAGCGCGGTCGAGGATTACCAGATCAACAGGAATTTTTTTGACCCGGTCGGCAAGGTGAACGGTGCGGCCAGCGCAACGGGCCAGGCACATAATGAAAGCTATGCCAAACACCTGAAAGCGTTGGGCGAAACCAGTGAGATGCTGGACCCGCAGCAAATGCATGAGCTGACCGGATCGCGGCATTATGTGTCCGGTTTTTACACGCCCGGAACCGTGATGCTGCAACCCGCGGGCTACATTCGCGGGCTGGGTGCCGGTCTGGCCAGGGATGGCGTCACGATCTGCGAAAACTCGGCTGTAAACGGATTCGAAAGACAGGGCGACAGCTGGCTGGTCAAAACAGATTGCGGCTCGGTCAGTGCCGGGGCGGTCTTGCTAACTGTCAACGGCCATCTTGAAAGCTTTGGGATCGAACGTGGACGGTTGATGCAGCTGTTCCTCTATGCGGTGATGACACCGGAGCTGGACAACAGCGCCCTGTCGCGCCTGGGCGGGCAACCGCGCTGGGGTGTGACGCCCTCCGACCCGATGGGAACGACTGTGCGGAGGATAGACACCGGTCAGGGTGGTAATCGCATCATCACTCGCACCTGCGCGACGTTGCGCCCCGGCATGCAGGTCTCTCAGGCTGATCTTGCCCGGGCAGCAAAGGTTATGCAGCGTAAGTTCGATCAGCGGTTTCCCCTGCTTGCTGGCACGCAGATGGAATATCAATGGGCCGGGCATTTGTGCCTCAGCCTCAATGGCGTGTCAGTCGCGCGCGAAATAGAGGCCGGCGTCTATTCCGGCTGCGTTCAGAACGGGTTGGGAACAGCACGCGGCACTCTGACCGGCATCGCCGCAGCGGAGCTGGCCTGCGGCCACAGCTCGACCGTCTCCCGCTTTTTCGAGACGGCGGAACGGCCGAAACGCCTGCCGCCGCAACCGTTTCGGGAAATCGGTGCCAATATGATTCTGCGCTGGAAAGAATGGCGTGCCCGAGAGGAATAGTCCGGGTGTGCTCTGGTCAGTTCAAGGCAGGCTGAGCTTCGCCATTCGACCGCCGTCGACGGTGTAGACTTGCCCCGTGATGAAGCTGGACTCTTCGGCGGCCAGAAATGCCACCAATGCGGCAACCTCTTCCGGCGCGCCTGTGCGGGCTACGGGATGAATGCGCCCGATATTTCGGCGGAACGCTTCCGGATCCGGTATGGAGTCGATGAAATCCATATTGAGTTCCGTGTCGATCCACCCCGGCGCAACCGCGTTGCATCGAATGCCTTCGGCCCCATGATCTACTGCAATCGCCCGTGTCAAACCGTGCAAACCGGCCTTTGACGCGCAGTAGGCCGCGTGGCCGGGATTTGAACCCTGCCCCTCTATGGACCCGATGTTGACGATGCTTCCACGAGCTTTGCGCAGATACGGCAGGGCCGCTTTGATCATCACGAAAGGCGCAGTCAGATTGACTGTCAGATTGCGTTGCCAATCTTCGACAGACATATCCTCGACAGCAGCTTCCTGCATCATACCCGCGTTGTTCACCAACACATCCAGGCCACCTGCCGCGTTAACGACCTGAGAAACAACATCGTAAGGGCTGCTCGGATCGCTCAAATCCGCCTTAATGCCTTCGAATTCGCTATCCGCTCCGCGTTGCGCGGTGAAGACACGAGCGCCCTCTTGCCTCAATCGCTCCGCAATTGCCCGGCCGATGCCGCTGCGACCGCCCGTGACCAGCGCGGTTTTTCCTTCGAACCTGTTCATGACACGGGTTTCCCTCCGTTAACCTCGACCAGTGACCCACATAAATAGCGTGAGGCATCCGACACCAGAAACATGATGACGTCGGCAATATCCTCAGGCTCTGCGATACGGCCCAAAGGAACCGTCTGCCCCAATTCGGCCACGGCCGTATCAGGATCAAACCCACGTTTTGCGAACCCTGTGCGTAACATCGGAGTGTTCACTTCGTTCGGGCAGACTGCGTTGATGCGGATACCCTGATGGGCATGGTCCATCCCCATGCACTGTGTCAGGGATGCGATGGCTGCCTTGGTCATGCAATAGAGCGCGTGATTGCCGCCGGGTCTCAACCCCCAGCAAGAAGCGGTATTGACGATGGCACCGCCACCGTTGCGCGCCATGATAGGGATTGCGGCACGGCAAATGCGAAACGGCGCCTCAACGTTTACGCCTATGGACTGCGACCAGTCCGCGTCCGAGGTGTCAGTGACCGGACCACGCGAGATTACACCTGCGTTATTGATCACAATATCCAGGGCCCCAAGCGAAACCGCCGCCGCTTGCGGCAAGCCATCCGCGTAACCCTGGTCGAGCAAGTCCCCGGGCAGTTGTGCCTCGGCTTCGATCCCGTCGACAGCGCGGTCTGCAACAGCTACACGAACACCCGCTTCTCGTAGTTTCTTAACAATTGAGACGCCGATGCCACCCGCCGCACCGGTTACCAGCGCAGATTTTCCTGCCAGCTCCATGTCTCCTCCCCTTTTTTGATTTTCTGCCAACCGGATGCCACCTCGTCCGTGAAACGCCGGCCCGGCCAAGCCATCTAATGAACCTCACTGCGAAAAGAGCCCGCCCAATTTCTTGGGCAGGCAAGTTCGGGGAGGGATCAGTAGTTCTGGTTCAGCTCATCTGCCGCTGGGATTTCTCGCTCACGGCGAGCGATATAGTCCAGCAATGCTTCGTCTTTGGCTTCATCCAGTTTCGGCTCTTCATACTCGGCCAGTAGCTTGCGCGCGTGTTTCAGAGCACGTTCGGTTATCTCCACTTCGCCTTCGGCTACCCATTGCTCAATCGAGTTGTTGTCGAACAGTTCGGGCATAAAAAACGCTTCCTGGAAATTTTCCTGCGTGTGCGGATGACCCAGATAGTGACCACCCGGCCCGACATCAGGTACCGCCGAAAGGGCCTGATCGAAATCATGCCATTTCGGACCCTCGGCCATGCGGTAAGCCATCGCGCATTGCTCTGCATCAACAATGAATTTGGCGACCGAGCAATGCATACCGGCCTCGTTCCATCCCGCGCTGTGCCAAATATAGTTCGCTCCGGCATGGACCACTGCCTGCAACGTTGTGGCGGATTCGTACCCGGCTTGGGCGTCGAAGGTCTTGGCCCCGCCCAACGTGTTCGACGTCCGCCACGGTACACCGTAATGCCGCGCCATCTGACCGATCATGAAGTTCATCAGGCTGATCTCGGGCGTGCCCGCCATCGGCGCACCGGATTTCATCGACACGGTCGACAAATAGTGGCCGTAAATCGCAGGCGCTCCCTTGCGGATAACCTGTGTGTAGGCCAGCGCCGACAGCGCCTCGGCGTTCAACTGCGCCACGGTTGCGGGTACCGATGCAGGCGTGTTTGCGCCGCCCAATACGAAGGGCGAGCACAGGACCGGCTGATTGCGACGACAAAAAGCACGCATCGCACCCAGCATGGTCTCATCCCAGACCAAAGGTGAGTTACCATTGCAGTTGCCGGTGGTGACCGGATGGGTTTCCAGAAACTCCTCGCCGAACAGAATGGCGCACATGTCCAACACATCCTCGGCGTTCTTGGGCGAAGTCGTCATGCCCATAAACGTCTTGTCCGAGTATTTCATCGACGAATAGGTAATGCGCAAATGCCGCTGGCTGATCGGGTGATCATAGGGCTCAACAATATGGTGCGCCGAACTGTGCAGCGCGGGCATCATATGCGCCAGTTTGTGGAACATCGCCAAATCGTCAAGCATCGGATTGCGGCGTACATTTTCCAGATCCCGCAGGAACGGGGCGCCGGTCATCGGCACGAAAATCGAGTGCTTTCCGCCCAGACGGACATTCTTTTTCGGATCGCGGGCATGATAGGTGAAATCCGACGGGATCGTGGCAATCAATTCCCGCACAAGACCGCGATCCAGATACACAAGTTCACCGTCTACCTTGGCACCCGCCTTTTTCCAGTCCTCCAGCGCGATCGGGTCGCGAAACTGAACGCCGACATTCTCAAGAATATCCATCGAGGCACTGTCGATACGTTCAACCTGGCTGCCATCCATCACCTCGCAATACGGAATATTGCGGGTAAGACCGGGCAACATGTCGAATTTAGGTGCCGTCCGGATCGCGCGACGGGCAGACCGACCACCGGCGCGGGTTCTGATTGCAGGGGCTGAACTATTCATTTTCAATGTCTCCTTCACCAAGCATTTTTCCCAAATTCAGGACGTGCCACATGCAGGAATGCGAAAAGCTGTTGCAGAAAGCGACTTCGCCAGAATAGCGGTCAGCGAATTGCCCGAAACCTATCCCAACGGTAGCGTATGGCCGTCTGCGCCGGTCGCCGGCACCCGCCACCCAAGCGCTTCCGGGTCGCCCCGGAATTGGCCATGGGCGCAAAGAATGAGGACAACTGCAAATGAGTGGTCTACAAAAAAGACTAAGCTACGCTCAAACGAGCCTAATGGCGCAGTTTCGCCCGGCTCCGATGCGTGTGCCCAGAGTTTGCTGGCCAGGGGTCATAGATGCTGAATGCTCGAACGATTCGTGTTTTTGCGGTCTTAACGGGTTTCGCCGTTATGCTACTCGTTTCAGGCGAAACCTCGGCGCAGTCGAGTTCTGTTCCCGCTGAATCGAACGCGGCGGCGGCGATCACGTCACCGTCGGACGAGGGTTGGGCCAGCGTGAAAAGGATCTTGGATAATCGCTGCGTCGTCTGCCACAGTTGCTATGATGCGCCGTGCCAATTGAAACTGACATCGCCTGACGGCTTGTTGCGCGGCGGCAGCAAGGCAGCCATCTACCACACTGAACGATTGTCAGATGCACAGCCTACCAGACTTGGGATTGACGCTCATACAGTGCCCGAATGGAGGGGCCTTGGGTTTCATCCGGTTACCCAGTATTCCGCGATGCCTGCAGACACATCGACATTACTTGAAAAAACCCTCGTACTCGGCCGTGAAAATGGGCTGACAGCCGACGCACCAATCCCAAAAGAACTCGGGCTTGCGCTTGATCGACCGCTGGTCTGCCCTTCGCCGGACGAGTTCGACGCCTTTCGCACGAACCATCCGCTTGCGGGCATGCCCTATGCGACGGCTCCGCTTGATGACAAAGAGTATCAAGTGCTCATGTCCTGGTTGGGCAGCGGCGCATTACCGTCTTCGACGCCTTCCGAAATCCCAGACGAGATCAGGCAACAGATCAAAGAATGGGAGGCATTCCTGAACAGGCGGGATATGCGTAGCCAGCTGATGAGCCGGTACATCTACGAGCACCTGTTTCTCGCCCGAATTCACTTTCAAGAAGACTCCCCCAGACGGTTCTTTCAACTTGTACGTTCTTCAACGCCGCAAGGCGAAGAGATCGACATTATCGCGACGCGGCGCCCTTTTGATGACCCAGGAAGTATTCCGTTCTTCTACCGGCTGCTGCTGATTGACGAGACAATCGTGCACAAGGAGCATCTGGTCTATCAGTTTGGGCCGGATCGGATGGCGCGGTTTCAGGAGTTGTTTCTGGAACCCGAGTGGACGCTGGTAGACCTGCCATCCTACGGGGACGCGGATGGCGGTAGCCCCTTCAGCACCTTTGCCGAGATGCCTGCACGCAGCCGCTATCAATTTCTTTTAGACGACGCGCTGTTCTTCGTACGCAGCTTCATCCGTGGCCCGGTCTGCCATGGTCAGACCGCGGTCGACGTAATCGAAGATCGTTTCTGGGTCAGTTTTCTTGCTCCGGATGCTGATCTTTCGGTCACAGACCCAAGTTATCTGGAAGAAGGCGCCGCTTATCTTGAGCTGCCGGTCTCCCAGGTCGACCGGGGATTATTGGGTGATTTGCAAACGTTTTCGCACAAGAACCAGATTCTATACCTGAACTTTCGGGACGCGCGGTATCGGAGCAGTCCGGCGCACGAAACCGGATTTGGATATAGCGCGATTTGGGATGGCGACGGCACTAATCCAAACGCGCTGATCACCGTTTTTCGCCATTTCGACAATGCCTCTGCCATGACCGGATTTCACGGTGGCATTCCCGAAACCGCCTGGGTCATCGACTATCCGATATTCGAACGCATCTACTATGACCTGGTGGCGGGCTACGATGTCTTTGGCCGTGTCGAGCATCAGCTTGCGACACGGTTGTACATGGATGAACTGCGTATGGAGAGTGAGGATTCGTTCCTGACATTTATGCCGCGGGAAGTCCGGCAGGAGATGCACCAAAACTGGTACAAAGGCTTTCTTGCCGGCATTCATACCTATTGGCACCAGCGCCGCGTCGATGACAGTTTTCCGTCAGCCATCGACTTCGCAACGACCACCCCAAAACAGGAGTTTTTACTCAACCTGCTGGAACGCGGGAATGAGCTATGGCCAATAGCCGACCCAATCAACAGATGTGCAACAGAAAACTGCCCACAATCAAATCACGGTGACATTGAACCGATGCTGCGTGAACTTGCAGACCAGAGGGGAGATTGGGTGAAATTTCTGCCGGACCTGTCTGTTCTTATGATAAAAAAAGACGACGGCACCACCGAGGTCTACTCACTCGCGCACGACAAGGCCCACAAGAATGTGGCCTTTCTGTTCGACGAAGCGGCACGCCGCGAGCCGCAATCAGATGTTCTAACAATCATTCCCGGGCTGTTCGGGAGCTATCCAAATTTCTATTTCGTAATCCGGCAGAACCAACTGAGTGCATTCATTGGCGACTTGAAATCCATGCAGTCGCAAAAAGACTGGATGGGCGTTGTAGCGAAATATGGCGTGCGCAGAACAAGCCCCGAATTCTGGACCATCAGCGATCAAATCCACACGATCTTTTTCCAGAACCTTCCAATTCAGGCAGGGATTTTGGACCTCAACAGGTACAAGGACCCTAAATCAGACGACGAGCCGAACTGACCCAAAACGGGCATCAAATCCAGAAACATCCCATTGCGCGACCGTGAAACGTCGCCGCTTCATTCGCACGTTATACCAAATGCCTACACCACCCACTTACCTGACGACATGAACAGCACAATGTGCGTACCGCACGACGCGAGCAGCTGTAGACCCCAGCAGGCAGTCTTGAAGACCCGGCCGATGGCTCGCGATCACAATGCAATCGGCGTTGCGTGACACGGCAAAGTCCAGAATTCCCCGAGCCGTATGTCCCTCGACTATTTCGATCCGGGCGTTCGCCAATCCGTTCAACGAAGGAGCCAGTTTCTCCGAAACCACGGCTTTGGCGTGCTCCAGATGCCTCTCTGGCAACAGGTCACTGGTATATTGAGGCGGATGTTCGACAACGTGCAATAGCGTGATGTTCCCATCTGCCAGACAGAGCGCTTGGGTAACTATAACTGCGCTTTCTGCATCGCGATCTGAATCAGAAGAAACCGGAACCAGGATGTTCTGGTACATATCTCAAACTCCTGAAAAAGAGAAAAATCAACGACTTGCAGATGTATCGACTGCATCTTCAGCCGTTGAAGAGTAACCCACAGCATTGTTCGGGAGAGAGGCCGTGGGACGAGGAGTGTCATTTATGCGGTCACGAACCTGTCCTTAAACTGGTCGCGCAACACATTCTTTTGAACCTTGCCCATGGTGTTGCGAGGTAGCTCATCCAGCACGATGAGATCGCGGGGATGCTTGAACCGTGCGAGGCTGTCGCGCACGGCGACCATAATAGCATCCAGATCGGGCGTCTGGCCCGCCTCGGAAACGATCACGCCCAGTACCGTTTCACCAAAATCAGAATGCGGCACTCCAACCACTGCGCTTTCCAGAACGCCCGGCTGGTCATCCAACACCAGTTCGATTTCTTTGGGATAGATGTTGTAGCCGCCAGAAATAATCAAATCCTTGTTGCGACCGACAATGTGGACGTAGCCATCGTCGTCAATCCGACCCAGATCGCCAGTGATGAAGAAGCCATATTCGCGCAATTCGGCGGCGGTTTTCTCCGGCATCTGCCAATAGCCTTTGAACACGTTCGGACCGCGCACTTCGATCTCGCCGATCTCGCCTTGCGGCAAGGCGTTGCCGTCGGAATCGCAGACCTGCAGCTCGATCCCAGGTAGCGGAAAGCCCACCGTGCCTGCACGCCGTTCCCCGTCATAAGGGTTCGAGGTGTTCATGTTGGTTTCGGTCATGCCGTATCGTTCCAGAATACGGTGACCTGTACGACCTTCAAACTGCACGTGGGTTTCAGCCAGCAAGGGTGCAGACCCCGAAACAAACAGGCGCATATGGGCGACCAGTTCTCTTGTAAAACGCGTGTCATCCAGCAGTCGGGTATAGAATGTGGGCACACCCATCATCGCCGTCGCATGGGACATATGACTGATGACCTCATCCAAATCGAATTTGGGCATGAAAACGATGCAGCTGCCCGCGACCAAACTGACATTTGTAGCCACAAAAAGTCCGTGAGTATGAAAGATCGGCAGCGCGTGCAGCAGCACGTCGTCGGATGTGAAACGCCATTCTTCAACCAGCGTTTTCGCATTTGACAGCAGATTGTTCTGGGTCAGCATCGCCCCCTTTGAGCGCCCTGTGGTGCCGGAAGTATAAAGAAACGCTGCCAGATCATCACCATCGCGATCCACCGTGTCGTAGCTATTAGGCATGGCTGCGGCCCGGTCCATCAGGCTGCCGGACCCGTCGGCATTCAGGGTTTCCACCTTGGCGCCCAATTGCGCGCCCACCAAGGCCAGTTTCTCTTCGTTCTTGGCGTCACAGACGATCAGGGACGAGCCGCTGTTTTCGATGAAATAAGTTAGCTCCTCCACCGTATAAGCCGTGTTGAGTGGCAGAAACACCAGACCGGCCTGCGCACAAGCAGCATAGAGCGCCAGTGCCTCGGGTGATTTTTCCACCTGCGCGGCGACCCGGTCACCAGGCTTCAAACCCAACTGCGTGGCCACATGCGCAATCTGAGCGGCCGTACTCAGGAAATCCTGATGGGTAATGATTGTCCTGTCGAGCAGGTGCAAAAAAGGTGTGTCTCTACCAGCATGGATACCGAACAAACCGTCATAGAGAGGATTGGCCATAAGGGTTACCTTTCTTGTGTCGTGGTAAGAGTTGCAGAAGTCGCAATGGATTTGACCTCGGGTGAGGAAATCACCTCACGTGTGGTGGCAAACTGTTCGTGGTTCTGACCGACACGGGCAAGATCATACAGATAGTTGACCATGGTGCCACCGAACTGCGCCCGGCCCTTTTCAGATGTGTCTGCGTCGGCATGAACCGCATGAACCAGCGCGCCGTTACCCAAGTCGAACCGAGCCACTGGATCAAAGGGCATGTTGCCCCTGCCCTTGGCGTTCAGCAGGTAATGCGCCGCCAGAGCCCTAACCTGATCAGGCTTTTCGATATCCCATTCATAGCCCTCCTGAGACAGCCACTTGGTCAGACCCGGAATGGGCGACAAGGTGACGAAAGTCTTCAGCCCCGACAGCTCGGCTGCCAGATCCGAGGCCACTTGTTTGATCAGCGAGTTGCCAAACGAAATGCTGGCCAGACCGGCCTGACAGTTGGAAATGGAATAGAATACCGCCGTATCAGCCTGTTCCGCTGGCATTGGGTCACGATCTTCGGCCAGCAATGCCTGTACCGAACCCGGAATGCCGCACTCACATTGGACGCATCGCTTCTGGTAGTAATTTGATCGGAAATCTGGAGCGAACTTCTTCGTCCAGCTTGCTGCCAAAATAGTTCGGGTAGTGGTTGGACAAAATATCGTCCACGATTACACGGCTCCGTTCAAACATGTCCTGACGTCCGGCCTTTTCCCAAGTGTCGGTCAACTCCCGATCCATGAGCGTCGGGTAGACATACTCCGTTTCCATGAATTGCAGCGTCTGCGCGTTGCCGAGGAAATGTCCGGGATCGATCGCGCAATCATGGATCACGTCAACCGACAGAGTCTCGTCGCTGACCTCAATACCGCGAAGCGTTCGAGAGATCATGCCAGCTGCTTCATTGTCGATGACCATCGATTCAAAACTACACCCCATCAGGCTTCCAACCATCCCACCGAATTCGCAGAGCCGATTGGCCCCGGCATGAGCGGCTAACGCGTAGGTAAGTGCCTTTTCCAACCCGTATTGCGCATCGGGGATTTTGGAATCCGTCATGCCGCACCCGACGCTGGTCGGCAGATTGTAGAAATTGCCCATCTGAATGGCGGCCGCTGAAATCAGTGCCTGTTCACCACTTCCGCCTGTAAACGACCCGGTGCGCAAATCGGTGATAAAGGGCCACGCGGCGAAGACGACGGGCGTGCCGGGATTGATCAGGTTTGCGATCGCTACACATGAAAGGGTCTCGGCCACCGCCTGTGCCAATGTTCCGGCCAACGGCGCAGGTGACGTCGCACCAGCCTGCGGTGGTACGGCGAGGTCGCAAACAAGCCCGAGCTTTGCAGTATCGATCAGGATTTCCAGGTTTTCCCGCCCGAACCTGAGCGGTGAAACAATAGGACAGCCGCCAAAGATGACAGACGGCTTTTCAAGGAACTTACCCTCGCCACCTGACGCGAGATCAAATATTTGGATCGCGTCCTGAATGTGCTCACGGGTTCGGAATGTCAGGCAGGACGGTTTCTCACTGCCCGCCAGAATGGCGTAGAGCATGCTCATATCATGCTCATAATCCTGCGGTACATCCGTCGCCAGAACTGTATCTCCGGTCATATGAATGTTGTCGAGCCGGTCAACCAGACGGGTGAAATCGTAGATGTCCTTGAGCGTTGACGGCCTGTAGCTACGGGTTTGCGCGTCGAGTGTGGTTACAGCTGTACCGGAATTTGCGTAATACACCTTGTCCTTGGTGCAGTGCATATCATCCTTGCCTGCGCGCGATCCGCGCGCGTGCACGTAGAACTCGCTGGCCGCTTTGGCCAACAGGTCCTCCATCAACGCCCGGGGAAAACAAAGCCTGCCATGTTCATTCAATATCGCCCCTTTGGGTAGCACGAGATCAAGGACCTCCTGCGTGGGGTCTCCGATGCCCGTGCGTTCCAGAATGCTAAGCGCGGCTTCGTGAATGCGTGCCATGTCCGCGTCGGATAGAGGCTTGTATCGTCCACCCGGAATACCTGGCCAGATTGCCTTCGAGGCTGCGTTGCTGGTCCGCACCGCTGCCCGCGCTTCACGTCCGCCCCCGCGCCGCCTTGTTCTGCGCTGAGTTAACTCTGTCATGTTCGTTCTCCGAATTTTCAGCGTGTCAGATCATGCTGAAGTAATTGCGATAGAAGCCAGGAAGGCTCCACTCCATTTCAGACAGCGGTCCCGGTACGAAACGGTGGGAATTCACGCCTTCCTGATTGTGCCGGATGATCCTCTCGTCATCGAGCGATGTGACATGCCAGAGCCACGTCAGGGCATCCTTGTCATAGTCGCGCCCCTCTTCAGCATCCCCGCGCACATACCAGACGATCTGAATATCCGTCTCCTGCAAATCTCGCGGTACAAACCGGTATCCGACCATATGATCAGCGTAGACGAGGAAGTAGTTCAGCGTACCGATCCCCAGATCCGTGGCCCCGCCATCATGATCGCTCAACTCACCGAGAGGCGCCGCCAGAGGAGAGCCATCCCGGCTGCCAGTCATATAACCAGGGAACAGCGGGTAACGCCGCCAGTAGACATCGGCACCGGGCGCAACAGCGTTGTCACCGGTCAGATCCAGTTCTTCCAGCGGAAGGCCAACTGCCTCCATCCGTTCGTGCAGTGCCCCGCTGAACTCCAGAACCTGCGCAGGATCTTTCAGGGAATGGCTGCGCGAATAATCCTGATGGGACGGTGCGCAGTGATAGCATTCCAAATAGTTTTCCAGCGCCAGTTTCCAGTTCGCCGGAACAGGATACGACGCCTCATGTGCAACCCTCAGGTTTTCAAACTCGAACGGCTTTGACAGCGGCGCCAGATTGTTCAGCGCCGCGTCGAGCGGTGGAGCGTCTTCCGAAACGCAGATGAATATCAGGCCCTGAAAGATCTTCACCTGAACCGGGAACAGGCCGTATTCACCGGGGTCAAAATCCGCACCCATAGACCGCCCGTTTCGAAGCTTGCCGTTCAGGTCAAAGGTCCAGGCGTGATAGGGGCAGATGAAGGTTCGCGCCTTGCCTTTCCGTTCAAGGCAAACACGAGATCCCCGGTGGCGGCAAACGTTCAAATGTGCACGAACTTCGCCTTCGCGATCACGCACGACAATCACAGACTCAGGGCCATAATCGAATAGGAAATAGTCGCCCGGCTCAGCGATTTGGCTTACATGTCCGACCCAGATCCAGTTCCGGTTCCAGAACTTACGAATATCATTCTCATAAACTGCCTGAGACGTATAGAAATGGCGTGGCAACGCGAACCCTTCACGCTGCGCTTCCATCAAGTCGCGCATCACTTGCAAGTCATCTTTGGGCATGGCGCACCTCATACAGTTTCAAGGGAAATGAGTTCCCGACGGAACAATTCGCGGTCGATTTCGGCTGCATCACGTTCGAAATTCCGAGCGGCCATGTGACCGGAATAAACCGCGTCAGCGATCAAGCCGGGGTTTGCAGCATCGCCGATTACCTCCAGTTTCGTCAGAGGGCTTTCGGTCAGACCACGAAGCTCATCATAGAGTGCGGTCTCTCGCATTCGTTGCGTCACCAATAGTACCGAGGCGCACTCAATGACTTGAGTTTGGCTCGTGTACGCGCACTGCACCTTCGCTCGGCCGGATCCTGCGCTGGCCAAGGTGTGAGACAGGATCAATCGAACGCCTTTTTCCAGAAGGCTGCGCTGTACTCGGGTTTGTTCCAGGGTCAGTTCAGTGAACGGTGAAACCATCGAAGCAGGCGTCACAAACAGGACTTCCCGACCGGCCTGGGCCAAGTGATCTGCCAGAACTCCGCCAAGGTAAGCCTGGTCATCATCGTAAACCATGACCGGACCACCTTCGGGTAATGAACCCGACATAATGTCGTCCGGAGTCAAAACTTTTGTGCCCTCTTCCAACGTGATGCCACCAAAGGCAGACTTTCCGCGACCGTCCCTCCTCCATCTGGCGCCGGTTGCCAGAAAGACATTTGGCACGCCCAACTCAACAACTTCGTTGGCCGACAGCCTGCTATCGGTAAACAGCTGAACGTTGCCACGCTGTTGCAGGTCATAGATTCTGTGATCGGCAACCCGCTTCCAGGCAGACAACCCGGTCAAACCGGATTCCTGAGCAACGCGCCCGCCCAGATCAGGGCAACCTTCGGCAAGGGTCACTTCGTATCCCCGACGTGCCAATTGCATGGCACATTCCAACCCAGCGGGCCCGCCGCCGACAACAAGGGCAGAGTCTTCTTTCTTGCGGCTTTCGATGATCTCGGGGTGCCAGCCACGACGCCATTCCTCGCCCATCGTCGGGTTCTGCGTGCACCGAATTGGAATACCCAAAGAGTCGGATGAGACGCAGATGTTACAGCCGATACACTCTCGAATTTCCTCGATGCGACCGTCTTTGATTTTGTTAGGCAAAAACGGGTCCGCTATCGATGGTCGGGCCGCTCCGATGAAATCAAGCACACCCTTTCTGACCAGTGAGGCCATCAAATCCGGTGAAGTAAAACGTCCTACGCCCACTACCGGCTTGGTGGTAACCTGTTTGACGAACTCTATATACGCGGTCTGGAACCCGTCGCGCGGTTCAAAACGGGTCGTTGCCGAGTCGTTGCTCCAATCGGCAACGTTTACGTCCCAAAGATCAGGAAGTTCCGCCAGCAATTCGACAACCGCACGACCTTCCTCCTGTGCCTGCATCCCGTCGGAACCCAACATTTCATCAACCGCGAACCGCAGGGCCACGGCGCAGTCGTCTCCGACTTCTTCTTTGGTTTCTTCCAAAAGCTCCCGGGTAAGCCGCACTCGGTTCTCCAACGAGCCGCCATATTCATCGGTTCGGTCGTTGAACTGAGGCAACAGAAAATGATGCGACAAAGTCATGTGATGCCCGGCATAGACATACACAATGTCGAAGCCAGCCTCGCGTGAGCGTCGCGCGGCGGCGCGGTGCCACTTGCGGAACTCGCGAATGTCCGTCTTGTCCATCGCTCTGGCCTGCTTTGGGTATGCAGTTTGCAGGGCCAGTTCCGAAGGGGCCAACAATGGCGCGCGGCTTAGGTGGTTTTGGGCATGATGGCCATTGTGCGCCAACTCTATGGCTGCCAGCGATCCTTTTGCATGAACCGCCTCTGTCATCAGGCGCAGCGCCGGAATGTCCCGCTCGTCCCAGAGCCGGTTCTCGGCAAAGGGGGATAAGTCGGAAGTGGGATGAATCTCGGTTTCTTGATTTGATACGACGGCCCAACCGCCCTCGGCTTTTATCGCCCGCATTGCGGCTTCGGCCTGAGGCCGCAAATGCCCCATGCCGTTACAGTGCGGCACCTGATAGAACCGGTTTCGGGCCGTAACAGGCCCAATTTTCACAGGTTCGAAGAGAACAGAGTATCCGTCAGCGCCTGACATTGCCGCGCATCCTCCAGAAAAATTGGAATTGGTCGTTGGGAATGAGAGGGCTATTTCAACCCACGCATTCCCGCCTTTTTTGATTGATGTACTTAGAAGCCCGCCTTGATGCGCTCGAACTCCTTCAGCATCTTGGCTTCAAGCTCGGGGTTCACCGCATCGAAGAACAAGCTGCCGTCAAAGAAGCTGTCCACATCCGCAAAGCCATAAGTTTCGATCAGCTCTGGATCTGCCTGTGCGAACGCATCCTCGTTGGCATGGGCGTAACCCCAGCTTTCGATGATGTATTTGCCACTTGCGGCTGAACTCAGTGCATTCAGCATGTCGTAGACCTGCTCATCCGACTGCTTGGCAGATTTCAGATGCACGTACCCACAAACCCATGTGGCAATTCCCTTGTCCACGTCCCGCATCATGACCGCTGGTGTTTCGTTCCAGATCAGGTTCAGTTCGGACTGGTTCCAGCCCCAGCCTAGTGTCACCTCACCGCTGGCGATTGCCTGGTCGAGCTGACCGGCGTCCGACCAGTAGAAGCGCACATTCGGATGGATCGCGCGCAGGTAATCAGCGGCCTTCTGGAATTCTTCGTCGCTCATATCCGTATAGCTGGAAGCCCCGGTTGCCAAAGCGGCCATCGCAAACGCGCTAGATGCGGCATCCGGAACTGCAACTTTGCCCTGATGCGCTGGATCCGCCAGCATTTGCAGCGAGACATCATCTGCCGAGATCATGTCGGTTCGATAAATCAGGCCGGTGTTGCCCCACTCAAATGGCACCATATAGGTCTGACCATCGATCGTGATGCCATCGACCTCTTTGATCTTGGGCATCAGCTTGTCCCAATTCTCCAGCTTGCTGGTGTCGATCGGCTTGATCAGGTCCGCCGCAACCCATTTTCTCAGGGCGTCGGTGCAGGGATGAGCCAGATCCGCTTCGAAACCGGACTGCAGCTTGGTAAACGCCTCTTCCACGCTGCCGAAATAGGTATAGCTGGGCGGACCGCCGTGTTTTTCGACGTAATCGCCGTAAAACCCCTGATCCTCGTAACCAGACCAGTCGAAAACAGTCAGGTCGGCCGCATTCGCAAGCGCATGGCTTGCCGTAAAGGTGGCGATCACTGCCGCCATAAATGGTGTTGCTTTATTCATTTCTTTCCTCCCACAAATTCATGATTCACGTTTACCCAGATCAATCACCGAGGCGTTCTGAACGCCCAGCCAGACGGTGTCGCCGCGGCTGTGATCGACCGTGTGAAAGTAGTTTGGGACGGCGACCGAGATACTGTTCGCCAGACCGTCTATGCGGACATAGTAGTGGACGCTCTCACCATAAAAGGCGACGTCCGACACCTGACCCTGGACATAGGCGTCATACCCTTCCGGCTTCTCCGCCGCGATTTCCAACTGTTCGGGTCGAATTCCGACCAGCAGTTTTTTGTCATGCACCGGAACGTTGGGATTCACCCCAATCGACAGTTTCCCGAACCCCTGAACATCAACGTCAATTGTGTCGGGATTGTCGGATATGACATCGGCATTCAGGAAGTTCATTCCGCCGATAAAGGATGCAACCTCGCGGTTACAGGGCTGGGAATACAGAACCTCGGGCTTGTCGACCTGCTTTAGCTGACCGGCAAACATCACACCAATGCGGTCTGACATAGTCATCGCCTCATATTGGTCGTGCGTAACCATGACGAAGGTAATACCAAGTTTTTGTTGAAGACGGCGCATTTCCAACTGCATCGCTTCGCGCAGGTTCTTGTCGAGAGCGGACAGAGGTTCATCCAACAGCAGTACCTTCGGACGCATGACGAGCGCGCGGGCCAGAGCCACGCGCTGCCGCTGCCCGCCCGACAGCTCATTGGCCTTGCGATCCTGTAAGCCGCTGAGTTCCACCATATCCAGAGCTTCAGCAATGCGTTCCTTGATCTCTTTCCGCGACAGCTTGGTCTTCCGCAGACCAAACCCGACGTTGTCGCCAACATTCAGATGCGGAAAGATCGCGTAGCTTTGAAATACCATATTGGTGGGGCGCTTGTTTGCCGGCACATCGCCCATCGTGCGCCCGTCAATCCGGATTTCACCCTCTTCGTGATCCTGGAAACCCGCGATGATGCGCAAGGCCGTTGTCTTTCCACAACCGGACGGCCCGAGCAGCGAAAAGAACTCACCCTCTTTCAAGCTGAGGTTCAGGTCGGACACAGCTACGAAGGTCCCAAAGCGTTTTTCCACGCCCTGAATTTCGATGATGTTCTGTTCGCTCATCTTATTCGTTTCCTTTGGCTTCAATCCGAGGATTGGGTGGAACGGCGGCGGAAATACTCGGCAATCAGCAGCAGCAGGACGGAGGACAGCAAAAGCAGTGACCCCAGCGCGAGCGTGTTGGGCAGTTTTGCCGGGAAGCGGATCTGGCTCCAGATATAGACAGGCAGCGTTGGGCTGTTGCCGGACAGGAAGAAGGCCAGAACAAATTCGTCGAAGGACACGGTGAACGTGACCAGAAGGCTGGCGACGATCCCAGGTGCCACAATAGGCAGAGTGACACGCCGGAATGTCCCGATGACGCTTTCGCCCAGATCAAATGCCGCTTCCTCCAGCGATTGGTCGAAATCGTCAAAAGCGGATTTCATGATCGACACGGAAAAGGGCAGCGCCACGAACACATGGCCAAGGATCACGGTTGTCAGCGAGGGCTTCAGCCCGATGCTGATGAACAAAACCAGCATTGAACTGGCGACGATGATACCTGGAATGACCAGCGGAAGCATGACCAGCCCTTCGGACACCTCGCGCCCTTTGAACCGATAGCGAACGTAGGCGCGTGCGGCGAACAGGCCCAGCGAGGTTGCCATTATGGCCGTGACGCTGCCAACGATTAGAGAGTTCACCATTGCCTGCAGCAACGTATCCTGCTGACCGAGTTGTGCGTACCATTTCAGCGTGAACCCCTTTAGCGGAAAGGCCACGATAGTTCCGTCGTTGAACGAAAACAGCGGCAGCAGCAAAACCGGCAAGTAGAGAAACACCAGATAGGCGACCGCGTAGACCAGCAACCAGGGGATCCGAATGGCCTTTGTCATCTGATCCTCCGGCCCAACGCAGTCACAACAACCACGAACAAAATCGCGACACATCCCACCGAAAGCATGGCCAGCAGAGACAAGGTTGCGCCCAAAGGCCAATTATTGGCAGCACCAAACTGTACCTGGATCAGGTTGGCGACCATCTTGCCCTGAGAGCCTCCGACCAATGCGGGCGTGACATAGTCGCCAACGGTCGGGATAAAGATAATCAGGCTGGCGGCGATAATGCCCGGAACGGTCAGTGGCAGCGTTACGCGAACAAACCGCTCAAGCTTACTGCAGCCGAGATCGGTCGCTGCCTCAAGCAGGCTTCGGTCGATCTTTTGCAAGGACACGTAGATCGGCAGGATCGCAAACGGTGCCCAAGCGTGCGCAAGCGTCAACACAACGGCGAATTCGTTGTAGAGCAGAAAGGTCAGCGGCTCCTGAATCATCCCCATCGAAATCAGGGCTGAGTTCATCACTCCGTTGAACCCTAAAATCAGCTTCCAGCTAAAGACTCGCAGCAGGTAGCTGCTCCAGAATGGAATGGTAATCAGTAACAGCCACAGCGTCTTCTTCTGCGTCCGAAACGCGATGAAATAGGCAATCGGATACGCAAGACACACCGTGGCCATAGTCACCGCACCCGCAATCGCAACCGATCGGATCATCAGGTGGCGCACCAGGGGGTCCGTAAACGCCTCCTGATAGTTCGCCCAGGTCAGTGTGCGGTCGACCTCGACATATGTCTGGGTCCAGAAACTGTAGGCGACCAGAATGCAAAGCGGCACGGCAACTAGCAGGCCGACATACAGCGTCGCAGGCGCACTCAGCGCCAGGCCTTTGCCCGTTTCACTTCTTAAGACTCCGGCCATGCTTCCCTGCTGAACTTTGCTTTCGGTGGCGTGGCGACCGCCATCACAAAATGGACAATCGTCCATTTAAATCTGGAATTTTATGGCAAGCTGTGTCAACTGATATTTTCAGAGGCGGAGCTGGCCAATTCGTCAAAACCCGCCAGAACGCAAGTTAAACGACTGAAAAGAAATAGAACTGCTGGTTGAAATGACAGGAAAACGCCAACAAATACGAGAGCGAAACCGCTTGTCTCTTATCGAAGCGGTACTCGATTCAGTTGCTGAAAAAGGGATTTCGGAAACTTCGGTCAGCGAGATCATTCAGCGAGCAGAGTTATCCCGGGGGATGATTCACCTTCATTTTGGCGGCAAAGATAACCTTGTCGACGAGGCTGCCCGGTACTCGTCTGAGCAGTACTACAATGGCATTTACGATTTGCTGGAAACGACCGGACAAACTGGTCAAGAGCATATCGAAATGATCGTGCGGGGCGATCTGGGTGAAGACATTCTCAATAAGAAAAGCGTGTCGATCTGGTACGCATTCCGCGGAGAAGCCCGGAACAGGGCGACAATTGCAGCATTTTCAGACACGCGTGACGCAAAACTGCGGAATATGGTCTACAACGCCTTCGCGCGCATTGCGAAGGAAGCTGAAATCGACCAACCATCGCAGGTCGCCCGTGACGCTACCCATGGCACCTTGGCAATGTTGGAAGGAATGTGGACTGACTACCTGCTCCACCCGGATTCATTTGACCGTGCCGAAGCCATAAAAATTGTATTTCGCTTTTTGAGCGCAATGTTCCCTAAGCACTTCGACACCAAAGGAGCGTTATCACTCCTTCCGTAAAGATTTTTGTTTTGGGGACCAGTTCAGTGGGGGAAGGATTAAATGAAAGTCCGAAGACCCGGTTACTTGTTTAAGATCGACTTACGACGCTCTTGCATAAGTTCGTTGGCCTCCGCAGTTCCGTCGTGGAACGACCCGAACCACTTGTCCCACGGCATTTCAAGAGAGCCGTAATTGCACTCAAAGTAACGATGATGCATCTGGTGATGAAACGTTCCAAGCGCCAGCCGGTTTTTATCTTTGACCACCAACCCTTCGAACCCTGTATGTGTCGTGACTGCCGTCAAAGTATAGTATTGCAGATGAAAAATGATGTGCAGCGGGTGCGCTCCGGCCAAAAAGTGTATCAGAACAGACCCCAGATAAATCGCGTGTTCCGCAGGATGCATTGATAGTCCAGACCACGGGCCGACGTTTATGTTACGGTGATGTACCGAATGAATATGCTTGTATAAGAACGGCAAGTGGATCAGCCGATGGATCCAGTAGAAATAGAAGCTCTCCCAAAGTGGTATCAGAAGAAAGATCGCTACAAACCAGATCGGGTTCGCTGCCCAGGTGATGGATGGAACAAAGCCGTTGGCCATCGACCAGAACATCAGCGCTTCGTAAGCTGTCCAGAAAAACACCCCTGAACCGAGCGTCCATAGCATATTATCGCGAACCTGGCCGCCAAGAGTGAATTGCTTACCCTTCACCATCAGTGGGCGAGGATCAAATTTTAACCGATTTCCCTGAGCGGAGTATTTGTAGAACCATAAGTGAAGAACTCCGGCTAAAAAGAAGATCAGCAGAAAATTGCGAACATAGATTTGAGCGATCCAGCCGATCTCGAACGTTTTGGTTTCTGCCAACGAAGGGCTAAACCAAAAATAGCAGGCGCAAGAGATACCGAGAATGATCAGTTTCTCAGAAATAAGCAGCCATGAGCCCCAAACCCAGCGCACGATCTCAACAGGCTTCAACGGCCATCTAAACAACGGAGAAACCCTCAGCGGCACCTCCGGCATATGGTTCCAACCTTTGAGTTTGGGTTCCGACATTACTGCGATCCAGGAATGGTTGGCGCCTTTAATGTGGCACGACTCGGAGGATGAAGGAAACTGAATGAGGCTTTGAAGGGACCTGAATAATTAGACGGCACGACCTTTTGTCCAGGCACCAAGCAGCGACCCAAACAAATGCTTCAATTTTGAGACACCACTTTCGGAAGGTCTTTTTCAGATCTATCCATGCGCATTTCCGCCGCTCGCGCGTGACCTTCCATCCCCTCCGACCTGCTGATCCGAGCCGCTCTGGCCGCCAATTCCTGCGAGGCAGTGCTATCGCACCTCTGCCAGGTTACTGTTTTTATGAACTTGTGAACTGACAGCCCGCCCGTGTACCTGGCCGCTCCACTGGTCGGCAAGACGTGATTTGGGCCGGATATCTTGTCGCCAAATGACACTGTCGTTTCTTTGCCCAGAAAGAGTGACCCGTAAACTCTCAGTCGTCTTAGCCACCAATCCAAGTCATCGGCCAGAACCTGAAGGTGTTCCGGCGCATATTGGTCGGCGACTTGCGCGGCTTCATCACGCGTATGGCACAGGATGACTTCCCCTTTGTCACGCCATGCAACTCGCGCCGCAGTGGCATTGGGCTCGGGCAAGCTGTCAATCAGTTCAGGAATGCGCGCAATAACTCCCATCGCAACATCACGATCGGTGCTTACCAACCAGACGGGGCTGTCAGCCCCATGTTCCGCCTGACTGACCAGATCCCAAGCAACCGTTTCTACGGAAGATGTCTGGTCGGCTATGACCAGTGAATCGGTTGGACCGGCGAACATATCAATTCCGACCTTGCCGAAAAGCACTCTCTTGGCTTCGGCCACGAACGAATTCCCCGGCCCTACAAGGATATCGGCTGGCTTGGTGCCGAAAAGACCACCCGCCATTGCCGCGATCCCCTGTACACCACCCAGGTTCAGGATCACATCTGCTCCGGCCAAGTCCATCGCATAAATGATGGCGTCAGGAATCCCCTGTCCGTCACGCGGAGGAGATACGGCGGTGATGTGGGGAACCCCAGCAACTTTGGCCGTCGTAATTGTCATTAGAGCGCTCGCGACATGGCTGTACCTGCCACCCGGAACGTAACATCCCGCGCTGCGCACGGGGATTTGCTTTTGGCCAGCGAACATTCCAGGGATAATTTCGATCTCGCAGTCCGAAACCGTTGCCATTTGAGCCTCGGCAAAGTGACGAATATTTGCATGGGCGAAACGGATATCCCGTTTGAGGTCCTCAGGAACCCGATCGCAGGCGGTTTGGCGTGCCTCATCAGGCAAAACAATCTCGCCAGACCATCCATCCAGCTTTTCCGAGTAAGCACGCACCGCGTCTTCGCCGTCACGCTCAATATTTGCGAGCATAATAGCAACGGTGTCCCGAATGTCGGCGCTCTCGGAAACTGGGGGCGGTTTCGCCTGTTTTAGGTAAGTGATCGCCATACCAGTTACTCATCACCTCTCAGGTTGATCCAATCATCGCCAAATATGCATGGCTGACAATCAGCGCGGCAAATCCGAACCGGTCAAGAAACACGGCGAAGAATTCGAAAAAGACGGAATGGCTATTCTATAGTTTGGAAATGCGTGAATTTGATTTTAAGGATCGTATCACTCGAAATCACTCTGCAGTGTCCGGAAATCGTTTTCGAGCCAACGGTATTTCTTGCATATCGGATCACAGAAGTTCTGCTTTATCAAATTTCTTAGCACTTTGTGAATGAGCAGGGATGTGGAGATCGGATACACGTCGGTGGTGAATAGCGAAACGGTTCGAACAAAGTTGCGCCCGGGAAAGGGCCGCGCATTGACGCTGCCGTGAAATCGTTCTGCACGCCGGAAGCTCGCAGCTGTTGTAATCGCCCAACCACTGCCTTCTGCCACCAACCCTACAATTGACTGATTGCATTCCAGTTCAAACCTGTTTGGCAAACTAAATTTGCTACGGGTCAGCTGGATCTCGATCTGCTTGCCGATAGTGTAGTCCCTTGAATATCTCAGGAATGGCAACTCGGCACCGGGGGACAGAACATCCTCAACCGTCCCTTCGAAGCTTTTTGGAAGGATCACAATGAAAGGGTCACGCAACAAGGGATACTCGACCAAGCCATCGGTTCTGCCGACTGGCTGGGTCGCCACACCTGCGTCCAGTTTGTGTTCCTGCAACTTGGTAATGATTTCATGGCTGGGGCGAGTGAAGTGGCGAAAATTGCATCTCGGCAACGCGTGGGCAAGAAATCTAAACAGCTCAGGCGCTACTTGATTGTCGAAATCGTCGATCAAAGCCAGCCGCAGAACAGTCGCATGCTGCCAGTTGCCAGAGCGAATTTCCGCCTCGCCGCGCTTTAGCACAGTGAGGCCTTCTCGCACGTACCTGGAAAACACTTCACCGGCCGGTGTCAAACCCATTGGGCGACGACCATGGTCAACCAATTCGACGCCCAGCGCCGTTTCCAGACTACGCAAGTGGTTTGAAACGGTGCTGATGGACAAGCCCGTTTCAGCGGCCACCCTTTGAACGGACCCGGACTTGGCGATCAATTGGAATACTTCCAGCCAACGTAAGCTCAGAGATTTTTGCAATGGCGTGGTCCCTACTGTTTCCACTCTTTCGAAAAAAGCGAAACAGAGAAACCGCTCTACGGCAATGCAAAACTTGGTTTTCCAGTGCCGAACTCAGGTTTTTGACCACAAAATTCTGCACACTGATGTCGGAATCATAAGCAGTCGACGAGCTAGCTTCGCACCCTTTTCATCTTCGGATCATAGGGCGAAGAGGAAATAACCGTTGCTGCAATCATTTCGCCGCACAAGTCGATCTCCAGTCTTTTGCCTTCCATACCGTAGGTTTTTTCGACAAATGCGTTGGCCAGGTTAAGCCCGGTTCGATGCCCCCAATCACCGGATGTCACCGTTCCAACGACATCGTTGCCGTCTGTCACTGATGCACCTGGATGCGCAGGCGCCCGCTCAGTATCCACATGTAGCGTGATCAACTGCCTTCGGGGCTCGCTCAGACGCCGTTTCTGCAGCGCTGTGCGTCCCACAAAATCCCCCTTTTCAAGGTGCACGAACCGATCCAAACCCGTTTCAAAGGGGTCGTATTCGGTTATCAAATCCGCCTTCCAATGCAGGAATCCCTTCTCCATTCTCATGGACTCTACCGCTCTGGCGCCAAACAGACGAAGGCCGAACGCCCTGCCCGCCTCCTCAAGCGCCAAGTAAGCCGCATAAAGTGACGCGTTTGGAACGTGAATTTCATAGGCCAGCTCGCCAGAAAAACTGACGCTCATCACGGTTGCCGGTGCAATTCCGACGAAACACTCCCGCGCACTGAGCCACGGAAACGCTTCTGCAGACCAATCTCCCCGCGCACAGGACGACAACACTCTGCGTGCATTTGGGCCAGCAAGGACGAGGATCGTCTGATCGTTGGTCAGGCTCCGAAGCTGAACATCTTCACCCGGCCTCAAATGCTGCGCCAACCAATCCATGTCGTGATATTCGCTGGCAGCTGCGGACCCGTACCAGACTCGCGATGGGCCCCGGTCGCTGGCAGGCAGGTTGGCGACAGTTGCCTCTGACTTGACCATGCCGCGATGGTTCAAAAGGTAGCCAAGCCCTACCCGACCGTCACGTTTGGTCACCGTTCCGCAGAACATGCGATCCAAGAACGAGTGGCGATCCTGACCTGTAATCTCGATCCGGTTAAACCCGTTAACCTCTGCCAAACCAACATTCGATTGAATATTTTGTACTTCGGATGCCACGACATCGAATGTTTCGTCAAAATCGAAGCCCAAGGTAGGCGAAAAGTCTGGGTGAGGTTTAATGTAATCGACGCGCTCCCACCCGTTGATCACTGTAAATTCAGCCCCTGCTGCGGCGAATATCGGCGTCAGTGGCGTCGTCTTGGCCGGGCGCCCAGCCGGGCGGTGTTCGTGAGGAAAGTGGAACCGAAACTCATTCTGGTAGTCCTCAATGGCCTTCAACGCTGTCAGCTCTACGTTGGCGTGTCCTGTGAAACGCCTGGGATCAAGGCACCACGTGTCGTAACAGGCCTCCCCATGCACGATCTGCTGAGCCAGCAGCCATCCGTGCCCTCCCCCTTCACCCAGACCGGCGCGCAATCCGATAATGCAGAATGCGTTTCGCTTGCCGGGGATAGGGCCCACCAAAGGCGCCCCATCGATTGTGTAGGTAATTGGCCCATTAACAACGGTGTGAATGCCAACTTCCATCAGCGCAGGCATCCGTTCAAAAGCACCCTCCAGCACGTCTGTCACCCGATCCAGGTCGTCAGGGCACAAGGCGTTGACGAAGTTCGGATCGATCCCGTCCATACCCCAGGTCTTGCAGTCCTGTTCATAGAAACCGACCAGCAACCCGTTCTTTTCCTGCCGACAATAGTAGTCGCTGATCGGACACCTGAGCAGAGGCATACGATGATCGGCGTCTCGAATGGCGGGAATTTCTTCGGTTAGAAAGTACTGATGTTCCATCGACGAGACCGGATGGTGGACCCCCATCATCGCGCCTATTTCATTGACGCGGTAACCGCCGGCATTGACGACAACGTCGCAGTCGATATCCCCATGCTCGGTCTGAACCGTCCAGGTGTCGTCGTCATGCTGGATCAAGCCGGTAACCGGAGTGTTGCGATAGACCTCTGCGCCAGCTTTGCGCGCACGCCGCGCCAACGCCTGGCACAATTGGGCCGGGTCTATGTCACCATCCATCGGGTCCCATAGCCCTCCAATCAGGTTATTGGTGGAAATCAGCGGGTGACGCCGAGCGCATTCCTCGGCGTCGATTACCTCGAATTGCACACCCATTCCGCGCGCCATCGACGCAAAGTGGCGGTAACCCTGCATCTGCGCCTCGGTGTTAGCCAACCGAATACCGCCATCGCCGTGGTGATAATTGATCGGGTAGTCAGGATCCTCGGCCAGTTCCTTGTAAAGACGGATCGAATGGGATTTCAGCCCGACCATCGTCTGGTTCATTCCGAAATTGGTGACTTGGGCCGCCGAGTGCCACGTCGTCCCAGATGTCAGTTCGTTCCGCTCGACCAGAACAACGTCAGTCCAGCCTTCCTGTGTCAGATGATACAGTGTTGAACACCCGGCGATCCCCCCACCAATGACAACGGCTTTTGTGCGTGACTTCATCGAGCGCGCTCCCTTCTGCGTCGCCCAAACCTTGGAAACAAATCCGGCCTCTCAGCAACGGCACATTCGCTGGTTTTGGAAAATCGAAACTGTGGTTTTAGTTTTCAAGAATGGTACTGCAACTTTTGCAGGCCGAACTTTGTTGTCTTTAGTGTGCGAGAAACATCGACGCAGGAGCGCAGCAGGGATGTCGTCTGAAGGAGGCAAGAGAAGCGGTCGCCGGGCTCGTATCGCGCAACGTGCTGCGAAACCGGAAGTGGATCCTTGCGCGCCAGGTCAGATTGGCGGTCAGTTCAAACCACTGACTGAAGATGAAATTGCGCAGATCTACGACACAGCCCTGAAATTGCTGGAAACCCTGGGCATGGGCAATGTGCCGGATCGGTTGCGCAAAGACCTATTGGCAGCAGGAGCGATTGAAGCAGAACGGGACAGGGTGCTTTTTCCACGTGCAATGATCAAAAACTCCGTAAAGACAGCCGCCAAAACTTTCGTGCTGCATGGCCGGGACGAGAGGCGGTCCATCGAGGTCGGTGGCGACCGTGTGTATTTTGGAACCGGAGGTGCCGCAGTTCAGACGCTTGATATGGACACAGGAGTATATCGACCTGCGACTCTGGCTGATCTGCATGATTTCACCCGCCTGCAAGACACTCTGGCCAACGTCAGCTGGTTTACAAGGTGCTGTGTCGCCACGGATGTGCCGGATGTTTTCGATTTGGACGTGAACACGGTTTACGCGCTGATCAAGAACACGACCAAGCCCGTTGCAACGTCTTTCACTTTGGCCGAACACGTCGCGCCCATCGTGGATCTTCTGGACATTGCCGCTGGCGGGTCGGGTGAGTTTTCCAAACGTCCATTTTTGAAGGCACATATCAGCCCGGTTATTTCGCCGCTGCGATACGGTGAAGACGCGGTTGAAGTTGTCTATGAGTGCATTCGACACAATATTCCGATGTCCTGCATCACAGCTGCACAAGCCGGGGCAACGGCGCCCGCAACTCTGGCCGGCTTTCTGGCTCAATCGTTGGCTGAAACATTGGCAAGTCTGGTTATGGTCAACACGATCGAATCCGGTTTTCCGATGGTGTTCTCAAACTGGCCGCTCATCGTCGATCTGAGAACCGGGTCCTTTGCAGGTGGAAGTGGCGAAACCGCAATTCTCAACGCAGCTTCAGCGCAAATCATTAACTGGTTGGGTTTGCCTTCTGGTGTTGCTGCCTCAATGACGGATGCCAAGGCGATCGATGCGCAATACGGCGTGGAAAAAGGCACGACGTCACTGGCCGCTGCGTTGGCGGGTGGCAATCTGATTTATGAAAGTTCGGGGATGACGGCCTCTTTGTTGGGGGTCAGCTTCGAGGCATTTGTCTTGGACAATGAGATGCATTCCCACACGTATCGGGCGCTGCGCGGAATTGAGGTGACCGAAGAAAACCTCGGATTTGATGCTATTTGCCAATCGGTATTAGGTGACGGGCATTTTCTTGGCAGCTCCCATACCTACAGCGCGATGGAACGGGATTATTTCTACCCTTCTCTGGCGGATCGAAATGAACCCCGGACGTGGGAAATAAGCGGTGCCAAGGATGCTTGGACAAATGCACGCGACCAGGCAAAAGGGATTCTGAATACACATCACCCAGCGTACCTCACACCTGAACAGGATGCTGAAATCCGCAGGCGGTTTCGAATTGTCACCTGACGTTTCGCTAAAGGTTACGCGTATAGGCACACCTTCCCAACATTCGTTTTGTGAACAAGAGCTGTGGGGATAGTGTCAGTTCAACGAACACCAGGTGTCAGAGGTCATTATGGCGAAATCCTTCTTTCAACCGGTCTCTGCGATGGAGCTTGCGCGCTTTGCAGGTGTGCCAACTTTTATGCGCTTGCCAAGCTTGAACCCCGACCATGATCGGTATGGTGAGGTAGAACTGGCTATCGTCGGCATTCCTTGGGATGGGGGCACGACCAACCGCCCCGGCGCAAGGCACGGGCCCCGTCAATTGCGTGATTACTCGACCATGATCCGGGCTATGAACCCTGTCACAGGCGTCAGCCCCTTCTCTTTGGTCAATTGCGCTGATCTGGGGGACGTCGCGCCTAACCCTGTGGACATTCAGGACACGTTGGACCGCGTTACAACGTTTTACTCGGAACTGGTTGACCAGGGCATCGCTCCGTTGACTGCGGGCGGCGACCACCTGACAACGCTGCCGGTATTACGGGCTCTCGCCTCATCAGGGCCGCTAGGATTGGTTCAATTCGACAGCCATACAGACCTTTTCGACAGCTATTTCGGAGGTCACAAATTCACCCATGGCACACCGTTCCGTCGCGCGATCGAGGAAGGTCTGGTTGACCCGAAACGTTTTGTACAGGTCGGCATTCGCGGCACAGCCTACAACACCGAAGATGTCGAGTGGGGCGAGGCACAGGGCATCCGCATCATTCGTATAGAAGAGCTGTTCGACCGTGGCATCGACGACGTGATGACCGAGGTCAGGCGGATCGTCGGATCAAAACCCTGTTATTGCACATACGACATCGACTTTGTTGATCCGACTTATGCGCCCGGAACCGGAACGCCAGAAATCGGTGGTCCCAACAGCTATCAAGCGCAACAGGTCATTCGAAAAATGTCAGGGCTGAACCTTGTCGGGGCCGATCTCGTCGAGGTGTCGCCACCTTTCGATCCCGACGGCGGCACAGCGTGGCTTGGAATCTCATTGATGTTTGAATTGCTCTGCGTGCTGGCACAGGCAGTGGATGCGCGACGGGCTACCGTGCGCTGACGTTTTCGGCAATCATCGAAATCATCTCGAACATAACCGCTGCGGCGGTCAGGGCCGTAATATTGTTCGGACTATCCTTGGTTGGCATCATGCACACGACGTCGCCACCAACAATGTTCAAACCTCGCGCCGCGTGCAGGATACCGACAGCTTCATCGATATCGAAGCCCTTCTCTCCGGGTTCCAGATTGGAAACAGCTGGCGCTACGGTTGGATCGAGGCAATCCAGATCGAAGGTGATGTAAACCGGGCGATCGCCCAGAACTTCTCGGGTTTGTGCAACAACGTCGGGCAAGCCCCTTTGGCGGAATTCTCGCATCGTGACGATATTATACCCATAGTCGTAAGACGGCTGCAGCCAGTCCAGACTGCGCGGGTGCCCCCGCAACCCAATCTGCATGGACCGCGTGGGATCCACCTGCCCCTGATCGGCCAGATATGCACCCCAATGCGCCGCTGATTTGCGGGCGCCCAGAAAGTGATCAACCTTGGTGAACACATCCGTATGCGCATCAAGATGCAGAAAGCTGACGGGCTCGCCACCAGCAAGTTTGCCGCCGCCCAGCGCCTGTACAATCCCACCGGTGACCGAGTGATCTCCTCCAACTGATACGGGGCGCGCGCCCGCTGTGTCTATGTCTTTGTAAAAGGCCGTGATGCGTTCAATGCAATCTTCGTTATCGTTGGCCCGGGGAAACGGGACATCCCCGACATCAGCGATATTTGCACTTTCCCAGGGATCGATCTGAAACAGCGAATGCACACGGCGTTGCACGGCCGAGACATGCCGCAAAGCCCGAGGTCCCAGATGCTGATCGCGTTCAGTCGTGCCGTTGCCTGTCGAATGCGGCACGCCGACCAGAGCGATATCCTTGCCCTCGGGTCCGGTATGAGGGCACCGGAACAATGTCGGGACACCCCACCAGTAAAGGTTATCCATCATGGACTGTTCGTAACGATCGGTCATGTCTCGCCCCTTCAACAAAAAAACGCCCCCGGTTAAGCCGGGGCGCCAAAGCCATCATATTTTCTCGTCTTCACGCCGGAAGGCACCTTGGACAATGCGGTCCATGACCATCGCAAGGAATAGAATTGCGAACCCGCCCAGAAGTCCTGGCCCCTTGGCGGCATATTGCAACGCCTCGAGGATTTCTTTCCCAAGTCCGCCACCGCCGATCAGCGAGATAATTACGACCATAGACAGGCACATCAGAATGGTCTGGTTCACGCCGGTCATGATAGATGGCAGAGCCAACGGGATTTCGACATCCTTAAGCAACTGCCATTTGGACGCGCCAAAGGCCACGGCTGCCTCTTTGATGCTTTCAGGCACGCCTTGCATACCCAAGGCGGTCAGGCGAATAACCGGAGGCATCCCGAAAATAATGGTGGCCAGAATACCGGGCGGGTTCCCGGTACCAAAAAAGGCGATGATCGGGATCAGATACACAAACGCGGGCAGCGTTTGCATCAGATCCAAAACTGGTTCCGCTGCGCGATATGCGCGTTTGGATTTGCCGAACCAAATCCCCAGCGGAATACCGAATACCACACACAAGAGAACCGCCGCGCCGACCAGGGCGACTGTTTCCATCGCCACGTCCCAATACCCCAGCAATGCGATGTAGGCTAAAGAGGATGCAGTAAAGATCGCCACCCGTGGCCCCGCCGAGCGCCATGCAGTAACGCAAATCACCAGCATAACAACCGGCCAGGGCGATCCGATCAGAGCAATGGTCAGCGCATCCAGAACCGATCGCACTCCGGCCACGATCCCATCGAAAATATCTCCGCCCGCTGCTGCAGCCGCATCAATTTTCGCCTCCATCCAACTCGCCAAGGCCGAAAACAGGGTTCCGTTTCCTTCGCCCAAAATTATCCCGGAGACTTCTTTCTCTGGAAACTCATCCAGCAAAGGAAGCGAGGCGTTGACAGTGAACTTGTACACAATCAGTGGCCCAATCGCGGCGACCAGAATAGCACCCAACACAATATTCCGCGTAGACCTTCCGCTTTCGGTGCTGTCAGGGTCGATCCGCCAGTTCGAATACTGCTTTTCATAGATGCGATCCGCATAGAAGCCCTGAACCAGCTTGAACACCAACAGCATCAGCAAGCCGGTAATCAGAATGCCCGCGGCTTCGGACTGAGCGGCCGCCGCTCTCTCCAAACTTGTGTCGGCCGCTTTCTGTATGTTTTCGGCCAGCTTGGTAAAGCGATCTATGTCAGCCTGTTCGGTGGAGTCCGCCGCGCGCGCCAATAGCTCGGCGGCCCGTTCTTGCTGACCTGCGGCCCGTTCTGCGAAATCGGCACCCGGGTTGCCCCAGGCACCACGCCCGATCTGAACCCATGCAATGATTTCGAGGATCAGGAACGTCCAGAACATTCCCCAGATTGCGCGAGAGGCCGACCAGAACGGTCCCAACAAGGCCGCCCACATATTGAATGTGTTGGGAACGGCGCTGGTCGCATCGTGAATCTTGTGAAATGTCTTAACGTAATAGTCTCCGTTTGGACCCACGAATTCGTTAATCGAGCGATCCAGCGCCTCGCGGTCTACTTCGATGTCCGAGGCGGCTGTGACCTTCAGTTCCGTTGTTGCATCAGTCATTTTTGCCCCCCTGGATACCCCGCAGCAGACGCGGCTTTGTGACGACCCCAACGTCGCTGCCTGAATCCGTGATGATAACCGGCAGTTCCGTATTCACGGCCAGATCAATCAGCTGATCCAGATCCGCCCCCTCGTCCGCGCGCGGTGCGCCCTCAAGCGGCCCGGAATAGCTGTCGAGAGGCTCCATGATCGAATGCGCCTTAACCAGTTTGAGTTTTGATATGCCCTGAACAAACTCGCGCACATAGTCGTCGGCGGGGTTCATCACGATGTCTTCAGGAGTGCCGATCTGCACGATCACACCGTCTTTCATAATGGCAATGCGGTGCCCGATGCGGATAGCTTCGTCCAGGTCGTGAGTGATAAACAACGTTGTCTTTTTCAACTGAGCCACCAGCGCTTTGAACTGATCCTGCAACTGTAGCCGGATCAGCGGATCGAGCGCCGAAAACGGCTCATCCATCAACAGAATTTCCGGGTCCGACGCCAACGCACGGGCAATCCCTACCCGCTGTTGCATACCACCGGACAATTCTTTGGGCAGGCGATCCTCGTAACCAGTCAGATCAACAAGCCCCAGAGCATGATCAGACACCGCCCAGCGTTTGGACTTTGACACTTTCCTAATTTCCAGCGGATAAGCCACGTTATCGCGAACCGAGCGGTGCGGCATCAGCGCCATATGCTGGAACACCATTCCAATCTGTTGCGCCCGGATACGGCGCAGTTCGCCCTCGGAAATCTTTGAGACGTCATGCCCCAGAATTTCGATCCGGCCAGCTGTCGGCTCGATCAGGCGATTAATGTGACGCACCAGCGTCGACTTGCCCGAACCAGACAGGCCCATGATACAGAAAATCTCGCCTCTTGGCACTTCGAACGTCGCGCCCTGCACGCCGACGACACAATTAAATCTTTCAAGAACTTCAGGCTTGCCTATGCCTTCGGCCCGAACTGCTGCCATGGCTTCCTCGGCCCGCGCGCCGAAAATTTTCCAGACATTATCAAGTTTTACGACAGGTTCGTCCATTTGCCCCCCATATGGCGGAGTTTCGCCCGGCAGATCAGAAAAGGGCCGCCGCGATCTGTCGCGACGGCCCTCCGATGAGTGATTTAGTTGGTCAACCAGCCGATCACAGTGTCTTCGTTTTCATCCACCCATTGGCGGGCGAAATCCGCGGCTTCCACGTTGTCCACGGCCAGCGCCTTACCCATGGTGCTCAGATCATCGCCTTGCATCTGGTAGTTGCGGAACAAAGCAGCGACCTCAGGATAGGCTTCTTCCAGCTCCTTGGCATAGTGAAGGTGGAGTGTTGCGCCGTTCCAAGCCGACGATGCTTCGGATTTTGCCAGCCAGTCTGGGTCGTCTGTGGGCTGAACGATAGTCCAGGAAGCCGGATCATGAGCAGGCTCTTCCAGCACAGTCAGATCCTGAGTCACAAAGATATAATGCGGGCTGTAGCAGAAGCCGATCCACGGCTCGCCTGCCTTTGTGGCATTGGCCAGGTTGGCGTAAGCGATAGTTTCCTCGTACTCGGTCAGCTCGAATATCTGGTCATAGCCGTATGACTTGGCTCGGATCTTTTCGACGACGGTCGAGGCCCAACCTGGTGCGCCGATCCAGACCTCGGGTGTACCGTTTCCATCGGTGTCGAAGATCGCCATCTTGTCTGGGTCACTTAGATCATCAATGGACTTGATATCGTATTCTTCTGCGATTGCAGTCGGGACGCACATGCCCTGCTCGGCCTGAACCGGGTTTTCGTTCATGACAACAGTGCCGTTATCTTTGACATAGGTGTCGTGCAGGTTTTGCTGGTTTGGCATCCAGACTTCGGGGTGGACATGCATCGAACCGCTGTCCATGGCCTCAAATACGATGGGGTTCGTGCCATTTTGCAGCTCGACATCAAGACCGAGGTTTTCTTCGATAATGAGTTCCAGGATGTGCGCGGTGGCGTTCACTGAAGCCCAGTTCGGCACGCCGATAACGATGTCGGCAGCCACTGCCGGCATGGCGACTACTACCGAAGCGCCACCCAATAGCATCGAAATTTTGTTCATGTGAATTCTCCATGTTGGACGTATTTCGCGCAATTTTGTTGATTGGTGTTAGCCACTGCGCATAATTTTTTGAAAACCTTGAGGTTCTCAATTATTTGACTCGCGGAAAGTTTTGCCGCTCAAGCACTAAAATTGAAACATGTGTTTGCCTTGTGCATCAAGCGCGACATGCATGAATTATTTTGAATGCGGAATTCCCGGAACTTTCATTCGGCATTGCCGAAACAAGTAGTCTGATTAAGTCGTAATGCTAGAGATTTATTTGCATGTGAGTGACGTCAACACCCGCGTGGATCCGACTGCTCCGATTGGGAGAGCGGCGCCCGGTCAGGTTTCTCCTGAAGTAGCGGCAGCCGCGCAACCTCCGTGTCCTGTTCATCGAAGCATTCAGTTATCCCTGTCCCCGGATAACGCCCTACTCCACCTCAAGTTCTTCAGGGCGCGCAAGTGTCAGCCCCCGACACCCTACCTTTCTGACCGACGACTTCCTGTATCGCTATCCAGCGCTCTAGGTACTTTTTTCTCACTTTGTGATAAATCTATTTTCGATTTTCGTTAAGTTTAGTGGTTTCAACCGGGGGTAAGCAAATGGATGGAGCGTGCTGCGGACCTGGCTATGCAAGCCCACAGGAGGCAATCAGGGCGCCTCGGGAAAAACTGCTATATACAATTGCGATCTACACGGGGACCGGCATTCAAAAGCCGGATTACCTCGCGACGGTGGACGCCGATCCGAACAGCCCGACCTTTTCACAGGTGATCCACCGCCTGGAGATGCCAGGGATCGGCGACGAACTTCACCACATGGGGTGGAATGCCTGTTCTTCCTGCCACGATGACAGCTCTATGTCGCGCAGATACCTGCTGGTTCCGGGCGTGCGCTCCAATAATATCCACGTGGTTGATACCGCGACGGACCCACGCACTCCTCGGCTCTACAAAGTGATCGACGGCGCCGAGATCAAATCAAAGACTGATCTTTCCGGCCCGCACACTGTGCACTGTCTGGGGTCCGAGATCATTATTTCGTTTTTGGGCGACGCCAAGGGCGAGGCGCCAGGTGGGTATCTGCACCTCAACAAAGATTTCGAGATCGTGGGGCGGTGGGAAGCATCAATGGGCGACATCCCTTTCGGCTATGACTTTTGGTACCAGCCGCGGCACAACGTGATGGTCAGTTCGGAATGGGCCGCGCCGAACACGTTCATGCCAGGCTTCGATCTGGAAGAGGTCGGTCATTTAAAGTACGGGCGGCGGCTGCACATCTGGGACTTCGAAAAGCGTGTCCCGGTTGAAAGCATGTATTTGGGCGAGGACGGATTGATCCCGCTGGAAGTCAAGTTCCTGCACGATCCTGACAGTACACACGGGTTCTGCGGAGCGGCGCTCAGCTCCAACGTGATCCACTTCTGGAAATCCGACGCTGGCAAGTGGGAGTGGGAAAAGATCATTGATGTGGACAATGAACCTCACCCCGAGTGGCCCATTCCTGTGCCGGGCGTCATGTCTGCGATCCTTGTGTCGATGGATGACAAGTTCTTGTATTTAAACAACTGGCTGCATGGGGACATGCGCCAATACGACATCACCGATCCGCACAATCCGAAACTTACTGGTCAGGTCTGGATGGGAGGACTGCTGGGCAAAGCACCCGAGGTCAATGGTGTAAAGATGGCCGGCGGGCCGCAGATGTTTCAGCTTTCACTAGACGGCAGGCGGCTCTATGTGACCACATCGCTTTTTTCGACGTGGGACAACCAATTCTACCCCGAGATCCGCCAGCAAGGCGGAGTTATGGTGAGAATTGATTGCGACGTTGAAAATGGCGGCATGAAGATCAATGAAGAGTTCATCGTCGACTTCGGCAAAGAGCCCAACGGTCCCAGCCGATGCCACGAGACCCGTTACCCAGGTGGCGATTGTACAAGTGACATCTGGCTGTGACGGATTCCTTCACCATCACAATTGCCAACCGGGGCGGTGCTGTTTACGAGGTCGCCCCCCAGCGCCCCTTACTGGATTCATTGCGCGAACAAGGCGTGGACTTACCTTATGGCTGCAAATACGGCGGCTGCATCACCTGCGCAGCCAAGTTGACGAATGGCGAGGTTGATCAACGCCGACAGGTTGCACTGAACAACCGTCAGATCGCGCAGGGTTATGTTCTGCTATGCATTGCGCGGCCCGTGACGGATTGCACGCTGGAAATCGGTGTTGATAGTCACGACAAACTGTACCGCAATCCATTTCTCGATCCACTGGAGCCGCATGAACTGAAAGCGGATATTGCGACACCGAAGGAGACATAGATGCCCGACGACATCGATCATCGCTATGCGTACTCACAGGAATTCCTGTCTGATATCCTGCGCTCGGTGAAAACCATTGCCATGGTGGGCGCCAGCGCGGACAAGACCAAGTTCAGCTACGGCGTACTGCGAGTTCTGCACGAAACGGGCTACGACATGATCCCGGTAAATCCCAATCCGAAGTTGACAGAAATCCGGGGCATCCCGGTGCTGCAATCCCTGCGAGACATTGACCGCCCTGTCGACATGGTCGAGGTCTTCCGACCGAAAGAAGAACTTTACGCTATTGCCGAACAGGCCATTGAAATCGGCGCCAAGGTTCTTTGGGCGCAGATCGGCGTATACGACGACCGCGCAGCCAAGCTGGCTGAGGATGCCGGCCTGAAAGTCGTCATGGATCGTTGCCCCAAGATCGAGCTATTTCGCCCATTTTGGAAACCACGCCTTGATCTCGCGATTTGACGGCGCATGTCTGCAACTGTTCTCCTATCAGAACTCCTGTGAGCGCGCATTGACGGCATAAAATGAAATGCCATCAAAGCCTCAAAGGACGTATCAGACAAGGTCGCCACAGAGGCGGCGATCATTTTCGAAAAAACAATATAGCCCAAGGCGTGAGCAGATTTTTCCGAGGGTTTGGCACCGCGAAGTTGCTCAACAACGCCGAGCCTTAGTGCGCTTCATACACCCAATCCGCCATGCAGTTGTGTTTCATGATTGTACCCGCAAGTAGCGGGTACTATTGAAAGCTTAGGGTTTGCTGCGAGACGATATTGACATGACCAATTGGATAGAACCGTTTTCTTCGGAAGGGCGATGCGTCTTGGTCGAGCCGCTCGCTGAAAGACATCATAGCGATCTTTCAGAGGCTGCATCGGATGGCGAGCTTCACCGTCTTTGGTACACGATGGTACCGAAACCCGAAGATGTTCCTGCAGAAATCGAACGCCGGCTGGCATTGCGCGCGGCAGGTTCGATGTTCCCTTTCGCAGTGATCGAAAAGGCCTCGGGTCGCGCCGTGGGAATGACCACCTATATGAACATCGACGCTGCAAATCGCCGGCTGGAAATTGGGTCGACATGGTATCGAAAATCCGTGCAGAGAACATCGCTGAACACCGAGTGCAAGCTGTTGCTACTTCAGCATGCCTTTGAACAACTTGGTTGCATCTGTGTCGAATTCCGAACTCATTTCATCAATATGCAAAGCCGCCGAGCGATCGAACGGCTCGGTGCAAAGCTTGATGGGATTTTGCGATCCAACATGATCATGGCAAACGGAACAGTTCGCGACACTGCCGTTTATTCAATCATCCAGTCCGAATGGCCGACGGTTAAAGCCAACCTCGTTTGGCGTTTGGAACAGGGTGGCCAATAATCGTGTTAAGTTGGGCGGTCGCCCAAACAAGCCCGAGATCTCTAAACCAGTAGTCAGTTTGTGGCGAGTGGACCACGGCGGTCATTACTTGTCACTTACATCCGGTTTGCGCTGGAATGGCCGAATACTGCGCATTCTTTCCATTGTTCGCCGCCTGAGATTGGAACCCGTCTCTAAGGGCCGCAGTTTTCCCGGCTTGGGACCAACTGCAATATCAGTTTTTGGCCGCGGGACTTTGACTGGGTTGAGCCTGTCTACAAAATAGCTAGCGAGGCTTGCGGGCGCCTTTCGAAACGTTTGTTAGAGAGAACTGAGCCCAATTACAGGCGCTTGCCCATATGATGTCCTTTTGACCTGTCACTATGTGAAGGTTTTCAGAGCCAAACCCGGACTTCACTTGGCGTCCTTCAGGTTCTGAACCAACATTTCAACGTAAAACGAATTCATGTCTTGTTCGACCAGATTGCGATCTGCCACGAAACCCTGCGAGTGCGTCAGCAGGGATTGTCCAAAAGTAAAATCGACCCCTTTCATTCCGGCAGCCTCAAGAAGCGTTGGCCCAACATCAAAATGGCTTGATTTTCCGGAATAGCTCGCACCGTCGCGCGACGGGTCAAGCAACAGGAAAGTCAGAAGGCGTTCCATGCCTTCAAAATGAGACAATACGTCACCGGCGATCACGAGATGATCCGAAAAAATCGCCACGATTGTGTTTTCCGCTGCCTTGGACGCCCGGATCGCCTCTACAAAGTCCAGAACCAACTGGTCCGTGCAATGTACAGCGTTCAGCATGGAGGACGCGTCCGGCGAATATGGTGCGCAACTTGGTGATGGAGTCCCCGTTGGATGATGGGTATCCAAAGTCAGAACAGTCAACAAGAATGGCGATTGGTCTTCGGTTAACCCTTCGTACAATTGCCAAGCGTGGCCAAAGAGCTCGTCATCGAACATCCCCCAACTATGGCGGGACGAGGTTGGCAGTTCGTCCAGACCCAGTGCAACCTGGTAGCCGTTGTCGCGAAGAAAACGTCCTTTTCCAGCAAAATCCAGGGAGGCACCACCAATAAATGCTGTATTATATCCAGCTTTTTCGAGGAGTTCAGCCAAGCAGTCAAATGCTTGGAAGGGATTGTCCACCTTTTCCAGGACGGAGTTCCCACCTCGGCGGGTCAAGAGAGGGATGCCACACTGACTGGCCACCAAGCCCCCTATCGTCCAACTCGTCCCTGGATACTGAACCACATTCGAGAACGAAATTGCTTCTCTCTGGAGCTTCGAAAGACCCGGTAAAAGGCCGGGGAATCTGGCTTCGTCAAAATAGGATTGTTCAAGGCTTTCAAGGTAAAGCAACACCACGTTTTTTCGTTCGGACATTACGATATTGACGGGTAAGGTTTGCCGCTGAAGCTCGCTTAAAGTGGCATCCAACCGCTCGGAACTTTTGCCTTGGTTCATATAGTGTTGTGCTATCGCCGAAATCGGAAAGCTAAGGCCAACACAAAGTAGAAGACTGCAGGCCTTGAACACAACGGTTCGTCTGGGCGGGAGTCGGTCAAAAAGGTTATCTGCCACTCTGTTTCGGCCTGCCCAAAGTATTATGAATGGCGCTGCAAGCACGTAAACGGCAAATGCCAGTACTCCGATGGCTTGCGTTTGCCAGGCGATTTTGAGGGTCGAAGTATCGAGGTGCGCAAAAAACGCAGCATTAAAAGGTGTACCTTGTATGATAAACGATGCTGAAAGCGCTGCATTAAGCAGCGCCAGTATCGTCCCCAAGACAACTTGAAACACTCGTCCTGCAAATGTGGGCCGGAAGTTGGAAAGTACGAAAAAAGTTAGAAATCCAATCGATAACGCCCAGCGGAATCCTTCGCTTCTGGTGACCGGCCCTATGACCAAAAGCGCAGGTAAAGCCAAGTATAGGAAAAGGACTGTTAGCTTTAACATCTAATACCTAAAACACATCCCATAACTAACAAGTGATAGGCAGGACGCTGAAAAACGCAATAAACCCAAAGACCCATCGCAAATGATCGTGCAAGGAAACCTTGCCGGCATCTATTCAATCGCTGAGTGCCTGTAATAGTCAAGTGCTGCGCCCGTCAGGTAGTTCCAAGCTCGCGCCAACCGATGGGAGCACCCGCGCGGTTTGGCTGATTGCGCCTTGGCTGAAGTGCGATCATTCCGGATAAAAAAATCGTGTTCGGAAACCTCGATGGTGATCGCCTACATCTACCTTTCAAGAGGCGCGCGCGATGCGAGTGTCTCCGAAGAGTTTGCACGACAAGTGGCTATCTGCCTTAGAGCTGCTTGTGAGGAGATCGCTGAGCCATATGTCGAAAGCCTCACTTCAGAGGGTGAGCGTCGGAATAAGCGATTTCTAAATCCTCAGAATGCAACGACCGTGGCACAGACGCCGAAAAGTCCGAGCGCGGGTAGACAAGTGGCCAGTGTCGGATAAACCACTCGCTACTAACAAACACCGAGAATCACGCGTTGTGTGATTAGCTGCGCGAGAAATACTGCCGGTACGCAAAACAGCGTCGCTTTGTGGCTCTTCACCCAAACATGTTAATCCAACGGATCAACATTGGTGCCAAGCAAATCAACAACAAGACGGGCATCATACACATGGCCATTACGGCTGACATTTGCACAGGTAGGCGGTTGGCCTTTTCTTGCGCCCGTAGTTCGCGGTCCAACCTCATGTCAGTCGCAAATCTGCGCAATGAGGCGGAAATGCTGGTGCCGTACTGATTGGACTGCAAAAACGCATTCGCAAACGAATTCACCTCATCAATGCCGACCCGATCCGCCATGTCCAAAAAGGCCACCTGCCGTTCCTTGCCAGCTTGAAGTTCCAATTGAAGAATTGAGAACTCCTGCGAGATTTCCGGGGCCGCTTGTGCCAGCTCGTGCGACACGCGGACCATCGCCGCATCAAATCCCAACCCGGCCTCTATCGCCACTTGTAACAGGTCCAGTGCATTTGGGAGGCTGTGTTCGATTGCCTGACGGCGTTTGTTAATCCGGTAACGCAGCCAAAGGGCGGGGCCATAAAACCCAGCAACCATCAATACTGTCACGATCTGCAACGCGGTCATCCATGTGATACTTTGCAGATAACTAGCGATCCCAAGTTGAACTTGCGTTTCAATTGGCAAGGCCAACGCAATTACGAAAGCTGCCGGAAGGATGAATCCAGTAACCACACGGAAGAAATAAAACGAACGAATGGCATGCTTTCGTTGAATTCCCGCCTGTTTCAGCAACCTTCCGATTTTGGAACGCTCCTGTCTCGACGTTGGTACAAATGCCTTGAACAAACCATGCGGGTCACTGTCATCACCTTGAATGAGGTCAAAGTCCTGCCCGTGCGCCTGTGAAACTGACCCAACGCGCATGCGCCGCGCCGCTGTGTTGTCACTGGCAGTCATGCCCGAAAGACCCAGGACAACAAAGAAAACGCTAACAGCTAGACCGGACAGCAGAAGTAACTGCGGGGGAAGGCCTTGGTCGTTCAGAATGTTTTGAATGGTATCCATATCTCCGCTCGCTTCTAAAACTTGAATTTGACGAGCCGCTTCAAGAGCAACCCTTGAGTAATCGTCAGGCCGATAATCACGTAGGCAAAAAACGGAAACCACGGGTCGCTGCGAACGTCGCCATAGAAAGTTGGTGTGGAAAGTTCGATCGAAAGATAAATAATGACCGGCAAAATCGTAAGTATGAGGCTGCTCAGACGTCCCTCGGCAGAAATGGCCTTGATTTTCTTCTGCATAATCTGACGGTCACGGATGACCTGAGACAGAATTCCCAGAATTCGTGCGAGATTGCCGCCGGTCCCATGCTGGATGCCGATACTGACTGCAAGATAGTTCGCATCCTCGGTTCCAACGCGCTTTGCAAAATCGTGAAAGGCGGTCGCGACGTCATCGCCATAATTGATCTGATCTTGAATAAACCCAAATTCCGAGCCGATGGGGTCTGGCAAATCCGTGGCGACATTTCCAACCGTTACGGCCACGGGGTGACCAACTTTGAGACCCCGAGCCATCAGGTCCAAGGCATCTGGCAGCTGTTTCGTCAATTTCTTTGACCGGTTTTCTTTCATGGCAATCAGCACGATTATCGGCAGGACCAAGCTGACAATTGCGCTCAGGGCCGCAGCGAGTTCCGGAACGATAAAGCGGGATGCACCAACAAAAACCGCCGCTGCGAGGATTGCGGCAGCAGAGACAACCCAAATAGGACTAATTGCCAACCCCGCTTGAACCAGTAGACGGCGAAAACGGGCGATCAATCCGGGCCGGTCACCCGCGGCCACCATTGCGGGATCCCGCAGCAACTGAAGAACCTGATCAGTTGAGGCGCCGCTTTGAATCATCTTCATGCGGCGATTTCGCGCTTCGCTAAGCGTCTCTTTACGCAAGAGCAGCTGGTGCAACCCCTCATATGCCAGCAATATGCCTAGAAAAATTGCAATATAAATCAGAATGTTCAGTGTGTTTGGCTGTAAGTCGATCATGATGGCATAGCCCCGCGAATAAACATGTTGGTGTCCACATCAATTCCGGCTGAAACCAGTTGATCGAAGCATTTCGGTCGGATGCCGGTGGGTAAAAACTCTCCCAGAACTTCTCCGTTCTCTGACTTCCCCCGGCGCTTGAAGACAAATATGTCCTGCATTGTGATTGTGTCGTCTTCCATGCCCGTAATTTCGGAGATGCTGACGACTCTGCGGGTGCCATCGCTGAGGCGGCTGAGCTGCAACACAATATGAATGGCCGAAGCGATTTGAGATCGGATCGTTTTAATCGGCAGGTCGGCCCCCAGCATTGTCACCATCTGTTCGACCCGGCTCAGAGCATCACGCGCCGAGTTCGCGTGAACGGTAGTCATAGACCCGTCGTGCCCTGTATTCATGGCCTGGAGCATATCAAAACACTCGGCACCGCGAACTTCTCCGACGATAATGCGATCAGGACGCATCCGAAGGGCGTTACGGACAAGATCACGCTGAGTAATAACGCCCTGCCCCTCTGAATTAGCAGGGCGGGTTTCAAGCCGGACAACATGGCTTTGCTGAAGCTGCAGTTCGGCTGCATCCTCAATTGTCACAATACGCTGTTTGCCGTCGATGAACGATGAAACGGCGTTCAGCATGGTCGTTTTGCCCGAGCCAGTACCCCCCGAAATAAGAACATTGAGCCTCGCTTCCACCAACGCTTCGAGAAGTTTCGCCGCTTGGTCATTCATGCTGTTTCGCTCGACAAGCCGGCTTATTGTCAACGGGTTGCGAGAGAATTTGCGGATCGACAATGCAGGCCCATCGACTGAACAAGGCCGAATGATGGCGTTGACCCGGCTGCCGTCTTCCAGGCGGGCGTCAACCCAAGGCTGGGATTCATCGATTCGACGGCCAACTTTGCTGACGATCTTGTCAATAATCCGCAGCAGGTGCCGTTCGTCGCGAAAACGAACAGTTGACGGCTCCAGTAAACCAAAGCGTTCGACGTAAACCTTGTCGTATGAGTTGACGAGGATGTCGTTGATGGTTGGATCTTCCAGCAGTGGCTCCAACGGCCCCAATCCCATGACTTCGTGGATGAGCTCTTCGACAAGAGCCGTAAAGGCTTCTGACTTCAGGTGCAGGCGCTCAGCCTCGATCAAGCCTGTTACAAGGGACGCGATCTGGCGCTTCAATTCGGACCGTTCGACCTTGTCGATGACAGACAGGTTGAGCCGGTCAAGAAGTTCGCCGTGTAGGCGGCTTTTGAGCTCCAGGTGAGCCTGCAGATCGGTGTCTATGGGTTCAGGGGTCACCTTGGTTTCGGGCAGACTCTCGATTGGCCGTTCCAGCGTAAGCACATTCGATTTAGAAGCTGCCCTGCGTGATCTATATTCGTTGAACACGGTGATCTCCCTTTAATTGTTCTTTGTCGCCGCAGGCTGTACGTCCGCCATTACGGCAGTAGCCAACTTTGCCAACGCTTTTCCCAGATCCGATTGCGGTTTCATGTCGACGATCGGACGTCCAAGATCCACGGAATTGCGGGCCACCTTCGGGTTGTCCGGCAACCAATGTTTCAATTTTGTTTCCAACACCTTCTCGGCTTCGCGAACATGTGTTGGCTTGATCATTGTCCGCCGCTCGCGGTTGACGATGATTTTCATTGGCAGCCCAACATTTGCTTCACGGAAAAAGTCGATCAGACGCCTCGCCTGGCGGACGCATGGCACGGTTGTTTCGGTAACCAAGGCAAGCTGGGTCGCGCGCTTGAATATGGGTTCGACCCATTCCACAACGGCACAGGGAAGATCTATCACAATATAGTCGTACCGACGCTGAAGCACGTCGAGCATACCTTCGATTAGGTCCGGCCGCATCGACTGAAGCGGAACCAACGGAGCAGGCGCGCACAAAACATCTACACCCAGAGCATGGCTTTGGAGTATTGAAGACAAAAAGTGATCGTCGGGTTCTTCAGCGTTTTCTATGAATTGCAGAAACCCTCCATTGTCTTCGATATCCAGAAACACGTTTGCGTTTCCGAACTGGAGGTCAAAATCCAACAGCGCGACTCGACTTTTTTCGGTTTTGCGGAAAATGGATCCTTTTCCGCCCACCAGCGAGCACGCAAGATTCACGGCAACAGTTGAAGCGCCTACACCGCCACGAGATTTCGCCACCGGTATCACTTTGCCAAGCGCAGATGATCCATCCAGGACTAAAGTTTGTGGGACAGTGCGCGCGCTAAATCTTTCGCTGATCGTTGCTTTCAGCTCCTCGCCGTCAATCGACAGGGGAAGAACCTCGTCAATGCCAATTTTCAGCAACTCACGCGCCTTAGTGATCGAAAGGTCATTCTGTGTCAGCGCGACAAATAGCGTGTCGTCGTTGCGATGTGCCAGCAACTCCTCGATAGCTTGCACTTCACCCAGATCATCAGGGTTGATTTCAAAGATTACTAAGTCATGTTTGAACGCAAGTTGAAGGGCAGTTCCGTTCAAGGCTTGGAAAGAAGTCGCGTTTTCGGTGATCTTGTTGTTTTTTTCGGGCGGAAAGACGTCAGCGACAATCTGAGCGATGCCCTCCCTTTCGGAAACAAGCATGACCGAATGTGACTTCAGATTGGAAACGTTATGATCCATTATCCTGACTCTCCTAGTGCAAGGTCTTCAGCAGGCAGCGAGACGCTGAAATTGGAGTAACCGGCTGTCGAAGATAGTGTGCTGTTGGTTGCGCCTGCGGCGTTTGCCAGCGCGGCCAGCGGTGACACGAACTGAAAATCATTAAGGTTCAATTCGACTGTGACCATGGGTGTGTAAGGGCCACCCAGGAAGCCCAGATTGGGATTGAACTCATAAATTATCTGCAAGTTATCTATCGTTGCGCTGGGCGGCAAAAGTGGACTGATGCGGCCCCAAATTTCTGACGCAGTGTTACTGCCGCCATTGTTATTGTTTCCTTGACACTCCAGGGGGCCAGGGTCTTCGCACACTCCGACTGAGGCACTGCAGGGGGTGGTGCCGAAAGGTGGAGACAATGAAGATGAGCCGCGTTTGTGATTTGAAGGCAACATCCTACCATCAGAGTATAGGCAAGCAGGCGTTCGAACGATTGCGATGCGAGCGGCCAGTTGAGCGGCTTTTTGAGCGTTCACACCGCTGTAAGAAAGGCGACCGAAATCCAGCAACGCCAGGAACAAGAAGGAAAACAGCGAAACGACCAGAGCGAATTCGACAAGAACCCCACCATTCTCATTTCGCAGGAAGCGATTGCCAGCGTGGCGCAATTGCCCGCGGATATCGAGCAAACTCTTCATTGTCCAAAAATCCGTGATGTGTCAGAAACATCAGTCGTCACTGACGTCGCGCCGCTGCCAAAAAGAGACAGGATGCCACCCAGCGGAAATTGAATGGTGATATTGGCGCTGACCGTCCCAACTGGGGCTGGGTTCATTCGATAAGTCCCGGACACGCAGGACAAGCTGGGCGTTACTGAATTGACTGTTATGCTCGGCGGGAACAGAATTTTTCCATCCGTAACGATCCTGTCGTCCTCGACGATACTTTTCAATGTTGTGGCCAGCCCCGCGACGGACCCGCCAGAGGTGCAAATATCCGCCGGCGTGACTCTGGACAGATAGCGGCTGGCATCCCGAACGCCGGCAATGACCGCCTGATATGACCACATCAGGCGCGCGGATTCCAAGGTCACCGCCAGCAGCAGCAACATGACAGGCATGACGAGGCCGAATTCCACGATAATTGCGCCATCGTCACTCTTGGAGAAGCGTTGGAAGGGAGTTCTCAGATGAAAGCTCATAATTCTGCCCTCCCTCACCGATACAACTGTACGATGTCGCGAAAGATACCGCCGAACTTATTGCCGCTGCTGCCGACGCCTGAGACGTCCGGGAAGCCAACAACTTCGCCGTGGATGTCAAAGCTGGGGGGTGAGTCACCGTTACCGCCTACGGGTTCGGTCAGGAAAACGGCGACGAACTTTGTAACCGGTACGCCTTTGGTCTTTCCGGAAACCGGGTTTTTTGAGCAGTCAATACCAGCCGCGGTCACAACGCGCCGTTCCGGTTTGTTCGACATTTGATTGGAGCACATCGGGCGACCGGTTTCAGCAAGGGAGGGATTCAGAATGGCGTTCGCATTCGGTGCGGAGTGCGGGTTGGTGTTTCCGTAGGCGATTTCTCTTAGATACATTCCGTATCGTGTGCCGGCAAAAATCGTGTCCGATCCGGTCAATGGAGGCAGATGATCGTGGCTGCCAACTCCGTCTGGTACGCCATCCGCAAGGTCGTGGTTTTGATTGAGGTAACCAGCGCGATCCCAATTGCCGTCGCCGAACCGATTGTTGCCCCCACAAGTGCCCGCGGCCATGCAAGTGTCGCGACCAAGGGCTGTAGTATCAGGTGTAAACTGTTCATTGCCCTGAATGCAGGCGCCGCCGCCATTCTTTTCAACCCCCTTGATAACGTTCGGAGCTGGCGCATAGTGCGGTAGGGTTTTTTTACCGTTGAGCGTGGCGCGGTAAATATCAAAGCGAACGTTGAACGCCGCATTGGTGATGCCGACCTTCTGCCCCGGCGCGGTAGTCAGCCCGTTGGTCAAGACACATTGAGTAACTTGCTCCTGCGCCGCAATGAGGCAGGCTAACATGTTACCGCCTTCATTCTTACATACGCCCGACGCGTCTCCAAACTCATCCAGATCAATGAACCCGAAATTGCCCGGTCCCCAGGCAGTACCTTCGCCGCCGCTGCGGAGCAGGATCTGATCGCCGATGGTCAGCGACGTTTCCCAATCGGGCGGCAGACAGAACATCAGCGGTGAAATATCGCAGGCGGCTTTCGAGAATCCGGCCACGGCTTCAGCTGAGATATTGGTCGCGGAAATACCGCTGCCGCCAAGCATTTTGTCCAGCGCCGAGGCAAGGCTCATACTAATCGATTTTGGCGTCAGCACGACCTGCGCAAATTTGGCCTCTCGGGGGTCTGTAGTGACGTCCGCACCCAACGGGATCAAATCTGACTTCTCCGGATTTTTTGGATCAAACGGAAGCGCTGAATGAAACGTGAGCGTGTAATCGGACGACCCTGAGAGAGCGGCTGGCCCGTTGGCGAACGTCTGACTGTCGCTGATCAGATTAGCCGCGGCATTCGTTGCGCGGGCTATCGCGTCAGATTGCCCGTCCAACTCACCCGCAGCAGCCAGAGCTACATTGTCAGCAAAGGACTGAAGTTCCGCATGCGTCGAGTTTAAGCGGCCGACATCCAGTGTGATCGCAAAGAAGCCAAGAAACGCTACAAATGCCGTGCCCCAGAGGATCGCGACGGTGCCGCACTCTTCTTTCGCAAATTTGGATATGATCGTTTTAGTAAACATGGCGAGGACTTACTGCCCGGAACGCTGGCTGACTTCGATCGGACGAGATTTTGGTTTGACGCCGGGCGTCACGACCGCAGGCGCCAGCTGAGCGTCGGTCTGATTGTTAATTTCCAACCCACCGACTGGCTCAGATTCTGTCGTTGTCTCGGATTCAGGGCGCTTTCTCTGGATGGTCACAACTTCGGTTTCCGTCCCGCGGCGCAACTTTACGGTTGGTTGGGCCTCCACCTTTTCTACAGGGCCCTCTTCCTGCAGTAGATCCCGCAAGCGAACCATTTCCATGGGCTCGTCTTCGACACCATCCAGTGTTCTCAGGGTCAAGTTGAGCGTTCCGGCTTTTTGAGCCAGTGCCAGGCGTTGACCTTGTTCAGGCGTCACCTCAACCGTAATCGTGCGGGCGACTTCGGGCTGATCGCTCAACTCTTCGGACTGTTGGTCCACGCCGATCACGCGAATGTTTTGCAATATGGTTACGGCGCTCAATTCCATCTGTGCGCCTTGCGTCAAAACAATATCCACGCGATCACCGGGAGTAACGAAACCACCCACCGCAGTAACCGCATCAACCTCAATGGCCATGGCGCGGGTGTTTTCTCCTAGTTTCTGAACCAGTGTGACTTTTTCACCGAAGTTCGAAACTTTGGACATCAACATTACCTCACCCGGGTAAAAACGGCCCTTTGCGCGGCGCAACTGTTTGCGGCTTTCAGGAACAAGTACGTCGATCTGGGTGAAAACGCCGGCTGGCAAAGCCTCGCGCGGCCAAGGGTATATCGTGACGTGGTGTTTTTCGATCATCTGGCCAAAGGCTATTTCGGATTTGGCAACGTAAATCTCGACCAAATCCGCATCCAGCGACACACTGGCGGACTTGGGTTTGAACTGAATATGATCTTTCGCCAGGAAGACGGACCCGGAAGCAATTGCAATTCCGAAGAGTGTTGTAATGATTGGTCTGACACGCATATCTGACTCCAAAAGTTACGCTTTCAAATTCTGGAACGTCGGTATTCCTGCGTTCTCGAAAATCCCGGCGGTAACTTCTGCGCCGCTACAGTTTGACGGCGGCGCAGAATTCTTTCTTGCTAAGAAGAGGCTGCACTTTACGGTGTCGTAGTGGTGCAGGTTGCGCTACCCAATGCGCCACATGCACTAGTCACGTTCGCGTTGGTTTGTGTACCAAGATACGTGAATGCACCAACGGCAATCGACGCGACGACCAAAAGGGCGAGGCCGTATTCTACAATTGCCGCTCCGCTTTCGCTCTTAACAAACTTTTTCATGAATTTAGTCATGTATCCCCCGAAAGGTTAGATTGATTTCGGCGTTGCGAGATATTGCAACGCGAGCCAGGCATTTATTGCAGCAGCTCTTCAATCACCGTAATTGCGTCAAATACGCTCGCCTTCCGTCAATAGTGAAAGTAATGCATCTTTTAAGTGTTAAAATGAAAAACAAAACATCTTTAAGAAGAAATATGTGAACCTCGCATTAACGAGTTATTAATGCAAAGCGAATCACTGAAATCAGAAACAATGGACATTATGGACTCCTAATTGTACGGAAAGTTGATCTAACTTTGGGTTGATTGAATCGACAAAAGGAGCAGGTTAGAAGAGAGTGTTCCGAGATTGCGCTCAAGTTAAATTGTTATTAAACAATAGCTTGCGAGAATCGCAATGACCGCCCCGCTGCGTATCGACCTATGGAAGAGGTCACAAAATCAGTTGCTGACGCGACCATAGCTGAACAAGTTTGTGATTGTAGTGAGGGTCGCACGAGTTCGGCTGAAATGTTTTGAGTAAACGGTCAATTGGTTATGAGTGTCAGCTTTCCAAAAGGCGCCAACGCGCAGAGCAGCTTGAATTTCGTCGTGGAATGGATGCAAGCGCTGAGTGGTAATAAACCCTTTTCAAGCGTCCTCAGTCATTTAATTCATTTGCTAAGTGCCGACGCGGCTTTAATTGCACGAACTTCAAAAACGAACCAGAAAGTCAAACATATCGCCCGCTGCTGTATTCAAGAGGGGAAGGTTTGGCCTTCGCAACCCCAAACTCAAGTAGAATTGGTTATGGGGGAATGCATTTCTACCGCGAAAGCCGGTTCAGTTTGGAAATTTTCAGATATGGTAGCTGCAGAAAATGTGCCGATGCCCAGCTATCAGGATCAAAAGCTAAGTGGCTTTGAGGAAGTGATAATAGTTCCGCTTGAAACACGCGGTGGGAATGTCGACCATCTTGAATTGCACTATAGGCATAAACCCAAAAGTCACGATCTGGACCTATTGATAATATTGGCTTCAACACTTGCGTCCGGTTGGAGCAGACGCTTACCGGGCTCGGTTTCTGCCAATTCTGAGCGGGTCCGAAATCACCTTCTGAATGAGGTCAATGGCGGTAGCTGTGTTCCTGTCCTTGATCCTCGTAACCCCGCGGAACTTAGCAGATGTGAATTCCGGGTGTGCGCGATGATGAAAGAAGGAATGACGGTCAAGATGATATCGGATACGTTGTCTGTCGGATCGGCAACAATCCGTTCGCACCTCAGCTCAATATTTTCCAAGACAGGGGCTTCAAATCAAGTCGAGTTGCTGCATCTGCTGAACCGAAAGGCAGAATCTGGAAGTGAGTCTGTGCGTTCTGCAGGTGGAAAAGTTTAGAGCAAAGTTCTGAAAAGGCTGGAAGGCTGTTTTCCAGAGTTTCAGAAGGGTCGCCTCACGTTGATTTTCTCTTAGGCCCTGCAGGTATAGCCACGAGAATTTCCAATCCCCCAAGCGTTTTCGATCTATCCAATGTGAGCTTAGCGCCGTAGGCGTTCAACAAGTCAACTACGATCGCCAACCCCAAACCGCTGCCCGCAACCGATGTGTCCAGGCGACCGCCCGACCGCAACACTTCTCTACGAGAGGCTTCCGGTATTCCCGGCCCGTCGTCTTCAATTCGAATTTCAATACTTTGCTCTCTACGCCAAGCCGAAACCCGAACCACCTTGTCGCACCATTTGACGGCGTTATCCAACACGTTGCCCATGACTTCTTCGATATCCTGTGCGTCCATTCGAACCCAAAGATCGGGTTCACACATGACTTCTACCGATTTATTTTCCCTTTCCGCCGTGACGGTAAACAATCGTACAAGCCGTTTTATGGAGTTTGACAAGTCCGTTCGCGAATGTGTGAGTTCCGCCGTGTTCATCGCCCGCATTCTTGCCAACGACCGACCAAGCTGAGTATCAATCCGATCAAGAGCCTCTTTCGCGATTTCGGTTTGAACACCTAAATCAGTAAAGCTGACCAATTCATTCCGCAGGATGGATGCCGGGGTTTTCAGAGCGTGGGCCAGATCAGCTGCTTGCCTACGGGAACCCGATACAATGTCCCGGTTGCGTCGCAACACTTGGTTTAGATCATCGACCAACGGAGAAACCTCTCCGGGGTAATCTGAAGGGTTGAGGTCCTCATCCGTTTCCCAACGATGGGCCACATCCGTCTGCAACCGGCGAAGCGGTCCCTGAATAACTGACATAAGCAACAGTGAACCGGCAACTCCAATCAGCCCGACAAGGCCGAACACCGGCAGCAAGTTTTGCTGCGCTGCACGCCGTTCTCCGATCAACTGGGCCTGGCTCTCTGCAACGCTTACACCCCAAACGGTTCCGTCTTCGTAGGTAATTTTCTGATACGCACTTCGTATTGCTTCGTTGTCAGGCCCAAGGGTGTTCCAGAGGGTCAGGACATCCAAATCCCCTTCGGGCTCGTCTATGGTCTCATCGAAAAGCGATGCGGATGTGAAAACATCACCATTATTTCCAGTGACTTGCCAATAACGCCCGGAATACGGAGATCCATAAGCCGGGTCGAACATCAGATCTCGCAAAGCATCGGGATCATTCGTAGTTACACTTAAGCCAACGACAAGTTGTGTGTGCCGCTCTAGCAGAGTGGTGTCGAAACGATCTGATACTCTGGAGTCAATATAAGAAAAAACCGCGAGCGTGCCCACTCCGACGGACACTGCTCCGGTCGCTATTCCCGCCAGCAATGCCCGTTGACGCAGTGACAACATCAGGCTGAGTTAATCATATATCCGCGACCGCGCACCGTAGTGATAAGGTCTGACCCCAGTTTCTTGCGCAAGCGGGTAATGAATACGGCAATAGTGTTTGAATCCCTGTCCCCGTCATACTCATATATATGCTCTGACAACTCGGTTCTTGAGATCATCCGCCCGGCATTATGTGCCAGGTATGTGAGCACAGCGATTTCCTGAGCAGTCAGATCAACTGGAATCCCATCTGCCGTCACCCGTCCGTTCCTGGTATCCAGAATGACATCTCCCATCTCGATCACCGGGTTCAGTTGCCCACTTTGGCGTCGCAGGATCGCACGCACACGCGCCGCCAGCTCGGCCATATGAAATGGCTTGGTCATATAATCGTCGGCACCTGCGTCCAGACCGTCAACGCGCTGACTCCAGCCATCTCGGGCCGTTAGGATCAGCACCGGTGTTTTGACACCTGCACCTCGCCATTCACGTAGCACGGATATACCGTCGCGATCGGGCAAGCCAATATCGAGAATAATCATGTCATACGGTTCGGTCGAACCCATGTGAAGGGCGTCAATACCGCTGTGAACAACGTCCACAACGCGCCCTTCAGCGTTCAGCAGCTTTTTGATCTGGCCGCAAAGGTGCGGCTCGTCTTCCGCCAATAAAACTCTCATACTCTGAAACTATAGACCTGCTGACAATAATTCAGCTATCATTTTTTGCCGCCACCATTACCGCCACCGTTGCCGCCGCCATTACCGCCGCCGTTGCCGCCACCATTACCGCCGCCGTTGCCGCCACCATTACCGCCGCCGTTGCCGCCACCGTTGCCGCCGCCGTTGCCACGGCCGTTTCCGTTATCATTGCCGCCGCGATTGCCTTTGTTGCCAGAGTTTCCGCGCGATGTAGCCTTCGCCGAGCTGCTTGAATTCGACTTGGCAGCTTCAGATATCTGGCGTCCGACACTGGAACGATTGGGCACGACAACGCCGGTTTGCGCGTTGACAATAACACTGACAATTTTGCCGTTGGGTTTCTTGACCAGGATACGATAATAAACTTTGTCCGCCTGGAATGCACGTGCGTCGACAGGGGTGCCGCCAAATGCTTTTTCGACCCCTTTTATAACAGATTTCAGACGAATGGCTGTACCGGATGCAGTTGCCTTACGTAGCTCGGATTGCTTTAGCTCACGCGCAGCCGCATACCCCTCTCCGGGTTGGAGTAGGGAAATCAGAAACACGATTGCGAAGATAGTCTTCATCCTCGGCACTCTACACTGTGCAATTGTTGTGTAAATGTACAGACCGCAACGTGAACTGATGATGAACGGTCAGTTCCGCGTGGGTTCAACCAAGATCGGGTCAAGTAAAAAAGTGGGGTATTGATTCCAGCGCGCTCTGACTGCGTGAGAAATCCGATAGCCAGATGCGCTTGATTGACGAGGATTGTGATGAATACCAAGACACCAGACCTGTTAAAAGCTGCAGCCATCGCAATAGCCCTGCTAGGCTCGACCGCGATTGTGGGAACTTTAGTTTTTCCTGATGTTACATTCGCAAAGGAAGGCAAAGGAAATGGAGGCGGAAAGGGCAACAGTGGCGGCAACGGCGGGGGCAATGGCAACGGCGGTGGCAAAGGTAATGGCAATGCCGGCGGACAGGGTGCGGACAAAGCCAAAAGTCAGAAAGCTGCTGGAAATTCCAATCGCAAGAGTTCTGCTGCCGGAGGTTCGCGGACAAAAGGGGCGAAAGGTGGCGGGTTCTCCCTGAAGACACTCTTTAGCGGTAAGAAAACTCGGACCAAGGTAACAAAAACGAAACAGGAAACGATCCGCGTCACGCGTGATCTGGAAGAACCAGTTCGTACTGAGGCGCGCCCGAAGGGAAACAAGATGGCCGCACTTTTAGGAGTGCACCCATCCGAACTGGGGGCATTGAACGCTGCAAATGCGAGTGAAAGCGCTCTGACAAACGCATCGCCGAATTCGCGGGTCGGTCGCATTGCAGCCTATCGCGATGCGGTTTTGGTCGGCGATGAATTGCGCGATGACCTGGAAGAGAAAAAGACCCTTCTTGAAAGTCTGACACCGCCCGATCGGTCGGTCACGGAAATCGAGCAGGATCTCGAATCGGCCTTGTCCGATGTGCAGGACAAACAGGATCGCGTGTCTGAATTGGAAAATGCGCTTGAAGATGCCGGGGGGACCAACCCTGACATTGAGGCAGAGCTGGACCAGGCCAGATCTGACTTGCAGGGTTCAGTTGATACTGCTGACTCTCTGACCAAAGAACACCAGGCTGCGGTTGAGTATGACGAAACGGTTTCCGAGGTCGCGGACCTGACAGAGCTTGCCGATGGACAAGCTGTCACAGAGCGTGAGGCATTGGAAAACGCGGCCAACAAGACCGTGACAGATGAAGTTGAAGCAGCCGTGAAATCTCTGCTCGGCCTTTGACGTTTAATACCTTTGCCCTGCTGCTCACGGAGGCAAGGCAAGCTGGGCCAGCCAGGCGATCGTTGATCATTTGGCTGGTCCAGTCGGTTCCAACTCACTGGCCAAGGATATCTCGCTGACTTTATGCTCCGTATTCGGACCCTGTTACGTCTGCATGCGAAAAGCCCGCTCTTGTCAAAAGAGCGGGCTTAGACTTTTTGGTTTTCCGGGAAGGACGAACCGAAAAACCACCGACATGCATTTTAGGGTTCAACCGTCCTTCAATGCCTCTTCCAAACTCTTGGTATGGATTGTCGCCAAAAGTGCACTTTCGATCGGAGGGAAGCGACCACTATTGGATTTAGTTGAAGTTACCAACTCGCAGCTCCGAGCATTCGTCGAGGATTGCAAAATTGCGGGCGTACGAAGCAATGCAACCTCGATGGCAGTCTTGTTCATGCGTTTCCCCTTCAATGTCGCCGAGCGTTCCCAGTTTCGCTCGGTTAGGTGAAAGGTAGTATGACGAAGTCGGTTGAACACTCAACGAATACATTGTTCATGTTCTGTTAACGTTGTTCTAAAATTGACAACAAACGGCAATTTGTGTGCGAACAATTTGGCGCATAAATGTAATTCAAAAGTATTAATTTTCATTGATGCCGATGAGGTTCCTGATTCCTACATAAAGCGGTATTAGGCAAATAACGCTGCATGCGGATGGTTGGGCTGGCTCTGGTATTCAACATACTTTCTGTTGCGTATCTATCTGAACTTTAATAGTTTTTCTCTCGACATCCGCTTCTTGACGCCCGCCCGTTTTTAAGCGGTGTTCAAGGTGAGCCAGAAGGCACGGAACTCGCTGAGTTTATGTAAACCGATTTCTGCGGCTGGATAAGGAAGACGGCGCACGGATAACGCTGGCTGATTTGGATTTTGCTCGGATGTACTAAACGTGAATCGCACAATGTTTGCTATATGTCTGCATTCGCATGCACGTAGAACGGGATCGTAAAAATCTCCGTAAGGTATTGAATTTTGTTACTAAGTGGCGCCCACACGGAGCACATAAGAATACAGTAAGGGTATATTTTTAAATCATAAATTTTGTCATAAACCTAATGATACCCCGAACGGTACTCACAATGGCGAGATTGCCTCGCCTGCATTTGCCGTGAACTTACCGCGAAGATTCACCGAGTAGGGGCCAATTCTGATCTCGAATTCAACTACGCCCACAAAAACTGGTCGTTTATATGATCCGAGCTTTGCGATCAATCTGACAGCGAGCCGGCTTCATAGGTTTGAATATCAAAGGCAATGATCCGGCCATTCGCTGATGCGTACTTAAGTGACCGCTTTGCGGACAAAGCCGACGTCAATACGGTTGCCTGTATGTTAAGTCAGTTGGTGCGTCGCTATTGTTTTTATTCCCTTGCAAGGCGAACAAACCCATTCGGCTGTTCCATCAATCGGATGATCGGCACTCTGTAAGTCGTGGTACGACACGATTCTTTGTTCGCGGCAGAAAGGACACGTTACGAGCGCAAAGAAATCAGGAATATGAGTGACTTTCGGCGGGACAGGATTGCAAACCATAGAGCCCACGTTTGAAGCGATAGTGTGCCCGATCTTCTTCAAAAAACGGTTTCCGGCATTTCTTGTTTCGATACAGTCTAAATTCTAGCGCGAACCATCTGCCAGTTGCAGACACCGCAGTGACCCCTTGGGGTCTTGTCAGAGACTCAGAGTCTACAAGCAAGCATCCTACGCCCCGAGCCAAGCCGTCAGCCGCGGTCGCTCGCGCACCAGCCCGTCTTGGTCGAAATGGTGGATAACAAAGAGAGCCCAAGTGTCCTTAAAGGCCATCTCGATCTCGCCCTTGACTTGAGTCGTGCCAAGGCCCAGTTCCGCATAAGTGAACTCGATACTACCGGCCTTGCGTGCGAGCGCGATGTCGAAAGTCTCGCCAGTGAACTCGTTGATATGCGGGTACCCCCGGCTGGTCAGTATGCCCGGAATCTCGGCTTTGGCCGTTCGGGCATCAAGATTCTTTTCCAGATGGATCGGCAGGAACTGCGTCTCGCAGAATTCCGAACATGTCGAGGCGAAAACGGCGAAGACGTTGCTCAGCGGTGCGCAGCTTTCGCCGTGCAGGATTGTCTCCAATGCCGCCCTCTGTGCAGGAGTGGCGCGTTCGTCGATGACAATCAGCGCCTTTCCGTTACCCTCAGCAATCTCGCCCGGCCACTTGTAGATCGCAGACCAGCGGAGCCCTTCCAGCGGCGTGTCGTTGAAGTGCCCCCCGACAATCTCGCCAACATAGGCGGACTCGCATGTCCCATAGGTCGTCGGCAAGTTGAACTGGCAACCGCAGTTGATAGCGCAGTTGCAATTGTCATAGGTCTCGCTTTTGAAAAGCCATTTGTCGGTCATCGGTCTCTCCCCCTTGTTACCGATCCGGATGTTCCGCGAGTATAGCACATCGAGGAGGTTCTCACCGACCACGGCCGGGGGCAAGCTAATTTAACTGAAGCAGAACGGCAGGTATGGGCTCTGAGCGGTCGTTCGTCGAATTGTGGTGAGTAACCGCATTGCGGGACAAAACCGACATTGACTTTATTGGCCTGAATGACCCCTTAAAGCCCCAGCTGGAGACATTCATTTTCAGCAGGTTGGGCGGAGAAAGAACCCTCAGGCTGTTTCGGCGGTTTCAATGCCGGCCGCGCGAACCATCAATGTTGCGCTTGCTGGGTTGATGGCCAGAGCAGTGTTATAAAGAGTGGCCAGCCGCAGCAGGGACTTCACATCAACATCATGGGGCAAAGCTGAAAGTGGGTCGATCAGGAAGACCAAAGCATCCAAATGTCCCTCGGCAATCATTGCACCGATCTGGGCATCGCCTCCGAGTGGGCCGCTTTTCAAACAGGAGATCGGTAACCCGGTCTCTTTGGCGATACGCCCGCCGGTCGTGCCGGTGCCGAACAACTCCATCCTAGACAGTTCGGGTTTATGCGCATTCGCCCAATCGATCATCTGATCTTTCATCTGGTCATGCGCAACCAGCGCCATCGAACGGATCGTGGGTGGAGTTCTAGCGTCTTGTGACATGGCTTTGTTCGGTCTCCATTGGGTTGTCCGCCGCCCAGCTCCAGGCCAGTGGCGATTTGCGTTTCAAGGCACCGCTCAGATGCTGGCGCATACGGTAGGAGGCATCGGCAACATTGCCGCGTTCCAGAAGTGACAGGATCTCGAGATGTTCAGAGCATTGCTCGATCAAGCGTTCGCGATTGACTTCAGCCCTGTACTCCATCAGGCGGCGCATCCTGTTGACTCTCTGAAGAGACATCAGGAAAAATGGATTGCCTGAGAGTTTGATAAGCTCTTCATGAAACAGCGAACCGTTCATCAGCAAAGACTCGTCTGGTGCGGAGTTCAGGTCCATGTTCAACATGCCTTCCTGAATTCGCCGCTGTTCATCCAAGACTTTATGATCGAGCTCAAAAGTGGGTTCGAGCATGGCAGTGGGTTCGATCGCCATTCGAAATCTATAGATCTGATCGAAAGCTTCTGGGGTTTTGGCAACCGGCAGAAGACGCCAGCCGTACCCCTCTTTCCGTTCGGCCCAGCCTTCCCGGGACGCCCGCGCCAGAAGGTCGTTTACCTTGGTTTTGGTCCAGCCATATTGCTGTCGCAGAAAATATTCTGTGACGTCCTCGGGAATCTGGTTTGTCAACCAGTCATTGGCAAGGATCTGATAGTCTTCATTTCCTTCGGGTGACGCATTGGCCAAGGTCGTATTGATCTTGGAGGGGATTTTGTCTGCAACAAAGTACCCACGGTTTGGTTGCCGGACGAGCACCTTCTGGTCCTCAAGGTGAATCAGAGCCTCACGCACCGGCGTGCGTGAAACACCGTATCTATCGGCAACCTGCTGGGCGCTGACATGCTGTCCCGCAAGAAAAGAGCCAGACACTATGTCATGCAGCAACCTGTTTGAAATCTTCTTAGTAAGCTCGCTTGTTCGTCCTGACATCCTAATCACCGTTCGACAGTGTTGTGCTGCTTCTCAGATTGCATCCTACCTTCGAGAACTCCCCAGTTATCTGGATTTGTAAGCTATAAAAACCAAAAAATTGGATTTAGGTCTACTCCTTTCTCGAGTTGGCGGGCAATAAAAATTGGTTTTTTGCTCATGAGGCAAGATCAAGGCCAGCTCTACAGATCAGTAAGTTGAGTCAAATATCATTTATTTTCTGAAATTTACCGACATCATCGCCGAGAGATACCAAGCCGATGATGATCATTATTTGGATTTTTAACGTTACAAAAGCAAATCTAGATTGGCTTTTTGTGGCTTGATATGCAATCAATGTTGCCAGTGCGAGATTCGCGCTACCGAACATCGAAAAAATGGGAGGACCACCTCGTGTTCAAGAAACTTACGCGTGCAAGCGCTTTCGCAACCGTTGCTTTGCTGGCCGGAGTAGGTGCCGCATCCGCTGAATTTAAAGCTGAAAGCCCGCAGTGCATCGCCCCGTCCAACCCGGGTGGTGGCTGGGACTTCATCTGCCGTACAACCGCCAAATACCTTTTTGATCTGGGTGTCATCGAAGATTCGATGCAGGTCACCAATATGTCGGGCGGCGGCGGCGGTGTTGCCTTTGCCCACGTTACGAAAGAGCGCAATGAAGACAATAACCTGATCGTTGCAGCGTCGATGTCGACCAGCGCACGTATCGCGCAGGGCATCTATGAGGACGCGACGCAGGATGACGTACACTTTCTGGCGACCTTCGGTGCGGAATATGGCGCTATCGCTGTGCGCGCAGACTCGCCCTTCCAGACGCTAAAAGACATGATGGACGCGATCTTGGAAGATCCGCGTTCGGTCGGTATCGCTGGCGGCTCGTCGGTTGGCAGCTTCGACCACATCAAGCCCATGCTGGTGGCACGCGAAGCAGGAATGGAAGATGTCACGCAGCTGAAATACGTCTCGTTTGACGGCGGCGGCGAAGCAATGACCGGCCTACTTTCGGGAGCGACCGAAGCCCTGTCGGGTGACTTCTCGGAAATGCTGGGCTTCTTGGAATCGGGTGATATCCGCATCATCGGCATCATGGCACCCGAACGTCTGGCAAACTATCCGGACATCCCCACCGCAAAAGAGCTTGGTTATGACGTCGTTGGTGCGAACTGGCGTGGTCTCTATATGCCCGCAGGCGCCTCAGACGAAGCGAAAGAGTTCTGGTCGAACGCCATCAAGACCATGGTTGCCGACCCTGGCTTCCAGGCAACGCTTGAAGAAGCTGCAATCGCACCCTTCAACAACTTCGGCGACGATATGCACAACTTCGTGGCTGGCAGCATCGCAGATGTGACCAAGCTCTCGAAAGAGATTGGCATCATCCAATAACGCGACACCGGGGCTGGTCGAATAGACTGGCCAGCCCACCACACATCAAAAAAGGGAGGAGAAAATGAGTGACCGCATCTTTGGCGGCTTTGGTTTGGCGCTTGCCATCTTCTATATCTGGGCCGCGTCAACGATCAAAGACAGCTTCATGGTCGATGTGGTTGGTCCGCGTGCGTTCCCCTATATCGTAGGTTCCATCGTGGCGCTTTGTTCGCTCTATTTCATTCTGCGCCCCGATGACGAACCAGAATGGCCGCATATGCGCGAGTTTGCCGAAATCGTCTTCGCGGCGGCAGTCATGTTCGCTTACAGCTGGGCGCTTCCCGAAGTCGGCTTCCTGATCTCCACCGTATTCGCAACGGCTTACCTGACGTGGCGTCTGGGGACGCAACCCCTTTGGTCGCTTGTGACAGGGGGCTGCACCTCGGTTGGTATCTACGTCGTTTTCCACCTGATCCTCGGCCTTGCTTTGGCCAAAGGTCCACTTGGTTTCTGAGGAGCGATACCCATGGAAATTCTGTCTCTTCTTGCTGATGGCTTTGCTATCGCACTCACCCCGCAGAACCTGCTGCTGGCGGTCATCGGTTGCTTCCTGGGAACGTTGATGGGCGCACTTCCGGGCCTTGGCCCGGCCAATGGTGTAGCGATCCTGATCCCCATCGCTTTCTCGCTGGGTCTGGGCCCAACCGCATCGCTGATCCTGCTGGTCAGCGTCTACTACGGCGCCATGTATGGCGGGCGGATCAGCTCAATCCTGTTGAACATTCCGGGTGACGAACCTGCTATGATGACCTGTCTTGATGGCTATCCAATGGCCAAACAAGGCAAGGCGGGCGAGGCCCTATCGCTATCCGGCGTTGCCTCGTTCGTAGGTGCCTTCGTGGCCACCTGTGGTCTGGTCGTTTTGGCCCCGCAGCTGGTGAAGATCGCCCTTCTATTTGGCCCGGCCGAGTATTTCGTGCTGTTCACGGTTGCCTTCGCGACCCTTGGCGGTATCTCGTCAACGAACCAAGCGAAGTCGGCCTTTGCCGCGGCGCTGGGTCTTGGCATCGCCATGATCGGCAGCGACAGCCAGACCGGCTCGCAGCGTTTCACGTTTGACCACGTACATCTGTATGACGGCATCGACTTCCTGATCGCGATCGTCGGCCTGTTCGCCTTAAGCGAAGTGTTCATATTCCTAGAGCATCACCGCGGCGGCGCAGTCGGCTCGGCTGGCGCGACCAAGGTAGGCCGGATCATGCCCGACTTCAGCATGATCAAGCGCTGTATCCCCTCGATGGCTCGCGGCACTGGGCTGGGCTTCTTCTCGGGCGTTCTGCCGGGCGCGGGCGCGTCGCTGGGCTCGTTCCTGGCTTACTCGCTAGAAAAGCAAGCGGTTGACCGTGACGGCAAGACCTTCGGCAAAGGCGACCCGCGCGGCGTAGCGGCACCTGAAGCGGGCAACAACGCGGCCTCTGGCGGTGCGCTGGTGCCTATGTTGGCTCTGGGTGTACCGGGTTCGGGGACCACGGCGGTTCTGCTGGCAGTCCTTTTGCAGTTGAACATTACCCCCGGTCCTCTGCTGTTTTCGAAAAGCCCGGACATCGTCTGGGGCTTGATCGCCTCGTTGTTCCTAGCAAACTTCATCCTGCTGGCCATGAATATCCCGCTGGTAGGCATCTTCACCCGCGTGCTGATGGTTCCGACCCGGATCCTGATGCCGATCGTCGCGATGATTTCCTTCGTGGGCATCTATTCGATCACAGGCTCGACCTTTGACGTGATGCTGATGGTGGGCTTCGGGATTGCTGGCTGGGTTCTGCGTAAACTCGACGTGTCTCTGGTGCCCGTGATCCTTGGCATCCTCCTGGGCAACCAGATGGAGGTAAACCTGCGCCGCGCCATGACGATCTCGGATGGCGACTGGTTCATCCTCGTCGGCAGTCCCCTGGCCATCATCCTGTGGCTTGTCGCAATCGCCGGCTTCGTGCTGCCCATGCTGATGGGGCGTCGCATGAAGAAGCGGATGGAAGCCGCGCGCGATCAAGAAGAATTCGTCGGCGACTAAGCCGACACCCTCAACGAACTAGGCCAATTGGCCGATCATAGGAGACTAATATGCGTATCATGACACTGCCCTGCGATGGTATCGGGCCGGAAATCATGGCGGCGACCCTGGAGGTTGTCGAAGCTGCAAACAAACGCTTTGATCTGGGGCTGACCTTCCACGAAGAAGAAAGCGGTTTTACCAGCCTGAAGAACCACGGCATCACCCTGCGGGAGGAGGTTCTGGACCGCGCCCGCACCGAGTTTGACGGCGTGATCTTGGGCACCCAGTCACACATGGACTATCCGCCGGTTGTCGAAGGTGGGCGCAACGTGTCGGCTGGCTTCCGCATCGGGCTGGACCTCTATGCAAACGTCCGTCCCGCACGCACCCGCAGCTTCATCCCGAACAAGGCGCCGGGTATGGATCTGGTGATCATGCGGGAAGCCACCGAGGGCTTCTACCCCGACCGCAACATGTACAAGGGTGTGGGCGAGATGATGCCCGATCCCGACATGGCGCTCTCGGTACGCAAGATCACCCGCCACGGCTCGATGCGGATTTGCCGCGAAGCATTCAAGCTGGCGATGCAGCGCAACAAGAAGGTCGCGGCGATCCACAAGGCGAATTCATTCTTGATGACCGACGGGCTGTTCCTGGACTGCTTCCGCGAGGTGGCCAAGGATTTCCCCGAGGTGGAAACTGAAGAGCTGATCGTTGATGCTTTCGCCGCGCTTCTTGTGCGTAAACCCGAGGCCTATGACGTCGTGGTTGCCACCAACTTCTATGGCGATATCCTTTCGGATCTGGCGTCGGAACTGTCCGGATCCTTGGGTCTGGCCGGGTCGATCAATGCCAACGCTGAAACCGGTCTGTGCTGTGCTCAGGCGCAACATGGATCGGCGCCGGATATTCAAGGGCAGAACGTCGCCAACCCGACCTCGTTGATTCTGTCGGCGGCCATGATGCTGACCTGGCTCGGCGAACAGCGCGGCATCCAGAAGTTGATGGATGCGGGTCAGGCAATTGCCGACGCCGTGGACTCCGTGATCGACGTCTCGGAAAACCGCACCCGTGACTTGGGTGGATCCGTAAACTGTGACGCCTTTGGCTCCCTCGTCGCAGATGCCGTTGCACACGAAAACGTTGCGGCTTGAGGTTCTTCCTTTCGGGCAACTCTTGCCCGCAGTTGTTCAGCGGCACCGCCCTTCTCGCTGTGGTGTCGCCGATTTTATCAGGACGCAAAGATGATTGACCAGCCCCGCATAGCGCTTATCCACGCTACAAAAGTCGCGATTGATGCCATCGAGGACGCTGCCGAGAAGCTTTGGCCGGAAGCCGAGACGATTTCGATCCTTGAAGAGGGTCTTTCGTTGGATCGTGCGAAATCGGCTGAACTGTCAGGTGACTTACTACGCCGGATCATCGATCTGTCGCGCTATGCTGAAGCTGCCGACGCAGATGGCGTACTATTCACTTGCTCGGCCTTCGGTTCCGCCATCGAACGCGCTAACCGCGAGGCCAGTATTCCCGTCATGAAACCCAACGAAGCCATGTTCGAGGCGGCATTCTCCCACGGGGACCGCGTCGTCATGCTGTACACCTTCCCCCCCGCCGCCGGTGGGATGGAGGATGAGTTCCGCGAGGCAGCCCGCGAGAAAGGCAGCACCGCACAGATCACCTCGATCTTTTGCGAGGGCGCGCTGGACGCCAAAAAGGTAGGTGACGACGGCGCTCATGATCGGTTGATTGCCGACACTGCTGCCATGATCGCCGATGCTGATGTCATCCTGTTGGCGCAGTTTTCCATGGCCAGCGCTGCGGATGCGGTGCGCGCATGCACTGACGTTCCTGTCCTGACCAGCCCGGAGGCCGCGATTGAAGAAATCCGCCGCCGGATCGAACACAATACAGAGGGTCAGACATGCTAATTGGCGTTATCGCAGATGATTTCACTGGTGGCAGCGATGTTGCCAACACCCTGGCCAAAGGCGTTGACGGCGAAGGAGGTTTGAGAACCGCCCAGTATCCCGGCGTTCCAACAGGCCCCGCTGCACCGGATATCGACGCCGGGGTTGTCAGCCTGAAATCACGCTCGAATCCGGTCGAAGATGCGGTGCACGAAAGCCTCGAGGCACTTAACTGGCTATTGGATCAGGGCTGCGAGCAGATTCTGTTCAAATACTGCTCGACCTTCGATTCCACACCTGACGGAAATATCGGCCCAGTTGCCGACGCTCTAACCGCCGTGCTGGACGCGCACGGTGTGGTGGTCTGCCCGGCCTTTCCGACCACCGGACGCACGGTCTATCAGGGACATCTGTTTGTGGGTGACGTTTTGTTGAGCGAAAGCGGGATGCAGAACCATCCACTAACCCCAATGACTGATCCCGACCTGCGTCGCTGGTTGCGTCTGCAAAGTAAAAACGCGGTCGGCCACGTACCGCTGTCCATAGTTCTGGCTGGACCTGAACAGATCCGCGCGGCAATAACGAATTCCGCCGAGAAGTATATTGTGGCAGATGCTGTCTCGGACGAGCACCTACTAACCCTCGGCGAGGCACTTCAAGGCGTTCCCTTGGTAACGGGCGGCTCCGGGATCGCTCTGGGCCTTCCGCGCAACTTCATTCGTAGCGGCATGGCCGAAGCCAGCACCCCCACCGCCGAGGGCACATCGGGGCCTGAAGCCATTCTGGCGGGGTCGTGTTCCGGGGCGACACGCGGCCAGCTGGCCGAACATCAGAAGGCCCATCCGACCTATCCCCTCGACGTACCCGGCGTCATGAATGGCACGGTCACCGTGGATGACCTGTTGGGCTTCATCGCCGAGAACACCGGCAATGCCCCTTTGGTCTACTCCTCGGGTTCCCCCGAAGAGGTGAAAGAGATTCAGGCCAAGTTCGGTCGCGAGGCGGTGGCCGAGACTCTGGACACTCTGTTTGCCGACACCGCCCGTACGCTGGTGCAGCGCGGCTATCGCCGGATCGTTGTGGCGGGTGGTGAAACCTCGGGTGCGGTGGCGCAAGCCGTGGCGGGCGAACTGGGCGCGCCCGCGATGCGCATCGGGGCAGAAATCGATCCCGGCGTTCCTGTGCTGACTTTAGGTGACAATCAGCCAATTTCGCTTGCGCTGAAATCGGGCAATTTTGGCGCACCGGACTTCTTCGCCAAAGCGTTGCGCATCATGGAGAGGCAGAAATGAGCACCGAAGCAGACCTTCGCCAACAGATGTCGGATCTTTGTGCGTCCCTGTTCACGCGGGGCTTCTCGGTCGGGACGGCGGGCAACGTATCAGCCCGCCTGCCCGATGGCATCTTGATGACGCCGACCAATTCTACTTTGGGCGCGATTGATCCCGACCGGATCAGCAAGATCGATCTGGAAGGCGGCCATGTCGCAGGCGACCGTCCGACCAAGGAAGTGTTCCTGCATCAGGCCTTCTATGAAACCCGTCCGCAGGCGGGTGCCGTGGTGCATCTGCACTCAACCTGGGCGACCGCGCTGTCCTGTTTGGATGACACCAATCCCAATGACTGCATCCCACCACTGACACCCTACGTTGTCATGCGTGTCGGCACGGTGAAATTGGTTCCCTATGTCAAGCCGGGCGACCCGAAGTCGGGCGACCTGATCCGCGACCTTAAAGGCGCCTATGGCGCAGTTCTGCTGGCCAACCACGGCCCCGTGGTTTCGGGCAAGGATCTGTTCTCGGCCGTGTGCGCGGCAGAAGAGCTGGAAGAAACCGCCAAGCTTCTTGTAGCACTGCGCGGACAAAAGACGCGCTTCCTTAGCGAGGCCAACGTGGCCGACCTGAGAGCAACCTACTCTAATATGTGAGGCCGATATGAAAACTGCTGACCTGATTGATGACCACGCAGACAAGCTGTCGCTTGTTCACTTGCCGTTTCGCCGCTTCGGCACGGCACCGCATTTCGCCGCCCCGGTGCAGACCGTGAAGTGTTTTGAAGACAACACGATGCTTCGTGCTCAGTTGGAAATGCCCGGCGAGGGACGCGTGTTGGTCGTAGACGGGGGCGGCTCTACCCGCATTGCCATTCTAGGAGACATGATTGCGGAGATGGCGATCAAGAACGGCTGGGCTGGGCTGGTTCTCAACGCCGCCATCCGCGATAGCGCCGAGATCGAGCTGATGGCGACGCAGATCTTCGCACTTGCGACCTCGCCGGTGAAAAGTGCGAAAGAGGGCTGGGGCAAAGCTGGCTGCGATATTCACATCGGCGGCGTGACCATTACGCCGGGCGACTGGATCTATGGCGACGCCGATGGAGTATTGCATAGCAAGGTCAAATTGGTGTGAGTGCGGCTCCGGTTCGTCCGGGGGCGCAACGGGGACAAGATGGTTAACACGTTGGAAATCGATGCAAAGGGTCGCCGGCTGACGGTAACTAACTTGCCAAATGTGCTGGGCGACCGTCTAAAGCGGTTGCCCTTTGTGTTACGTCTTCTGGCCGAAAACCACCTGCGCGCAACCAGCCAGTCGGACGCGCTGTTGGGCGCGCTTGATACTTGGCTGGAGGGGCAGCGTGACGGGTTCGAGTTCACGTTCATGCCCAACCGCATCCTGATGCACGACACCACCTGCACGCCCGCGCTGGCGGATATTGCCGGGCTGCGCGATGCGGTGCACGAAGCGGGGGGCGATCCGGCGGTGCTTTCACCGAAGCTGCCGGTCAATGTCTCGGTTGATCATTCGTTGGCGGTGGATCTCTATGCCACGCAGACGGCATTCTCAGCCAATGCCCGCAAAGAATTCGCGCGTAACGGCGAGCGATATGGATTCATGAAATGGGCCTCGCAGAAAATGGATGGGGTCACGGTGCATCCGCCGGGCACCGGGATCATGCACACGATCAACCTTGAACAACTGGCAACGGTGCTTGAGATCGGTGCTGATGGTCGGGCGCATCCCGATATGCTGTTGGGCACTGACAGCCACACGCCGATGATTAACGGCATTGGCGTTCTGGGCTGGGGGATTGGTGGGCTCGAGGCGGAAAGCGTCATTTTCGGCCAAGCCACGACGCTGAGCATGCCCGAAGTCGTGGGCGTGCATCTGACTGGTCAACTGCCCGAGGGCACCATGCCCACAGATCTGGCGCTTGAGGTAACGCACCGGTTGCGGGTGCTCGATGTCACCGGCAGTTTTGTCGAATTCTGCGGCCCCGGCCTGTCCACCCTTTCTGCTGACGCCCGTGCTGTAACCGCCAATATGGCACCGGAATATGGTGCCTCAACCGGGTATTTCCCGGTGGATGGCGAGACCGTCTCCTATCTGAAGCGCACCGCGCGGCCTGGCTGCTTGACCGACAGTATTGAGCCCACCTTCCGCGCAATCGGCCTGTGGTTCAAGCCCAACAGCACACCACGTTTCGACCGGATGATCGAGATTGATCTGTCCACGATTACCCCGACCATTTCCGGCCCCCGCCGCCCGCAGGACACCTGCGCCCCGGCACAGGCCGCCGCCCGGATCGAAGCGGCGCTGGACCGTCCGCTGTCGCGCGCGCCCCGCGCCGAAGACCTGGTGCCCGATGGCGCGGTGGGGATTGCCGCGATCACCAGCTGCACCAATACCTCGGACCCTTACATGATGGTTGCGGCGGGGCTGCTGGCGCGCAAGGCACGGGCACTCGGGCTGACTGTACCGATCTGGGTGAAAACCTCGATGGCGCCGGGCTCGCCCTCGGCACGCGATTACCTGCAACGCGCGGGGTTGATCCCGGATCTGTCCGCGCTGGGTTTTGATGTGGTGGGGCATGGCTGCACCACCTGCATCGGCAACTCCGGTCCCTTGCCCGAGATGATCGAAGCCGCTCTGCAAGACGGCAAAGCAATCAGCGCGATCCTATCGGGAAATCGAAACTTCCCGGGCCGGGTGCACCCGAAACTGGACCTCTGCTTTCTGGCTTCGCCCCCCTTGGTGGTGGCGTATGCGCTGAAGGGCGACATTTTCGGCGACATTCTGTGCGACCCGATCGGTACTGGGGCGGGCGGGCAGTCAGTGTTTCTGCGCGACGTCTGGCCTAATACCTCCGTGATCGCGGCGCTATTGAAGGCCGGCTATCGCAAGACCGATGTGTCCACTGCCTTTGCCGCCGCCGCCGACAATGACGCTTGGAACGGGATCGAGGTCCATGACGGCGCGCGCTTCCCGTGGGAGCCGACCTCGCGCTACCTACGACGGCCGAAATTCACCGCCGAACACCAGCATTCGCGGCTCGGCGATTATCATGCAGCCCCCCTGATGGTACTGGGTGACGACATGACTACCGACCATATCTCGCCCGCAGGGTTGGTGGATCCCGCCAGTCTGGCGGGCGAATGGCTGCGCGCGCGGGGGGGCGACCCCAAGGACATGAATGTCTACGCCGCTTATCGCGGCAACTGGGAGGTCATGCTGCGCGGTCTTTTCACCAATCAACTGGCGGTGAACTACCTGCAAGAGGGGCTGGCCCCAGCTGAGACCATGCTCGAGGACGGGCGCGTTCTGCCCCTGCCGGACGCCGCACAAACCCTGACGGATCAGGGACAGGCTACGATCATTCTGGCTGGTGACCGATATGGCATGGGCTCAAGCCGCGACTGGGCCGCCAAGGGTGTGGCGCTTCTGAACATCCGCGCCGTAGTCGCTAAAAGCTTTGAACGCATTCACCGCACCAACCTGATCGGCATGGGCGTGGCGCCCGTGCAGATCATCGACAGGTTCGACCCCGAGACGGCGGGCATTCGTGCTGGGGATCGCTTCGCCCTGAGCCTGCTGCCCGAGACGCTGGTGCCGGGGATGGTTAAGAACGTGAAGTGGCTGCGCGATGGTGGCGTGCTCGGCGAGATCCGCTGCAAGGCGGCGGTGGGTACCTTTCAAGAGGTCGACTTGCTACGCCACGGCGGTGTCTTGTCGAAGATCCTTGGCCTCACCCTTGAAGACTACAAATAAAACGACCTGCAAAGCCGCTCGACCAGACCCGAATTGCGAACTCTGATAGGTTGATGCGAGATGGAACTGCTTTGCGTGAACGGAGGTAAATCTGCCTAAGACGGCTGCAATTAGAAGTTCTAGTCGAAGGCCCAGCATGAGCTGTCTTTAATAAAACCAATGTCGAATTTTGCGGATTTGTAGCCATTGGCACATTCTGCAGCATTCTGCACTTTGGCTCAAAGCCGGCGTTCTCTACAAATCGCGTTGGTGGCGGCTCACAGCCCAAACCAGACCTTTAAATCCGAGCTTTTCGACGAAGCTAAGCGATTATGTTCTGAACATGCGCTAACCGGCTTCACGGCGGTGCTGCCTCCGCGTGCCGACGGCCTTTGCAAGCATAGGAGTCATTTGCTGCGCTGATCACGTACGGCAGAGATGCGCAGAAAGCTGCGTTACATAAATCCTGGAATGTGACCAGAAGCTGACCTTGGCTCCGCCTATTAGACTAAGGGGAAAGCTCTAGACATTCGATTTACAGCCAGGAAATTGGTTAATCCGACCCGGATGCCAATTCATTGCACGGGAACAGCTTTGAGGTACGCCGCAATTGCCAAACGGTCGTCATCGCTTAAACGCGACGTGTTCTCAATCACTTCAACCATTTCTCCACCGGCGCTGTCGTAGTCCGGAGTGAACCCGGATTTCAGATACTCGGCAATGTCTACCTCGGACCAGTCGAGCTGGTCAGCAGTCAAGCCGGGGATACGTCCCTTTCCGCTTGGATTTGGCGCACCTGTCAGCCACAGATCACGTTTCAAGCCTCCCAAACCATTTCGCGGCGTGTGACATTCAGCGCAGTGCCCAAGTGCTTCGACCAGATAACGACCACGCATCTGTTGGTCGGTCAGTTCGCTCTCAACCACCCAACCAGGCTCTGCGAAGAGCAGTTTCCAGGCCCCCAATCCACGACGAATGTTGAATGGGAAGTCAATTTCATGGGCGTCACTTTCAATGACGACCGCTGGTAGCGTACCGAGAAATGCGCGTAGCGATACGATGTCCTCCGTCGTCATGTTGGCATAGGACGTGTAAGGAAAGGCCGGGTAATAGTGCTGCCCTTTGGGTCCGGTCCCGTGGGTCAGGGCGTTGGCCAAGTCAAAAGCAGACCAAGAGCCAATTCCCGCCTCCGGATCACTGGATATGTTGGGGGCTATGAATGTGCCAAAGTCTGTTTCGAACCGACGTCCGCCGGTGAGTACAAGCTTTTCTTCTCCACTGGCATCAGGGGCAGAGTGGCAGGACGCGCACCCCGCTGAATAGAAAACGGCCTCGCCTCTCTTGAGATCAGGCAAGATCCCGTCCAGTTCAGTCTGGTCGACGCTTTGTGGTCGGGTTAGCACCAAACCGGCCAGCCCGACCAAAAGTGCAGCAGCGGCGGTGAAAGAAACAAAACGCCGCAAAGCTAGTACTCCTTTAGTTTTCCGGTGCTCTGTAAGCTTTGTGACATGCCGAACAGGTTCCGCCGATTTGCCCCATCGCCGCCTTCAGGGCTTCGACATCTTGTCCTGCCGCAGCCTGCATCGCAACAGTCGCGTCGGCATAGGCTTGGCCCTTGGCTCCGACGTCCGGGAAGTTTTCCCAGATCGCGGGCAGAGCGCGCGTGGACGGGTCGGATACATTGTCGGATCCGGCGGGCCACATTGCAGATTGATCGATCTGCGACAGAGCGACCAGATTATTCGCAGCCCGTGTTGCCGCCTCGGCGTCATATTCTGTCTCTCCCTTGGCCATACCGCCAAGAATGGCAAGATTGAAAGCTCTGAGCTGCATAATCGATATTCGTGCTTTGACAGCCGGGTTTTCAATTTCATGAGCGATGGCTGTCCCAATGACAGCTACGGACAAAAAACCTGCTGCGAAGATCGCGGATTTCTTCATCATGGTGTGCCTCCCTGTTCAATACGTCAAAGCATAGCTTGAACGAATTTTCTTGTAATTGTTTGTTATTCGACGTCACTTGTTAATTTATGAACAATGAGAGTTGGGACGATATTCGCTACGTACTCGCTGTCAGCCGGCATGGATCACTGAATGCAGCAGCTGCTGCATTGGGCGTCACACATGCGACGGTCTTACGCAGAGTTGCCTCATTCGAGAGACGAAACGCCTGCCAAGTCTTTCAAAAAAGCCCGTCGGGATACGCAGCGCTCCCCGAAGCCAGGACAGTTCTTTCGGCTATGGAGAGTATTGAAGACGCGGTACTGTCCCTGGGGCGAACAATTGTGGGCGCAAACCGTTCCCCTGCCGGACAAGTACGTATCGCATCCACTGACAGCTTTTGTCAGCTTATTCTGCCTCAGATTCTGAACAAGATTTCTACTCAATACCCTGACTTGGAACTGACCCTGCTCAGTGGTAACAGCCATCACGATCTGACCAGACTAACCGCTGACATCGCAGTGCGCCCGTCGATAAGACTCGAGGAAGGTCTCATCGGAGAATGCGCGGGCGAGCTCTCATTCGGCATCTACAGTGATGGGAAGTCCAACCGAAAGTGGATGAAACTCGATGGGGCCTTGGGATACTCACTTCCGGCAAGATGGTTGGCAGAAAATGTAAAAGCCGATGAGATGACCAACGGCGCAGACAGTTTCCTGGTCCTTCAGCAGATGGCTGCTTCCGGAGCGGGCAAGACGTTTCTGCCCAATTTTGTTGGCGACAGAGATTCTCGTCTGGTGCGCTTGGCCAACGACGTTCCCAATATCAGGGTCCCGCTTTGGGTTGCAACGTTAGAAGAAATTTCTCAGACACCAAGATTTTCTATTGTAAAAAAAGCTCTGATCGACCGGATACAGCAAGCGCTGGCGGAATAGACGTTCAATTTAACAAAACCCGACGTCTGCTTTGCCCATGTTATACTTCAAGAACATATAGTGATTGAGAGTCAGCTTCCGGGTGAGCCGCGGTCGTTGCCTAATTTTGACCGAATGGCGGCTTTGTTGTGCAAAGCTTGAATTGTATATCCGGCCCACTGGGCATCTGGAACGCATTCGATCACGCCGGATCGCAGGGAAATGACTCAATCAAGGCTACTACTAATCCCTGTGTAAACGGCATCGACCACTGATCGGGACTGTCGTCCGCCCCTTTGTAGAACGAATGTACAATGGACTTGTTTGTACCACCCGACCCTACCGTCAGCAGTCCGGCGTAACCGGGAATGTTGCAGTTCTCTCGCATCACCACATAAACGCCGCGAGTGATGCCCAAGCAAAACCCAAGATCACTGTGATCCTTTGCGTCCTCCAATGGTCGGTTTTCATAGTAATTTCGGCAAATCTCCCTACCTTTTCCAACCGTCAGTTCAGAAGATTGATCGGCGATGACTGGCGATGCGAATACTGCGGCGAATAGACCAGTGATGAGTAGGCTTTTCATCAATCACTCTTTAGCTGCTGAACGCACTTCAAGAAACAAGTTGGTTGCTACTATCTGTTTCTCTGACATTGTGAACAACAAGCATTATCTGGGGTGAGCTGTAGCAATCTATTTGGTTTGATGCAGGATTATCTCGGTACGCTCATCAATTTAGAATACAGAAAGCCATTCTGGACACTCACACGAGACGCTACGTCGTCTAAAATCGCGGTTCGTCTTGATGCTTTGGCGCACCCACACACATTTTTCCCACCCGCAAGACATCCGTAATCTACTGTTTTTTACCACATTTCAAGCGGACGGCTTTCCTCAGTGACCTCATTTGTGTCACCTACACGTTAACCGACCTGTGCAAACTTCACATTCACTTGGAGCGCTGCAGGAAGAAGTTTTTTCTTTAATTCGATACGGCGGGATTCTTGGAGCCAATCAGATGGTCTGGGAATTGGAGCGTACACACCAAGCACGGAAATTGCGTTGCAATTCCAGAAAACACGTCGATTTCAATGAGACTGGTGCAGGTGGCGGGGAGACAGGGATTCGAACCCTGGGAACGCTCTCACGTTCAACGGTTTTCAAGACCGCCGCATTCGACCACTCTGCCACCTCCCCGCTTGACGGCAGGGTCTAAGCGCTGTTGCAACCAGAGGCAAGTCATAAAGCGGGGAAATCTTGCCGAAGCGCAACCGCTGGTCTTCCCATGGTTAGTTGGTCGCGTTATGATCCATCGGAAAGACCGCAATAGACCGGACAAAAGATCCGGCTGACAAGCGGTGGGGCTCGGCCAATACGGCCCTTTCAGGCAAGGGATATCGAAATGAATCGAGCGACTGGCAAACGCTATGGGCCATACCGGCTTATTGCTCTGACCGCGGTGATAGCTGCTTTGGCAGGATGTGAAGAAGGGTTGAACTCTTCGGTCGGCGCTGACCAGGAAAAACCTTCCGATACAGCGGACACAGGCGGCGCGATTGAGCTGTTTCCGCAAGCTTCTTCCAGCGGACAGAAGGACGTCGAGGCACCTGAAGTCTTTCAGGTGACCGAAGCCGGGCTTTGGGACGGGCGACCGTCGTTGGGTGGCATATGGGTCGCCCACCCGGACGTGTCTCAACCCGAACGTGTGCGGATCAAAAACACAGCTAACAACAAATCAGTAACCGGAGCCCTGTTCCGGCGCGAACGGAATCTGCCCGGCCCAGCGTTGCAGGTTTCATCGTCGGCTGCCGCCGAACTGGGGATGCTGGCGGGTGCCCCGGCAAGTATTCAAGTGGTGGCTTTGCGCCGCGAAACGATCGCGCCCCCGCCCGTCGAGGACGCACCTAGCGATGATGGCGAAGCGACGGATGGAGAGGCAGATACCGATACAGATGTCGCAGCAGCTGCCGAAGCTGAATCCGAAGAAAAGCCCGCAAAGCTCAAATGGTGGCAGAAAAAGCCGACTGAGGGCGCGGGTGAGACAGCGGCTGGTGCCGCCGTTGCGGGCGCTGCCGCCGGAGCCGCCGTCGCGACAACAACGACCAACGACTCCGAATCGGATCCGGCTGAGGTTGCTGAAACAACTGATGCTGAGGAAAAGCCTGCCAAACGGAAATGGTGGCAGAAGAAAACCGATGACACCGCCAGTGCCGCCGATACTGCCAGTGCCGCAGCGGCTGGAACTGCAACCAGCGCTGCTGCTGTTTCGGCGGCCCAAAGTGACGCGGTAACGACCGCAACTTTAACTGATCCTGAGGTCGCAGCACCTGCCGAGACGCCTGCAAAGCGCAAGTGGTGGCAAAAGAAAGACCCTGACGAAATCACCGAAACGCCGTTGGACCCGATTGCCGGAGCAGCCGCAGCCATAGACGCCGCCGAACCGACAGCCGTTGCCACGACGGCTGCGGCCAGCTCAGCGACCGTGTCGTCGCTCAGCAAACCTTATGTTCAGGTTGGCACGTTCAGCGTCGAGGCCAATGCCAAAAGTGCAGCAGAGAAAGTTCGCAGGAATGGCATGACCCCTGACATTCGTGAACTACAGACCGAAGGAAACACGATCTGGCGTGTGTTGGTCGGCCCCGCAAAGTCCCGGGCTGACCGCAAAGCAATCCTGTCGGATGTAAAAGACCTTGGCTTTACCGACGCGTTTACCGCCAGCAACTGAAAAACAGGAGGCACGTAATGCTGTCCGCTCTGCGATCCACTACTTTGGCCCTCGGGCTGGCCCTTCTGGCGCTGCCCGTCCACGCTTTTGATACACAAGCCCGGGCAGCTTATGTCATGGATCAGAAAACCGGCACAGTTTTGCTATCCAAAGAAGCCGACCAGCCGCTGCCGCCTGCCTCGATGTCCAAACTCATGACACTGTATGTCGCGTTCGAAGCATTGCGCGACGGGCGTTTGACGCTGGATGAAACCCTGCCGGTATCGGAACACGCCATGAGCTATGGCGGCTCGACCATGTTCCTGAACACGCAGGATCGCGTCCGGGTCGAAGATCTGCTGCGTGGCATTATCGTTCTGTCCGGCAATGACGCCTGCGTGGTCATCGCCGAAGCACTGAGCCCCGACGGGACCGAAGCAGGATTCGCCCGTTACATGACCCAGCGCGCGCAGCAAATGGGTATGAACAACTCGAACTTTGCCAATTCTAACGGGTGGCCAGCTGCTGGTCATATGATGTCCGTGCATGATCTGGCCGTTCTGGCAAACCGGTTGATCTCGGACTTTCCCGAGTACTATCCCTTGTTTGCGGAAGAAACGTTCGAGTTTGACGGCCGCGCGCCCTCGAATGCGCGCAATCGAAACCCGCTTCTGAAACTGGATATCGGCGCGGACGGCCTGAAAACCGGCCATACTCAGGAGGCCGGATACGGGCTGGTCGGGTCGGCCAAACAGGGTGACCGCCGGGTGATCTTTGTCCTCTCGGGGCTCGACAGCACCGCCCGCCGCGCAGAGGAGGCTGAGGCCGTGGTTAACTGGTCGTTTCGAAATTTTGTCGAGAGGACAGTTGCCAACGCGGAAGAGCCGATAGCACAGGGCAAAGTCTGGATGGGCGCGGAAAAAACCGTGGGGCTGGTGCCGCAAGAAGACCTGACCCTGTTGTTCCCCGTTCTGGGCGCGAAGGACATTGAAGCCGAAGTAGTCTATGAGGGGCCGATCAATGCCCCCGTCCGAAAAGGGCAGCAGCTGGCCGAGCTGGTTATCCAGCCCGAGGGTCTGCCAGAAATCCGCCGCCCGCTGGTTGCGGCACAGGATGTGGAACTGGGTGGATTTGTCATTCGCATGATGACTGTAGGTGGTATCGTACTGAAGGACGTCATCAACAACCCATTGGAATCGATGTGACGCAAGCTGGGTTGTTTCTGACCTTCGAAGGCATTGACGGTTCCGGCAAGTCCACGCAGGCTCGGATGCTGGCCGAGCATCTTCGGAACGCGGGTCATCCAGTGGTTCTGACCCGCGAACCCGGCGGTTCCGCCGGAGCCGAAGAAATACGCGACCTCGTTCTGCAGGGCGATCCTGATCGTTGGTCCGCTGAAACCGAGATTCTCCTGTTCACCGCTGCCCGTCGTGACCATCTGGAGCGCACGATTGAACCTGCCCTGGCCGAAGGGAAGATTGTGATCTGCGACCGTTTTGCTGACAGCACCCGAATGTACCAGGGCCTGTCACGCGGGGATTTGCGCGGGCTGGTGGATCAATTGCACAACCTGATGATCGGACGCGAGCCGGATCTGACATTGCTGATCGATATGGACCCAAAAATCGGTCTGTCTCGTGCCAAAGGTCGACAGGGTGCAGAAGAAAGGTTCGAGGATTTCGGACCGGCATTGCAACAACAGATGCGCGCCGGGTTCTTGGCGCTGGCTAACGAGTTTGCCAACCGGTTCCGCGTGGTCGACGGCAATCGGGACATGGACAGCGTCGCGCAGGATGTGACACAAATCGTCACCACAGCCTTGCGACAGACAGTTCATGAGTGACGACACCCCTTCCCCGGATCAAGCACCCGGCGCGCCACATCCGCGCGAAACCCAACGCATCGTCGGCCAAGATGCGGCCGAACATGCGTTTCTGACGGCTTATAACTCGGATCGACTACATCACGGCTGGCTTCTGACCGGGCCGCGTGGCGTCGGAAAGGCGACACTTGCGTGGCGCATAGCTCGATTTTTACTGGCGACACCGCCATCGGATGATGGAGGCCTTTTCGGGGCACCGCCGCCGCCTCAGACGCTGGATATTGACCCGGACCACCCGGTTTCGCACCGCATTCAGGCCGGGGCCGAACCGGGGTTGGCGGCGATCACAAGGTCACTCAACGATCAGGGTCGCCTAAGGGGCGAGATTGTGGTGGACGACATTCGCAAGCTCGGTCGGTTTTTTGGCCTGTCATCAGCGGATGGCGGTCGGCGTATCGTGATCGTCGATTCTGCGGATGAGATGAATGTCAGCGCCGCGAACGCGCTGCTGAAAATGCTCGAGGAACCACCGGCACGCACGACTTTGTTACTGGTTTCGCATCAACCCTCGCGCCTGTTGCCAACAATTCGGTCGCGTTGCCGTACTTTGCGACTATCTCCGCTTGATAGCAACGATATGCAGACAGCTCTGGCTCAGACTGGTACCGACTTGCCGGACCGAACCGATCATCTGGCGGCATTGGCCGCAGGTTCCGTGGGCGATGCGGTAAGGTTGATCAACTTGGGCGGGCTTGAGATATACACCGAACTGATCGCAATTCTGGGCACCCTGCCCCGTCTGGATCGACAACGCGCGCTAGCCCTTGCCGAGGCCGCCGCCCAGCGCGGGGCAGCCGAACGGTTCGAACTGCTGTTAACGCTGATCGACGTGGCCCTGTCCCGGTTGGCGTTGACCGGAGCGACCGGCGCGGCCCCTGTCCCCGAGGCTGCCCCCAACGAGGCCAAAACTCTGGCACGCCTCTCTGCCACGCCGCATCAGGCAAGGCACTGGGCCGAGGTCGCTGCCACGATCACAGCCCGCGCGCGACATGGTCAGGCGGTGAACCTTGACCCTGCCGCTCTGGTCCTAGATACGGTGTTCAAGATACAGGAAACCGCCGGTCAGAGCAGATGAACACCACCCCAGAAATCACTGACAGCCATTGCCATCTGGACTTCCCGGATTTCGAAGGGCAGCTGGATCAAATCGTTGACCGCGCTGTCGAGGCCGGTGTGACCCGCATGGTGACCATCTGCACTAGGCTGCGTAACGAACCCTCCGTCCGGGCCATCGCCGAAGCCCACGCCCCAGTGTTCTACGCCGCTGGCACCCATCCAATGAGCGCCGCGGATGAGCCTATGGTCACGGTCGATGAACTTGTCGCGCTGGCCCGGCATCCGAAATTTGTCGGCATCGGCGAAACCGGGCTGGATTATCACTATACCGCCGAGTCCGCGTCGGTGCAGAAACAGTCGCTTCGTGTGCATATCGAAGCCGCTCAGCGCACGGGATTACCGCTTATCATCCACGCCCGCGCTGCGGACGATGATATGGCCCGTATTCTGGCGGAGGAACACAAGATCGCGTCCTATTCCTGCGTCATGCATTGCTTTTCGTCCTCCGCCGATCTGGCGCGAGCGGCGCTTGATCTGGGTTTCTACCTGTCCATGTCAGGCATCGCGGCGTTTCCAAAAAGTCAGGAACTGCGCGACATCTTTTCCAACGCTCCGGTCGATCGCATACTCGTTGAAACCGACGCCCCTTATCTGGCCCCGCCACCCTTTCGCGGCAAACGGAATGAACCCGCCTTCACCGCCCACACTGCCCGTAAAGGTGCCGAAGTGTTCGGCCTCGATTATCCTGAATTTGCGGCGCAGACGCAGGCCAATTTCGACCGGCTGTTCGCCAAGGCCGCATCATACAAGGCCGCCGCATGAACGAGTTGCGGTGTACTATTCTGGGCTGCGGTTCATCCGGCGGTGTGCCCCGACTTGGTGGGCATTGGGGCGAATGCGACCCCGAGAACCCGAAAAATATCCGCCGCCGCTGTTCGATGCTGGTTGAACGGGACGGACCGGATGGCACCACAACGGTCCTAATCGACACCTCACCAGACATGCGCAGCCAGTTATTGGATACCGGTACTGGACGTTTGGATGGCGTCGTCTACACGCATGCCCATGCCGATCATACGAACGGTATCGACGACCTGCGCATGATCGTCTTCAACATGAAGACGCGCGTGCCGGTCTGGGCGGATGGCGACACTCAGAACCAGCTGCTGGCACGGTTCGGCTATGCCTTTGTGCAGCCCGAAGGCTCTCCCTATCCGCCAATTCTGGATCTGAAGTCCTTGGATGGCCCATTTGAGATAAACGGTCCTGGCGGGCCTATCCCGTTTCACCCGATCAAGGTCAAACACGGCTCAATCGATGCGCTTGGGTTTAAGATGGGCAACCTCGTTTATCTTCCCGATGTTTCCGATATTTATGATGAAGCTTGGGCTGACCTCACAGGTCTGGATACTTTGGTCATCGACGCCTTGCGCCGCTCTCCTCATCCAACCCACGCACATCTGGAAAAAACGTTGGAGTGGATCGAGCGCCTTCGACCCAAACAGGCCGTGTTGACCAATATGCATATCGATCTGGACTATGCGGCGGTGGCGGCGGAAACCGCTGACCACATCACTCCTGCGCATGATGGCCTCGTGCTCCGGCAGGCGCTGTAAGCCGCTGTTTCGCAAGGATGAAGTATTTCCATTAGTGTCCTCAAAGATAAGGCAATGACATGCTTCAAAACCTGATCAACGTCATTTTGCCTGTCTTCCTTGTGATCGGTGCAGGATATGTCTCGACCCGTGTGGGATATTTCAAAGAATCTCACATTGATGGGCTGATGAAGTTTACGCAGGGCTTTGCCATCCCCTGCCTATTGTTTCTCGCCATCTCTCACCTTGACCTAAGCGCCAGCTTCGACCCTCGCCTTCTGCTCAGCTTTTACTCGGCTGCCGGTCTGTGCTTTGTCGCTGGAATTCTCGGTGCACGCCTGATTTTTGGCCGCGAGTGGGAAGATTGCGTGGCTATTGGTTTTTGTTGCCTGTTTTCCAACTCTGTTTTGCTGGGACTGCCCATCACGGAACGCGCCTACGGGCCTGAAAGCCTGACCGGTAACTATGCGATCCTCGCTATCCATTCCCCGTTTTGCTACGGCCTTGGGATCACCGTTATGGAAGTGATCCGCAACAGAGGCCATAGTGGTACGCAAATGGCCCGGTCGGTCCTGACGGTCATGTTCAAAAACGCGCTGATATTGGGTATCGCCCTTGGATTTGCCGTTAACCTGTCCGGGATCGGAATACCTGAAGTCGTAGACGAGGCCCTTGGGTTAGTGACCCGGGCCGCCCTACCCGGCGCCCTGTTCGCGCTTGGAGGTGTTCTGGTCATGTACCGGCCTGAAGGTGATTTGCGGGCTATCATGTTTGTTTGCTGCGTCGCTTTGGTTCTGCATCCAAGCCTCGTCTGGTTGCTGGGCTCGGCCTTCGCACTTCCGCAAGACCTGTTCCGTTCCGGCGTGTTGACGGCGGCAATGGCTCCGGGATTCAACGCCTACATCTTTGCCAACATATACGATCGAGCGAAGCGGGTCGCGGCTTCGTCCGTTTTGATTGGTACCGCCGTCTCAACCATGACAGTCTGGATGTGGCTGACCCTGCTTGGATGACACTAATCTGTTTCCCACATTGACTCTGCCCCCTAAGGCGACATCTATCGCAGGATAAACCGCCGGAGCCCCAAATATGCCGCACGCCGTTATTGTCGCCCATGGTCAACCATCGGACCCAGCTCCGGCTGAGGCGAGTTTGGAGGCTTTTGCTGGAAAGGTCGACGCATTGACGGCTCAGGTGTCGGTTCACTCCGCAACTCTGGCATTGCCTGGCGCCCTTGAAACCTGTCTGGACAGATTACCAGAGGACACGGCAATTTATCCTTTGTTCATGGCCCGGGGATGGTTTGTCACCAGCGCCCTGCCGAAGCGGATTGGATCAAGGCCGGTCAGGATACTTGATCCCTTGGGAGTTGACCCAGATTTGCCGACCCTTGTCGCAAGCGCGCTTCAAAGCGCAATGGAGGATCATGGCTGGTCGCCAGAAGAGACCGATCTCGTCCTGGCGGCACACGGTTCTGGGCGCAGCCGGAACCCTGCTGCTGTTGCCATGGATTTTGCAGAGAAGTTGAAGCACCTGATCACTTTTAGCAGAATCCGCGTGGGGTTTGTAGAACAGCCGCCCTCGATATCCGAAGCCGCATCGGGCGTTGGGGCTAAAGCAATCTGTCTCCCGTTTTTTGCATGTACCGGCGGGCATGTCCTCGAAGACATCCCCTCGGAACTGGCGCGTGCGAATTTCACTGGGCTGATCATGCCGGCAGTTGGCGAATTGCCAACGATCCAAAAGCAGATCGCGGACAAACTGACCGATAGCGTAAAATTCTGATTTGCAGTGGAGGTTCTATTGCCGAGCTTCCGACGGCTCGGAATACAGGCAATGGCATGACCGCCCGTTCCTCTTTGCAGAATAAAGTGCAAGGTCAGCTGCATGCAGCAGTTCGGCTGCTGTGGGGTTCTCGAACTGAGTTGACAAGGCAGTACCGATACTGGCCGAAACTGAGCACGTTGCACCTTCGAATGACATAGGCACGCGCAGTTTTTCGATTAACCGCCCAGCTATACCGCGCAGCTGTGCACAGTCCAGCAGGCCCTTGAATATCAAAACAAACTCGTCCCCGCCAATGCGTGCAACCGTATCATCGCTGCGGGTTTCCTCGAGCATAATTCGCGCGGCTTCCTGCAGCACGAAATCACCCGCTGCATGGCCCAGCTTGTCATTCACCGACTTGAAGTAGTCCAGATCCAGATGCATCAGTGCAAAGCGCGACTTTGTTGAAATCAGCTGTCCCAGAATATGATCCATGGCCCGACGGTTTTTGAGCCCGGTCAATGTGTCAGTATAGGCCTGCTCTTCAGCGGCTAGCATGGCCCCCTGCAATCGCAGATTCAGCGAGCGTGACGCCTCCATCGCGGCGGATTTGGCCTCAACCAGATAGAGCAGTTCGATCGCGAAATCGGTGCCCGAAAAATCTGCACTGGTCAGGGCGTAATCTCGCACCGCGTCCAGAATTGAAATCCCGAATGACAGGTTGATTACAGCCCCGCCAGAATTCGGCAATGGAGCTATCAAACCCTTTAGGGCCGTACACGGTTCATCCCGAAACTTGAGATGCAATTTTCCACCTGCTGTGGCCATCAATGCGGGCATGGTGGTCACGGATCGCGGCCGGACCAGCTCGAAGAGGTCCAGAAATTCCATGCCTGCCATCGGCTGTTTAGGTCGCAATTTCTGTAATGTCGGCCCGACCTGTTCGATTTTTCCGGTTTCGTCGACCAGCACAAACATCGGGCACAGAGTTTCCAGAAGTGTCGCAAGCTCGACCGTCTTCATCATGATTTGCGCGCTCCCAGATCGAAGCGGCGACCTGCGGCGAATGCACTTTCCACCAAAGTTATGGTAATCACTTCAACTTCACCGTGGCATCCGTCGTGGGTCAGCATGACCAGTGCGCCATAGTCGTCGGCCATCGCTCGCAATACCCCGGTCATGACGCTGGAGTAACCCGGAAGACCAGGAAAACAGCACAATGTGTATTCCGCTGGTGAGTTCTCCGTCAGTTCCAGCGCCGGCAATTCCAGATCTGAGACCGCGAGCCTGACACGATCGGGTAAATCGTCCAGAGAGTGCAGAAAATCAACGTAGGTGACACCGCCAAATCGCAGAAGCCGGCGCAGATCCTCCATATTGGGATGTGAGACCAGGTAAGTTCCCAAATCCTCCAGAAACTCTGCCCGCGGGCGATTCAGATTGGCGCACAACGCATCAAGAACACGCGTTGATATGTCGACGTCATATACCAGCATCGCCTCAAACTCTGAAAACCCGAGTCCTGCCTTTTCGGTTGCACGCAGCCAGCAGGGGCGCCCGTACGTAGCGCAGACGAAAGATTGTATCGCCCTGTTGATCAGACCGTGCATGGTTCGCCCCTAATTGGCTTGCCACTCGATCTGATCTCAAAAATCTTAACAAACACCCAAGATTCCCAGGCAAATGCTGCAAATGCTACCCTGTTTCACTCCGGTACTTTCATCACCGTTCAGAAATCGGTGGGCGCGCCACCTTCGGCTTTGCGGCGAGCAACGAAATCGGCCAGTTCTTCGCGGATACCATCGTCGATTGGAGGCGCCTCAAAGCTCCCGATGATCTCTTTGAACATGTGATGCGCACGTTCGGCGGTCCAGATACCACCGGCAGCTTCCCATCCTTCGTAGTTTTTCCAGTCACTCAGAAATGGCTGGTAGAACGCAGTGCTGTATCGATCCTGCGTGTGTTGGATGCCGAAGAAATGGCCATCGTTACCGACCGAACGGATAGCATCCAGAGCGATCTCGTCCGGACCGGTCGCAACCAACTCAGGGTCCATATACCTTTGTATTTGCTGAAGGACTTCACAATCCATGATAAACTTTTCAGGGCTGGCGATCAGCCCGCCTTCCAGCCAGCCAGCGGCGTGGTAAACCATATTGGTTCCAGACTGCACTGCCGCCCAAAGGGAATTCGACGTCTCCCAGACCGATTGACCGTCAGGTACGTTGGCAGCGCAAACGCCAGACGAACGCATGGGCAAGCCATAAAAACGGGCCATCTGCCCGGTCATCTGGGTCGAGCGCATATACTCGGGTGTCCCGAAGGCAGGCGCACCCGATTTCATATCCACATTGGACGTGAAGGTTCCAACGGCACAGGGGATACTCGGGCGTACATATTGAAACAAAGCAATCGCACACAGCGACTCGGCCAAAGACTGCGCGACTGCCCCAGCCATCGTCACCGGTGCCATCGCGCCTGCCAAGGTAAAGGGAGTCACGACAATTGCCTGGCCGCGCCGCGCCAGGCGAAGACAGCCGTCAATCATGGGATGATCATGCTTCAGCGGCGAGGTCGAGTTGATATTTGTGTACAGGCGCGGTGAAGCCTCGAATTCTTCGTGACTCAACCCACCGGCGATGCGCACCATCTCCATGACATCTTCGACACGCTCCTTGCCAAGCGAGTAGGCATGCATGGCCTTGTCGGTTAAGGTCAGCTTGTCATACAGCACATCCAGGTGACGGATGCTGGCGTGGATATCAACGGGCTCGACCGGATAACCGCCAGCAAAGTGGATACAGTTGAAATACTGAGTCAGCTTCAGAAGGTCCTGGCACATCCGGCGATTGCCGGGAACCTTCTTGCCGATCTCCATGTCCCAGTAATTGGGAGGAGAAGAAACGTTTCCGAACAACATGTTGCGGCCACCGATTGTAATTTGACGATCCGGATTACGCGGTGTGATCGTAAAGCTCGACGGTGCTTTGGCCACCATCTCCATCACGAAATCACGGCCCATACGAACATTGTCACCGTCGATCGTGCACCCTGCTTCGCGCAAAATACCGATGGCCTCTTCATTGTAGAATTCGATGCCAATCTCTTCAAGAATACGCATCGCGCCATCGTGGATGGCTTCGATCCCCTCGGGGCCCAGAGGTTCAGTCGGCCGGTCAGTGTTGACCGGTGGATTCCACGGCATCTGTTCGATCACGGTGGTGCCACGTCGGGCAGCCGCTCCAGCGCGGCCACCACCGCGGCGCCGAGAAGTCTTTGTGTCGGCCATTGTGTCCTCCGGCTCCTGCTTTTTTACAAGCAAGCCCCGAAGAATGGCGGCTGGCCGCTCTAAATGCGACAGGCTTTGTCGTTTTTGTGGCTCAAAGCGACGATATTCAATGCCGTGACGTTAATGGGCGGACAACCAGCCGGGTATGTGCCCGATATCCGGCAGCACCACATCAGCCAATGGCTCCAGCGTTTCGGCTGGGGCAAGTCCGGTCAGAACTCCGATCGTGACCATACCTGCTGCCTTTCCAGCCTCAAGATCGTGGCGGCTGTCCCCAACCATGGCTATGCGCGCAGGGTCGATATCCACGTGATTGGCAAAAGCCAGCAACTGTCCGGGTCCGGGTTTGAACCCATGCCCGCTGTCGTAGCCGGCAACAAAATCGAAATGGTCCTGAATCCCAACCGAAGCCAAATGCTCGAGCGTGGGCATCTCGGCATCGTTGGTGGCAACCCCAAGCTTCATACCTGCACTGCGCAATCCTTCAAGAAATGGCGCCAGCGGAACAGCGGGAACCTGTCGCGACCCGGCGGATGCATTGTTGAGGATGTCCACGATCTGCGGATGGGAATGATTTTCCAGGTGGGGAACCAAAACTTCTGCAATCTCATCAACAGTTTGTGCGATGACTACACTATCGGTCTCATATCGTTCCTCGACGATATCAAAACCGATAGCACGCCCGATTTCTGCCGCCCTTTCCTGGTTTCCATCGGCCAGCGACAGCACTACTGTCCGTCCGAACGCACCCCATGTTGCAGCAAATTCAAAAAGTGTGCCGTCCTTGTCGAACACGAGGGCGTCAATTGGCATGGCTGAAATCTCCTGCAGATTAGGTCCAATGCATCTCCGATTCCCCGGACAAAATCGCACGGGCCTGCCCCGGAAGATCATAGGGAACGGATTTGGCGTCACAAAAAGCGATCACCCACGAATCGTCAAGCACCAGAAAATCAAGAACGGATGTCAAGAACTCTGCCTCTCCTGCTCGATCTCGCAGATCTTGTACCGAAGCCCCTGTTGCACCCAGAAAAACCGGCAACAGTTCGTCATTTTCTACAAGCCAAGTCAGGACATTAAGGGCAAGCGTTTCGGCAGAATTGGCAGAGATCGGCATTAATTGGTCTCGGATTGGAACATGGAAAGGGTTTGTTAACCAGAGTCATAAACACTTTGGCAACACGCGCAATCTAACGGTGAATGGCTATGTCCGTGCAAGGTACCGTACTTGTTCTCGACGGGGTTTCGACCAATCGAATCATGCTCAAGGTCCAGTTGACCGCAGCTTGGTATCAGGTCGTTCAAGGTGAGAAGTTGGATGGCTTGGCGGCGCTGTTGCGACGAACACGGCCCGATTTGGTGCTGACCGCGCACAGCCTGCCAGACGGAACTGCTGTAGACGTCAAAAAACTGATGATGAAGAATCCGGCGCTGGTGGATGTACCTATTGTCGCTATTGTGCCGCAAAACGACAAGGCGGCGCGGCTTCAGGCGCTAGCGGATGGTATGGACGATGTACTTGCACACCCGTTCAAGGATACCCTGCTTTTGGCCCGCGTGCGCAGCCTGTTGCGGGCCCGTGCCGATCGGCAGGACATGCGGTTCAAAGGCGATCCGCAATCCGTCGGATTTGGCGAACCGGCGGCATCACTGATCGCTCCTCCTACGGCTGCCCGAGTTGCGGTTCTTGCCCAAACCGCCCAAGTTGGCGCCCTGTGGCGCAACGCGTTGGCCGACGGGGCCCGTCACGACATTGCATGCCATACCCAACCAAATCTGCACAGTGTACTTTCCGGAGCGACCCCAGATGCGATCGTCGTTGAACTTGGAGCCGATGCCACAGGGCTGAACGTCCTGGCAGATCTTCGATCCCGGGGGGGCACCCGCCACACTGTACTGATCGGTGTTCTGAAGGATCACAACGCCAGCCTCGCCGCCGAGGCTTTGGATCGGGGAGCCAATGCAATTTGTATGGGCGGTTTCAGCGCGGAAGAAATCTCGCTTCGGCTTGATGCGCTGATTGCACGCAAAACGCGTGACGACCGTTTACGCGCCTCGATGCGCGAAGGGCTAATTGAATCCCTGACAGATCCTTTAACCGGCCTGCATAACCGACGCTATGCTATGCGCGCCATGGACCAGATATCGAACCGATCACTCCAGTCCGGGCAAAGTTTTGCTGTCATGTTAGCAGACCTGGACCATTTCAAATCCATCAATGACCGATTTGGACATGCCGGCGGCGATCTTGTTCTGGTCGAGGTCGCGAATAGACTGCAATCCACCCTTGGCAATGCTGGCTTTGTGGCCCGCATAGGTGGAGAGGAATTCATGGTCGGTCTGCCGGACACCTCACAAGAGCAGGCATTGCGGCTGGCCGACGTGATCCGTGATTGTGTCAGCAGCGAACCGTTCCACCTGCCCAACAATCCGGCGTCGATACCGATTACGATCAGCGTGGGTATTAAAATTTGTGAGCCACCAGAATTGACTTGGCAGAACGATGCTGATCCGGTCGGGCATGTGATCCGTTCCGCAGATCAGGCGCTTTATGCCGCAAAACAAGCCGGGCGCAATCAGGTTAGAACCCGTAAAAGCGCAGCGTGACTGGAATTTAGTGATCCTTCTTCTTCCGGTGCGGGCCCCGCTTTACCACGTCTTCCAACTTTTCGGCGTATACCAGACGATCTTCATCGCTCATCGCTGTCACACGGGCCAACCATTCCTGATGCAGTGCATCCTGCAAGTCAGCCGTCACCTGTGCTTGTTGCTCCAGCAAAACCTCAACCGCAGCCGGATCAAAGGGCACGGTGCGCAACGCGGAACTCAGAGCGCCAAAGTCCTGAGTCCGTGAGTGCGAGCCTTTGCTGCGCATCGCTGACAACTGCCCCCGTAACGCCTTCTTGTCAGCTTTGGGCAAAGCGTAATACAGCGCGGGGCCGAAACCTGGTGGAATTCGTGCCTTATCACCGCCTTTGAACCGCAAAGCGGTACCAAGCACAACGCCAACAACCAGCAGGTTTACCGCCAGAGAAAGCACAAGAAGGATCGGCATCCATCTGCGCTTGGGTGCAGGGTTGTCACTCATTCCGTATCCTCCAGATAGTCCACTTCCAAATTCAGGTCGGCCACCAGAAAAGTCGTCTCTTGCGAGAGCAGATAGTTCGCGGGGTCAGGCAGAAACGCCGGCGCCGAAAACCCGATCCAAACACCGGCAGCGCTGGCGGCTGCAAGCCCGCTAAATCCGCGCCAGCCTCCGATATTGTCCAACGCCCGTCGCCAGATCGACCGCGCAGGCCGTGTTGAAGGCGCAAGACGCTGTAACCGCACAGCCTCGGCATCGGTTTCGATCCGAACCGCCAGAGCATCAGGCAGCTTCGGACGATGCTCACGGGCCTGAGCAAACAGATGATTCAGTTCGTCGTCGTGTTCAGCCATTTTCGTACCCCAGTTCATCTCGTCGCCCTGCCAAAATCGCGGCCAAGGAGCGTTTCCCGCGCGCCGTCAGGCTCTCGACCGCTTCGACCGAAATCCCCATGATCCCAGCGATTTCCGGGTTGGGTAATTCTTCGATATGCCGAAGCACCACAGCCTGACGTTGCCGATCGGGCAATTGCTCCAACGCGACTTGCAGAGCATCCTTGCGCGCGGTGTCCTGCATGCGATCAACGACGCTCGCCGTTGTATCGATTGGTTCGAGCCCATCCTCGAGCGTATCCGGTCGTTTCTTGCGCCGCAGGTCCACGCACAGGTTCAACGTCACACGATACAGCCACGTGGAAACCTGCGCCTGTCCCGGCACCCAGTCCGGGGCCATTTGCCACAACCGCATCATCGCCTCCTGAGTGACATCTTCGGCCTCGGCCGCGTTTCCCAGCATCCGCAGTGCAACGGAATAACTTCGCGGTCCCAGCCGATCCGTCAGCAAGCGGGCCGCCGAGGCGTCACCATTGGAAAACCGGCCCAGCAATTCTGCGTCGCTGAGCCGCCGCACGGCAGTAAGATCGCCGTGCGCATGGGGCGGATAGGAGGTCAGGTCCTCCATCCTGCATCAGTTGCTGTCAGTGTTCGATTTCCCATGCCGCTTGTGCTTGCGCCCCATCCGGTCCTTTGCATCCGCATATTCCTGTTCCGAGATCGACCCGTTTCCATCGGCGTCGATACGTTCAAACATCTTGGACATCTTACGCGGTTTGGGCAATTCATCATCGCTCAGAAACCCATCCTGATTGGCGTCATATTTTTCAAACATCGCAGCAACGCGCTCATTGGCCCTGGCCTGTGCAGCCGCCTGCATTTCATCAAGGCTCAGCTGCCCGTCGCCATCCTTGTCAGCAGAGGTAAACTTTGCTTGACGGTGGGCCGTGATCTCAGCCTCGGTCACCTGGCCGTCACCATTTGCATCAAGTTCCTGAAAGGTGGCAGGTTCGCGATCTTTGGGGCCTTTGGCCAGAACAGACGTGCCGGTCACTGCGACAGCAGTCAGGACAATAGCCGAGATAAAAGTTGCATTTTTCATTACAAAGTTCCCTTGATTTAGCGGCTCTGTGCCGCTGCTGATACTTCTTAAAACGGGGCTCCAACGGAATTCCGTCGCAGGTATTCAATTTTTCTTGCCCTACTTTCGAAATAGATCTGAATCCTGTTATGGTCCTGCCAAGACGCCGCAAAGCGACGCACCCCCTTTCCCAGAGGGTCGGTCAACCGCTATACCGGCCAGATCTGAACGCGCGAGTATCCAAATGACAGATCAGACCATCGACACCGCCCTTGAGGACGAGCGTCCGACAAAACCTGCGATCCTCCGCGGGTTTCGGTGCAAATGCCCCAACTGCGGCGAAGGCAAGCTGTTGCACAGCTACCTCAAAGTGAATGACGAATGCGCCAATTGCGGGCAGGAGTTGTTTCACCACCGAGCAGATGATGGCCCGGCTTACCTGACCATTCTGATTGTCGGGCACCTTCTGGCGCCGGCTCTGCATGTTTCTTATGTGAATTGGCGACCGGACCCCTGGACCATGGCAATTGGGTTCTCTGTGGGGTGCGTGGCCCTGTCGCTGTTTCTGTTGCCCCGCCTGAAAGGCGTCGTCGTGGCCTACCAATGGGCGCGCCGTATGCACGGGTTTGGCAAAGCCGCATGACCGTCGACAAGACCGCAATTCGTAATGCCGCGACGGTGATCGTTCTGCGAGATCGGCTTGACGACCCGTCGATCCTGATGGGCCAGCGCGGAGCTGCTGCGGCTTTCATGCCGAACAAGTTTGTATTCCCTGGCGGCGCAGTAGATGCCACCGACGCCGAAATTCCTTTGGCAGCCCCTTTGCCGGATGTCTGCTTTGAACGATTGTCCGATCGGGCCGATCCCGGCCTGGAGAACGCGCTGGCGGTCGCGGCAATTCGCGAATTATGGGAGGAAACGGGCCTGATCCTCGGACAGCCAGGACGTTGGGATGGCGCGGCGCCAGAGGATTGGCAGAGCTTTTCTGCGATGGGTTTCGTACCTTCGGCAAACGCTCTGCAATTTGTTTTTCGCGCCCTGACACCCCCCGGACGTCCGCGTCGTTTTGATGCGCGGTTCTTTCTGGTCGATGCGGACGCAGTACAGGGCGATCTGGATGACTTCACTCACGCTTCGGACGAGCTGTCCCATCTGCAGTGGGTGAAAATCCGCGAGGCGCGTAATTTCGATCTGCCCTTTATCACCGAAGTGGTTCTGGCCGAGATCGCCGCCCGCGCGACTGAACATGAACCGCCACAGAGCGTGCCCTTCTTCCTCAACAATGAAGAAGCAAGCCTGTTCCTGCGGCTAAAGGGATTCCCGATGCCGTAGGAAGGTTAAGTCATTACCGCATCCGGCTGATCACTGCGGTGACTTCGGGTTTCTTGCCCAGCTCGACTTTGACGCTTTGCCGCACAATCCGGCGCAGAGCCTCTTCCAGCTTGTCGTCGTCGCGCAACGTCTTCGCGTCGGCGCGCATCAGAAACTGATTCAGATCTTCTTCCAGAATATCAACGATGGACGCACGGGAACCGCCCAGTTCCGGCAGGCCGATCGTATCGCACCAGGGTTCACCCAGCGGTTCGTCTTCCTCGTCCAGTATGACCGTGACCGTAACGTGGCCATTCAGCGCCATGCGAATACGGTCCCGGACAACGCCGTCCAGCGCACCTATCTGGACGGTTCCATCCAGATAGGTCCGTCCCGTTTCAACATAATCAACGACTGTCGGCGCGTTACCCGTCAGATCCAGCATGGTTCCATTCACAGCGAGGATACCAGTGCGCCCGCCAGCCTCGGCCAGCTTGGCGTGCTCGCGCAGGTGCCGGTGTTCACCGTGCATCGGGACAACCATCTGTGGATCGATCAGCGCATGGACCCTCTCAAGATCCGGTCGGTTGGCGTGACCCGAGACGTGATAGAGGCCCGAGCTGTCATCGACAACATCCACACCCTTTTCACTCAGTTGGTTCATGATGCGGATCACGCCGCGCTCGTTGCCGGGAATGGTTTTGGAGGAGAACAGGAACAAGTCGCCCTCTTTTGCCTCAAGCCCCCTATATTTACCGCGGGCAAGCTGCGCACTTGCTGCGCGGCGCTCACCCTGACTGCCGGTGACAATCAGCATCAGGCTATGGCGCGGTGCATCCACGGCCTCTTCCGCGCTGATCACGCGGGGGAAATCTGTCAGGATACCCGTCTCACTCGCGGCTTCGATCATCCGTCGCATGGCGCGACCCAGCAACACGACCGATCGCCCTGCCCGTTGTCCGGCCTCGGCCAGTGTTTTTACCCGCGCCACGTTTGAGGCAAATGTGGTCGCGATCACCATGCCGGTGGCTTCCTGCACCAGTTTCGTAATCTCAGGTCCGACTTCGGATTCCGATCGACCCGGGTGGGTCGAGAACACATTAGTGCTATCACAAACCAGCGCTTTGACACCGGGTTTCGCGACCTCGGCCCAAAGGTCAGGATCAAACGGTTCGCCGACCAACGGCTCGGCATCCAGCTTGAAATCGCCCGTATGCATGACACGGCCCGCAGGCGTATCAATGACCAAACCCGCGCTTTCAGGAATTGAATGTGAAACGGGCAGGAAACTAATGGTAAACGGCCCCGCCTTGACCTGCTCGGGCCAGGCCGAAGCCGTCCGCACTGCCTCGGTCGGGTGGCCGTGTTCCTCCATCTTCCGACGGGCGATGTTGGCCGTGAAAGCGCGGGCATAGATCGGTGCACCCAGCGATTGGTAGCAATGTGCGACCGCTCCGACATGGTCTTCGTGCGCGTGCGTGACAAAGATCGCCTCAAGCTGATCAGCACGTTCCTTCAACCAGGTGATATCGGCAAAGATCAAATCAACACCGGGAGAGCTGTCCATATCCGGGAATGCGACCCCGAGATCGACCAGAATCAGCCGTTCCTCGCCCGGTTTTCCGTAGCCATAGACATAGGCGTTCATGCCTATTTCACCTGCACCGCCAAGCGGCAGGTAGATTAGTCGTTCATTGCTCATGTTGAGCCATTTTCCTTGTTATAGCGATGGATCACGGTCAGTCCGTGCATCGTCAGATCGTCTTCAAACGCGTCGAACAGATCAGCGGCCTGCTGAAACAGCGGCGCCAATCCCCCCGTCGAAATTACTTTCATCGGCACCCCGGATTCGCCCTTAATACGGTCGCAAATCTCTCGCACAAGGCCGACATAGCCCCAGAACACACCGGATTGCATGCATTCGACCGTGTTGGTGCCTATCACTTTTTGTGGTTTCGAGATGTCGACATGCGGAAGCGCCGCCGCCGCCAGGTGCAGCGCCTCAAGGCTCAGGTTCACGCCCGGCGCAATCACACCGCCCACATAGGCACCGTCATGCGCCACCACATCAAATGTTGTGGCAGTACCAAAATCCACGACGATCAGATCTCCGCCAAATCGATCGAACGCGCCAGCGGTGTTTACCAGCCGGTCCGGTCCCACCTGAGTTCCCTCATCCACGCGTGGTTTGAACGGAAGCAGAGTTTCGGGTTTGCCCACGACAAGCGGGCGACAGCCAAAGAACCTGTCTGCAAATACTCGCAGATTGAACACCACCCGCGGCACCGTAGACGAGATGATCACGTCAGTGATGTCTGCCTCGATCCCGTAATGCTTCACCAACGTCGAATACCAGGTAAAATAGGCGTCCGCCGTCCGGGAATGATGGGTTGAGGTGCGTAGCGTGCACAGAAATTGCTCGCCATCCCAGATTGAGAAAACGGTATTGGTATTGCCGCAATCAATCGCCAGAAGCATCTGCGCCTCCTTCAGAAATACACATCCGCCGCTGGTATACTGACGCGGCCTTTTGCGGTGTTTAGGACAAGGTTACCGCTCGCGTCCACCGTTTCGAAGGTGCCCACCGTCTCCGACGCGGCGGCACGAGCGGTGATAACCTCTCCCAACCGGGCTGCGCGAGACAACCAGGCGGTTCGGATGGGCTCGAAACCATAGGTGGTAAACTGCGTTTCATACCGGGCATAAGCCGCAGCCAGCTCGGTCAGAAAATCCTCGGCAGTTACATGGGAGCCGGTTTCTGACAGTAGGGACACGGGCCTGACAGAACCGGGTTCAACAGTATCGGCGCCGGGTGCTTCGGTCAGATTGACGCCAATGCCGATAGCCAGATGTGAGACGCCTCGCCCCTGACCGGTGCTTTCAAGCAGAATTCCGGCCAGCTTGCCACCGTTCAGCAAAACGTCGTTCGGCCATTTCAAGGACAATCCCGCCGCCCGACCAGTAACCGCTATACAGGCGTCAAACAAAGCCAGAGCAGCCACAAAGCTGCGCAGTGCGGCCTGCTCCGGGTCCCCTTCGGGTCGCATCAACAAGGTAGCCGCAAGGTTGCCTTTGGGATTGACCCACGCCCTGCCCCGTCGCCCACGCGCCGACGTTTGATGATGCGCCATGATCCACACCGGACCGGTGGCTGTGGGCGCAATCCGTGCGGCTTCGCTAAGGGTACTGTCAACTTCCTGCAAGACGTGCAAGCCGTATCCCGATGGCCAATCGCTCATGTCAAAAAGGCCCGGTCGCGCGACCGAGCCTCCCTTTTCTGCAAACATTCAAGATCAGTTGACAAGCGTCGTCGCCGCGGCCGCGGCCGCGCCTTCGATACCGAACTGATAGAATACACCGATCAACATCAGCGCTGCCGATCCCATCAATGCGCCCCACAGAACAGGCGATGACCGGGTTTCGATCGGGTCTTCGTTCTCGGCCCCGAAATACATGTAGAACACGATCCGCAAATAGTAGAACGCGCCGATGGCCGAGGCGATAGCCGATACAACGACCAATCCGGTCAGACCCGCATCCACACCAGCTTGCCAGACGCCGAATTTGGCGAAAAAGCCCATCATCGGCGGAACACCAGCCAAGCTGAACATCAGGATCAGAAGGGCCAGAGCTTTGCCTGGGTCGCGTTTCGAATACTGCCGCAGGGCGTCGATATCCGTCACAGGCTTGCCGTCGCGCTCCATCATCAGGATGAAAGCGAAGGTGCCGATATTCATGGTCACGTAGATCGCGAGGTACATCAGCATCGCCTTGACGCCCATTTCCGTACCTGCCGCCAGACCAATCAGCGCATAGCCCATATGGGCAATCGACGAAAATGCCATCAGTCGCTTAATGTCGCGCTGTCCAATGGCCGCAACCGCGCCCAATAGCATCGACAGGACCGAAAGCAGGACGATCACCTGTTGCCAGTCTTTGACAACACCGCCAAAGGCGTCATGCAGCACACGGGCGAACAGTGCCATCGCCGCCACTTTGGGAGCGGTGGCAAAGAATGCGGTGATTGGTGTGGGCGATCCCTCGTACACGTCAGGCGTCCACATATGGAACGGTACGGCGGATACTTTGAATGCCAGTCCCGAGATCAGGAAGACCAGACCAAACAGCAAACCAATCGAGATGTCGTCCTGGTGCACTGTCTGGATGATGCCTGAGAACAGCGTGGTTCCGGTAAAGCCGTAAACCAGCGACGCACCGTATAACAGCAGTCCCGAACTGAGCGCACCCAGAACGAAGTACTTCAGGCCCGCTTCGGTCGATTTCGCGCTGTCTCGGCGCAATGCGGCTACCACGTAAAGGGACAGAGATTGCAGTTCCAAGCCCATGTACAGTGACATCAAATCGCCTGCACTGACCATCATCATCATACCGACAACTGCCAGCGCCACGAGCAGCGGGTATTCAAAACGCAGCAGACCACGGCGCGCCATGTATTCCTGGCTCATGAGCAGAACGGCGGCCGCAGACAACAGGACCGCAACTTTGGAAAACCGTGCAAAACCGTCATCCACGAACATGCCGTTGAACGCCACGTTTGTGCCGTCGCCATTTGTTGCGATCCAGATCGCAAGCAGTGCCATCAGCCCCGCAGTTGCCCAAACCAAAACAGGCGCCAACCCGTCTTTGGTGGTGTAGACAGCCCCGATCAGCGCCGCCATCGCATAGATTGCCAGAACGATTTCCGGCAGGATTACAATCAGATCAGCCTGGATCATGTCTCCAAAGCTCCCTTAATGCGAGGCGACCTGGGTCGCGGCCTCAGCCGCGGCCAGAGCCGTGTCGTAGTTCGAAATCAGCGCCGCAGTCGAGTTCCCGATCACATCGGTCACCAGCGACGGGTAGACGCCCAGCAGAATGGTCATCACGATCAGCGGTGCGAAGATCAGCCGCTCACGTGAGCTCATGTCAGTAATGGCTTTCAGGCTTTCCTTGATCAGGTCGCCAAAGACAACTCGGCGGTACAGCCACAAAGCGTAGCCTGCTGAGAATATCACGCCGGTCGCGGCCACGGCCGTTACCCACGTGTTGACCTGGAACGCGCCCATTAGGGTCAGGAATTCTCCGATGAACCCGGATGTGCCCGGCAGGCCGACGTTGGCCATGGTGAACAGCATGAAGACCAGCGCATAGGCAGGCATTCGGATGACCAGACCGCCATACGCCTCGATATCGCGAGTATGCATCCGGTCGTAGATCACGCCAACGCATAGGAAGAGCGCTGCAGAGATAAACCCGTGGCTGAGCATCTGGAAGATGGCGCCGTCAATACCCTGCTGGTTCGCAGCAAAGATTCCCATGGTCACAAAGCCCATATGCGCGACCGAGGAATAGGCGATCAGCTTTTTCATGTCTTCCTGCACCAGCGCCACCAGTGAGGTGTAGACCACCGCAATCGCGGACATCCACAGCACCAGATCGGTCATCACCGCCGAGCCCACCGGGAACATCGGCAGCGAGAAGCGCAGGAAGCCATAGCCCCCCATTTTCAGCAGGATCGCCGCCAGAACAACTGAACCTGCAGTCGGCGCCTGCACGTGCGCATCCGGCAACCACGTGTGCACGGGCCACATCGGCATCTTCACCGCGAATGAGGCGAAGAACGCCAGGAACATCAGCGTCTGCATGCCCCCGACGATATAGATGCCCAGAACGCTAAACCCTTCCGACGAGAACTGATGGCTCATCAGCGCTTCGATATCCGTGGTTCCCGCGTCCGCATACATCGCGACCATCGCCACTAGCATCAGCACCGAGCCGAGGAAGGTGTAGAGGAAGAACTTGAAGCTGGCGTAGATGCGATCTTTGCCACCCCAGATGCCGATGATCAGGAACATCGGGATCAGACCGGCCTCGAAGAACAGGTAGAACAGCACCAGATCCAGCGCCATGAACACGCCCAGCATCAGCGTTTCCAGCAGAAGGAAGGCGATCATGTACTCTTTGACGCGGTCGGTGACCTGCCAGCTGGCCAGAATTGTCAGCGGCATGATGAAGGTGGTCAGAAGAACGAATAGAACGCTGATGCCGTCCACGCCCATCTTGTATTTCAGGCCCATCAGCCACTCGCCCTCTTCCACCATCTGGAAGCCGGTGTTTGAGGGGTCAAAGCCTGTATAGATGCCGATCGAGACCAGAAAGGTCACGGTCGTCGCAACCAGCGCCACCCATTTGGCGTTACGCTGAGCGGCTACGTCCTCGCCATGCAAGAACAGGGCCAGGATGCCTGCTGCGATGGCGGGGATGAAGGTGACAATAGATAGGATATTGTCCATTAGTGTGCGCCTCCGCCGATCGACATCCAGGTGATCAGGGCTGCGATGCCCAGAACCATCCAGAAGGCGTAAGTAAAGATGTAGCCCGTCTGCGCCTTGCCTGCGAGGCGGGTGAAGAAGGGTACGACGCCCATGGCAACACCGTTCAGGAAGCCGTCAATGGTACCGCCATCTCCGCGTTTCCACAGGAAGCGGCCCAGTGCCAAGGTCGGTTTGACAAAGATCGCATCGTAGATTTCGTCAAAATACCACTTGTTCTTGAGGAACAGGTACAGCGGGCGCTGGTTCTCGGCCAGCCGTGCCGGCAGCGAGGTGTTCACGATGTAGAACCAGTAGGCGACGATAAAGCCCAGCAGCATCGCCACGAACGGTGAAACCTTGACCCATTTCGGAGCCGCGTGCGCGTCATCGAGCACATGGTTGTCCGGCGCTATGTACAAGGCGCCCTCACCAGGCTGACCTGCAAAGACATAATGGTGCTCGCCACCGCTTACGGTTTCTTCACCGTGAGACGCGGTTTCAGCGTGCCCATCGTCAGCAGAAGCTGTCTCGCCATGCCCGTCATCAGCATGAGCAGTGTCTGCTTGCGCTGTCTCCTCACTATGACCTGTGTCAGCCGTTGCGTGTTCGCCCGCCTCGGCATGAGCCGATGCCTCAGCCATCGGAATGCCGTAGAACTTGCCCACCTTGTCGGCATGGCCAAAGAAGTTGCTGTACCAGATCATACCCGAGAAGATCGCACCCAGCGACAGAACTCCCAGCGGCACCAGCATGGACATCGGGCTTTCATGGGCATGTTCGTGCGTATGCTTGTCGCCCCGCTCCTCACCATAGAAGGTCAGGAAGATCAGGCGCCAGCTGTAGAACGAAGTGAACATCGCCGCGATCACCAGCATCCAGAACGCATACCCGGTTCCGCCCGCATAGGCGCTTTCGATGATCGCATCCTTGGACAGGAAGCCGGCAAAGCCGAAGGTGGTCAGCGGGATACCGACGCCGGTAATGGCCAACGTACCGATCATCATCGCCCAGAAGGTATACGGGATCTTCTTACGCAATCCGCCATATTCCGTCATCTCCTGCTCATGATGCATCGCGTGGATCACCGAACCGGCTCCAAGGAACAACAACGCTTTGAAGAACGCGTGCGTCAGCAGGTGGAACATCGCGGCAGAGTACATACCGACGCCAGCCGCGACGAACATGTACCCCAGCTGAGAACAGGTTGAATAGGCGATGACACGTTTAATGTCGGTCTGGACCAGACCCACGGTTGCGGCAAAGAACGCCGTCGACGCGCCAAGGAAGGTGATGAACCCAGTCGCACCAGGTGCGAACTCCATCAGCGGCGACATGCGGCAGACCAGGAAGACACCCGCGGTCACCATGGTCGCGGCGTGGATCAGGGCCGACACAGGTGTCGGGCCTTCCATCGCGTCCGGAAGCCACGTATGCAGGATCAATTGCGCCGATTTGCCCATCGCACCGATAAACAGCAGCACACAGATTACTTCGATCGCGGTCCACTCACCCCACAGGAAGGTCAGCTGCGTCTCGGCCAATGTCGGGGCCGATGCGAAAATGTCCGAGAGGTTGATGCTGTCCGTCAGGAAAAACAGCGCGAAGATGCCCAAGGCGAAACCAAAGTCACCCACACGGTTGACAACGAAGGCTTTGATCGCTGCGGCATTTGCAGACGGTTTACGGTAATAGAACCCGATCAGCAGGTAGGATGCGACGCCCACGCCTTCCCAGCCAAAGAACATCTGAACCAGATTGTCCGCTGTCACCAGCATCAGCATAGCGAAGGTAAAGAAGGACAGATAGGCAAAGAAACGTGGCTTATAGCTCTCGCCTTCGCGCCATTGCGGGTCGTGATCCATGTAACCGAAGCTATAGAGGTGCACGAGCGCCGAGACTGTCGTCACCACGATCAGCATGATCGCAGTTAGCCGATCCAGTCGGATGGCCCAGCTTGTTGACAGCGAACCGCTCTCGATCCAGCGCATGATCTCGATCTGCTCGGTGTTACCGTCAAAGGTGAAGAACACGATCCAGCTGAGAAGACAGGCTAGAAACAGCAGGCCCGTGGCAGTCCACATGGCGGCCTTCTCGCCAATGAATCTCCAACCGAACCCGCAGAGCAGCGCGCCCACCAGCGGGGCAAAGAGGATGGTGGTTTCCATATTCTCTTAACCCTTCATCATATTGACGTCTTCAACCGCGATGGTGCCACGGTTGCGGAAGAAGCAGACCAGAATGGCCAGACCAATCGCAGCTTCGGCCGCCGCCACGGTCAGCACGAACAGCGTAAACACCTGCCCGACCAGATCGCCGAGAAAGCTGGAGAACGCCACAAGGTTGATATTCACCGCCAGTAGCATCAACTCGATGCTCATCAGCAGGATGATGACGTTCTTGCGGTTCAGGAAGAGACCGAAGATGCCGATGACGAACAGCGTCGCCGCGACCGTAAGATAGTGTTCAAGTCCGATCATCGTCTCAAAGTCCCTGCCCCGGTTTAACGTCCTTCAGCTCCATCGCCTCGGCCGGGTCGCGCATCATCTGGCCGACGATGTCCTGACGCTTGATGTCCTTGCGATGGCGCAAGGTCAGCACGATGGCGCCGATCATGGCGACCAGCAGGATCAGGCCCGCCAGTTGGAACAGAAGGAAGTATTGATCATAAAGAATGACGCCGAGCGCCTCGGTGTTGTGGCGGTCAACCGGGACCGGCTGCGCCAGATTGGCCGCGGCACCTTGCGCGCTGTCCCATGCGCCAAAGGCCATGACAAACTGCATCAGGATCACCAGACCGATCAGCAAGGCCAGCGGCATATAGCGCGCCATCTCGGCCTTGAGCTCGGCAAAGTCCACGTCCAGCATCATCACCACGAACAGGAACAGAACCGCGACCGCGCCGACATAGACGATGATCAACAGCATCGCCACGAATTCAGCGCCCAGCAGCACGAACAGCCCCGCCGAGGACAGGAAGGACAGGATCAGCCACAGCACCGAATGCACCGGCTGGCGGCTGATCACCGTGAACAGCCCGCCGGTGATGGCGCTGATGGCAAACAGATAGAAGGCAAAGACGGTCATTGATCCTCATCCTCGTTGTCGCCCATGGCCTCTTGCGCCAGTTCCAGCGCGCGGGTCATGGCCGGGATGCCGGCAAAGACCGACATCTGACCGATCGTTTCCACGATCTCTTGTTTCTTGGCCCCCGCCTCAACGGCGTGGCGCACGGTCTGGCGTACGGCGGAATCAGCCTGCGCGCCCTGACAGGTCAGCCCGGCCAGCGTCAGCAGCAGTCGGGTTTTGGCATCCAGCCCGTCTTTGTTGACGGTGTTGCCGAACATCATTTCCATGACCTCTTTGGGCATGGTCGGCCACAACGCCTCGAACCCCTTGGGCGAGAAATTCTCGAGCCCGGGGTTCATTGCCTTGGCCATCTCCTGTGCCTGCTGGAGCATCTGCTCAAATGGATTTTTGGGAGTATCGCTCATCTGTACGGTGCGTCCATTTCCAGGTTACGAGCGATCTCAGCTTCCCAGCGTTCGCCGTTGTCGAGCAGTTTTTCTTTGTCGTAGAACAGCTCTTCCCGGGTTTCCGTGGCGAATTCGAAGTTCGGACCTTCGACAATGGCATCAACCGGGCAAGCCTCCTGACAGAAGCCGCAATAGATGCACTTGGTCATATCGATGTCATAGCGCGTTGTACGGCGGCTACCATCTTCGCGCGGTTCGGCGTCAATGGTGATGGCTTGCGCCGGGCACACCGCTTCGCAGAGTTTACAGGCGATGCAGCGTTCTTCACCGTTGGGATAACGACGCAGCGCGTGTTCACCCCGGAACCGCGGCGACAGCGGACCCTTTTCGTGCGGATAGTTGATGGTGGCCTTGGGGGCAAAGAAATATTTCAGCCCCAGCTTCATGCCGACCCAGAAGTCTTGCAGCAGGAAGTATTTGGCCGCACGGGTATAATCGATATTTGCCATATCAGCCTCCTACGCTCCAACGGGCGAAGATGCCCCAGAACCATTCGAATTTCGCCGCGAAGGCTACGAACACCACCCAGGCCAGCGAGAAGGGCAGAAACACTTTCCAACCCAGCCGCATCAGCTGGTCATAGCGGTAACGGGGGGTGATTGCCTTGACCATTGCGAAGATGAAGAAGAAGAAGGTCATCTTGCCGACCATCCACAGCACGCCGTCAGGCAGGCCCGGAATGGGTGACAGCCAGCCGCCGAAGAACAACAGCGTGGTCAGAGCGCACATCAGGAAAATTGCAATGTATTCGCCCGCCATGAACAGCAGGAACATGGTCGCGGAGTATTCCACCTGATAGCCGGCTACCAGCTCCGATTCCGCCTCGGGCAGGTCGAACGGCGGGCGGTTGGTTTCGGCCAGCGCCGAAATGAAGAACAGGAAAACCATCGGGAAATGCGGCAGCCAGTACCAGCCGAAGAAGCCGTATCCGGTGTCCTGAGCACCTACAATAGCACCGAAATTCATCGACCCGGTCGAGATGATGACACCGATGATGATCAGACCGATGGAAACCTCGTATGAGATCATCTGAGCGGCGGAGCGCAGTGAGCCAAGGAAAGGGTACTTCGAGTTCGACGCCCAACCGCCCATAATCACGCCATAAACTTCCAATGACGAGACAGCGAAAACATACAGCACCGCAACGTTCAGATCGGACAGCACCCAGCCATCGTTGAACGGGATAACTGCCCAGGCGATCAGCGACAGAACAAAACTGGTCATCGGGGCCAGAATGAACACGGCCCGGTCAGCCCCTGCGGGAATGACCACTTCCTTGACCACATATTTCAGCGCATCCGCCACCGATTGCAAAATGCCGTAGACGCCCACGACGTTGGGGCCACGGCGCATCTGGACAGCCGCCCAGATTTTGCGGTCGCCATAGACAAGGAACAACAGCGAGATCATCACGAAGGCCACAACTGCAAGCACTTGTGCCAGGATGATGATCGCTATTCCGCCTGGGGTGTTAAAGAATTCAGCCATTGGTCCTCACACCGTGGGTATTCCGTTTTCCGCGTGCGTTGCGAAGGCCTTGTGCCTGCGCGAACTGCGGCTGGGTCGGCGCGTTGGTGTAAACAGCATCCGCTGCCAATACGCCACCCTTTTTGTTCAGTTTCATAAGCAATTCACCAACTGCGGCACCGACTGATCCGGCGCGCATACTGCTGTGCGATATGAAACAGGTTTGATTCATTCTGCCGCGATCTTTTCGGCTTTGCGGGCCTGGGCCTGCGCCGAAAGCTCGGCCATCAGTTGCGATGCACGGGCAATCGGGTTGGTCAGATAGAAGTCCTTGATCGCGTAGCAGAAGGATGCTTTGCCCAGTAACGCGGCCTGCAAGGGCTGCACCTCGTTCTCAGTCACGTCGCCGATGCGTGCCAGATGAGGCACCGCCTCGATCAGTGCCGTCCGAAGCTGCGCCAGTGAGTCGAAGGGAAGTGTTGCGCCCAATTCGGCCGACAACGCCCGCAGGATCGCCCAATTCTCCTTGGCCTCTCCCGGAGCAAACCCAGCCCGCATCGCAAGTTGCGGGCGACCTTCGGTATTCACGAACAACCCGTTTTCTTCGGTATAGGCCGCGCCCGGCAGGATCACGTCAGCGCGGTGTGCCCCCCGATCACCGTGGCTGCCCTGATAGATTACAAAGGCTCCGTCACCGATTTCGACTTCGTCCGCGCCCAGATTGTAGATCACGTCAGCCGCGCTGACCGCTTCCATGCCGCCTTCGTTGGTAGCATCGACATCCATCGCACCAACGCGTGAAGCTGCGGTGTGCAGAACGATCAGGCCACTTTCGGTATTTGCTGCAATCGCCTGCGCGGCAGCCAGAACAGCCGCGCCGTCGGCCTCTTGCAGAGCGCCCTGCCCGATGATGACCAGCGAGCGCTTGCCTTTGATCTCATCATCGCCGCCCATGTCGACGACGCTTTGCAACGCTGCGCGGTCATCACCGACATGATGGTAGGTATACGTCAAATCAACGGCGGGCCCGACTAGAGCCACCTCGGCCCCCTGGTTCCAGGCCTTGCGGATGCGGGCGTTGAGGACCGGCGCTTCGTCGCGCGGGTTGGTCCCGATCAGAAGAATGCGTTCAGCCGCATCGATATCTTCGATCGCGGCCGTCCCCACATATGCTCCGCGATTGCCCGCAGGCAGTTTCGAACCATCAGTGCGGCATTCCACGACACCGCCCTGCCCTTCGATCATTTGTTTCAGAGCAAAGGCTGCCTCGACCGGGGCAAGATCGCCCACGATCCCTGCAGGCTTTTCGGCCCCTTTCAACGCTTCGGCCGCTTTGGTCAGCGCCTCGGGCCATGTGGCCGGACGCAGTTTGCCGTTTTCGCGCACATATGGCCGGTCCAACCGCTGACGACGCAGACCGTCCCAAACAAACCGGGTTTTGTCGCTGATCCATTCCTCGTTCACGCCGTCATGGTTGCGTGGCAGAAAACGCATAACTTCGCGCCCCTTGGTGTCCACGCGGATGTTGGAACCCAAGGCATCCATAACATCGATGGACTCTGTCTTGGTCAGTTCCCACGGGCGAGCAGTAAAGGCATAGGGCTTGGACGTAAGCGCGCCGACCGGGCACAAGTCGATGATATTTCCCTGCATGTTCGAGTCGAGCGTCTGATTTAGATACGAGGTGATCTCGGCATCCTCGCCGCGCCCGGTCTGGCCCATCTGGCTGATCCCCGCGACCTCGGTGGTGAAGCGCACACAGCGGGTGCATGAGATGCAGCGGGTCATCGCGGTCGACACAAGCGGGCCGAGGTTCAGGTCGTCCACCGCGCGCTTGGCCTCTTTGAACCGGGTGCCCGACAGACCATAGGCCATCGCCTGATCCTGCAGGTCGCACTCACCGCCCTGATCGCAGATCGGGCAATCGAGCGGGTGGTTGATGAGCATAAACTCCATCACCCCTTCACGGGCCTTCTTGACCATGGGCGAGTTCGTCTTGACCACCGGCGCCTGCCCTTCCGGACCGGGGCGCAGATCACGTACCTGCATCGCACACGAAGCCGCCGGCTTCGGCGGGCCGCCTACGACCTCGACCAGGCACATCCGGCAGTTCCCGGCAATCGACAGACGCTCGTGATAGCAGAAACGCGGCACTTCGACCCCAGCCTCTTCACAGGCCTGGATCAGGGTCATCGCGCCATCGACTTCGATTTCCTGTCCGTCGATATTGACTTTGCGGAGGTCAGACATCGTCTAGTTCGCCCTCAAATACACGCCAATGGCGCTGTTTCTTTCGATCTCTGCCCGACCCAGCGTGCAGAATGTTTCAGGATTTTCGTAGGTTACGCCGTGCTGTGCCAGATAAGTCTTACCCTTTGCGCGCATCCGATCCTTCTCGGCGTCCGATTCCACGTAAGCCCGGATCTCCTTGTCCGAATAGCCCAGATCGTTCGCTTTGGAACGTAATCCCCACATCACCCCAATCGCCTTCATTCGACGCCCGCTGATCGACGAGCAGTACTTTGAAATCTCGTTTGCGATGGCGATGTAATAGAGTTCGTTGTCGATCTCTTTGACATTCCTCAAGGGCGGCTTCGCCTCAGCGGCGGCGGGCACCATTAACACTGCGGCTAACGCGAGCGTTTTTACAGCAGACATCGGCTTTCCTTTCGTCTTGGATTCCTCAAGACGAGCCGCGACCGGGCTGTTATTCAATAGCAGCCTACCAGCCAAACGTTGATATGCGGAAACACGGTTCATGGCCGACGACAGGTTCCTGCAAATAACAGTTTGTCATCTTCAATCCGCAGGTTTTGAGGTTCGGTGTCAGGCCCAACCGACCACGCGATACGGGACGAGCCGAAATTTTGAATGCAGAATTTTGTCCCTTCGTATCGGCCAGCTTCGCGTGCACCGTCCAAGGATGCCGATACGCCGCTCACCGTTACCCGAAACTCAGCAGGCGTTGCCCGCTTGTCCACAGCCTTGGCACTGGCGCGAAAAGACTTGCCATCAAACAGGACTCGATCACTGGATGGCGCGGAGCCACAGGCCGAAACTAGCGAGACAACGGCAGCTGCACCGACCAACGTCACTCGCTTAGCCGCAATCATGCCCTTTAACGACGTACAAAGACGCGAAGAGAGTTGAGATTGAACGTTCACTCTCATCATCAGAAAGCCGCCACCAATGCCATCAGCCCAAGGACCAGCATGCAAGCCCAGCCAACCACATAGAAAATCGAGCGCAGCCCGCTGTGCGGAGCACCAAGTCCACGCAAATGGATCACCAGCATGACGATGCGCGCTACCAGTGCAATGGATGCCAACAAGTTTACCCAGAGCGGGCTGGCTCCCAGCAGAATGGCGGCCAAAGTCACTGTCAGGAACGCAGGCAGCGTTTCCGTGCCGTTCAGATAGGCGCGGTTGAGACGATACGCCTTTTCCGAATAATCCTGATCCGGAGTCGCCCCCGGTGCCAGACCTTTACCTTGCTTCGCCAGCGCCGAGAATGGCGACAGAAACAGAACGATCAGTGTAAAGACCACCAGCGAGGCGATTGCATGTGAATAGTCGGCGTAGACTTCCATTGGGTTTACTCCGCTGCCATTGCACCCATACGGCCCGACTTCTGGGCCTTGATGCGATCTTCGATTTCTTCCCGGAAATTACGGATCAGGCCCTGGATCGGCCATGCGGCGGCATCGCCGAGGGCGCAGATCGTGTGACCTTCGACCTGTTTGGTTACATCGAACAGCATGTCGATTTCTTCCGGCTCGGCCTCGCCACGGACAAGACGGTCCATCACGCGCATCATCCAGCCGGTGCCTTCACGACAGGGCGTGCACTGACCGCAGCTTTCATGCTTGTAGAACTTGGACAAACGCCAGATCGCCTTGATGATGTCCGTGGACTTGTCCATCACGATCACTGCTGCCGTTCCCAGGCCTGATCCCAAATCGTTGCGCAGATAATCGAAATCCATAATCGCATCGCGCATGTTCTCACCGCGTACGCAAGGCACCGAGGACCCACCTGGGATTACCGCCAGCAGATTGTCCCAACCACCGCGAATGCCACCGCAATGGGTTTCGATCAGCTCTTCGAACGAGATGGACATCGCCTCTTCGACGACGCAGGGGTTGTTCACATGGCCTGAGATCGCAAACAGCTTGGTACCCGCGTTGTTTTGGCGACCAAAGCCCGCGAACCAATCCGCGCCCCGGCGTAGGATGGTTGGAACCACGGCAATCGATTCCACATTGTTCACCGTGGTCGGGCAGCCATACAGCCCCGCGCCTGCCGGGAAAGGTGGCTTCATGCGCGGCATGCCCTTCTTGCCCTCAAGGCTTTCGATCAGGGCGGTTTCCTCACCGCATATATAAGCCCCTGCCCCGTGATGCAGGAACAGGTCGAAATCCCAGCCCGAGCCAGCGGCATTCTTACCCAGCAGACCGGCGTCATAGGCTTCGTCAATCGCAGCCTGCAGCGCCTCACGTTCGCGGATGTACTCGCCGCGCAGGTAGATGTAGCAGGTATGCGCATTCATCGCGAAAGACGCGATCAGACAACCTTCGATCAGCGTATGCGGATCGTGGCGCATGATCTCGCGGTCTTTACAGGTGCCGGGCTCGGATTCATCCGCGTTCACAACCAGATAAGCCGGGCGACCGTCACTTTCCTTGGGCATAAAAGACCATTTCAAGCCCGTCGGGAATCCCGCGCCGCCGCGACCGCGCAGACCTGAGTCTTTCATGGTCTGGATGATCCAGTCACGCCCGTTGCCGATCAGGCCAGCGGTGCCGTCCCAATGCCCGCGGGCCTGCGCGCCTTTCAGCGTGCGCTCGTGCATCCCGTAGATGTTGGTAAAGATCCGGTCCTGATCCTTCAGCATCGCGTGTTACCTTCAGCTGTCCTGACGCATGCGCCAGAGTTGAAATATGTTGACGCCCGCATAGATGAATCCTGCCAGAGCGGCAAAATCAAACAGCAGCGCATAGCGCCCCGGCATCCCTAGCGCGGGGCCGATGAATAACGTCATGGCAAGCCACAGCAGCATGGTCACGGCGATGACCACCCCGATATGTCGGCCCTTTCGGGCTATGGCCAGTTCCTTGTCGTTATCCATCTCACCTAGATGCCCCGGATGGGCATCGCGTCTTAATCTTCGTAAGTGCCGTCTTCCTTGGCACGTTTGGCGAATTCGGTTTCCTCACCCGCCGCCAGTTTGGCCGCCTGTTCGATCCAGCCGTCACGTTCGATTCGACCTTTGAACTTCAGCCGCGCATCGACCCAAGCCACCTGTTCCGGTGTCCACTTTGCGATCTGGTCATAGTGATAGAAGCCCAGCTCGTTCAGCGTCTGTTCCAGCTTCGGACCCACACCTTTCAGCAGCTTGAGGTCATCCGCCTTGCCGTCCCGTGCCGCGGTCAGTATTTCCGGCTGATCTTCCTTGACGGCCTTGGCCTCTTCTGCCTGCTTCACTGCAGGTTTCGCTGGTGCAGGAGCTTTCGGAGGCTTCGGAGCCGCCTTGGTCGCAGCTGCCTTGCCGTCTTTGCCCAGCCAAGGGGTCAGGATCGGAACTTCAGTTCCGTCGATACGTTTAACCGTGTCGCCCAGGTCGGTCGCGAGTTCGACACTCGCATTGTACTGAGGTTTGCCTGCTTCATGCTCAGCCAGACTGCTCAGCCCTTTCAGAGGCTCGGCTGCATAACGCCCGTTCTGTGGACCCGGGGTCGGCACTTTGCCTGCCGTCAGATCATCAAGGATCTTTCCAAAGCTCTCGGCCGTCAGATCCTCGTAATAGTCCTTGCCGATCTGCGCCATCGGCGCGTTGGTACAGGACCCGAGGCATTCGACCTCTTCCCAGCTCAGCTTGCCATCAGCGGACAGTTCGTGCGGTTTGGCAGCGATCTTTTCTTTGCAAACCGCAATCAGATCCTCGGCGCCGCAGATCATACAAGAGGTCGTACCGCAGACCTGAATATGCGCCACGGAACCAACCGGTTGCAGCTGGAACATAAAGTAGAATGACGCTACTTCCAGCACGCGGATATAGGCCATACCCAGCATGTCAGCGACGGATTCAATCGCCGGACGGCTCAGCCAGCCCTCCTGCTCCTGCGCGCGCCACAGCAGCGGTATGACCGCGCTGGCCTGACGCCCCTCGGGGTATTTAGTGATCTGCGCTTCGGCCCATTGCTGGTTGGCAGCTGTGAAGGCAAAGCTTTCGGGTTGTTCGGGGTGCAGACGGCGGAGCATTATTCGGTCGGCCCTTCGAGTTTGATTTCAGCTTTACGAGTTGAATTCAGTGTGCATTCGGTGCCCAGATTATGGCGAGCAACGCCCTTAACAGAAATGCTGACCGAATACTCAAAATCCGAAAGTACCTGAGCAAGTGAGCGCTCAGCATAGCTCAGTCGACTTTTGCAGAACTCAATTTTTGCTTCTGGCGAGTCTGCATCATAGAGCGCGGCGGAACCTTCTTCAGTATAGCCATCTAACAGTTCTTGAATATAAATCGCGCCTTCGGAAGTGTCCCCCGCACTCCCGTCTGCCGACAACACCCAACCGTTTTGAGCGAAGCTCGCGCTGGCCGCGAGTACAAAGCCAACTGAAAGTAGATAAGGTGTCACCGATCAATCTCCCCAAACACAACGTCCATCGTGCCGATGATGGCGGCGACGTCGGCCAGTTGGTGGCCCCCGGCCACGTGGTCCATGGCTTGCAGGTGCAGGAAACCGGGTGCGCGCAGTTTGGCGCGGTAGGGTTTGTTGGTGCCGTCGGCGACCAGATAGACGCCGAACTCTCCCTTGGGAGCCTCGACGGCGGCATAAACCTCGCCTGCGGGGACGTGGAAGCCTTCGGTGTACAGCTTGAAGTGATGGATCAGGCTCTCCATCGACGTCTTCATGTCCGAACGTTTCGGCGGGGTGATCTTGCCGCGTGCCAGAACGTCGCCGGGACAGTCGCGAATCTTGGCGATGGCCTGACGGATGATCAGCAATGACTGGCGCATCTCTTCCATACGGACGAGGTAGCGATCATAGCAGTCGCCGTTCTTGCCGACGGGGATCTGGAACTCGAACTCGTCATAGCATTCGTACGGCTGCGCACGGCGCAAATCCCATGCGAGGCCAGAACCGCGCACCATCACGCCCGAGAACCCGTATTTCTGGATGTCTTCTTCGGTCACGACACCGATATCAGCGTTGCGCTGTTTGAAGATGCGGTTTTCGGTCAGCAGACCGTCGATATCGTCGAGCACATTCGGGAATTCGTGGCTCCACGCCTCGATATCGTCCAGCAGTTCGGGCGGCAGGTCCTGATGCACGCCGCCGGGGCGGAAATAGGCCGCGTGCAGGCGGGCGCCACAGGCGCGCTCATAGAACACCATCAGCTTTTCGCGCTCTTCAAAGCCCCAAAGCGGCGGGGTCAGAGCACCCACGTCCATCGCCTGCGTGGTCACGTTCAGCAGGTGGTTCAGGATGCGCCCGATCTCGGAATACAGCACCCGGATCAGCGATCCCCGGCGCGGCACCTCGACCCCGGTCAGCTTTTCGATGGCCAGACACCAGGCATGTTCCTGGTTCATCGGCGCAACGTAATCGAGACGGTCGAAATATGGCAAGTTCTGCAGATACGTCCGGCTTTCCATCAGCTTTTCAGTACCGCGGTGCAGCAGGCCGATATGCGGATCACAACGCTCGACAATCTCACCGTCCAACTCGAGAACCAGACGCAAAACCCCGTGCGCCGCAGGGTGCTGCGGGCCGAAGTTGATGTTAAAGTTGCGGATCTTCTGTTCTCCGCTCAGCGCGTCCGTGCTGCCGTCGTCGTATCTTGAGCCGTCCATCAACGCCCTCGTTTGTTCTTTTTCGCCTCAGCCCGAACCCGGACCTTTTCGGCTTCGGCCGCTTTCGCAGCAGCCCCCGCAAGCAAGACGCCCAGTGCGCCTAAAACGATTAATTCACCCATCATGTCAGCGTCGCTCCAACTCTTGCAGCTTCATTGCCATGATCCAGGCCAAAATCGGCACACCAATCGGCACGATACATGCAAGCGCCCAATACTTGTTTATGCCGAAATGAGGTAGCAGCTTCAGCATCGGAATGGTCGTCAGTGCACAGATCAGCCAAAACAGCGTGCCCATCAATCGCTCTCCTGTTTTTCATCCCCCGGCAGAATGTAGTTCGCACCTTCCCATGGGGACATGAAATCAAATTGACGATACTCCTGCACCAGGCTGACGGGCTCGTAGACTACGCGCTTTTGCGCCTCGTCATAACGGACCTCGGTATAACCCGTTGTCGGGAAGTCCTTGCGCAGCGGATAGCCGCGGAAGCCATAGTCGGTCAGGATGCGCCGCAGGTCCGGGTGACCCGAGAACAGGATGCCAAACATGTCGAACACCTCGCGCTCGAACCAGTTCGCCGAGGGGTGAACGTCGACGATCGAGGGCACCATGTCTTCCTCGCGGATCGAAACCCGCAGGCGAATGCGCTGGTTCTGGTACATCGACAGGAAGTGATAGACAACATCGAACCGCTTGGCGCGTTCGGGATAGTCAACGCCTGTGATGTCCACTAGCGATGAGAACTTGCAGCTTTGGTCGGTTTTAAGGAATTCGACGAATTCCACCAGATTCGACGGAGCCACATCCACGTTCAGCTCGCCATGGGTCACATCCCATGACAGCACGCAATCGGCTCGTTTGAGTTCCAGCTGTGCGCCAAGTTCTTTGAGTGCTTCGCTCATCAACTCTCTCCTCAGCGCACGATGGTGCCGGTGCGGCGGATTTTGCGCTGCAGCTGCATCAGGCCGTACAGCAGCGCCTCAGCCGTCGGAGGGCAGCCCGGAACGTAAATGTCCACAGGCACGACGCGGTCACAGCCGCGCACAACGGAATAGGAATAGTGATAGTAGCCGCCACCATTGGCACAGGAGCCCATCGAGATCACGTAGCGCGGCTCGGGCATCTGGTCGTAGACCTTGCGCAGCGCCGGGGCCATCTTGTTGGTAAGGGTGCCAGCAACGATCATCACGTCGGATTGGCGCGGGGACGCGCGCGGCGCGATCCCGAACCGTTCGGCATCGTAACGCGGCATCGAAGTATGCATCATCTCAACCGCGCAGCAGGCCAGACCAAAAGTCATCCAGTGCAGCGAGCCTGTACGAGCCCAGTTGATAATGTCTTCTGTCGAAGTCAGCAGGAACCCTTTGTCCTGCAGCTCGGCATTCAGGGCCTGGGTGGCGACTTCCTTGTCGACGCCGGCAGTGTTTGCACCCGTCATCACTCCCATTCCAGGGCCCCTTTCTTCCACTCATAGGCAAAGCCGATGGTCAGCACTGCCAGGAACACCATCATGGACCAGAAACCAACATCGCTGATGTCCTTGAAGCCAACGGCCCACGGGAACAGGAAGGCAATTTCCAGATCGAAGATGATGAAGAGAATCGAAACCAGATAGAATCGGACGTCGAATTTCATCCGCGCATCATCGAACGCGTTGAACCCGCATTCATAAGCGCTGACCTTTTCGGGGTCGGGATTGCGGACGGCAAGCACCACAGCCGCTAGAATCAAGACGATTCCAAGGCCTATAGCAACGGCCAGAAACACCAGGATCGGGAGATATTCCCGCAACAGGTCTTCCACGAATAGCTCCTTTCCTGCGCATGCCCCGGATGGGTGCGCCGTCAATTGGCGTGTTGACTGGACATTCTCTATCCGTGTGGGGTCAGAGGGTCAACCGAACAGAAACGCGCAGGGGACTAATTCTGAGCTTGCCATTGATTGTTGATAATCCGCAGTTTCCGCGAATCCCTAGCCAAGAAAATAAGCGTTAAACCTAACTATTCCATGCAGGTTTTCGTTTGTCGAAGAAAGCTGTGATTCCCTCTTGCGCCTCATCCGTTTTCCAGCGGTCCACAAGCGCCCGGATCGTGTGGTCGATCACTTCGTCGTCAATGCGCGGTCCCAGTGCCTGCACAAGTTGCTTGGCAGAGGCCACGGCGCCGGGGGCACAGGACAGATAGGGCAGAATTTCAGCTTCAACCGCACTGTCCAGATCCGACGCGGGAACCACCTGCGCCAGAAGCCCTAGATCTACCGCCTCGTGGGCATCAAACAGGCGCGCAGACATAAACACCCTTCGTGCACGCGCTTCACCCATGCGAGCAATGACGTAAGGACCAATCGTCGCCGGGATCAGCCCCAGCCGCGTTTCTGTCAGGCCCATTTTCAGAGTATCGACACCCACTGCCACGTCGCAGACCGAGGCGAGCCCTACTCCACCGCCAAAGGCATTGCCTTGCAGCGCTCCGATCAGAGGTTTGGGCAGTGTGTTCAGCGCGTTCAGCATCTCGGCCAGTTTGCGCGCCTCAACAAAGCGTGTGGCCGGATCAGCGGCCATCTGATCCTGCATCCATCCCAGATCGCCGCCTGCGCAAAAGCTTTTACCGGTGCTGGTCAACACGACCACGCGCACAGCGTCGTTTTCGGCCAACTGAATGGCAGCCTGTGTCAACTCGGCAATCATCAGCGCTGACATCGCGTTGTGCTTTTCCGGACGGTTCAACATCAGCGTCGCTACACCGCGCGCGTCGGTGGTCAATGAGATCGTTTCGAACATACCTGCCCCTCAGTCTTGACGCATGGCCCGCGCCATCTGCGCGGCCTCTTCCAGAACTGCCGCATCCAGCCCTGTCTGATACCCCAACCGCTCCAAATGTGCGGCAACGGTCTCGGTCGCGACGTTACCAGAGGCGCCGGGGGCATAAGGGCATCCGCCCAATCCACCCACCGCCGCATCGAATACCCGCACGCCCAGCGCCAATGCCGCGTCAATATTGTCGATGGCTCGGCCGTTGGTGTCGTGAAAATGCCCGGCAAGCCGGGTCATCGGCATCCGTTCTCTTACGGCCAACAGCATATGCACCACTTTGTCAGGCGTGCCTTGTCCGATCGTGTCGCCCAGCGATACTTCATAACACCCCAGCGAAAACAGCCTGTCGGCCACCTCGGCCACCTTCTCAGGCGCGGTTGGTCCGTCATACGGACAATCAGTGACGCAGGAAACGTAGCCCCGAACCGGCAAATCAATGTGCCGGGCAGCCTCCAGGATAGGGACGAACCGGTCGATGGATTCAGCGATGCTCGCGTTGATATTGGCCTTGGAAAACCCTTCGGACGCTGACGCGAATACCGCGATTTCATCCGCTCTGGCCGCAAGCGCGTCCTCATATCCCCGCATGTTGGGCGTCAGTGCGGCATATCGCACGCCCTCTGCACGAGAGATACCTGCCAACACTTCGGCACTGCCGGCCATCTGCGGCACCCATTTGGGAGACACGAAACTTGCGACTTCGATCCGGTTGAAGCCAGCGCGGCTGAGACAGTCCACAAGCGCCACTTTCTCGGCCACCGGGATTTCATGCTGTTCGTTCTGCAATCCGTCGCGCGGACCAACTTCGAAAATCTCGACCCGTTCATCCATTTCTGCGCATCTCCCAGATTTGTCTTGTTTCCATCACCTTTGGCCCGACTGTGCCACGAGACACAGCGCCGGAACAGATCACTCGTCTTCCAATCGAACCAGAGCAGCACCGGCCTCGACCTGCGCCCCGGCTTCAGCCAACACTTCAGCCACCACACCGTCGCGTGCGGCAATCAGGGAATGCTCCATTTTCATGGCTTCCAGAATTGCCAACCGATCCCCTTCCTGTACCGACTGACCCGCTGAGGCAAAGACAGCCTTGACCAAACCAGGCATGGGGGCCTCGATCACATTGGTGTCACCAGCTGCACTGGCGTCCCTGTCGAGCGGGTCAATGACTTCGAAAACCTGCCCATAGTGTTCGAAAACTGTAACCTCGGATCCGCTGACCGAGACAGGCGGCATGGGCGCCCCACCAACCGTCCAGCGTGTGCCCCTGCGCTCGGCAAGTACCGTTTCAGTACCTATTTGCCAATTTTGCCGGTTGGGTCCATCGACCTGAACATCAAGGTCGATGATCTCCGCACCTTTCTGCAGTTGCACAGCACGATGCAGCGGAGCCCATAAGGAAAACCCAGTCTCTTCAGTAACTTCGATAAGGTTCAACGCTGTTATCGCCGCCGCGACACAGGCCGTCAAAGATTGTGGAGGTTCCTGAATCAGCCCATCCAGATCCCGACCAATCAACCCGGTATCAACATCGCCTAAGGCAAATCCGGCGTGCCGCGTAAGTGCGCCAAGGAAAGCCAGATTTGTAACTGTCCCCGCGACCTCGGTGCGATGCAACACACGGTTCAGTGTTTCCAGCGCTACGGCACGCGTCGGTCCATGAACAGTGACCTTGGCGATCATCGGATCGTACCAAGGGCTGATGGTGTCACCTGCTCTCACACCGCTATCGGCCCGGCACTCTGCCGGAAACGCCAGATGAGTTAACGTTCCCGTTGCAGGCAGGAACCCCTTGGGCACGTCTTCAGCATAAAGACGCGCTTCAAACGAGTGCCCGTTTATGGACAACTCATCTTGCTGTTTCGGCAGAGTCTCTCCGGAAGCTACCCGCAACTGCCATTCTACCAGATCAATGCCGGTGATGGCCTCGGTAACCGGGTGTTCCACCTGAAGGCGCGTGTTCATTTCCATGAACCAGAACCGGTCCGGGCGCAAACCGTCCGAGGCATCAACGATAAACTCGACGGTCCCGGCACCCTTATAGCCAATGGCCTCGGCGGCGCGCACACCTGCTTGCCCCATCGCCTCGCGCATCTCTGGCGTCATGCCAGGGGCCGGAGCCTCTTCGATTACTTTCTGATGGCGACGCTGCAAGGAACAGTCGCGCTCGAACAAGTGCACTGCGTGCGTTCCGTCGCCAAATACCTGCACCTCGATATGGCGCGGCTTGGCGACATATTTCTCGACCAGCACCGCGTCGTTGCCGAAAGCCGTCTGCGCCTCGCCCCGGGCGCTGTCGAGCGCCGCAGCAAAGTCCTGAGGACGCTCAACCAGCCGCATCCCCTTGCCGCCACCGCCCGCTACGGCCTTGATCAACACCGGATAACCGATGGCATCCGCCGCACCCGACAGATGCTCGGGGTCTTGATTGTCTCCGTGATAGCCCGGCACGACCGGCACACCCGCCTGCTCCATAAGAACCTTGGCGGCATCCTTTAGACCCATCTTGCGGATCGCATCTGCTGACGGGCCTATGAATGTCAGGCCAGCGGCCTCAACCGCATCTACGAATTCCGGGTTCTCGGACAGGAAGCCATAGCCGGGATGGATCGCCTGAGCGCCTGTGTCTAGCGCGGCCTGAATTATCACGTCGCCCTTCAGATAGCTTTCAGCGGGGGCCGCGCCACCAATATGGATCGCCTCATCCGCCATCTGCACATGTTTCGACGCAGCATCCGCGTCAGAGTAAACTGCGACGCAGGAGACACCCATCGATTGCGCGCTTTCCATGACGCGACAGGCAATTTCACCGCGATTGGCAATCAGGATTTTATTGAACATTGGCGATCACCCTTCCCTTGCCAAATCTTCGACGAGACGAAACCGCTCACACACCAGTTCCATCTCCGGATCAAACCCGCCGTTTCGCTCGAAATACCTGCGATGTCCTTCGCGCCAACCGTCAAGGGTGTCATTCTCACCCTCGGCCAAAGCGAAATCTTCGGATACATCGCAATATCTTTCGATGGTTACGTCGACCGTTTCGATAATCAAAGCAGGCCGGTTGTCCCAATCCAACGCGATGTCGCGTCGGCCGGGCTTCGGCATTTCGTCATCCCCATCAGAAAAATCCTTGAGCGCGCCACACGTTGCAGTTTTCTTTCCAACGCGGACCAGTTCCAGCAATTCATCACACAAAGCACGATTGTCACCGAACTTGAAAGTTTGCGCCCCGGGAAAGCGATCTTTCAGCTTTTTCAATGCATCGCTCATCTTACATCCTGAACACGCCGAAACGTGTCTCCTCGATCGGGGCGTTCAGTGCTGCACTCAGCGACAGGGCAAGGACATCGCGGCTTTTGCGCGGGTCGATGATGCCGTCATCCCATAGCCGTGCCGAAGCATAGAGCGGATGGGATTGTTCCTCGAACATGTCCAGCGTCGGGCGTTTGAATTCGGCCTCTTCCTCGGCGGACCATGTGCCGCCCTGCCGTTCGATCCCGTCGCGTTTGACGGTGGCCAGAACGCCAGCGGCCTGCTCGCCACCCATGACCGAGATGCGCGAGTTTGGCCAGGTCCACAGAAAGCGCGGCTGATAGGCGCGCCCCGCCATGCCGTAATTTCCGGCCCCAAACGAACCACCCACCAACATGGTGATTTTCGGCACCGAGGTAGTCGCCACCGCTGTGACCATCTTGGCCCCATGCCGTGCGATACCTTCGTTCTCGTATTTCCGCCCGACCATGAAGCCAGTGATGTTTTGCAGGAAGACCAGCGGTGTCTTGCGCTGCGAGCATAATTCGACGAAATGCGCACCCTTCTGGGCGGCCTCCGAGAACAGCACGCCATTATTGGCGATGATCCCGACAGGGCAGCCTTTGACATGGGCAAAGCCGGTCACCAGCGTTTCACCGAACCGAGGTTTGAACTCATCGAAACGCGAGCCATCGACCAGCCGCGCAATCACCTCGCGGATATCGTATGGCGTACGCAGATCGGCGGGGACCACGCCCAGAATTTCGTCGGGGTCATAGGCCGGGTCCTCGGGCGCTTCGAACTGAAGGGTAGGCTTCAAATTGGCTCCGCCCAACGACCCGACGGCACGACGCGCCAGCGCCAGCGCGTGGGCATCATCCTCGGCCAGATAATCGGCCACACCTGACAGACGCGTGTGCACATCGCCGCCACCAAGATCTTCGGAACTGACAACCTCACCGGTCGCAGCCTTGACCAGAGGCGGACCGGCCAGAAAAATCGTGCCCTGTTCCTTGACGATGATCGTCACATCGGACATGGCCGGAACATAAGCCCCGCCTGCCGTACACGACCCCATGACCACCGCGATCTGAGGGATGCCCTTGGCGCTCATCCGCGCCTGATTAAAGAATATGCGGCCAAAGTGGTCGCGATCCGGGAAGACCTCATCCTGATTGGGCAGGTTCGCGCCGCCGCTATCTACCAGATAGATACAAGGCAGGTGGTTTTCCTCAGCCACTTCCTGCGCGCGCAGGTGCTTCTTGACCGTCATCGGGTAATAGGTGCCGCCCTTCACGGTAGCGTCGTTGCAAACCACCATGACTTCGCGCCCCTGCACCCGGCCAATACCTGCGATGACACCGGCACTGGGGGCTGCATCGCCATACATCCCATGCGCCGCCGTCGCCCCGATTTCAAGGAACGGAGAGCCCGGGTCCAGCAGGTTCGCCACCCGACGCCGGGGCAGCATCTTGCCACGGGTTTCATGACGCGCCCGGGATTTCTCACCACCCCCCATCCGCGCGGCCTCGGCAGCGGCAGAGATTTGCGCCAGCGCGTCCAGATGGGCAGCGCGGTTTGTCTTGAAGCCCTCGGAGGCGGGCATGGCTTTGGATGTGAGTTTCATTCTTGTTCGCCTTCCAGAAGCCGTTCGGCAAATCGCAGATCCAGCCACTTCGTAGCAGCATCTATTAATTGGCACTTATTTTCAGACATGTCGGTGTCACATTCTGTTTGAGAAACTTCGGCTGCTCGCCGCCGTGCATTCGCGTAAAAGGAGCGCTTGAAGCCCTTTAAGTTCGGGATCGCTGGTAATTTTTTCGAAATTTCTGCACTTCTGAGACGAATGTGCTCAATCAAAATCTCGTAGCAAATTTCCTGGTAAGAGTTCTCTTGATTATCTGTGCAATAATCCAAGGTGGATGCAACACAATCCAAATCCAGCGTCATCTTTGGAACAGACATCACCGTTGTTTTGCTAAGTTGCGTACACCCATCGAACCAGTCTTCTACCCCGGTGACCGGCTCCAAAGCTTGACCCGTGCTATCATCCGCCCCAAGCACCGCAGCAGGAACGAGCAGTGCAACTATCATTGACCAAAATGGCTTATTCATGATTTTGACCACTTCTGCGTTTCAATTTCCAATACCGCCCGCGCCCTCAATTCCTTCCGGATCACCTTCCCGGTCACCGTCATCGGCAACTCCTCAAGAAACGCCACTTCGCGCGGATAGGAATACTGCGCCAGACGATCCTTGACCCAATCCTGTAGTTCCGGGCCTGTGGCCTCGCCCCCCGGCTTCAGCACAACATAAGCCTTCACGATCTCGGTCCGCAGCGGGTCGGGCTTGCCAACCACGCCGACCGTCGCCACTGCCGGGTGGGTTAACAAGCAATCCTCAATCTCCGCCGGGCCAATCCGATAACCGGACGAGGTAATCACATCATCATCGCGGCCCACAAAGCGCAGATAATCGCCCTCCCACACGCCGCGGTCACCAGTGATCAGCCAGTCACCCCGGAACTTCTCTGCCGTTGCCTCGGGCCGGTTCCAGTATTTCAGCAGCATCGAGGCAGAGCCGCGCCGGATGGCCACGTCGCCCTCCTCGTTGGTTCTCTGGCCGTCCGCGTCGATCACCGCCACTTCATGCCCCGGAACCGGTTTACCGATACAGCCGGGACGCACCGGGAAATCCTCGGCGCAGGAGGACACGACCATGTTGCATTCCGTCTGGCCATAGAACTCGTTGATCGTCAGGCCGAACGCCTGTTCGCCCCAGGCCAGCATCTCGGCTCCCAACGGCTCGCCGCCCGAGGCGACAGAGCGCAACCCTGGAATTGACTGATCCGTTGCCTTGAGCATCCGCAGAGCGGTCGGAGGGAAGAACACGTTGCGCACACCGCCCTGCTCGATCACATCAACGCAGGCCTCAGGCGAGAATTTCTCCAGCCGTGCGGCCACGACCGGAATGCCGAACGCCAGACCCGGCATCAACACGTCGAACAGCCCGCCGATCCAAGCCCAATCGGCAGGTGTCCAGAGGCAATCGCCATCGCGCAGGTGGTTATGGCTGATCGACACGCCCGGCAAGTGGCCGGTCAACACCCGATGCCCGTGCAAGGCACCCTTGGGGCTGCCGGTGGTCCCCGACGTATATATCAGAACCGCCGGGTCTTCCGGGCCGGTGTCAACAAACGGTACCGTGCCAGAAGCCTCTGGGATTTGATCCACAAGCAAAGGTTCCGCCAGATCGCTCAGCAACGCGGCACCCTCGGCATCGGTCAAAACCAATCGCGCGCCTGCATCACCAACCCGCGAGGCCAGCGCGTCACGTTTGAACAACTTAAACAATGGCACCGAGATCGCACCGATTTTCCAGATCGCAAGATGCGCCGCGGCACACCACGGAGACTGGCTGAGCAGAACACCTACCCGGTCCCCCGGCTGGACCTTGCGCAGCAGCGCCTGAGCGACTCTGTCTGTCATCCGCGCCAATTGCCCGTACGTTACAGACACAATCTGAGAAGACGTGAGATCAATCAGCGCAACATGTTCAGGTGCTTGATTCAGACATTGGCGCGCCATGTTCAGGCGTGCTGGCAAGTCCCAGCCCCCCTCCTGACGCAAACCGGGTATGCACTCAGCGCCAATCACGACCACAAACCCTTGTTTTTATGACGCTTTCAACGCCACAGCGCGGCGAAAATTCCGCGCGTTCTTGATGCAGATCAGAGTCGGACGCGCGTCTGACCGGCACAAAACCCACATCAACAGAAGTAAAGGCATGAATATGACCAATAAGCTCGCCGCTTTGACCCTGTCCTCCGCTCTCGTCGCTCTGGCCGCTCCGGCTCTGGCCCAGTCGCAGGGAGACTGGACCCTCGGCATCGGAGTCGGCTACCTGGACCCGAAATCCGACAACGGCACACTGGCTGGGGCAAAAGCCACCATCGACTCGGATACTCGCCCGATCTTCACCGCCGAGTATTTCATCCGCGATAACCTGGGTATCGAGCTGTTGGCCGCGACACCTTTCGAGCATGACATCACCCTTGGCGGCAGCCTCGACGCGGGCAGCGTCAAGCAGCTGCCGCCCACTCTGTCGCTGAACTATCACATCCCGACCAACAGCGCGTGGAAGCCCTATGTCGGCGCTGGCCTGAACTACACGATCTTCTTCGACGAACAGTCTCCTCTGGGCGATCTGAAGGTTGATGACTCGTTTGGTGTCTCGCTGCAGGCTGGTCTGGACTATATGGTCACCGAAAAAGGTGCCGTGCGCCTCAACGTGCGCTGGTTCGACATCAACTCGGACGTCACATTGGACGGCAACTACATCGGCAAAGCCGATATCGATCCGTGGCTGATTGGCGTGTCTTACGTCCATCGCTTCTGATCCTATGATTGAAACGCCTCGCAGTTGCCTCGTATGCGAGGCGTTTTCATTCAGAGCACTTTGTTCATCATTTCCCGCCCAATCAGCATACGGCGGATTTCGCTTGTGCCGGCGCCAATTTCCATCAGCTTGGCATCCCGAAAAATTCGACTGACCGCGGCATCCGACAGGAAGCCTGCACCACCCATGGCTTGAACAGCCTGATGCGCCTGCACCATTGCCTGCTCAGAGGCGTAAAGGCAGCACGCCGCCGCATCCTGCCGTGTGACATCTCCACGGTCACAGGCTTTAGCGACCTCGTAAACGTAAGCACGGGCCGAGTTCATCGCGGTGTACATATCCGCGATCTTTCCCTGCATTAGCTGGAAACTACCGATCGGTTTGCCAAACTGCTTTCGTTCGGCGAGGTACGGCATGACTTCATCCAGACAGGCAGCCATGATCCCTGTTCCGATACCAGCCAGCACGACACGCTCATAGTCCAGACCGGACATCAGAACAGCGACACCCCTGCCCTCTTCGCCCAGCACGTTTTCGAATGGCACTTCGACATCTTCAAAGATCAGCTCGGCCGTGTTCGACCCGCGCATCCCCAGCTTGTCGAAATGAGGAGAGGTCGAAAAGCCTTTCATTTCTTTCTCGATTAGAAAGGCGGTAATCCCCTTGGAACCAGCTTCCGGATCAGTCTTGGCGTAAACCACAAGCGTATCCGCGTCCGGACCATTGGTGATCCAGTATTTGCTTCCGTTCAGCCTGTAATGATCATTCCGTTTTTCAGCTCGCAGCTTCATCGACACGACATCGGAACCCGCAGAAGGTTCGGACATAGCCAACGCACCCACATGCTCACCTGATATCAGGCGCGGCAGGTATTTCTGCTTTTGCTCGGCAGACCCGTTCAGCTTGATCTGGTTGACACAAAGATTCGAATGCGCCCCATAGGATAACGAAACCGAGGCCGATGCCCGCGCAACCTCTTCCACGGCGACTGTATGTGCCAGGTAGGACATGCCCGCGCCGCCAAATTCCTCGGGCACAGTAATACCCAGCAGGCCAAGATCACCCATTTCCTTCCATAGCTCATTTGGGAAGGCGTTCGAGGAATCGATTTCGGCGGCCATTGGCTTGACCCGCTCTTGCGCCCAGCGGTGGACCATCTCGCGCAGGGCGTTGACGTCCTCACCCAGATCAAATTGCATCGTCGCCATAAACATTCGCGCTCTCCCCTGAACTTTAATGAACAAGTGTTCAATAACTGAATAACAGCGAATCCTCAAACGGTCAATCTTTGCGGCGAACCAGCGGGGCAAACAAGAAATGCCGCCCCGGAGGGACGGCATTTCCAATTGAAAAAAGCGTGCGCCGCAGGCGCACTCCGCTGGATTACGACTGGTAGACAGCTCCGACTTCCGTCCGAATGATGCGGGCAATCACCTCACAATCTTCCAGCGAGAAAGTCAGCGGCACCCGCATATCGATGATTCCCGCCAGCACACGGTCGCTGGATGGCATGGGCTCACTCTCCGCATAACGCCAACTGTCGTAGCGTGAGGTGAACCCGCTGGGCTCGGCGCCGCCGAACCACTTCAGTTCCACGCCTCGGGCCGCACAACGGCGGATCACTTCGGTGATGCGCTCGCTCGTCCAGTCCAGCAGCAAGAACTGGATGGACGATCCGACATATGTCTCGGTCTCAGGCCGTTCGACAATCGTCAAGCCCGGCGTGCCGCGCAGCCCATTCTCGATCTTGACGTATCGCTCATTCCAACGACGGATCTGCCGGGCGAGATCACGCAGTTGCGGGCGTAAAATGGCCGCGCGCAGGTTGTCCATGCGGCCTGACACGTTGGGGGTGGTGTATTTGATCCTCTCAAATACCTCGGGCGCAGGTGCTGCAAGATGGCGTTCGTAAAGCATGTATGATCCGGACAGCATGGTCGCCTTGGCTGCCAATTCCTCATCGTCGGTGATCAGCAAGCCGCCTTCGCCGGAATTGACGTGTTTGTAGGTCTGGCACGAATAGCAACCGATGGCCCCTTGCCGTCCCGACATCTGCCCGCGCCAAGCTGCGCCCATGGTGTGCGCGCAATCTTCGATCACAACCACACCTGCCGCATCGCAGATCTGCATCAACCGATCCATGTCACACAAATGTCCGCGCATGTGGCTGAGCATCAGCACCCGCGCCAAAGGCAGTTTGGCCTCAAGATCGTCCAAATCGATCGTCAGGTCCTCGGTGACTCCGACAAAAACCGGCCTGCCCCCAATTGAGGCAATGGCCCCCGGAACCGGAGCCAACGTAAAAGCGTTGGTAAGCACCGGATCGCCGGGCTGCACGCCTATCGCCCGCAGCGCTGTGGCCAGCGCATACCCGCCCGACGCCACGGCCAAGCAGTATTTCGCATCCATCTGCGCCGCGAATTCCTGTTCCAGCAATGCGGTCTCACCCAACTCGCCCGGCGCCACGTTGTAGCGATGCAGCCGCCCATGGCGCATAACGGCCAGAGCGGCTTCGATCGACTCATCGGGAATGGGTTCCTGCTGGGTAAAGCTACCCGTGAATATCTCGGTCATGGCGTAGTTTTGGAGCTGCTACGAAGCAGGGTCAAGGGATCATGCAGAAACACCGATGAGACACGGCACCATTTCCAAAAGATCGTCGAAATGATGCAGTAACGCCTCAGGCTCCAGCGCCGCCATATCTTCACCGGATGGGCCAAATGTGACAAGCACCGAGGGTACACCAGCTGCGCGCGCTGTGTTGCGGTCGGTGTCAGAGTCGCCGATCAACACGCAATGATCCGGATGCCCGCCAGCCCGCCGTGCGGCCTCGCGCAGTGGCTCGGGGTTTGGCTTGCGCACCGGCAAAGTATCCGCCCCCACCAACGAGGAAAATTGCGCGCGCACCCCCATGCGGGTCAAAAGCAGGTCAGCCAGTGCTTCGGGTTTGTTGGTGCAGATGCCCACGCCATACCCTGCCGCCTTCAGAGCATCTACCGCCTCAAGCGCGCCGGGATAAAACTGCGTGTGTGTGTCAATAGCCTGCGCATAAGCCTCAAGCAGCACGGGGTAGTAGTCTGTCACTGTGTTTTCTGCATAGGCCCCGACCCTTTCCAACCCATGGGTCAGCATCATACGACCACCGCGCAGGGCAATCGCCGCGTCCTGCGGACGGTTCAGGACATCGCCATGACCCATCTGCCGGAAACAATGATTAGCTGCGGCCAACAAATCGCCCGACGTGTCCGCCAATGTTCCGTCGAGATCAAAGATCACCGTACGCATTCTGCCTCCGTTCCGGCGAGTTTCCGCCAAGTACTGTTGCAAACGGCAATCTTCTTTGATGGCTGAACCGCTTGCGACTTTGCCCCCAGCGGATAAAACGGTCAGCAACAAAACAAAAGAGAAAACGAGTTCATGAGTATTGCCCTTGTCATCCTTGCAGCCGGAAAAGGCACCAGGATGAATTCGGATATTCCAAAAGTTCTGCACCCAATTGCCCAGGCACCGATGTTGATTCATGCAATGCGCGCCGGTGCAGTTCTATCGCCTGAACGCACCGTCATTGTTACCGGACACGGTGCCGAGGCAGTGGGAAAAGTGGCCGCCGCCGAAGATGATACGACCCAAATTGCGGTTCAGGACGACCAGCTTGGAACTGCCCATGCCGTCGCCCAAGCCCGCGCAGCGCTGGAGGGGTTCTCGGGCGATATCGTGGTTCTCTATGGCGACACCCCGTTTTTGCAGCCTGACACTCTGGAACGGATGGTCGCGGCCCGGGCTGAAAACGATCTGGTCATTCTGGGGTTCAACGCAGCCGATCCCGCGCGTTACGGCCGCTTGGTGATGGATGGTGAGGCGCTGGAGCGGATCGTCGAGTTCAAGGAAGCATCGGAAGAAGAACGCGCCATAACCTTCTGCAACTCGGGCCTTTTGGCGTGTGATGCCGAAACGTTATTTTCTCTGATTGACGCGGTCAGCAACGACAACGCCGCGGGCGAGTACTATCTAACCGATGTGGTCGAGATAGCGCGCAATCGCGAGTTGAAAGTGACTGCCGTCGCCTGTGACGAAGCCCAGACACTAGGTATCAATTCGCGGGCGGACCTGGCTGCTGCCGACGCCGTATTCCAGGCCCGGGCACGCAATGAGCTGCTGGATCTGGGCGTAACTCTGATGGCTCCCGAAACGGTATATTTGGCCGCAGATACCATCATCGGCCGCGACACCGTGATAGAACCTAACGTAGTTTTCGGCCCCGGGGTAACCATCGAAAGTGGTGCAACGATCCGAGCCTTTTCCCATCTCGAAGGCTGCCATGTCAGCCGCGGTGCCATTGTGGGCCCCTACGCGCGTCTGCGCCCGGGTGCGGAACTGGCTGAAAACGCACGCATCGGAAATTTCGTCGAAATCAAGAATGCCGAGATTGCCGAAGGCGCCAAGGTCAATCACCTCAGCTATATCGGTGACGCCTCGGTTGGCGCGGCGTCAAATATCGGAGCCGGTACGATCACCTGCAACTACGATGGGGTGATGAAACACAAAACAACCATTGGCGAAGGTGTCTTTGTCGGGTCCAACACGATGCTGGTTGCACCCGTCACATTGGGAGACGGCGCAATGACTGCGACCGGCACGGTAGTGACGCGGGATGTCGAGCCCGATGCCCTTGCCGTGGCCCGCGCCCGGCAGGACAACAAATCCGGTTATGCTCGTAAATTGTTTGAAATGTTAAAGGCGAAAAAGGCTCGCCGCGACAAAGGAGCCTGAATTATGTGTGGAATTGTAGGCGTATTAGGCCAGCACGAGGCGGCCCCCATTCTGGTCGAGTCACTAAAGCGGCTGGAATACCGTGGATACGACAGTGCAGGTATCGCGACGGTCAACAAAGGCCAGCTCGGGCGGCGGCGCGCTGTCGGAAAACTGGTCAACCTCAGCGATTTGCTGGTGCATGAACCTTTGCCCGGCAAATCTGGCATCGGCCATACACGCTGGGCCACCCACGGCGCCCCTTCTGTCAGCAACGCCCATCCCCACAAAGCCGGGCCAGTGGCCGTGGTGCATAATGGCATCGTCGAGAACTACCGCGAATTGCGTGAGGAACTGGCCGAGAACGGAATCGATTTCAAGACGGAGACGGACACCGAAACGGTCGCCCTTCTCACGGAACACTATATGCGTACTGGTCTGTCGCCCGTGGAAGCTGCGTTCCAAACAATCGATCGTCTGAACGGAGCCTTCGCACTGGCTTTTCTGTTCGATGGTGAGGACGATCTGATCGTTGCAGCACGCAAGGGATCGCCCCTGGCGGTCGGTCACGGCGATGGCGAAATGTTCGTGGGATCCGATGCGATTGCGCTGGCGCCGCTCACAGATCGGATCACCTATCTGGAAGAAGGTGACCGGGCGGTTCTGACACGCACTTCGCTGGAAATTCGCAACGAGGCCGGTGAAATCGCCAACCGCGAAATCCGCCGGATCAAACTGGACCAGACGCGCACCGACAAGGGCGGCCACAAGCACTTCATGGCAAAGGAAATCGCCGAGCAGCCTGTCGTTGTAGCCGAGGCGATCCGGTCCTACTTGCCGACCGGAGGCAGCAGTGTGGTGTTGCCAGATGCTGATCTGGACTTCACCAAGTTGGATCGCTTGACCATGGTGGCTTGCGGTACCGCATTCTATGCCTGTCTAACCGCCAAATACTGGTTCGAACAGCTGGCCAAAATGCCGGTCGAGGTCGATATCGCCAGCGAGTTCCGCTATCGTGAACCCCCGATCCCCGGCCGCACGCTGGCATTGTTCGTCAGCCAGTCCGGCGAAACGGCAGATACACTAGCAGCCTTGCGCTACTGCGAAGGCAAAGCGGACAAGATCGTTTCGGTCGTAAATGTCCCAGAAAGCTCGATTGCCCGGGAAAGCGATATCGCGCTGCCGATTCACGCGGGTGTTGAGATCGGTGTCGCTTCGACCAAGGCATTTACCTGCCAGCTGAGTGTTTTGCTGATGCTGGCGTTGAAGGCGGCAGCCGACCGGGGCACCCTGACCGACGAGGAACTGGCCGATCACGCCGCAGCCCTGCGCGGATTGCCCTCGGTTCTGAACACCGCGCTGGACCAGAACCCCGCCATCCGGAAATCCGCCCAACGCTTGTCCGAGGCGCGCGACGTCCTGTTTCTAGGGCGCGGACTAATGTACCCGTTGGCGATGGAGGGCGCACTGAAATTGAAAGAAATCAGCTATATACACGCCGAAGGTTATGCATCCGGCGAATTGAAACACGGCCCCATCGCCTTGATTGACAAGCATATGCCGGTCGTCGTCATGGCCCCGCGCGACGCCGTCTTCGACAAGACCGTTTCGAACATGCAGGAGGTGATGGCACGCAAGGGGAAGGTGATCCTTGTTTCGGATGATGACGGTATCTCACAGGCCGAGGATGGCGTCTGGAGCACGATAAGAATGCCTCATGTCCACCAAAGCCTGACCCCGATCCTGTATTCGGTGCCCGCGCAATTGCTTGCCTATCACACCGCTGTTGCCAAGGGCACGGATGTGGATCAGCCTCGTAACCTGGCAAAATCCGTGACGGTGGAGTGACAGGTGGCCAAGCAATTCCCGGAACTGGACGATGTCCATCGTAAGTTCATCGAAGAACAGCACATGTTCTTTGTTGGAACCGCGGGGCCTGAGGGACGGGTCAATATCTCTCCCAAGGGCATGGATTCGTTGCGCGTTCTGGGACCGAACAGAATTGCTTGGATGAACCTGACCGGAAGTGGAAATGAAACAGCAGGGCACTTGCTTGAAACCAACCGTATGACCCTGATGTGGTGCTCATTCACAACCCGCCCGCTGATCCTGCGTACTTATGGGACCGCACGGACGATCCACACCACAGATGACGGCTGGGCCGAGCTTGCCGAGTATTTCCCTGATCACCGCAGCGCACGCCAGATATATGACGTGTCGATTGACCTCGTGCAGACGTCCTGTGGCTATGCCGTGCCGTTCATGGAGTACAAATCGGATCGGGACACGATGCAGAAATGGGTGGATGGCAAGTCGGACGACGATATCCGGGCCTATTGGGTTGAAAAGAACCAAAATACCATCGACGGCAAACCCACCGGGGCTCCCGTCAAATGATACCGGACGGCTATCTGGATCAGATCAAGGCACATGCCGACCCGGAACGCGCTGTGCAAATGGCCGCCTATCACAAGGTCAAGCGCTCCTATCTGGGCGTCGCAAACCCGATTCTGAACGATTTGACCAAGTCATGGCGGCAGGAATTGTCGGTACCCGACCGGGTAACATTGGGCAAGGCCCTGTGGCGAACCAACATCCACGAGGGTCGACTGGCTGCTGCCAAGCTGCTGACACAGGCACGGATCAGGCCGGATGACGCAGTCTGGAATTTGCTGCAGAGCTGGCTGCCGGACTTCGACGCCTGGGCCGTGGCCGATCACGCCTGCATGGCCATGCAGAAACGACTGACTGCTGACCCAGCCCGTCTGGATCAGGTCGAAGCCTGGACAAGATCGGATCACATGTGGACCCGCCGTGCAGCTTTGGTTGCCACCCTGCCCTGGACCAAGCAGAACCATCCCAAATCCGAAGACCTTCTTCGACGCGACCGCATTCTGGAATGGGCAGCAGGTTATGTCCCCGACCGGGATTGGTTCATTCAAAAATCAATAGCCTGGTGGCTACGCGAGCTTTCCAAACATGACCCAGCGCGTGTGATTTCGTTCTTGAATAAGTACGGCGACGCCATGAAACCCTTTGCCCGCAAGGAAGCTGGCAAGTACCTGCGCGATCAGTTGGAATAAACTTCAAGCTCGACCAGTTCGTCAAACGGCAGCAACAACGCGCGCATCGCGTCCAGCGACAATCGGCTTCCGCCTCCTGCCGGGCCTGGTGCCGGGACCAGGGCTACGTAAGCCTGCGCACCGGTTTTCGGAACAACAATTCGACCGTTGATTTCGCTTTCGACCAAAGGGGTTTGCAGCCAGCGGCCGGGCGTATTTGGATCGCCCAAACCAGCAATCGTTCTCCGGGCTCCGGTCCAGCCGGTTTCAGCTGAAACTACGGGCTGAGCCTGGGGTTCAGCCTCGGCCACGACAGGCACGGTATCTGGCTGCGGTTCGGCGCCACCGAACAACCGATCCGAAGTTGAGCGAACCGCATCGCAGCCCGAAACCAAAACAATCAGTGACAACAGCGCATGTCTCATGCCCGATTTCTATCGACCTGCGCCCATCTGTACCAGACCAAAGCGCAGATCGCTCTTGCCGCGGTGGGGTTGCCGATTTACCTATGGGCCATGACAGCTCCGCTTATCGACCCGTTTGCCCGCGCCATCACCTATCTCCGCGTCTCCGTCACGGACCGCTGCGATTTCCGCTGTGTCTATTGCATGTCGGAAAACATGAACTTTCTGCCGAAGAAAGACCTGCTGACGCTGGAAGAGCTTGACCGCATGTGCTCGACCTTTGTCCACATGGGCGTTGAAAAGCTGCGCATCACCGGGGGCGAGCCCTTGGTACGCCGCAACATCATGACGTTTTTCAACAGCATGACCCGACACCTCGAAAGTGGCGCTTTGAAAGAGCTGACGCTGACCACCAATGGTTCGCAGCTACACCGGTTCTCGGACGATCTTTATGCCGCCGGGGTACGTCGGGTGAATGTCTCTCTGGATACGCTGGACGAAGACAAGTTTGCCAATATCACCCGTTGGGGTCGTCTGAAGCAGGTGTTGAATGGCATCGACGCGGCCCAAAAAGCCGGTCTGCGGATTAAGATCAATGCGGTGGCGTTGAAAGGTTTTAACGAAGAAGAGCTGCCCCGAATAACCGAATGGTGTACCGAGCGTGATATGGATCTGACCTGGATCGAGGTTATGCCGATGGGCGACATCGGAAACGAAGACCGTCTGGATCAGTATTGGTCGCTCAAGGATGTGCGCAAGGAATACGAAAACCACTACAGCGTGACAGATCTAGCCGAACGCACGGGCGGTCCTGCGCGCTATGTCCGGCTTGAGGAAACAGGTCAGAAGATCGGCTTCATCACACCGCTGTCCCACAATTTCTGCGAAAGCTGCAACCGCGTGCGCCTGACCTGCACGGGCGAGCTGTACATGTGCCTTGGACAGGAAGACATGGCCGATCTGCGCGGTCCGCTGCGCGATCACCCAAACACCGAGGAACCGCTGGAACACGCGATCCGCGCTGCGATCAACCTCAAGCCCAAGGGACATGATTTCGATTACTCCCGTCAAGCGGTCGATGGTCAGATGACGCGCCACATGAGCCATACAGGCGGATGATATGCCCTCAGGGGACACGCGTCCGACGCTGATCTACAAGACCTATTGCACGGCAACTTCTCTGCTGTCGCCACTGGTCTGGCGCACGGTTCGCAAAAAGTTGGAAACGGCAGGCGTTCCCGCCCAACGTCAAAGAGAAAGGCTTGGCCATGCCAGCCTGCCCCGTCCGACTGGTCGCCTGATCTGGTTTCATGCGGCCAGCGTCGGGGAAAGCCTCTCTGTTCTCAGCTTGATAAAACGCTTGGGAAACCGGTTGCCGGATGCCGAGTTTCTGATCACCTCGGGCACGCCTACCTCTGCCGCGTTGATCGAAAAACGGTTGCCACGACGTACGCGGCATCAGTATCCGCCACTGGATACTGCGGGCCCTGTGCGTCGGTTTCTGAATCATTGGCAACCGGACGCCGGGATATTCGTCGAAAGCGAGATCTGGCCACGGCTGATCGTTGAAAGCGCGGAACGGGACATGCCTTTGGCATTGCTAAATGCTCGCTTGTCGGAGAAATCCGTAGCCGGGTGGAAGAAACGACCCAAGACCGCGCGCTTTCTTCTGAACAAATTTCGGGTGTTTCTGACACAGAATGACAGGACGGCAGCCAATCTTCTCAGTATGGGCGCGCCTGCCGATCGCGTGCGCCCCGGAACCAACCTCAAGGCCATGTCCGACCCTTTGCCGGTCGATGATGCGACGCTGACTGAGATCAAGTCCCAGATAGCAAGCCGTCCGATTTGGATCGCCAGTTCGACCCACGCTGGCGAGGAAGAAACCGTTCTGGCCGCCCACGCCGAACTGCTAAAACGCTGGCCGGACCTGCTGCTGCTGCTGATCCCCCGCCACCCAGAGCGTCGGGACGAGGTTACAGACCTTATCTCTAATGCGACTTTGACTGGCGCCTTGCGAAGCAAAGGTCAGCCGATCACCGCGCAAACACAGGTTTACGTCGCGGATACGCTGGGTGAATTGGGCACTTGGTATGCCCTATGCCCCATTGTTTTTCTGGGTGGTTCACTGAAGGAAATCGGAGGCCACAACCCCTTTGAACCCGCACAGGCTGGGGCCGCTGTCATCACCGGACCCGGCTATTTCAACTTCGCCGAAACCTTTGCCCCGCTGATTGAAACCGGTGGAGCCGTCGAAGCGCGCACGGCAGTCGAACTGAACGAAGCCATCGCCCTGTGGCTATCAGACAACAACGCGCTTGCAGCGGCCCGTAATGCGGCACAGACCTGCGTCAACACACAGAAATCTGCTTTGGATGAGGTGACTGACACTCTGTGTCAGGCGCTGACCCTTACCGCCGCGCAAGATCCATCTTCACCTGGCTAAGTCGTCATAGGGAGTGCGAGAGGTTGATCCCTCGCATCCAAGCTTTCGATCAGGCCGCCGGCATCCGCTGCTCGACAATCTCGGCCCACCAGCTACAGCCAGCAGGGATCGCTTCGTCGTTAAAATTATATTCCGGGTGGTGCACCATCGCAGTATCGCCATTGCCCACAAGTATGTAAGCGCCCGGGCGTTCTTCGAGCATGAAGGCGAAATCTTCGCCCCCCATGACCAGCGGCGCGTCTTCGCAATCACCGGACACGGACCGCGCGACGTCAGCTGCAAATTCAGTCTGCTCGTCGCTGTTCACCATGACCGGATAGCCACGAATGTAAGTCACATCCACCGTACCCCCGAAGGTTGCGGCGACACCATTGCAAATCTCGTTGATCCGCTGCTCGGCCAGATCGCGCATCTCTTTGCTCATGGTGCGAACCGTGCCTTTGATCTGAACGGTCTGCGGAATGACGTTGAATGCTTTTGACGAGGTCTCGAACGAGGTTACCGACACCACCACCTGATCAATCGGGTCTGCATTGCGCGAAGAAATGGTCTGAAGCGCTAAAACCGCCTGAGCAGTCATCACGGTCGTATCCACCGTCTCATGTGGCTTCGCGGCGTGACCGCCCCGCCCTTCGAACGTGATGTCGAACTGATCGGTCGCCGCAAAGAAAGACCCAGGACGGATCGAGAAACTGCCAACTGGTTTACCCGGCCAGTTGTGCATCCCATAGACCTCCTGAATGTTCCAACGGTCCATCATTCCGTCGTCGCACATCTCTCGGCCACCGCCGCCGCCCTCTTCGGCTGGCTGGAAGATGACCACGACGGTCCCGTCGAAATTGCGCGTCTCCGACAGGTATTTCGCCGCGCCGAGCAGCATCGCTGTGTGTCCGTCATGACCGCAGGCATGCATAGCCCCATCGGTTTTTGAGGCATAGTCGAGCCCCGTCGCCTCGTGAATAGGCAACGCATCCATATCGGCGCGCAGGCCGACAACCTTCCCCTTGGTGTCGGCCTTACCCTTGATCACACCTACGACACCGGTGCGACCAATGCCGGTCACGACCTCGTCACAGCCGAACTCTTTCAGTTTGTCGGCGACCAGAGCGCTGGTGCGATGGGTTTCAAACAGGATCTCGGGGTTTTCGTGTATGTCGCGCCGCCACGCGGTGATTTCATCCTGTAATTCGGCAAAGCGGTTTTTTACTGGCATCTCTTCTCTCTCCTGCGATCTCTCAAGCAGCCGGCATCCGGCGCTCGACCATTTCGGCAAACCAAGAACACCCCACGGGGATGATCTCGTCATTAAAGTTGTATTCGGGGTGGTGCAGCCCGGCGCTGTCGCCGTTACCCAACACAATAAATGCGCCGGGGCGTTCTTCCAGCATGAACGAGAAATCCTCGCCCCCCATCACCATCGGAGCCTCATCACAGCTGCCACCGACCGAGACGGCGGCCTCGGCAGCAAAGCCTGTCTGCTCTTCGGCATTGATCGTGACCGGAACGCCGCGCGTGTAAGTCACCTTGGCAGTGCCGCCAAAGGTGTTGGCAATCCCTTCTACGACCTCGTTCAACCGTTTTTCGATCAGATCCCTCATTTCGTTGGAATGGGTACGTACAGTACCCCGAACCTGCGCCGACTGCGGGATAACGTTGAAAGCTTTGGACGAAGTGTCAACCGACGTCACGGAAAGTACCGCCTGCAAAATCGGATCAACATTGCGCGACACGATTGTCTGCAACGCAACGATCAGCTGGGACAGCATCACGGTTGTATCGACGGTTTCGTGCGGTTTCGCCGCGTGGCCGCCGCGCCCTTCCAGATGAACGTCGAACTCATCCGCTGCAGCCAGTAAAGGACCAGGCCGAATTGCAAATTGACCGGTGGGTACGCCCGGCACGTTGTGCATGGCGTAAACCTCTTGAATGCCGAAACGATCCATCATGCCATCCTTACACATGGCCTCGGCCCCGTTTCCGCCTTCCTCGGCGGGCTGAAAGATCACCACGGCAGTACCGTTGAAATTCCGGGTTTCGGCCAGATACTTCGCAGCCCCTAGAACCATGGCCGTATGGCCGTCGTGCCCACAGGCATGCATCGCACCTTCGGTTTTCGAAGCATAGTCCAGACCGGTCTGCTCTTGCATCGGCAGCGCGTCCATATCGGCGCGCAACCCGATCACGCGGCTTTGCGTATCGGTCTTGCCTTTAATCACGCCTACGACACCAGTGCGTCCGATCCCGGTTACGACCTCGTCGCATCCGAACTCTTTCAGCTTTTCGGCCACCAACGCGCTGGTGCGATGGGTGTCATATAGGATTTCAGGGTGCTGATGAATGTCATGCCGCCAACCCGTGATTTCTTCATGCAACTGTGCAAGGCGGTTTTTGATCGGCATGGCATTCTCCCTTATTTATGCGACGGGCAATCGTCGTTCCACCAGCTCAGCAAACCAGCTGCAGCCGGCAGGAATGGCGTCGTCGTCGAAATTGTATTCCGGGTGGTGGCACATGGCCGTGTCCCCATTCCCGATAAAGATGTAGGCTCCGGGCCGTTCTTCAAGCATGTAGGCGAAATCTTCTGAGGGCATGATCGGATCGGTGCTGTCATTGACCTTGCCAGATACCGCCTGCGCTGCTTCCGCGGCATAGGTGGTTTCGGTCTCGGAATTCATCGTCACCGGATAACCGGGTGTCCATGTCATCTGCGCCGAGGCCCCAAAGGCCGAAGCCGTATCTTCGGCAATCCGGCGCACGCGCTCTTCCGCGATAGTCCGGTATTCGGGATCGAGAGTTCTGACGGTGCCCTGCAACCGAACGGTATGCGCTATGACATTCGATGCAACGCTGTCGGTTTCAAACGTCCCGACGGTCAGCACGACACGCTTGATTGGATCAACAGTTCGCGACACAACCGATTGCAAAGCCACCACAATATGAGACGCAACAAGCGTTGTATCAACTGCATCATGGGGTGCCGCCGCGTGGCCGCCCTTGCCAGTTACAACGATCTCGAATTCATCCGACGAGGCCAGCAGAGCACCGGGCCGGATCGCAAATTCTCCAACAGGCATACCCGGCATATTATGCATACCATAGACTTCCTGAATGCCCCAACGCTCCATCAAACCGTCCTGACACATGGCTAACCCACCGGCGCCGCCTTCCTCAGCCGGTTGAAAGATCAGCACAACCGTCCCGTCAAAATTCCGCGTCTCGGCCAGGTATTGCGCGGCCCCCAACAGCATCGACGTATGACCGTCATGCCCGCAGGCATGCATTTTGCCAGAAACAGTCGATGCATAGTCCAGCCCGGTCGCTTCTTCGATTGGAAGTGCGTCCATATCGGCTCGCAGGCCGATCACGCGGCCCTTGGTGTCTTCGCGGCCTTTGATCACCGCGACAACACCGGTTTGGCCGATGCCAGGAGTGATCTCATCAACCCCGAATTCCTTAAGGCGATCCACGACAAACCCCGCCGTCTCGTGCACGTCGTACATCAGCTCAGGATGCGCATGCAGATAACGGCGCCATTTGGTGATCTCACCATGCATTTCGGCAAGCCGGTTCTTGACGGGCATTTTCGATCTCCTTTTGATGTTCTGGTTAATGAGTTAACCTCTGCACCAGACGTTCCATGAATTTCTGGCCTTCGTTAAATTGCGCGATGGTGATGAACTCATTCGGCTGGTGAGCCTGCGCAATATCGCCCGGGCCGCAAATCACAGCGGAATACCCGGCCTCCTGAAACTGGCCAGCCTCCGTGCCATAGCTTACGACGTGCGTGGCATTATCGCCAGTCAATGACCGCACCAGTGCCTCTGCCTCACCATCTTGTTCCGGAACCAATGCGGGCACCGCAAAGGTTTCCGAAACTTCAATGCGGGCCTCTGGATGGACGACCTGCATCCGAACCTCGGCAGCTTTCACACGATCCATGTAAGCTGTGCGCCAGTCGGCGGCTTCTTCACCCGGAACCACCCTGAAATCCATCATGAACCGACAGTCTTTGGCGGTTATGTTATGGGCCGTGCCTCCTTCGATCATACCAACATGGCACGTGGTCCAGGGCGGGTTGAAAATCGCGGCAATTTCGCTGGGCTCGGCGGCCATGTTCTTGACATTCTGCGCGTTTGCCCAGTCGATCAGCGGCGCGGCCTCCATAATCGCGTTCACACCGGTATGCATGATCGAGCTATGAACTTCAAATCCGACTACATGCGTGTCGTAGCCAAAGCCACCTTTGTGGCCCGTGACGGCCTGCATCATCGACGGCTCACCAACGATCACGGCCGACCCCTTGGGCACAACGCCCTGCATTGCCTTGATCATCGGAGGGGCGCCGGTGCATCCGACCTCTTCGTCAAAGCTCAGCGCCAATTGCAGAGGGCGTTTTACGCCGGCGTGCTGTGCCTCGACCAGAGCCCAGATGGCAAGCGCATCAAAGCCTTTCATGTCACAGGTGCCGCGGCCAAAATACTTGCCGTCCTTTTCGGTAACCACGAACGGGTCCGTATCCCATGGCTGACCGTCTATGGGCACCACGTCAGTGTGACCGGACAACACAACCGCGCCCTCCGTCCAAGGGCCGACATGGGCATACAGAGCAGCCTTGTGCGGTTGATCCGGATCCGGCCAGCGGTGGGATTCAATCCCGTGGCTGCGCAAGTAGTCCTCGACCCAATCCACCAGCGGCAGGTTGCTGACACGGCTCACCGTTGGGAATGAGATCAGCTTGGTCATGATCTCAAGCGGAGACAGGCGATCTGCCATAGGGATTAATACCCGCTGTCAGTGGTCAGGATAAAATGGCCTGGCTCGACTTCGCGGTAGTTTGATGGCTCCGGCGTGTATCCGATCGGATGAATAGGCGACGGGATCGGTTTGAAATTCAAATCTTTTTCCGATTTGCGTTTGTTCGGATCGGCGATCGGAACCGCCTTCATCAGTGCCTGGGTATAGGCGTGCTGCGGGTTTTCAAAGACACGTGCACGTGGCCCCAGTTCGACGATCCGCCCCAGATACATGACGCCCACATAGTGGCTGACTCGCTCGACCACGGCCATGTCGTGACTGATGAACAAATAACTGAGGCCAAGCTCGGATTGCAGTTCCATCATCAAGTTCAGAACCTGCGCCTGTACGGACACATCCAGCGCCGAGACCGCCTCATCCGCAATGATCAGCTTGGGGTTCAATGCCAGAGCACGCGCAATGGCGATCCGCTGGCGCTGACCACCCGACATCTCGTGCGGGAAGCGGCGCATGAAGCTGCGCGGCAGATGCACCCTGTCGAACAGGTTCGCGACCCGGTCCTGCAATTCGGAGCCAGACGCAACGCCATAGTTCCGCATCGGCTCGGCCACCTGATCGATAAGCTGCATCTGCGGATTGAGTGAGGCGAACGGGTCCTGAAAGATCATCTGCATGTCGAGCCGCGCCTGCCGCAACCCCTTTTGATCGAGCCCGATGATATCGACGCCGTCCAGGTTGACCTCACCCGTCAGGGGTTCGACCAGCCGCAGGATCGAACGACCCGCCGTCGACTTGCCACAGCCGGATTCGCCCACCAGGCTCAACGTCTGACCCCGGTTCAGCGTGAACGACACGTCCTCAACCGCATGCACGTTCGAGATGGTGCGGCGCAGCAACCCGCCCTTGACCGGGAACCTTGTGGTCAGGTTCTTGACCGTCAGCAGCACCTCTTCGGTGCCGGGGATCGGGTCGGTATTCTGCCCTTCGACGCCCAGCAACTTCATCGGCTCGGGCGCGGCCTTGCCGCGCATCTCGCCCAGCTTCGGCACCGCCGCCAGCAGGGATTTGGTGTAGTCGTGCTGCGGATTTTCAAAGATTTCGTTGACCGACCCCTCTTCGACCTTGTTGCCGCGGAACATAACCACAACCCGGTCAGCCATCTGCGCAACAACAGCCATGTCGTGGGTGATAAACATCACCGCCGTGCCAGTTTCGCGCTTGAGGCGGTCCATCAACGCGAGAATCTCGGCCTGAATAGTCACGTCGAGCGCCGTCGTCGGTTCGTCCGCAATAAGCAAGCGCGGCTCGCATGCCATCGCCATTGCGATCACCACGCGCTGACGCATCCCACCGGACAATTCGTGCGGATACTGCTTCAGACGCCGCTCGGGCTCGGGGATTCGAACCTGACGCAACAATTCAAGAGCCCGCGCCTCAGCGTCAGCTTTGTTCAGGTCCTTGTGGATTCGCAACCCTTCGGTCAGTTGCCGACCGACCGTAAACACGGGGTTCAATGCCGTCATCGGTTCCTGAAAGATCATTCCGATCTCGTTACCGCGAATCTGTTTCATCAGATCCTGATCAGCCTTTGACAGGTCCATCTCTTCGCCGTCGCGCCGATCAAACAGCAGTTGACCGTCGGCAATTTCGCCGCCGCCGAACTCGACCAATCGCATCAGCGACAGCGAGGATACCGATTTACCGGACCCCGATTCGCCAACGATACAAACGGTTTCGCCTGGGTGTACCTCAAAGGAGACGTCTTCGACCCCAACGACAGGTCCGTCCTTTGTCTGAAATTCTACACGTAGTTTCTTGATCTGGGCAATTGGCTGATCCAGCACGTGCACGCTCCCCTTGGCGGCTTATGTTTTTTTGGTTGCCAAACGCTAAGGCGGCGAGACGGGAAAAGTCAAACGCATTGCAGAATTTCGCTGCGGCAAGGCTTGCAATTTTCAGAAACTCTGTTTCGATACGCCGCGTAACCGTTTTTGGGAGAGGGCAGAAAACACGAAGCGTAAATTTCGTTTTCGTTTTTTTTCAATACCTTGCCACCCAGTTCGGCAACGCCTAGTCCGCAGGCCTCGCGGAGATAATCGAGACACGTAAGTGTCCAACATGGAGTGTATGATGAAAATCAAAACCCTTTTGCTTGGTGCGATCGCCAGCACGGCTATGGCCCCGATGGCCTTTGCCGAGCGCGGATCGGACGGCAATGTCAGCATCATTTACTGGCAGGCACCTTCGATCCTGAACCCGTTTCTTTCAGGCGGTACCAAGGATGTGGAATCGGCTTCGCTGGTGATCGAGCCTCTGGCCCGCTACGACCAAGACGGCAACATGGTGCCATTTTTGGCATCTGAAATTCCGACGGTTGAGAATGGCGGCGTCAGCGAAGATCTGACCTCGATCACTTGGAAAATCGCTCCGGGAATCACCTGGTCGGATGGCACGCCGTTCACCTCGGCTGACGTGAAGTTTACGGCCGATTACTGCATGCACCCCGAAGGCGGCTGCGCGCAGGTTACCAAATTTGAAGGCGTCACCAATGTAGAAGCCGTCGACGATCTGACCGTAAAAGTCACTTTCGACGCGCCGACTCCGTTCCCCTATGGCCCCTTCGTAGGCGGTGAAAGCCCGATCATTCAGGCTGCTCAGTTCGCTGACTGCGTGGGCGCGAAAGCCCCCGAATGCACGACCGAGAACTTCAACCCGATCGGCACCGGACCCTTTGTCGTCACCGAGTTCAAGCCGAACGACGTGATCACCATGAAGGCCAACGAAAACTACCGCGATCCGGCAAAACCGGCCTTCGCAACGCTGACCTTCAAGGGTGGCGGCGATGCAACTGCGGCGGGTCGCGCCGTCATGGAAACTGGCGAGTTCGACTATGCTTGGAACCTGCAGCTGGCACCTGAAGTAATCCAGCAAATGCAGGAAGGCGGCAAGGGTACTCCGGTTGCAGGCTTCGGCCCGCTGGTCGAGCGTATCATGCTGAACCAGACCAACCCGTCATCCGATCTCCCGGAAGGTGAACGTTCGACCGCCAAGCATCCGCACCCGTTCCTGACGGATCCTGCGGTTTACAAGGCGATGTCGATGGCTATTGACCGTCCGCTGCTGGTAGAAATCGGCTATGGTCAGGCCGGTCAGGTCACCTGTAACTGGGTCCCGGCCCCGGCTGCTGTCAATTCGGACACGTTCACCTGTGACACACAGGACATCGAAGGCGCGAAGAAGCTGCTGGATGATGCAGGTATCGTTGATTCCGATGGCGACGGTGTGCGCGAAAAGGACGGCGTTCCGTTGAAGATCGTCTATCAGACCTCGACCAACGCTGTTCGTCAGGACTTCCAGGCGCTGATCAAAGAATGGTGGAGCCAGATCGGTATCGAATCCGAGCTGCGCAACATCAACGCGTCGGTCTTCTTCGGTGGTGACCCGGGTTCGCCTGACACCTTCCAGAAGTTCTATGCTGACGTTGAGATGTACGCCAACACCTTCAACGGCACAGACCCGCAATCCTATCTGGGCAACGGCCTGTGCGACAAAGCACCCAAGCCGGAAAGCCAGTGGCAGGGTGAAAACATCAGCCGCTTCTGCAACGAAGAGTTCGACAAGCTGCATGGTCAGCTGGCCGAAACTGCTGGCGCGGACGAGCGTGCGAAAATCGCCCGTCGTCTGAACGACATCATGGTTGAAAACGGCGGCATGATCCCGCTGGTGCACCGTGGCCGTCTGTCGGCACATTCGAACACGCTTGGTGGTGTTGTTCTGAACGTGTGGGACAGCGAACTGTGGAACGCTGCTGATTGGTATCGCAAAACCGGTTCGTAAGCGCTAGTCTTGCATACACCGCGCCCTGATCTTGTTCGGGGCGCGGTATTTCGCATACTCCACCAACAAGAAGACGCATACAAAGGCGCCTCTTAATGCTCAACTTCACTATAAGACGACTGATCCTGGCCGTTCCTACGCTCTTGTTCATCAGCCTCGTCATTTTCCTGCTCCTCGAGCTCGCACCAGGCGATCCGATGGCGCAGGTACCGCTCACTGTTCCGCCCGAAGTCAAAGAGAAGATGCGCGAGGCGCTTGGTCTCGGTCAGCCGATGCATATCCGGTTCTGGAAATGGATCGTGCAGTTCTTCTGGATCGAACCGCAGGTGCTGGTCGACGCAATGTTCGGCACAACCTTCTCAGAAGGTGATCTGCGTGTGATTTCGTGGCAGACCCGCTCGCCCGTCATGGACATCGTGGTTCAGCGTATCCCGCAAACCCTGTGGGTTGTCGGCACCGCCTATGTGGTCGCCATCCTGATCGCCCTTCCCATCGGCATCTACTCTGCTTACCGCCAGTACTCCTGGTTCGACCAAATGGGGACATTCGTTTCAATGGTCGGGTTCTCGGTGCCGCCGTTCTTCTCGGGCGTTCTGGTGATCGTGATCTTTTCGGTGCAGCTGGGCTGGTTCCCGTCGATCTATGACACCACACTTGTTGTGAACAGTTGGGACAGCTTTGTCGTGCAGCTGAAACAGATGATCATGCCGGTCATGGTTTTGGCCCTTCAGATCACTGCGCAGCTCAGCCGGTTTATGCGGGCGTCCATGCTGGATAACCTCAATCAGGACTATGTCCGCACCGCCCGCGCCAAGGGGCTGAGTGAATATACCGTCGTCATGGTGCACGTTCTGCGCAACTCGATGATCCCGGTGGTGACCGTGATCGCGCTGGGTATTCCCGCCATCTTCGGCGGCGCAATCATCACCGAGCAGGTGTTCAAGGTAAACGGCATCGGTCAACTGTTGATTGGCGCAATTCAGGCCAATGACCTTCCGATGGTGCAAACCCTGACCTTCATCTTTGCTGTTCTGATCGTTCTGTTCAACCTGATCGCAGACGTTCTGTATGGCATTCTGGACCCGAGGATCCGCTATGACTGATAAGGATCACACCGACACGCTGGTCCCCGACGAAGGGCTCGCGCCCGCTTCAACGGCCCTGCCCACCGCAGACGTGATGGAGGAGCTGGCCACCCCACCCCGCAGCCAGTGGCGCGACGTTTGGGATCAGTTCAAGACGCATAAGGGCGCGATGCTGGGAGCGGTGTTGTTCATTTTCATCGTCGCCGCTGTCTATCTGGGGCCTTACTTGTGGACCATCGATCCAACACAGATCGATATCCGGGCACGCAATCAGGGGCCAAGCCTCGCCCATCCCTTTGGTACCGATCAGCTGGGTCGCGATATCATGGCACGAATGATGTCAGGCGGCCAAACGTCGGTTTCAGTTGGTATCACTGCGATGCTGCTGGCCCTGTTCCTGGGCTCTTTCATTGGCGTTGTGGCCGGGTTCTTCAAGCGGTTGGACGGTCCGCTAATGCGCCTGACCGATTTGTTCCTGGCCCTGCCCCTATTGCCGCTGCTGCTTGTGATGATGCTGCTGTTCCGCGAGCCCTTGTCTGCGGCCTTCGGGTTGGAGCGCGGGATATTCATCCTGATCGTTTGCGCCATCGGGATCACATCGTGGATGCCTACAGCACGGATTGTGCGCGGCGACGTGCTGGCCATCAAGGAGCGTGAGTTCGTGCTGGCCGCCCGTTCGATCGGCACCAGCAACTCGCAGATCATCACCCGGCATATCTTGCCCAACGTGCTGTCGCCTATCATGGTGTCCGCAACGCTGGGCATTGCCACGGCGATTATCACTGAAAGCGCTTTGTCCTTCTTGGGGCTTGGGTTCCCGCCTGACTTCCCGACATGGGGCCGCCTGCTGTTTGATGGCGTCGACTACCTGCAGCAATACCCCGAGCGCGTGTTCTGGCCCGGGCTGGCGATTTCGCTGACCGTGCTGAGCGTCAATTACCTGGGCGACGGTCTGCGCGACGCGCTGGACCCGCGCATTCGCGGACGCTGAAACAAACTCAGTTGGCGCGCCTCAGCGCGCCGGCTAACACCACGATCACGACCGCCAGCGGCAAGAGTACCGCAAAGGCCAGTCGCAGGGTCAGCAACTCAGCCAATATTCCGATCAGCGGCGGACCGATCAGCAACCCGCCATATCCCAGTGTGGCGACACTGGCGATTGCCTGCCCCGGTGGAACCTCTGGATCACTGGCAGCACGGCTGAACGCCAGTGGCATGATCACGGCATAGCCCACACCCATTAAGGCAAATCCAACCAGCGCTAGATGCGGAGCTGCAGCGGACACTACGCAAAACACACCAAGCGCAGCGCATAAACCGCCGAACCGGGCCGTGGCGGCTGGCCCAAATCGAGCAATGACAACCCCACCTGCCAGACGGAATGCCACCATCGTTACCGAAAAGATCGCATAGCCCAATGCTGCGATGCTTTCTGCCGCGCCCGTAGCATCGCGCAGAAAAATCGCGCTCCAATCCGCGACGGCGCCTTCGCCAAGTGCTCCGCATAGAGCGGTAAGCCCGACCAAAATCAACGCCCCGGATGGCAACGCGAAAACCGATCCCTTGGACAGTTCAGAGCGTTTTGACGTCCAGCGCACCCACGACAAAGCAAGAGCAAGCCCGACGACGACACCTCCGGCCAGCAGAAAATGAAGGATAACCGTCAAGCCCATCTGAACCGCGACATACCCGCTGAGCGCCCCCAACCCTGCCCCAAGGCTCCACATCGCGTGAAACGAGGACATCAACGGCTTGTCATAGGCTCGCTCGACCTCTGCCGCCCAGGCGTTCATCGCCACGTCCATTGAGCCGTGAAAGGCACCGAAGACGAACAAGAAGGCGGCCAACGTCCAGACCTCTCCAGCCAGTGCCAACAATACCAGAGAGAACGTGTAAAGAACCGCAACGGCACGCGTGATGACTACTGCGCCGAAGCGGTCTGTCAGTCGCCCGGTGATCGGAAAAGAACAAACGGCCCCGGCTGCCATGAACAACAGGCCATAGCCCAACGCCTCGTGTGTCAATTCCAGACGGTCACGCACGGCGGGAATGCGCGATGCCCAGATACCAAACAGTGCACCGTTCAGGATGAACATGGCGGCGACAGCCCGCCATGCGGCCAAAATACCGATCAAAGATTGCCCTCACCGAATTCACCAAAACGCGGCCTGTTCTACAGGCTTGAAGGCGTTTGGCAAACGGTGCTTATTCCAGCCGCTTGCGTATTTGGCGGATTCCGTACCAAACCCCTAGAACCACAGGGACCGTGACGGCCGCTGTCAGTATCCCTTTGCTGATCCCCACTTTGGTCAGCGGATAAAGAAGATAGCTGACCAGTGAGACCGCGTAGTAGCTGATGGCCACGACAGACAATCCCTCGACCGTATGCTGCAGGCGCAGGGCCAGATCGGCGCGTCGGTCCATGCTTTCCAGCAACGCTTGGTTCTGCGCACTGCGTTCCACATCCACGCGCGTTCGCAGCAGCTCTCCCGCTCGAATGGCCCGGTCCGAAAGCGCCTGAAGGCGGCGTTCCGTGGATTTCACGGTGCGGATGGCAGGATCATAGCGGCGCATCATGAAATCGGCGAAGTTCTGACCACCTTCAAACCGTTCTTCGCGCAGGACCTCGATCCGCTGGTTGACGATGGCCTCATAAGCGCCCGTAGCCCCGAACCGGAATGAGCATTGGGCTGAAAGAGTTTCAAGCTCGATCGATGTCGACAGCAAATCCTGCAACAGTTCGTCAGGATGCGCCGAGTTATCGGTCATCTGCCCCATCAAGCGGGTCAGCTTTTCGTCCAGCTTTCCGATACGGGGCATCAGCTGTTTAACACGCGCAAAACCCAGCATGGACATCGCTTTGTAGGTCTCGATCTCGCACAGGCGCTGAACAATCCGCCCGGTCCTGCGCTCTCCGGTGCCTTCGCTCACAAACAGTGCAAAGCGCATATGTCCCGCCGGATCAATACGAAAATCGCTGGCGCAAACGGCGGTGTCATCCAGCACACGGGCGACGGCGAGGCTTTCCGGTTCAAACCAATCCGTCAGTTTGGACTTTACTACCTCGTCCTCCTCACGTTCTATCACACGCACCATTGCGGAGGTGACCCGCTGGCCCGGACTGGCCGTCAGCCAATCGGGCGGGAAGACCTCGAAATCGGCCGGGTTGAACGCACGATCACTCACGTTCTGGGCAATCGCGGTGTAGGTCACGAACTCGGTATGCTGCTCCCACTTCAGCCAATGGCGACCGATCTGACCGGCGTAGTGCGTGGCATCCGGCTGAGGGTGCTGTGCGCCGTGACGATCCAGAAGATTGATCAGGTGCTCCAAATCCTCACGGCGATCCCGTGCGGCAGCGGCCTCCGGTTTCTTGATCGCCAGAAAAACCACCGTGCACGGCATTGTCGCCACCGGGAAAGGCCGTGCATGCAGTTCATTGGCCAGCGCATAGCGCAGGGGATGGTCGTCTATTGGCGTCATTTAGGGCTCCGCTTCGTCCGACGCACTATACGACACATGCACAATACATCAATTCTCTTTTTATTTCATACACTTACAGGAATACATCGGTATACAAGCACGCTATCTCATTGATTTGGCTCCCAGAGTTCAATCGGATTTCCCTCGGGATCGTGAATGCGGGCGAACTTTCCAATTTCACTGTCCCATTCGGCGCGGGTTTCGACCGCGATTCCGGCGGCTTCCAACTGGGAGATCATGGCCGCCAGATCATCAACCCGGAAATTGATCATCCATTGTTGCTCGCTGCGTCCGAAATATTCGGTGTCCTGCGCAAACGGGGCAAAGACTGTGTACCCCTCACGCTGCTTCCATGGCACAGGGTCGTAGTGATTGACGCCGAGGTGTTTTTCGTACCAGGTGCTCAGCGCTTCGGGGTCGCGAGTGCGGAAAAACAGACCGCCAATGCCGTTTACTTTTTCCATGATCCACCTCCTGTTTTCCGAAGGTATATCAAAAACAGGAAAGGCGCCCGTATAGAGCGCCTTTCTTTGGTGATCGTGCCGCAGATCAGTCGATCATTGGCAGGAGTTTATCAAGCGAGGCTTTTGCGTCGCCGTAGAACATGCGCGTGTTCTCCTTGAAGAACAGCGGGTTTTCGATACCCGAGTAACCCGTGCCCTGACCGCGCTTGGACACGAAGACCTGCTTTGCCTTCCAGCATTCCAAAACCGGCATGCCGGCAATGGGGCTGTTGGGATCTTCCTGCGCCGCAGGGTTCACGATGTCGTTCGATCCAATGACAATCGCCACATCCGTATCCGGGAAGTCGTCGTTGATCTCGTCCATTTCCAAAACGATGTCATACGGCACCTTCGCCTCGGCCAGCAGCACGTTCATGTGGCCGGGTAGACGACCCGCAACGGGGTGGATCGCAAAGCGGACATTCTTGCCCTTGGCGCGCAGCTTGCGAACCAGCTCGCTGACCGATTGCTGCGCCTGCGCCACGGCCATGCCATAACCGGGTATGATGACGATGCTGTCAGCGTCGTTCAGGGCTGCAGCAACTCCGTCTGCTTCGATTGCGATCTGCTCGCCTTCGACCGCCATCTGTTCGCCCTGCGGGCCGCCAAAACCGCCCAGGATCACGCTGACAAAGTGACGGTTCATCGCCTTGCACATGATATAGGACAGGATCGCACCCGACGAGCCCACCAGCGCGCCCACCACGATCAGCAGGTCGTTGCCTAGCGAGAAGCCAATAGCCGCCGCCGCCCAGCCCGAGTAGCTGTTCAGCATCGACACGACCACCGGCATGTCGGCGCCGCCGATGCCCATGATCAGGTGATAACCGATGAACAGCGCCGCCAGCGTCATCAGGAACAGCGGGAAGAAGCTGCCCGATGCCGTGTACCAGAACAGGCAGATCAGCGATAATCCAGCCGCAGCCGCGTTCAGCGCGTGACCACCGGGCAATTTGGTCGCCGCCGAGGTCACTTTGCCCGCCAGCTTGCCATAGGCCACGACCGAGCCGGTAAAGGTGATCGCACCAATGAAGATGCCCAGAAACAGCTCGACATGCAGGATCGACACTTCGGCCGGGGTCTTCTTGGCGATCAGTTGGGCAAACCCTCCGAGACCCGTGAGCAGAACGTCCTTCGATGCATCCGAGACCGCGAACATTTCGGCGACGTTCAGGACCTCAAAATGTGCATTGTAGCCAACGAACACAGCCGCCAGACCAACCAGCGAGTGCATAGCCGCCACAAGCTGCGGCATCTCGGTCATCTGCACCCGCTGCGCCACGTATTGACCGATCAGGCCACCGCCTGCGATCAGCAGCAACGATAGCAGCCACCGACCCGCACCGGGGCCGACAAGCGTGGCAAAAACCGCAAGCGCCATACCGACGATGCCATACCAGACCGCACGCTTGGCGCTTTCCTGGTTCGACAGGCCGCCAAGGGACAGGATGAACAGAACAGCCGCAACAACGTAGGCGGCAGTGGTGAAGCCAAATTCCATGTGCCCGGCCTCCTTAAGATTTCTGGAACATGGCAAGCATGCGCCGGGTTACGAGGAAGCCGCCAAAGATGTTGATCCCGGCCATGAAGACCGACAGTGCCGCCAGCAGAACGACAAGGACTGACCCAGATCCGATCTGCATAAGCGCCCCGACGATGATGATCGACGAGATCGCGTTGGTGATCGCCATCAGCGGTGTGTGCAGCGAATGCGAGACGTTCCAGATCACCTGGAAGCCCACAAAGATTGCCAGCACGAAGACGATGAAGTGCTGCATGAAACTGGCCGGAGCAATCAGCCCCACCAGCAGCATCAACGCGCCGCCGACACCCAACAGAGTGAATTGTTGCTTGGTTTGCGCCTTGAAGGCAGCAATCTCCTGCGCCTTTTTCTCCTCCGCCGTTAATTCCTTGACCTCGGGCTTTTTCTGCGCCGCAATCGCCTGCACTTTGGGCGGCGGCGGCGGGAAGGTGATCTCGCCTTCATACGTCACGGTCGAGCCACGGATCACATCGTCTTCCATGTCATGATTGACCTGCCCGTCCTTTTCGGGCGTCAGGTCCGTCATCATGTGCCGGATATTGGTCGCATACAAAGACGAGGACTGCGCCGCCATCCGGCTGGGGAAGTCCGTATAACCGATGATGGTCACACCATTGTCGGTCACGACCTTTTCATCCGGTACGGTGCCTTCGACGTTGCCGCCGCGCTCGGCTGCAAGGTCTACAATCACCGAGCCCGGCTTCATCGCTTTGACCATATCCTCAAGCCACAGCTTCGGTGCCGGGCGGTTGGGGATCAGAGCCGTGGTAATGACGATGTCTACCTCGGGTGCCAGTTCGCGGAACTTGGCCAATTGCGCGTTGCGGAACTCTTCGGACTGGACGCTGGCATAGCCACCGGTGGCCGCGCCATCCTGCTGTTCCTCTTCAAAGTCCAGGTAAACGAACTCGGCGCCCATGGATTCGACCTGCTCGGCCACTTCGGGGCGCACGTCGAACGCGTAGGTGATCGCACCCAGCGAGGTGGACGTCCCGATCGCGGCAAGACCCGCCACACCAGCGCCGACGATCAGCACCTTGGCAGGAGGCACCTTGCCAGCAGCCGTCACCTGACCGGTGAAGAAGCGGCCAAAGTTGTTGCCCGCCTCGATCACCGCGCGGTAACCCGCGATGTTGGCCATGGAAGACAGCGCATCCATTTTCTGCGCGCGCGAAATGCGCGGGACCATTTCCATGGCAATCACGTTGGCACCCTTGGATTTGGCCAGCGCCATTCCCTCTTCATTCCCGGCCGGGTTGAAGAACGAAATCAACGTCTTGTCCTTGGTCAGACGCTTCAGCTCGGTTTCGTTGGGCTGACGCACCTTGGCAACGATATCTGCAGCCTTCCAAAGCGACGCGGCGGTCTTGATGACCTCGACACCGGCTTCCTCATAGGCTTGATCCGAGAACCCTGCGGCCGCGCCGGCCCCCTTCTCGATCAAGCATTCATATCCCAGCTTTTGCAATTGACGCGCTGAATCCGGAGTCATCGCAACCCGGTTCTCCCCGTCAAAAACCTCTTTTGGTGTTCCTATCTTCACCGGTGCGATCTCCTTAATTTCGTGTCCGTTCGCGCAGGTCGTCGGTATTGTTGTTCCAGAGACGATGTATCCTGCGCAAGATTATTTCGCAAGCGCAGCATTTCAGCATGTGTCAAATTTCGCACAACTTCAGATCCATCGACGCGTCTGGCGTTCGTACCGGGCGAAATCAACCCGGAATGTTCGGCGCAATTGGTTCTCTTCCGGCACGATAAAGCGCCGCTCCAATACCCAGACAAATACGGGTATCAGGACAAGCGACAATACCGCATCAAATCGAAGGATGAGCCCAGCCAGGATCAGCACGTCGCCCAGATAGATTGGGTTTCGGCTGCGCTTGTAGATGCCCGACTGCACCATGGCCGAGGGTGTCTCGTGCGGGATTACAGTCGTGCGATGTCGACGAAATTCGACAATCGCCATAATTGCCAAAATGATCCCCGCACCGATAAGCAACCCGCTGAGCAAGTTGGTAACAGCGCCCTCAAGCGACAAGCCAAGCGGCAACATGCGTCCTTGCAACCAGGCCAGCAACGCAAAGCCGATCAACCAGACGGGCGGAATATCGATCCGGCGCATGATGTCCTCCTGTTGCAAAATCTCGCAAAGCATGTCGCTTTCGTGTCATGTCCTACCGCTTTCTGATTGCGAAGGCAAAAGCTCAGGGTGTCGCAGCACTCGCAGCCCGTGGCCGGCACACCGATGGACAGGCCAAGAAGGATCGGGTACGCCGGTGACAGATCAGACTTGTCTACACAAACGCGCGAGACCCCATGACCGATTTCAGCAAAACAAAGGCCATGTTCGACCTGCCTGAAGGGATGATTTATCTGGACGGGAACTCTCTGGGCCCTTTGCCTAAAGCGACGGGTGCGAAAGTTCAGGACATGCTGAGCCAAGAATGGGGGCAGATGCTGATCACCGGCTGGAACAAAGCGGGTTGGATGGCTCTCCCTACTGGGCTCGGCGACCGGATCGGCCGGTTGATCGGGGCGGAACCGGGCAGCGTTGTGGTTGGCGACACATTGTCGATCAAGGTTTATCAGGCCGTCGCTTCGGCGCTGGAACTGAATCCGGGACGCAAGGTGGTGCTGTCGGATAACGGCAATTTTCCTTCCGATCTCTATATGGCCGACGGGCTGTTGCGATCATTGGGGGATGACTACGAGTTGCGTGTGGTCAATCCCGAGGATGTCGCCTCGCACATTACCGAAGACATCGCCGTTTTGATGCTGACCGAGGTTGATTACCGCTCCGGACGCATACATGACATGAAAGCACTGACGGAACTGGCCCATGCGAATGGCGTGGTGACGGTTTGGGACCTGGCGCACTCTGCCGGTGCAATTCCTGTGGACTTGTCTGGCTGCAATGCGGATTTTGCCGTGGGTTGTACTTACAAGTATCTCAATGGTGGCCCCGGGGCGCCTGCTTTCATCTATATCGCTCCTCGCCTGACGGACCGGGTCCGCCCGGCGCTTTCGGGCTGGCTGGGGCATGAGGCGCCTTTTGCTTTTGATCTGGATTACCGCCCCGGCGCAGGAATTGAACGGATGCGGGTCGGTACTCCACCGGTGATACAGATGACAGCGTTGTCTTCGGCGATGGACATCTGGGACATGACCAACATGGCCGACATTCGCGCCAAGTCCATCGAACTGACCGAACTGTTCGTCGCCCGAGTTGAAGCTGCCTGTCCCGAGTTGGAGCTGGCCAGCCCGCGCGATCCACACCGGCGCGGCAGCCAGATCTCGTTCCGTTTTGCGGAAGGATACGCCGCAATGCAGGCTCTGATTGAACGCGGTGTAATCGGGGATTTCCGCGCGCCCGACATCATGCGGTTCGGTTTCACACCGCTCTATATTGAAGAAAGCGACGTGGAACAGGCCGTCGATATTCTGGCCGACATCATCGGCAACAAGCTATGGGACAAACCGGAATACAAAATCCGACAGCGCGTTACCTGACCTCCAACCCGGCGCCCAACAACGCCGCCAATTGAGAGATTCTTAGCTCAAATTCCTCGGCTCCTGAGGCTGTCATCTTGATCCCCTTCAGAGCCGCAGTAATTGTCCCGGCCGTCTCATCCGGCCCGACGGGAAGATGCACGCGGCCGGCGACATCTTCACGCCGCAGCCAGTCCGCATAAAGGCCTGTCAATTTGGCCTCTCCATCTTGGACAATATCCGTAGACATGGATTTTGTGGCGTCCAGCATTTCAAGCCCGTGAGGGGAGGCCAGAATATCTGCCATACCCTCGGATTGCACTTGAATCGCCCGTGCCAAAATTTCCGGCACGGTTCCCCCCCCACCCAGCGCCTCGGTCACTGAAAGGGTCTTTTGGCCATAATACAGCCGGGTAAGCTCACGAACGATCGCCTCTTTATTCTTGTAATGCAGATAAACAGCAGGCCGCGACATACCGGCCCCCTTGGCAATGTCATCCATCGAGGTTTTTCGAAAACCGTAGGTTGCAAAGGCCTGAAATGCCGAATTCAGGATCGCAGCCTGTCTGGGATCTTCACTAACGTTTGTCATAGTCGAACCCCTGACATTTTTTGTTTATTTTGTCAATTGACACAATGACACTTTACGCTAATTATGTCAGACAGTCAGTCACAGCCAAAAAGAGGTGCGCCATGGCGACCACCCTTAAGATCAATGGAACAGCCCATCAGGTCGATCTGCCTGATGATGTCCCCCTGTTGTGGGTTCTGCGCGACGAGGTCGGCCTGACCGGTACGAAATTCGGCTGCGGCGTCGCCGCCTGCGGGTCCTGCACTGTTCACATCGACGGGGAAGCTGTGCGCTCGTGTCAGGTGGCGCTATCCGATGTCTGGGGTGACGTCACCACGATCGAAGGGCTGGGCACACCGGACACGATGGCCACAATCCAAAAGGCTTGGGTCGATAATCAGGTCGCGCAATGTGGCTACTGCCAGTCTGGCCAGATCATGCAAGCCGCTGCCCTTCTGTCGGACAACCCAACCCCTACCGATGCCGAGATCGACGAGGCGATGCAGGGCAACCTGTGCCGCTGCGGCACCTATCCCCGTATCCGCGCCGCCATCCACGACGCCGCAGCAAAGCTGAAGGAGGTCTGAATCATGGCACGCATTGGAAAAATCGTTCGCCGCACCTTTCTGATCGGCTCGGCTGCAATTATCGGCGGTGTTGCTTTTGGCGCTTATTACGTCACCCGCCCAGCAGCCAACCCCCTTAAACCGGGCAAGGGCGAGACCGCGCTGAGCCCATTTGTGCTGATCGATCAGCAGGGCGTTACCTTGTTCGCGCCGCGTGCGGAAATGGGTCAGGGAGTGATGACCACCTGGGCCGCCCTGATCGCCGAGGAACTGGACGTCGAACTCGACCAGATCCGCGTTCTGCATGGCCCGGCGGCCGCGGCCTATTACAATACGGCGATGATCGGAGAAGGTCTGCCAAACAAAGGCTATGACGTTTCGGATTTTCAGCACAATCTGGGCGAGGCTCTGGGTGTGATCGGCAAGGTTCTAAGCCTGCACGTCACCGGCGGATCGACGTCAATGAAAGATGGGTTCGAGCGGATGCGGATGGCTGGCGCCACCGCACGTGAGACTCTCAAACAAGCCGCTGCGGATCAATTGGGCGTAGACCGTGCGCAACTGGAAACCGAAAACGGCGCGGTGGTTGCTCCGGATGGCACCCGCATCCCATACACCGAACTCGCCGAGGCCGCAGGCCAGATCGAACCGCCCGAGGTCGAACTGCGCGACCCTGCCAACTGGCGTCTGCTGGGTCAATCTCAGCCGCGCATCGACATCCAGGGCAAGTCGACTGGTACTGCCGAATTTGGAATTGACGTTCGGCCTGAAGGGCTGAGATTTGCCTCGGTCCGCATGAACCCAAAGCTGGGCGGCCAGATGAACGGCTTTGATGCCAGCGCAGCGGAGACGATGCCGGGCGTAGAAAAGGTTGTCGATCTGGGCACCGGCGTCGCAGTCATTGCCAGCAACACATGGCTGGCAATGCAGGCGGTCGAGGCGATTGACGTGGACTGGGGCGAGGCTCCCTACCCGCCAGAGACTGATGGTCTGTTCGAACATATAGCCAAAGCGTTCGATGAAGAGCCCAATTCGACCATGCGTGACGACGGCGATGTCGAGGTATTGCCCGAAGGCGCAACGGAAATCACGGCGGAGTACTCGGTTCCCTATCTGGCACACGCCACGATGGAGCCGATGAACGCCACGGCGCTTTACTCGGGCGACCGACTGGAATTCTGGGGCGGCAATCAGGCCCCAACCTTTATGCAAATGAAAATCGCAGGTGCTGCAAATCTAGACACAGAAGCAGTCGAGGTGCACACCACCTATCTTGGTGGTGGATTCGGACGGCGCGGTGAATTTGATTTTGGCGTGATCGCAACCCGTGTCGCCATGGCGATGCCCGGCACGCCGGTTCAAACCACATGGAGCCGCGAAGAGGACATGCGTCATGACTTCTACCGCCCCGGCGCGATGGCCCGGATGCGCGGAGCGGTCAAGGACGGAAGGGCCGTGCTGATTGACGGCAAAGTCGCCTCGCAGTCCTGCACCCATCAGGCAGTTGAACGGATGACCGGCATGGCTGGTGGTGGCCCAGACAAAGTTTTGGTCGAGGGGCTGTTCAACCAACCCTATGCCGTGCCGAACTACCGTATCAGCGGCCATATCGCGGACTTGCAGGTTCCTGTTGGTTTTTGGCGTTCAGTCGGTAACAGCCATAACGGATTCTTCCACGAGACATTTCTGGATGAAATGGCCCATGCTGCGGGCCGCGACCCGCTGGAAATCCGGCTGGAACTTACCAGCAGTGAACACGCCCCATCCGCCGGTTGCCTTAAAGCCGTGCAAGAGATGTCCGGCTGGACAGGCAAAACTCCCGATGGTGTCGGACGCGGAGTGGCGCTGACCTACAGCTTCGGCACACCTGTCGCGCAGGTGATCGAGGTAGTGGATGAGGACGGAACAATCCGCATCAACAAGGCCTGGATCGCATGCGACATGGGCCTCGCGCTGGATCCAGCCACAGTCGAGGCTCAGATGATCGGTGGCATGATCTATGGTCTGTCCGCCGCCGCCCACGGCGAGATCACATTCGCCGATGGCGAGGTCGAGCAGTACAACTTCCCCGACTATGACGCGCTGCGCATGCATTCGACGCCGATGACAGAGGTCCGCGTGCTGGAAACCAACAAGCATATGGGCGGCGCTGGCGAGCCGGGCACGCCGCCATCCATGCCCGCACTCGGCAACGCTCTGTTCGATTTGACCGGCGAACGAGCGCGCAAATTGCCGTTGAACAAGCAGTTCAACTTGCTGGTTTAACGAAGCCCGAAGGACCGGTCTTTCCAGCGGGCCGGTCTTTCCGCCGCGGTCAAGCCAGTCGCTTCAGATGTGTTTTGCGACTGCAACTCGCCCAGGCTCGCACCGCATCACCGAAGGCCTCGAACAGCGGGCGAGACACGGGGTCGTTCGCCGCGTCCCATTCCGGGTGCCATTGCACAGACAAGGTGAAGCCCGGGGAATCCTTGATATAAATTGCCTCAGGGGTCCCGTCCGGCGCGTGACCATCGACGACAATATTTTGTCCAACGGTTTTGATGCCCTGCCCGTGCAACGTGTTTGTCATCACCTCGCAAGCACCAAACAACCGATGGAATTCACCACCTTCAGTCAGGGTCACGACGTGCCGCAGGGCGAATTTCTCTTCCAGCGTTCCATCGGGCGGCATGCGGTGGTTCTGGCGCCCTGGAAGATCGCGGATTTCCGGATAAAGGGTTCCCCCCATCGCCACGTTGACCTCTTGAAATCCACGGCAAATCCCGAAAAATGGCTGGCCACGCTGGGCGCAGGCTCGCACCAGCGGTAGAGTGATCGCATCCCGCGCCCGGTCAAAGTCGCCATGCGCAGCGGTTGCAGCTTCGCCATATTCCTCAGGGTGGACATTGGGGCGACCACCGGTCAGTAGAAAACCGTCGCAGACCTCCAACAACTCCTCAACCGAGACAAAACGCGGATCGGCGGGGATCAACAACGGGATACAATCAGCCACGTTGGACACGGCATCCGAATTCATCGTTCCGCCCGCATGGGTCGGATACTGATCGTTCATCAGGTAGGAATTGCCGATTATTCCAACAATCGGACGCATTATGTAATCCTCTCCCAGTTTCGAGACGGCTCGAACCTTAATGCCAAAATCGCGTGATGTTTCAAAGTGCGTGGACGCAGCTTGCACTGTGAATTTCTCAACATCTGCATAACTGCATCAAAGATATGACCTCAAAAACGGTTATTGAGGCAAAAGGCGAACCAATTGGGCACTTTGCAACAGTCCTATTTCTTGTGTTGACGGGCCGCTCTGTTGCGCCCGACCGCGTCCTATTGGCTGGAGTTCTGGATCTGTAGCTGACAACTCTATCTGGCGGCTAGCGCTCAGCGCCGGGCTTTCGGTGATCCAAAAACTGCCGATAGACGTGCAAAATCACTATGGCTTTTCAGAAACTGCACCTACTCCGGGTCTCTGCGCGGACTGATAAAACAGGGTCAGGGCATGATTACGACTTTGGACATTGTCGAGGTTATTGTGTCTCCATCTTTCCACGCGGTGATAGCGTGGCTGGCCTTCTGCTATCTACGTAAAACTGTTTTGTTCATCTAACGCTGACCATGAATACGGCCATCGACCCGGCGTTCCTGTTTCCAAGCATTCACCACCTGGCTGAAATGTTTGGCGATGTTATTGTAAATTCTGTTGCGTCACGAGTTGCGGCGCGGCCATGGTTTAACCGCACCGCAAACTAAAACTGAACAAACATTCAGATTTCGCCGGTCAATCCTGCCGCCTCGATCCCTGCCAATGCTGCAGCGGCGTCATTGTCCGAGGTGTCACCTGTCACACCCACCGCACCAATCACCTCTCCCTTGCGGTCGCGCAATAGAACACCGCCCGGTACCGGTATGACCTGACCGCCATACACACCGTTCACGGCTGCCATGAAATAGGCCTGGCCTTCTGCCCGCTGCATTTGCGCCGTTCCTGCCATACCCAGCATGACCGAGCCAAATGCCTTACCGTGCGCAATTGCGAACCGCCCCGGGGCCGCGCCGTCTTCACGTTCGAATGCGATGACATGACCACCGGCATCCAGCACGACGATAGATAAAGGCTTCAGCTCTTTCTCGCGCCCGTTTTCAAGGGTTTTGCGAATTATGGTGCGGGCCTTCCGCAATGAAACTGCCATGTGTGTGTTCCTCTACCTGATGTGTTCTTGCAAAGTGTCTCGGGTCTTGCCCCGCTACTATCACTGACTGGCCTTCAACTCCAACCGGCGCGCGTGGAGGACAGGCTCTGTATAGCCCGATGGCTGTACCCTGCCTCGGAACACCAAATCACAGGCCGCTTGAAAGGCGATGCCATCGAAACCCGGCGCCATGGGCCGATAGACCGGGTCCGAAGCATTCTGGCGGTCAACCACAGCGGCCATTTTTTGCATCGCCTCCATGACCTGCGCCTGACTGATCACTCCGTGATGCAGCCAGTTGGCCAGCGCCTGTGAGGAAATCCGGCAGGTTGCGCGGTCTTCCATCAGGCCGATATCGTTGAGATCCGGCACTTTCGAACAACCAACACCCTGATCGACCCAGCGCACGACATAGCCCAAAATGCCCTGTGCGTTGTTCTCGATCTCGCGGGTGATCTCATCACTTCCCAGGTTGCGGCCACCCAGCAGCGGAATGGTCAGCAGATCGTCCAACGTACCGCGAGGCCCACCATCCGTGATTTCGTTCTGACGCGTCAGAACGTCAACCTTGTGATAGTGGGTCGCATGCAGTGTGGCCGCCGTCGGAGATGGCACCCACGCACAGGTCGCGCCCGACATAGGATGCCCGATCTTGGCCTCGAGCATTTCGCCCATCCGGTCAGGCATCGCCCACATACCCTTACCGATCTGCGCCTTGCCTTTCAGACCGCAAGCCAGACCGATATCGACGTTGCGATCCTCATAGGACGCAATCCACGGCGTGTTCTTGATATCGCCCTTGGGCAGCACCGGACCGGCTTCCATCGCGGTGTGAATCTCGTCACCGGTCCGGTCCAGAAAGCCGGTGTTGATGAAGGCTACACGCGATTTCGCAGCTCGGATGCATTCCTTTAGGTTCACCGAGGTCCGGCGTTCCTCATCCATGATTCCCAGTTTCACGGTGTTGCGTGGCAGGCCGAGGATGTCTTCGACCATATCGAATATTTCGACCGAGAACGCGACTTCCTCGGGCCCGTGCATCTTGGGTTTCACAACATAGACCGAGCCTGCGACCGAGTTTCCTCCGTCGTGCTTCAAGTCATGCATGGCGATCAGCGTTGTGCAAAGCGCATCCATCAGCCCCTCGCCGATCTCGTTACCCTCACTGTCCAGAACCGCAGGGTTGGTCATCAGGTGTCCAACATTCCGCACCAGCATCAGCGAGCGGCCTTTGAGCGCGGCGGGCGCGCCGTCAGCAGTTGTGTATGTCAGGTCATCTGAAAGCTTGCGGGTGAAGGTTGTGCCGCCTTTGGTCACATCCTCCGTCAGATCGCCCTTCATCAGGCCTAACCAGTTGTCATAGGCCACAACCTTGTCGGCAGCATCAACACAGGCCACAGAGTCTTCGCAATCCATGATCGTGGACAGCGCTGATTCCAGTAGTACATCTGAGATACCCGCCGGATCGGATGCACCGATGTTGCTGGACGGATCGATAGTGACCTGAATGTGCAAGCCATTATTCTTAAACAGCACGAACTCAGGCGCATCGGCATTGCCACCAAAACCAACGAACTTGCCAGCATCCACAAGAGCGGGAGTCAAAACACCATCGTTGACGCTTACGTCTGTGACATCGACCCACGAGCCACGTGCCAATGGTACCGCCTCATCCAGAAATGCCTTGGCCCACGCAATGACACGGGCACCGCGCGAAGCATCGTAACCACCGGCCGCAGGAAAGTCTCCCATCGCATCAGTGCCGTACAGCGCGTCATACAGGCTGCCCCATCGGGCATTTGCAGCATTCAGGGCAAAGCGGGCATTGGTGATCGGCACAACCAATTGCGGCCCGGGTATCAGGGCGATCTCGGGATCGACATTGGCGGTTTCGATCTGGAAAACCGAGCCCTCCTCGACCAGATATCCAATGTCACGCAGAAACGCCTCATATGCGGCGGCGTCATGCTTCTGTCCCTTGTGCGAGACATGCCAGCCATCGATACGGCTTTGAAGATCAGCCCGTTTTGCCAGCAATTCGCGGTTTTTTGGGCCAAGCTCCTCCACCATGCGCGCTAGACCAGCCCAGACTTTCTCGGTCGAAACACCGGTTCCCGGCAATGCCCGGTTTTCAATGAAATCCGCCAGCTCCCAGGCAATCTGCAGCCCGTTCCGGGTTTCTCTGCCGCTCATTTTCGCCTTCTCCCGCGATTGTGTGCCACTGTATACGGACTTCAATTAGGACGAATATTTCCGATAGGCAACTCGGCACATCTCGGTTCGGCGAAATTCCCGTGGGTCATTTCGAAAGAACCACCCATCCGACGCCAAAGCGCCCGCATCGCTTGCAGCCCAGGACCAGAGCCCATAACGTCGCGCCAGCAACAACCGATGCGAGGCCCCCCAATGCGCGATGCTGCCCCCACAACCATTTTCCTGAAGGACTACACGCCATTCGGTTATGTGGTCGACAGCGTCCACTTGATGTTTGACCTTGCCCCGAACGCCACCCGAGTGACGTCCCGCATTGCCTTTCGTCCGAACCCCGAAGCCACGGACAAGACATTCTTTTTGCATGGCGAAGACCTGAAACTGATCCGGGCATCGATTGATGAGGCTGAAATTGCACCCGAAGTAACGGACAAGGGCCTGACAGTCGAAGTCCCAGATGGCCCTTTCGTCTGGGAGGCCGTGGTCGAGATTGATCCCGGCAACAACACCGCGCTCGAAGGGCTATACATGTCGAACGGCATGTACTGCACCCAGTGTGAGGCGGAAGGTTTCCGCAAAATCACGTACTATCCCGACCGGCCGGACGTTATGTCAACGTTCACGGTGCGTATCAACGGTGATCTGCCGGTTCTGCTGTCGAACGGGAACCCTACGGGCAGCGGTAATGGCTGGGCTGAATGGACCGACCCATGGCCGAAACCGGCCTATCTGTTTGCGTTGGTGGCCGGTGAACTGATCACTCATCCTGGCCAATTCACTACACACTCTGGTCGTGAAGTTGAACTGAACCTCTGGGTTCGCCCCGGCGACGAAAACAAATGCGCCTTTGGCATGGAAGCCTTAAAAAAGTCCATGAAGTGGGACGAGGACGTATACGGCCGCGAGTATGATCTGGATGTCTTCAACATCGTCGCCGTCGACGATTTCAACATGGGCGCAATGGAGAACAAGGGGCTGAACATTTTCAACTCCTCCGCTGTTCTCGCCAGTCCCGAAACCTCGACCGATGCCAATTTCGAACGGATCGAGGCCATCATTGCGCATGAGTATTTCCACAACTGGACCGGAAACCGCATCACCTGCCGCGACTGGTTCCAACTATGCCTGAAAGAGGGGCTGACCGTGTTCCGCGATGCCCAATTCACCTCGGACATGCGTTCGGCCCCGGTCAAACGAATTCACGACGTGATAGACTTGCGGGCACGCCAATTCCCTGAGGATAACGGCCCCTTGTCGCACCCCGTCCGGCCCGAGAGTTTTCAGGAAATCAACAACTTCTACACGTCGACTGTCTATGAAAAAGGTGCCGAGGTTATCGGAATGCTTAAGCGGCTGGTGGGCGATGAGGCGTACGCGCGCGCACTGGATCTCTATTTTGAACGTCATGACGGGCAGGCCTGCACCATCGAAGACTGGCTGAAAGTGTTCGAGGATGCAACGGGGCGCAATCTCAGCCAGTTCAAACGCTGGTACAGCCAGTCCGGCACCCCCCGTGTGTCGGTAGCCGAAGAATGGGTCGACGGTACGTATACGCTGACCCTCAGTCAAAAAACGCTGCCGACACCGGGCCAGTCGGACAAGCTGCCTCAGGTGATTCCCGTGGCGGTGGGGTTACTGGGCGCAAACGGCGATGAAGTACGCGAAACCGAAATCCTGGAATTAACGGAAGCTGAGCAACGCTTCACCTTCACCGGGCTCGCGGCTAAGCCTATGCCGTCAATCCTGCGGGAATTCTCGGCGCCCGTGATACTCGAACAGGATCAGTCCAGCGCAGAGCGTGCCTTTCTGCTGGCACACGACACCGATCCGTTCAATCGTTGGCAAGCCGGACGTTCCTTGGCGCAGGACGCGCTGATTGGAATGATCCTTACGGATATCGCTCCGAATGCGGACTATCTGGAGGGGCTTTTGGCCGTCTTGCGCGACGACAGTCTGGACCCGGCCTACCGGGCATTGATGCTAGGCCTTCCGACCCAATCGGAACTGGCTGCTGAGCTGCATCAACAGCGCGAAACGCCGGATCCGATGGCAATCTGGACCGCGGTCGAGACATTGCGCCAAGCCACAGCACAGCATGTTCAGGATCTGTTGCCGCGCCTGCATGGTGAAACAGTAGTAGATGCCCCATACAGCCCTGACGCCGAGCAAGCGGGCAAGCGGGCGCTGGGCAGTGCCGCACTGGCGCTGACGTCGCGGTTGGATGGCGGGGTCAAGGCGGCTGAAGGCTTTGCCAACGCTGACAACATGACCTTGCAGCTGACTGCCCTGTCTTGCCTGTTGCGCGCGGGCAAGGGCGAAGCAGAACTGGCGGCATTTTATGAACAATGGCGGCATGACCGGTTGGTGGTGGACAAGTGGTTTGCGTTGCAGGTGTCGATGGCCCACCCGGATACTGCCGCGGATATCGCACGCAACTTGACCAAGCATGCGGATTTCAACTGGAAAAACCCCAATCGGTTCCGGGCTTTGATGGGATCTCTGGCCATGAACCATGCAGGGTTTCACCGCAGCGACGGGTCGGGCTATGCCTTGCTGGCGGATTGGTTGATCCGACTGGATCCGGTAAATCCACAAACCACAGCCCGGATGTGCAGCGCTTTCCAGACTTGGAAACGATATGATGAGGGCCGGCAGACGCTTATGCGTCAGCAACTGACCCGCATTGCGGAAACTCCAAACCTGTCGCGGGATACAACCGAAATGGTATCGCGCATTTTGGACGCATGACAGACGATTTGAACCCGTTCACGTACACGCGCAGGAATCGCTCATCCTACACGGTTGTGATCCTGATCTTCGTTTATGCTGTGCTGATCGGATTGGTGATATTTCTGGGTGCCGCCTGGTGGCTGATGGCGCTGTTGGCGCTGCCTACCCTGCCAGCCGTTTTAGATATAGCGCGGGACACCAGCGCGGGCCTCGTCTTGGGCCCCAATACCATTCACTGGTACACTGGCAACCGGCAAGGAGAGCTTGACCTGTCAGAGATTGATCGGTTCAGGTTCGACACCCGCTGGGATCTTTCCGTCCGCGTCTCGGCGATCCTTCAGTCCGGCAAAAGGGTGAGACTGCCGGACGAGTCACTTCCACCGCATCGTCAGTTTGAGGACAACCTGCAAGAAGCTGGTTTCGCTGTAGAGCGCCATCATTTCCTGATATTTTGAAACGATCCCCCCTTTTGGCGCCGGTTTGTCCCAAAGTCAGGCAGAATACATTGCATTTTCTTGAATTTTTCACGAATTTTGGTCAAACTGGATGGGTTACAAGTTTGTTCAAGTTCGAGTTTCGCTATGTTTCGGTCTATCAGGGCGTTTTCTGCCCGCATTTCTGGCTCAGTTCCTTCTGCGGTACCGCAAATACCAGTGCCCAGAGAGGCAGCGCTTCTTTATGAAGATGGAAAGCTCAACATTCCGGTCGCAAAACCGGGATCGGATGAGCTGGTCGGTCGTCAGGCGATTGAGCGCGGGCGGCATCTGGCTCGTCAGGACTTGTGGACCGAGTTGTCGCGGGAAATGCACGCTGCAGATCAGGCGCGCAAAATAGCGCCATGCGGGCAACCCATTGCCGACTTGCTGGCCTATGGCGCCCGGGCCGACGTCGTGACGGCCGTTGAACATGCGCTGTCCGAAGGCGCCGCTATCATCGACTATGACCTGCTATGCGGAATTTCAGAACTTGAGACTGAATTGTTGGATCATGAAGGTGATCCGATGATCGGACTTGTCGTCGCGCTTGCGCATATCGATCTGGCCTGGGCATGGCGCGGTACCACGCGGGAGACGTCGTTGCACCCACAGCATTGGTCGCGTTGCGCAGCTCATTTCGACCGGGCCGCTGCCCTTATTCCCGCTTGCCGCGCCGCCGCACCGGATAGCCCGGCGATTGCCGCAGCAGAATGCGCCCTTCTTGCAGGTCAGAGCCGAGCTCAGACCCGCGTAGCCGACAAGTTTGAGGCCCTGATCGCGTTGGATCCGCACAACTATCGGCACATGCGTGCTATGGGCAGTCACCTGTTGCCCAGCTTGTTCGGCGGCTATCAGGAACTTGAGGTTCAGGCCTTGCGGAATGCTGCACGCACGCATGGTATCTGGGGCGCCGGAGGTTATACTTGGGTACAATTTGATGCGATCGCGCTGGATGCAGAAGCCTGTGCACGCGTGGATGTCGAGTATTTTCTTGAAGGTCTGCAAGACATAGTGGCCCGCCGTCCGGATCAGCAAATGATCAACCTGTTGGCGGCTTACTGCGCGATCACCTTGCAGAAAGATATGGGCCAGAACGATCAGGCTGATGACGCTCGATTGCGGATCTGTGAAGCCGCCGACTGGTTGATCCGGGATCATCTAACCGAGCTGCATCCGCTGATCTGGGCCCACGCAGCAGATGGGTTCAACAACAGCGTCCGCATCCATTCGCCCGAGCGTTTCGCCGCACGAGGTCACCGCGACGCGATGCGAGCAATTGCCAATCTATTCCGCGACGAGCTACGCAGCGGGAAAAGCGTAACCTTCACGCCCACTGGGTTGCAGTTTTCCAGCAACTGAATGCGCCGTTTCTGATCGGTGGGAATTCAACGATTTGCACCCATTCCCCCTTGCCCCTTGGGTCTGGCGGGCCTAATACGCAGGCTTAGACTTCTGCGGAAATGAGGCGCGCCATGCTCGACCTGACATACGAAATGCCCAAACCCAAAACCATTGCCGGGGCCAAGCACGATTGGGAACTGGTAATCGGGATGGAGGTGCATGCGCAGGTCTCGTCCAATGCCAAGCTGTTCTCGGGCGCGTCGACCCAATTCGGGGCCGAACCGAACTCGAACGTGGCCTTCGTGGACGCGGCGATGCCGGGAATGCTGCCGGTGATCAACGAGTATTGCGTCGAACAGGCGGTCCGGACCGGTCTGGGCTTGAAGGCGGACATCAATCTGAAGTCGGCCTTTGACCGCAAGAACTATTTCTACCCCGACCTGCCGCAGGGATACCAGATTTCCCAGCTCTACCACCCCATCGTGGGCGAAGGCGAAGTGCTGGTTGAAATGGGTGACGGTACCGCTCGGAAAGTGCGGATCGAACGCATTCACATGGAACAGGACGCGGGTAAATCGATCCACGATATGGACCCTCATATGTCCTTCGTTGATTTGAACCGCACAGGCGTTTGCCTGATGGAAATCGTCTCGCGTCCCGACATTCGCGGCCCCGAAGAGGCCGCCGCGTATATCGTCAAGCTGCGTCAGATCCTGCGCTATCTGGGCACCTGCGACGGCAACATGCAAAACGGCAATCTGCGCGCGGACGTGAACGTGTCGATCTGTTTGCCAGGTGCATACGAGAAGTATCAGGAAACGCAGGACTTCTCGCATCTGGGCACGCGCTGCGAGATTAAGAACATGAACTCGATGCGATTCATCCAGCAGGCCATCGAGGTCGAAGCGCGTCGCCAGATCGCCATCGTCGAAGCCGGTGGTAAGGTAGATCAGGAGACACGCCTGTACGATCCGGACAAAGGCGAGACACGCTCAATGCGGTCGAAGGAAGAGGCGCATGACTACCGCTATTTCCCTGACCCCGACCTGTTGCCGCTTGAGATCGAACAAGCATGGGTGGACGACATCGCCGCCAAGCTGCCAGAGCTGCCAGATGACAAGAAAGCGCGGTTTATCAGCGAGTTCGGGCTAACCGACTATGACGCCTCGGTTCTGACTGCCGAAGTGGAATCAGCCACGTATTTTGAGGAAGTCGCCAAAGGCCGCAGTGGCAAGTTGGCGGCAAACTGGGTCATCAACGAGTTGTTCGGCCGTCTGAAGAAGGAAGACCATGACATTACCGAGTCGCCCGTATCTCCGGCGCAGCTGGGTGGCGTAATCGACCTAATCGCATCCGACGCCATTTCGGGCAAGATTGCCAAGGACCTGTTCGAGATCGTTTACACAGAAGGCGGTGATCCGGCTCAGATCGTTGAAGAGCGGGGCATGAAGCAGGTGACCGACACTGGCGCGATCGAGGCGGCGCTGGACGAGATCATCGCCGCCAACCCGGCCCAGGTCGAAAAAGCCAAGGTGAACCCGAAACTGGCGGGTTGGTTCGTCGGTCAGGTGATGAAGTCCACCGGCGGCAAGGCGAACCCGAAGGCCGTTAATGAATTGGTCAGCAAAAAGCTGGGGTCGTAATCCCCTTATCGTTGAAGGGTTTTTCGGAGTCAGGCCATCGGCTTGACTCCGTTTCTTTTTGCACTCTTTCATCGGCACCAGAGAGGTAAGGTATCATGCAGAACAGATTTGATCAGGAACTTGAAACCCGATTGGTGCGCTATGCGGCCATCGACAGTCAAAGCGATGAGACCTCGGCCTCGACCCCCAGCAGTGCAATCCAGCTCGACATGCTGAACTTGCTGCAACAGGAACTCACCGAAATGGGCGCACAGAACGTTGAGATCACAGGTGACAGCGTTGTGGTGGCGACCATACCGGGTACTGCCCCCGGGCCAACCATCGGGTTTCTTGCTCATGTGGATACCGCGCCCCAGTTTAATGCAACCGGAGTCAAACCGCGGGTGATCAAGGGTTACAACGGCGGCGAGATCACTTTCCCCGACGACCCCGAATTGGTGCTGTCTCCTAAAGATCATCCTTATCTGGCAGAGAAAATGGGGCATGATCTGATCACCGCCTCAGGCACCACCCTGCTGGGCGCTGACGACAAGGCGGGAGTGTCGATCCTGATGACTCTGGCGCAACACCTTCTGAAGAACAAAGACAGCGCCCACGGCCCGATTCGCGTTGCCTTTACCCCGGACGAAGAGATTGGGCGCGGCGTGACCGAGCAACTACCCAATGATTTGGGTGCAGATTTCGCTTATACGCTGGATGGCGGCGAAGTCGGCGAGATTGAGTATGAAAGTTTTTCGGCCGACCGTGTGGTAATCCGGATTACCGGTGTGTCGATCCACCCTGGCCTGGCCAAGGGCAAGATGGTTAATGCAGCGCATCTAGCCGCGAAAATCGTGCAGACCCTGCCTCAGGCGACGATGACGCCAGAGGTGACTGACGAACGTGAAGGTTTTATTCATGTCACTGACATGAATGGCGGGTCGTCCGAGATGGAGATCAAGCTGATCCTGCGCGATTTCGAACTGGACGCGCTGGAGGCGCAGGGCGATTTGGTGCGACAGGTCTGCGCCGCCGTACAGGCCACCGAACCACGTGCCGAGATTTCCTGCGAGGTCTACCACCAATATCGCAACATGCGCTATTGGTTGGAAAAAGATATGACACCGGTCGATTTGGCCCGTGATGCGTGCCGCGAATTGGGAGTCGAGCCTCTTTCGGTTCCGATCCGCGGTGGCACGGATGGCTCACGTTTAACCGAATTCGGCACGCCCTGCCCCAATATCTTCACGGGCATGCAGTGCATTCACGGACCGCTGGAGTGGATTTCCGTGCAGGATATGGCGCTGGCAACCGAGCTGTGCCTGTCTCTGATCGGCAAGGCAGCGCAGGGTTCCGGCAACAGTGCGGGCTGAATTTCGCCTGTACGTGAAGTTCGCTTTTACCTGCGCTACAAAATGATAACGTGCCGGGAAATGGAAATCAGGACCTATTGATGCAGCGCTACGAATACAAAGTTGTTCCCGCCCCGCAAAAGGGCACCAAGGCCAAGGGCGTCAAGACTCCGGAAGGGCGGTTCGCCAACTCGGTCGAGCAACTGCTGAACAAGATGGGTCAGGACGGCTGGGAATATCAACGCGCCGAGTTGCTGCCTAGCGAGGAACGCGCTGGCCTAACCGGATCGGCCGTGAATTGGCGCAATGTACTGGTGTTCCGCCGGGCACTGGAGCCAGCTGTTGCCGAGCTTGAACCAACCGACAATCTGGTCGAGGACGCGGAAGCCCCGCAAGTCCGCCCCGTCCCCGGGCCGGGTGAGGCCAGCGAAGATGCAGATTCTACGGTAACTGCCCCTGCCCCCATTGCAGCCGAGGTGAAAGACCCACCTCTGACGCTTAGATCATCCGGCGGCGAACCCGCGCAGGACGATGAGGGCGCAGCCGAAAAAACCTGACAGGGTTTACCCAGCACTAACCAATTGTGGCTCTGAGCCAAGCCCCGTCACGCCGCGGTCACGCGGCTGTGGTGTGAATGTGAGCGAAAAAACGTGCAAGCTGGGCATGGAACCCTTGGGAGGATGCCATGTCAGTCACGCGTCGCCAATTTGCAGGTTTACTAGGAGCCGGTCTCATCTCTCCGGGTGGGCTCAGGGCGCAAGAGAACCCGGTACTCGAAGCCGTTCGGTCTACTCTCTTCGGTAGTCGCGCTGATTTCGAAGCGGGCATGGCCTTCCTGACCCAGCGCGGCAATCCGGATGTGGTTCCCGCACTGCTGACGGCAATGCGGTACGGCAGGCGGCGCGAGCGCGACATCGCCAAGGTGATGGACGCGCTGGCAGGCCAGAACCTGGGAACAGACTGGTTCGAATGGATGCTTTGGCAAGAGCGCAACCCACAGGTCGTACCGCATCCGTCGCTCATCCCCTTCAAGCGTGAAGTGCTGCTTGGCATCGATCAGGATTTCGACCTTTTCCTGCGCCCGGAGTACCTACAACGCAACCGAATGAAGATCCGGTTTGAAGAAATCGCATGGGGCGGGGTCGCTAAGGATGGCATCCCGTCACTGGACAATCCGAAGCTGATTTCTGCGAAATCCGCCACCTATCTGAAAGATGACGACTTGGTTTTCGGCGTAGCGATCAGAGGTGATATTCGGGCCTATCCGCTGCGGATTATGGGCTGGCATGAGATGTTCAACGAAGTGATCGGCGACGTCCCGGTTGCGTTGGCCTATTGTACGCTTTGCGGGTCGGGCATTCTGTTTGAAACCCAAGTGGCTGGGCGGCAGAAGCCGTTGATCTTCGGCTCGTCCGGGTTTCTCTATCGATCCAACAAGTTGATGTTCGATCGAGAGACCCATTCGTTGTGGAACCAGTATACCGGTAAGCCAGTCGTTGGCCCCTTGGCTGACAGCGGTATCGAACTTAATCAGCGCCCGGTCGTTATCACCGAATGGGGCAGTTGGAAGACCTCTCACCCCAGCACAAAGGTGTTGTCCTTGAAAACGGGGCATCGACGCAATTATGGATCTGGCGTCGTGTACCGGGATTATTTCGCCTCAAACGACCTGATGTTCCCGGCATTGGTCGATCAATCCACGCACCGGCAAAAAGATTACGTTTTTGCCGTGCGCCAATTCGGGGCCGCCAGAGCGTGGCCACTTGAGGTATTCAAGGGCAAGCCGGTACTCAACGACGCCATTGCAGGCCGCCCATTGATCCTGATAGGCGATCCGTCCAAGCGAACTGTCAGGGCCTATGAACGCGCCTCGCACCGGTTCGAGGCGTCGGCCGACGGATTGCAGGATGAGGTGGGTCAAATCTGGACAGTGACCGAAGGGGCCTTGGTTAGCCCGGATGGCGTGCGCCTGCCGCGGGTCGCTGGCCACATCTCGTACTGGTTTGCCTGGAACAATTATCTGGGAGATGCTGCAAGCGTTTATGGCGATTGATTACGAGTGTTCCTCGGCCGCCGTCGCCGCCAATGCCCGGTTATAAGCCTTGAGCGCATCGACATGAAAGAGCGCTCCGACGGGGTCTTCACCACCGTTTTTGTCCCTGACGACAACCGGAATACAGGGAACGTCCGCTCGGTCAAAATAGGGCATGGCGGCTTCAAGCGTGGCGCTGGCTTCAACGCAGAGGCCCTGTTCAATCAACGCTTGCGCCTCGTCTTTGGTGATCGAACGCGGATCCCCTATGGGCCGCATTACCGCGCCCGCGCGCAGCATCGCCAGCAGATAGGCCTGCGGGCCCGCGGCAAGGTGAACGTTGCGCCGCTCTAGCTGGGTCAGGAAGAATGAACGGTCCACAAGCCGCGAAGCAAGTGCAGTGGACATCGAAACCGATACCATGACGGCCAGACCGATTTGCCAGTCTCCGGTCAGTTCAAACACGATTAGTGTGGTCGAAATTGGCGCGCCCAGCACTGCCGCCGCCACGGCCCCCATTCCGGCAAAGGCATAAAGCGTGTGGGTGCCTGAAACGTCCGGTAGCAGGCCGGTGGCAATTAGTCCAAAGGCCAACCCGGTCAGTGCGCCGATCATGAGCGACGGCGAAAAGACCCCGCCCCCCATGCGCCCGCCCATAGTGATGGCCAGCGCTATGGTTTTAACCACAGCAAAAAGTATCGCTGTGGTCAGCAATAGATCGCCGGCCAGCGCGCGGGTTGTGGTTTCGTACCCAACGCCGATGATGTGTGGGAACCAGATCGCCAGAAGCCCCAGCATTGCCCCCGACACTGCAGGGCGTAACCAGCGCGGCAGAGACAGCCGGTTTTGGATATGCGAGCCTATGTCTTCTGCGAAAAAGATAGACCGCATAAGCAGCAGGGAAACCAGTCCGCAGATCAGGCCCAAGATCAGAAAGGCCGGTAGCTCGACATAGAATTGCAGCGACCCGGGGGTTTCCAGCGTGAACTCAGTCACGTCGCCGTACGCCAGACGGTTGATCACGGTCCCCGCAACCGATGCAATGACGATGGGGGCGAACGCATGCACGGCGAAGTGACGCAACACGACTTCGAGCGCGAAAAGCGCCCCGGCGATCGGGGCATTGAAACTGGCCGATACGGCGGCTGCAACGGCGCATCCCAACAGGTCGCGCCCGGTGATACCGTCTGCATGGATGCGATTGCTAACCCAGGTCGAGATCACGCCTGCCATATGCACAACGGGCCCTTCGCGTCCTGTCGATCCGCCTGAACTGAGTGTTATGAGCGAGGCAAGGAACGAGGCGATGCCCGCCTTGGTTTCGACCCGACCGTCAGTGAGAGCTGACCCCTCAATCACGTCGGCAACGGATCGAACGCGCCCGTCATCGGTAAACTTGTGCAGGATAACCCCCACGACCAGCCCGCCGAAAATGGGAGTAATCAGGATCAGTATCCAAGGTAGTTTCTCGGCGTGACTGTGCAGCAGCAATATGTCTTCGGTATCGTAGATATAGGCCTGCAGACCAGCGATGGCTTTTCGGAATCCCAAGGCCATGAAACCCGCCGCAACCCCGATGGCCAGCGCAATGAACCAGAACTGGACCTGGCTGGGACCGCGGTGTCGCAAAACCCGCCACGCGTCTTTTAGCGCCGCGATGGCCTGATTGAACTGATTACGCAGAACAGTGCGGGTGGATTGGGTCATCTGAGCCCTTCGGACATCTCGTATCTCTTACTAAGCCACGCGAGGGGCATAGAAAAGTCGGATCACGCGCTTTTGCAGCAGGTGTGGTTTCAAGCGTCCAGCAATGCGCGGGCGGCGGCACGGGCCTGTTCGGTGATCGTGTCACCCGCAACCATTCGGGCGATTTCATCTACACGGTCGGCGTCCGACAATGGCAGGACGGTCGACAATGTCTGCCCGTTCGCCACCTGTTTCTGAACGCGCCAATGATGCGCCGCGCGGGCGGCAACCTGTGGTGAGTGCGTCACCACCAGCACCTGCCCGCCCTGAGCCAGCGACGCCAGCCGTCGACCCACCGCATCTGCCGTCGCACCACCAACGCCACGATCGATTTCGTCAAAAATCATTGTCCGGGCGCTGTCGTCACCTGTCAGGCAAACTTTGAGCGCCAACAGAAAGCGGCTGAGTTCGCCGCCCGACGCGATCTTGTTTAACGGCCCAGAGGGCGCGCCCGGGTTGGTCGCAACGGTGAAGGCGACGGCATCGGTACCTTCGGGGCCGGGATCGGTAGGGGTGAGTTCCGTCTGAAAGACTGCGCGTTCCATTTTCAACGGTGCAAGTTCGGCCATGACGGCGGCATCCAATTGCCCGGCAGCCTGACGGCGCGCGGTGCTGAGGGCCCGCGCAGCATCGTTATACGCTGTCTGAGCAGCCTCTACCGCAGCCCGCTTTTCCACCAGATCGGCATCGCCGGCCTCAAGTCGGCTCAGGCGGTTTCGCAGGGTTTCGGCAAATGTGCCCAGCTCATCCGGGACTACATTGTGCTTGCGGGCCAGGGCCCGGATTGCAAACAGGCGTTCTTCGGCCTGTTCCAGTTCCACCGGGTTGAAGTCCAGCGCCTGAAGGCAGTCGTTTACCCCGTCCTGTGCCTCGCCCAATTCGATCAGGGCGCGACCCAGGGCGGCGATTGGGTCCTCAAGCTGGCCATTAGCGTTGTCAGAAACACCTTCGAGCCAGCGCACAGCATCCGCCAAAGCGCCCTCGGCTCCGTCGCCACCCAAAAGGACAAACGCCCGAGCAACATCATCACGGATACGTTCCGCCCCCTGCATCATGCGGCGGCGCGCGTCGAGATCCGCATCTTCGCCTGGCTGTGGGTCAAGTTGATCCAGTTCAGCGACCGCGTGGCGCAGGAATTCCTCTTCGCTGCGAACGGCGGCAAGTGCCGCTTCGGTCTCAGCAAGTGCCTTACGGGTGCGGGACATTTCGTTCCATGTTGCGCGAACAGTGGCCAGCCGGCCTTCGGCCTCGGCGTAAGCGTCCAGCATCGCGCGATGGCCACGCGGGTTTAGCAAGCCGCGATCGTCATGCTGGCCATGCAACTCGATCAGAGTTTCCGACAGCGCCCGCAGGACTTCACCCGAGCAGCGACGGTCGTTGATCCAGGCGGTCTTGCGACCCTCAGCCGTGTTGACGCGACGCAGGATCAGTTCCTCGCCACCGGGCAAACCGGCCTCAGCCAGCACGGCATGAGCAGGGTGATCATCAGGCAGCTCGAATTCAGCTACCACTTCCCCCTGCGCGGCGCCCTGCCGTACCAATTCGGCGCGACCGCGCCATCCCAAAACGAATCCAAGCGAATCCAAAAGGATCGACTTTCCCGCGCCGGTTTCGCCGGTCAAAGCGTTCAGGCCCGGCTGGAACGTTAGTTCCAACCGGTCAATAATCAGCATGTCGCGGATATCAAGGGCGCGCAGCATCGGGTCTTTAGCGTCCCAAGCCAAAAGCCATGGCGATTACAACCACTCACCTTTGATCGTCTGGCGGTAGATCTGGCTGAGCCAATTGTTACCGCGGCTCTTGAGGTCCAGACCGCGCGAGGTCAGTAACTGATACCCTGCATCGTACCATTCAGACGATTGGTAGTTGTAACCCAAAATCGCACCAGCCGACTGCGCCTCATCCACCAGACCCAGCGAGAGATATGCCTCGATCAGACGATAGAGCGCCTCGGCTGTGTGGGACGTGGTCTGGAAATCCTCGACCACGACACGAAACCGATTGATTGCGGCAGTGTAGTGATCCTGACGCAGATAGTAGCGTCCGATTTCCATTTCCTTGCCGGCCAAATGGTCAAAGGCCAGGTCAAATTTCAGAACCGACGAGGTTGCATATTCACTGTCGGGATAAACCTCGATCACCGTGCGTAGCGCCTGCAACGCCTGAAAGGTCAGACCCTGATCGCGCCCGACCTCATCGATCTGGTCATAATAGCTGAGCGCCAGCAGATACTGGGCATATGCCGCGTCTTCATCGGCGGGATAAAAATCGATATACCGCTGAGCTGCTGCGCGGCTTTCGGCATAGTTCCCGTCCGCATGGAACGAAAACGCCTGCATGATCAGCGCTCGCTTTGCCCAATCGGAATATGGGTACAGACGTTCGACCTCGGAAAAATACCAAGCCGCATCATCCGAGCGATTCTGTGACAGCTCGTATTCGCCGCGTGTGTAAATCTGTTCGGGAGTGTACCCTTCGAGGTTCTGAGTGCGATCGGCGCCTTTGTTGCCGAACAGGCCTCCGGCGCCGCCGCATGCCGTCAAAGTTGCTGCCAGAAGAACCGCGCCTGCGAATCTGACTGCCGCTTTGGTGCCAACCATTCCGCCCATCCTTGTCGTCTTGCTTAACGGGGTTCGCCCCGGATCGGGCCTTGGTCTAGCACATAAAATTCCGGTGCAAAACGCCTTATGCGCGCTGTGACGCAATTGTCTTTCAAGGTGATCAGATCACGCAACCTGTGGAATTTCGCTGCGTACAAGGCCCTGCCCCGGCAAAAGTGCAGCCTGTTCGGGGGTGCACAGCACCGGACGCACCGCACCGGGCGTTTCGAACAGCTTGCGCAGCAGGGTGTTCGTCATCGAATGGCCGGACTTTTCACCAGTAAATCGTCCTAGAATCGGTCCGCCTGCCAGATACAGATCGCCCAAAGCGTCCAGCATTTTGTGTCGCACGGCTTCATCGGCGTGGCGGAACCCACCGGGGGTCAGGACTTCATCGCCCTGCACAACGACAGCGTTGTCCAGCGTTCCACCCAGGGCCAGCCCGTTTTCGCGCATCGCTTCAACATCGGTGCGACGGCAGAAGGTGCGGCTGTCACATAGTTCGCGCGCAAATGTTCCATTGCGCATATCCAGCGTTTTGGTTTGGCTGCCGATGGCATCGTCTTCAAAGTCGATGTGGAATTCGATTTCGAGCCCGTCGGACGGAACGATCCAGGCTCGTGCGCCTTCACGTTCTACCATTACCGGTTTGAGGACCTCGTAGGCCAGAACCGGCGTGGCCTGACGGCGCACGCCCTTAGCCATGATGCCGCGCACAAACTCGACCGACGACCCGTCCATGATCGGGACTTCGGGCCCATCAATCTCGATCAGTGCGTTGTGGATGCCACAACCGGCCAGAGCGGCCATGATGTGCTCAACAGTCGACACCGAAACGCCCGCATCGTTGACGAGACGCGTACAAAGCGGCGTGCGTTCGACTATGTCATAGATCGCAGGAACCAGCGCATTGCCCAGCTCGATATCAGTCCGTTTGAACCAGATTCCGTGCCCGGCAGCTGCCGGTTTCAGAATCATCGTCGCAGGCTTGCCGCTGTGCAGCCCGACGCCATTGAACGTGACTGAAGATTTGAGCGTATGTTGCAATGTGAACCTCAGCGAGTGGTGTCCAGCCTTCATCGGGCTGTGTTGCACTCCAACTAAGGAAGAGGGCGCCAAGGCTCAACTCACTCTTTGTAACCGAATGAAACATGCATGTAACAGATCGGCAAAACCCTGCTTACCGCCACCCAACAGGCTGTTTTACAACAAGAAAGGGCCGCCAAATGGCAGCCCCTTAATAAGATTTTGTGACCGGTATCAGTTAGCCTGACGGCGCAGGAACGCGGGAATTTCGATGCGATCCTGCTCGGGGTCGGCCTCTTCCCGAGCGGGTGCCGTAGCGTCAGCTTGGCGGAAAGAAGGTTGCTGGCGCACTGGCTGAGCCGGTGTATCCGCCGCGTGACCTGTCATCCGGTCGATCAGACGGTTGAACCCGAAACGGGGGCGATCTTCGGCTGACTGCTCGGGCTGAGCCGCAGGTTCTTGCGGCTGCTCGGCTGCCATCCGCGCCCGAGCAGCAGGAACATTCTTTACTGCTGCCTGCAAACGCTGAAGCGCTTCGGGGGACGGTGTGCCAGGCAATTGACCACGAGGCGCTACAAAGCTCTCTGGCGCAGCCTGTTCAGCTTCTGGCTGCGGTTCAAATTCCGCCACGGTTGGCTGATAGGCCGGCGGCGGCAGGCCATCATCATCCTGCGCAACGGCTGCGGGCTGCTCATCACTCCAACCGGGATTGAACTCGACATCTTCGATCGATTCAAACAGCGAGGGCGCAATGTTGCTGTCGCCCTCAGATGCAGCGGCCTCAGCAGCCGGAGCCTCTGCCTGCACGGACTCCTCCGCCGAAACAGTACGCGTCAAAGGTGCTGACATCGAGCGGCGGGCGACCGGCACTTCTTCGTGCTTTTCGTTTGCGTCGATACCGGTGGCCACAACCGAGACCCGCATGCCGCCTTCCATCACGGTGTCCAACGTCGAGCCTACGATGATGTTGGCCTCGGGGTCTACTTCCTCGCGGATACGGTTGGCAGCCTCGTCCAGTTCGAACAGGGTCAGATCGTGCGAACCGGTGATGTTGATCAGCACGCCCTTGGCGCCCTTGAGGCTGATTTCGTCCAGCAGCGGGTTGGCAATCGCCTTTTCAGCCGCCTGAACAGCGCGATCTTCACCGGTGGCCTCACCTGTACCCATCATTGCCTTGCCCATCTCGTCCATCACCGCGCGAACGTCGGCGAAGTCGAGATTGATCAGACCCGGGCGAACCATCAGATCGGTCACGCCTTTGACACCCTGATACAGAACGTCATCAGCCATCGAGAATGCTTCGGTAAAGGTGGTTTTTTCGTTGGCGAGACGGAACAGGTTCTGGTTCGGAATGATGATCAGCGTGTCGACAACCTTTTGCAGCGACTCGACCCCATCTTCAGCCTGACGCATCCGCTTGGCGCCCTCGAACTGGAAAGGCTTGGTCACAACACCAACAGTCAGCACACCCAGTTCCCGCGCGGCCTGTGCGATGATCGGAGCGGCACCTGTACCAGTGCCCCCGCCCATGCCTGCGGTGATGAAGCACATATGCGCGCCAGCAAGGTGGTCAACAATCTGCTCGATGCTTTCTTCAGCTGCTGCTGCACCAACGGTGGGTCGCGCACCTGCGCCCAAACCTTCGGTTACTTTAACCCCCAGCTGCACCCGCGCCGAAGACTGGCTTTGCTGCAATGCTTGCGCGTCAGTGTTGGCGACCACAAAATCGACGCCGTCCAGCTGTTTTTCAATCATGTTGTTGACGGCGTTGCCACCTGCACCGCCTACGCCAAATACTGTAATCCGAGGCTTCAGTTCGTCGTGCCCGGGCATCGAAAGATTCAATGTCATGCTCTGTCCGCCTGTTTTTTTGACCCGCCAAAGCGGTGTTTTTCTTACCTATCCAAGTTCGATTCTACATTTCGAATCCCCAAACGTCACGCCAAAAATCGCGCAAATCCACAAAATATGGAGGAATTAAGGCGCAAAACAGCGGCATTTCGCTTTCATCGCCAGATGTTGCGGGACAACACTAACCCGGCACAACACAAGCGGTCGCGACATCACGGATCAGGCGACACGTCATGTGATTTAGTTTTTCGATTATCGCGCAAAACTGCTCGGTGTCCTGCCGCGGGCCTCTTGCGGGCCTTGTGGATATTTTGAGGGATAAACCCGTCAGCCGCAACCCATTTCTTTAACTGGTTGGGGCACTTGGGCAGTTTAGCCCCTGCTCTGAGATATTGCGCACTTCCTGAATCTCTGCGTTTGCAAAAGTGGCCAGCCGCACCATCAGGCGATCCTGATGCAGAAATGGCCACCAGCAGACGGGTACTCTGTCGGGGTCATCGTCATAGAGAAAGCAGATCTGTCCGTTCGGCGTTGTGATCTGACCATAAACGCAATCCCGGTTCGGCATGCGCCAGACCGAGACTGTGCGGCTTAGGAATTCTTCGGTTCCGACCAGATCGCCGCTGCGCACCTCGTAGAATTGCAGGGTTTTGCCGACCGCTGCATTCAGAAACGCTTCCGGTGAGATCGCCGTCTGAGCCATCGCAAACGCGGGCATCGCGACGAGCCATGCTCCCAGAGCTCTGCAAAGCGCCCTACCAGTTGTCACGGAACCAGCGCACAGCGCGCTTAAACGGGCGGGCCGCATACGTATCTACCGGGATCTCGAAGTCCCACCATTCATCCTGCGGATGCGCTGCAAACAAGCTCAGACCGACAGCCGACGAAAAGCTGGGTCCGGTTGCAGATTGCGGCAAGCCATGGACGCGAAGCGGGCGGCCCAGGCGCACACGCTGACCCAGGATCCGGCTGGCCAACCCGTCAAGACCCATGATTTGGCTGCCACCGCCAGTCAGGACGATCTGCTGGCTCGGCATATGGTCAAAGCCTGCGGCATCCAATCGGATACGGACCTCTTCCAGTATTTCCTCGACACGGGGACGCATGATGCCGATCAGTTCAGCGCGGCTGACGGTACGGCGATCGTGCTCCCAATCGCCGGTATCGCCACCAATGTCGATCAAATCGCGGTCGTCGGCGCCGGTTGCATGAACACCGCCGTTGAAGGTTTTAATCCGCTCGGCCACCGCAGCTGGAACACCCAACCCCATGGAAATGTCCGAGGTCACGTGATCTCCACCCATCCGCACACAATCGGCATATATCATGTGCTTTTTCATGAAAATCGACACGCTGGTCGTACCACCGCCCATGTCGATGCAGGCTGCACCCAGCTCCTGCTCATCCTCGACCAACGCCGAGATGCCCGAGACGTAGGCCGAGTTCGCAATACCAGCCAGCTCCAGATCGCAGCGCTTGATACAGCGGACGATGTTCTGAATCGAAACAGCGTCCACAGTCAGCATGTGCATGTCCACCGCCAGCGACTGCCCCAACTGCCCGCGCGGGTCGGTCAGCCCCGAACGGTTGTCGAGCGCAAAATTCACGGGCTGCGCGTGCAGTACTTCGCGCCCTACCCCGTAATCCGGCACATCACAGGCGTTCAGAACCCGGCCAACCTCGGCTTCGGTAACCAGTTGCCCTTCCAAATCGACCTGCGCGTCCAACCCGTAAGAGCGGGGGTTCGCCCCCGAAAAACAGGCGATGACATGATCCACGCGAATATCGGCCATTTTCTGCGCCGCTTGCAGTGCGGTGCGGATGGCGCGTTCGGTCTCTTGCATGGCGGTGACTTCGCCGAACTGCACGCCACGCGACCGTGTGGTTGCCGCACCGATCACGCGGAACCCGGTCTGCCCGGCCATCGAACCGATGGCGTTGTCCTCGCTCAGCGGACCTGCGCCATCGAAACGCAGTACAAGGCAGGCGATCTTCGAGCTGCCAACATCCAGAATGGCGACGACGCCCCGCTGCATTGCCTGCCGGCGCATCTGGCGCATGGCGCGTTGGGACTGATAAAGATCGGTCATCATTGTCGTTATTGCCCGTTGTCCACTGTAACTTTTGTATTCCACCAGGCTTCGCTGGCTGTTTTGTTCATTCTGATTGTCGGTCGTTGCCCGAGCCGCATGTCGACCACGGCAACGTCGCGTTCCAGAAGGTTCTGCACTTCGTTCACTGCCAGCACCCGTTCCAACGCACGAACCGGGCGATCGGTCGGCAGCATGATGCGCTGACCGCGATCCAGAACAAGATCCCAACGCCGTTCGCCAATGCGCACAAGACCGCGAACACGGCTGCCCAGATTGCTGGCGGTCTTCAGAACCTCAAGCGCCTGCGGAACATGCTGATCCGCGCCCTTGCCCGCAATCAGCGGCAAGCCCGCGTGGTCGGCACGCGACGCGACGCGATCTACATGAGCACCGGTGTCGTCCAGTAGCTCAATTCCGTCGCGAGTTCGCCAGACAATGACCGGTTGCCGCTCGACAACATCGACTTGAAGAATGCCTCCAGGACGTATTCGGACTGTCGCGGATTTCACTGGGTCGAGACCTGTGATCGTGTCGCGGATCAGCTCGACATCCAGGTCCCAGGAACTGACGGGGAAATCCAGCGGAACAACTTCGCGGATATCATCCGAGAGCCAGGTGCCCGCACCGTCGATTGCCATGAGGTTAACCATGAATTCAGGGCGTTCCTGAATCGAGGTCTTAATGTCGGCCACATATGCCTCAAGCGCATGGCGCCGCTCTTCCGACGCCAGGTAGAGACCAATCCCCGATACCATGACCAGGACAGGCAGGCCGATTTTCAATCCTTGCCGAATACCTGGCGTCAGCATCCAGCGCTGGAACCGATAGCTCAGGCGCGACGGCGCGGGATCGGATCGCCCAGCCGAACGACCGAACAACCCGCCTCCGCGTAGTCGAAACTTTGGTTGCACCTCAGGCTCTGCCGCTGCAGCCGACCGGAAATCCGCATCTGGCCCTGCCAGAGGTTTGGCCCGGTGGATGACTGGCGCACGGGTGGCGGTCAACGGTCGCATGAGGCGTCCTCCACCATCCAGGCGCAAAGTTGGCCAAACGTCATGCCCAGATGGGCAGCCTGCTCGGGGGCCAGCGACGTGGGCGTCATGCCGGGCTGCGTATTGGTTTCCAGCAGGAACAAACCGCCCGCCCCTTTGCTGTCATCCCAGCGGTAGTCCGTTCGGCTGACACCCCGGCATCCCAGCGCGCCATGTGCACGCACGGCATAATCCATGCAGCGGTCAAAGATGTCCTGCGGAATATCGGCAGGTAACACGTGCCACGAGCCGCCGGGCTTGTATTTGGCGTCGTAGTCGTACCAGCCGCCGTCGGTCATGATTTCAGTCACGGTCAGAGCGCGGTCGCCCATCACCGTTACTGTCAGTTCGCGGCCTGCAACATATTTCTCTACCATCACCTGATCCGGCATCTCTTCCGAGAGCTGTGGCGGACCATTGGAACCTTCGTGCACGATATAGATGCCAACGCTGGAACCTTCGTTGTTGGGTTTGGCCACATAGGGCGGCTCCATGACGTGAACCTCGATCACTTCGACCTTGGGAACGATCACGCTGGGTACAATCGGCAGACCTACTGTCTGGTAGATTTCCTTGCTGCGCTGTTTGTCCATGGCGAGCGCTGAGGCCAGAACCCCGGAATGCGTATACGGAATGCGCATCCATTCCAGCAGACCCTGCACACAGCCATCTTCGCCCCAGCGGCCGTGCAGGGCGTTGAAAACCACATCCGGTTTGATATCCAATAGGCGTGCATAGAGGTCGGGACCCGCGTCCAGCTCGACCACTTCAAAGCCTTCTCCCCTGAGGGCGGCTGCGCATTCGCGCCCGCTGCTGAGAGACACCTCGCGTTCCGCCGAGGGCCCACCCATCAATACCGCCACTTTGGGGTTTGTCCTGCTCGACATACCCACGTTCGTGCGCCTCAATGTCCCCGGACCTTATGTGGTGGTCCGTACTGCGTTATGCCTTTGATCCGTCGCCTGAATTGCCTGTTTTTGGTCTAACGGTCGGGGCTTCAATCTGTCAGCGGATCACCGACCCGCATGATTTCCCACTCTAGCGTGATGCCGCTTGTTTCGTAAACCTTTTTTCGCACTTCTTCGCCCAGACCTTCGAGGTCCGCGGCCGAGGCATCGCCGGTGTTGATCAGGAAATTCGAGTGCTTTTCACTCATCTGCGCGCCGCCCAGGATTGCGCCGCGCATCCCGGCATCGTCGATCACCTTCCATGCCTTGAGGTCGTGCACGTCATCGGCCCGGCCTGTAGAAGAGAACCCGGCCGGGTTGCGGAAAGTTGACCCGGCGCTGCGATCTCTGGTTGGCTGGGTTTCATCGCGCTTTCTCAACTGAGCTTCCATTCTGGCGTACAATTCTTCAGGATCGCCTGAAGGGCCGGCGAACTGGGCCGATATCAACACCGCGCCATCTGGCAGGTCGGATTGGCGGTAGCGGAAGTTCAGGTCTTCGGGCGCAAGATCCACGACCTCTCCTTGCCGCGTGACGATAGTCGCCTTGCGCAGAACATCAGCCGTATAGCTGCCATAACAGCCTGCGTTCATTCGAACCGCTCCGCCAATGGAACCGGGAATAGTGCGCAGAAAAGTCAGATCAACCCCGGCATCCGCCGCCTTGCGCGCCACATGCGCGTCCAGCGCGGCAGCGCCTGCGGTAACCGTGTTACCCTGAACCGAGATATCGTTGAACCCGCGCCCCAAGCGGATAACTACAGCGCGCAGACCACCATCGCGAACGATAAGATTCGACCCCACGCCCATAGGAAAAACCGGAGTTTCGTCGGGCAAGGCGCGCAGAAATGTTTGCAAATCATCGATGTCCGCAGGTTGGAACAGATAATCCGCCGGTCCACCAACGCGCAGCCATGTAATATCCGACAGCTTTCGCGCCTCGGACAAGCTACCGCGCGTAGTAGGCATCAAGTTCATGCGCCCGCCCGTGCCGCCAGGCTGCGCCCGCCTACTCCGCCCATGATTACGGCGAACAGGAAGGGAAGGACACCGGCGGTCAGCCAGACAAGGGGTCCAAAGGCTTTTTCTTCTTCACCCGTTCCAATGCTTGCCAGCATGACGATCAGGACCAAACCAGCCGCCGAAGTCAAACCGATCAACCACAACAGACCGCGTAGACCGATCCAGCGCCCCGCGACGAAGCCCGCGCCCGCACCGAGGACAAAAGAAATGAGAGGCAAATATGCAAGTGTGGTGGCGTTCACCATGGCGGTTCTCCTGAAGCTGGCCAGCTATTTGTCGGTCGCCTTCATGCCCTGCATTTTCGTCTTTGTCCAACGGGTCATGTAAATCACCGGCCAACGCAGCACAGACATGCCGGCGGCCAGAACGACCAACCCGATCCAGGGACCGTTCTCATAGGTGACAAATCCCAGAATTGGCACTCCCACGGCAATCAGAAAATAGGCGCGGGTCCAATGGTTGTCTTTACTGGGGATCATCGCCAACACGTTGGCGACCAACCCCCACAGACCGGCAAGCGCAATCGACCAGCTCATTCCGGCACCTCTCGTCCGGTCCATTTGCGCCAGTAATACCGGATGGGATTGCGGAACATCGAGACAAAACCGGCGAAGCCCAGAACCGAGATGAACCAGCCATAATCATAGCCCAACCAGACAATCAGAACCGGAGCACAAATCAGCAGAATCAGGCCCGGAGGGAATTGCATGCGCATCGGCAGCATCGCCACGATGGTAGCAAAAATAACCCAAAGGGCTGAAAAGACGACAGATAATTGCATTCGCCCCTCCGAGCCCGTTGCTGGTTATCGCAAGCGCGAAATCACATCCCAAAGTTGTGCACCCAAATGGCCCACAACGTCAAACGGCTTGTTTCCTCTGCAATCTCACAGGCAACCCATTCGCCCAGGCACTGATGGTACCGGCACCGAGACAAACAACCATGTCGCCGGGACGAGCTTGCTCGCGTACGAGGCGTTCGAGGTCATTTTCATCCAACAAGGCCCGTGCGTGGCGATGACCATGGCGGATAAGCCCTTGCACGAGGTCATCTCGACCAGCCCCTTCGATCGGATCCTCACCAGCAGCGAATACTTCGGCGATAGCCACAACGTCGGCGTCGTTGAAGCAGGTGCAGAAATCGTCAAACAGATTTGACAGGCGCGAGTAGCGGTGCGGTTGGTGAACTGCAATCACGCGGCCATCTGTCGCTTGACGGGCGGCCTTAAGAACGGCGGCAATTTCGACCGGGTGGTGGCCGTAATCGTCGATGATGGTAACGCCGTCGATCTCGCCGACCTTGGTGAAACGGCGGTTCACCCCGCCGAAATTTGCCAGCGCCTCGCGGATTTCCGACGCTTTCATACCCAGATGACGAGCAACGGCCACAGCCGACAAAGCGTTCGAGACGTTGTGATCACCGGGCATCGGCAAAGTGCAGCCTTCAATCATTTTGCCTTCATACTGCAGGTGGATGTCGAAATGCGCGACGCCGCCTTTGTACGTCAGGTTTTCGGCGCGAACATCGGCTTGCGCGTTGAATCCATAGGTACGTACGCGGCGATCTGTGATGCGCCCTACAAGCGCCTGCACCTCGGCATGGTCAGTGCAACAGACAGCAAGGCCATAGAACGGCAGGTTCGAAACGAACTCGTGAAAGCCGTCGCGCAGCTTATCGAAGTCGCCCCAATGCTCCATATGCTCGGGGTCGATATTGGTAACGATGGCAATTGTGGCTGGCAGGCGGTTGAAGGAACCGTCGCTTTCGTCAGCCTCGACCACCATCCATTCGCCCTGCCCCATTCGCGCATTCGAACCATAGGCGTGGATGATGCCGCCATTGATCACGGTCGGGTCAAAATCGCCTGCCACCATCAACTCGGCCATCATGGTCGTCGTGGTGGTCTTGCCATGCGTCCCGGCGATGGCGATGTTCGAGCGCAGGCGCATCAGTTCCGCCAGCATGTCGGCACGGCGGACAACCGGCAGGCCCTGCGCGCGTGCTTCATCCAGTTCCGGGTTACCCGGCTTGATCGCGGTCGAAGTGACGACAACAGCGGCGTTCTTTAGGTTCTCGGCTTTTTGCCCCACGAAAATTTCGGCGCCCAGCCCCCCCAGACGGTCAGTGATCTTCGAGGCCTTGAGGTCGGACCCCTGAACCCGATAGCCCAGATTCAGCAAAACCTCGGCAATGCCCGACATCCCGATCCCGCCAATCCCAACAAAGTGAATCGGCCCTACGTCTTGCGGTAGTTTGGTTGCTGGATTCATGTGGTCTCCTTCTGCGCCAATTGCTCGACGAGGGCGACCAGACGCTCGGTGGCATCGGGCGCCCCGACCGACAGGGCGGCATGGGCCATTTTTTGTGCGGCTTCGGGGTTTGTCAGAACGGCGGTGATTTGCTCTGTCAGCGCCGGAACGTCAAGCGCGTTTTCGGGGATCATGATCGCCCCCCCTGCCTGCACCAGTCCGCGTGCATTGGCGGTCTGGTGATCGCCAGCAGCAGCAGCGAAGGGGATCAGGATCGACGGGCGACCGATGACCGAGATATCGGCGACACTGGATGCACCCGAGCGGGAGATAACCAGCTGCGCCTCGGACATCCGGCGAGGAACATCCTGAAAGAAAGGTTTCACCTCGGCCAGGATACCGTGATCTGCATAGAACGCAGTGACACGCTCGCCATCTTCATCGCGCGCCTGGTGGGCAACGCGGACATGCGCGCGCAGCCCATCGGGCAACGCTGCAATGGCGCCGGGCACCTTGTCGCTGAGGATTCGCGCCCCCTGAGAGCCACCCATCACCAGTATCGACATCGGATACTCACCCGGCGGGATATATCCCGCAGCCGCACGGTCCAATACTGCGGCGCGCACCGGGTTGCCAGTGTGAACGCCACTCGCGCCTTCGGGCAGGTCAGTAGGCCAGGCGCCGCAGGCGACATGCGCGACGCGGGTAGCAAACAGCTGGTTCACCCGGCCCAGAACGCCGTTCTGTTCGTGGATCATGCGAGGGATCTTAAGCATGGTCGCTGCGCCCAGCGCCGGGATGGACGGGTAACCGCCAAACCCTACAACCACGTCCGGCCTGTCGCGCATCATCTGGTAAGCCATGCTGGTGACGCCCGCTGCGATTTTCGGACCTGCCATCGCCTTTGCAGCCAGCCCGCCGCGCGCGAAGGTGGCAGAAGACGCCTCGACAATTTCGGTGGAATGCGGAAAGCCGCTGGTATAACGCGCACCACGCGCATCGGTGGACAGGCGCACCCGCCAGCCCTTGTGAAGCATCGCCTCGGCCAACGCCTGAGCGGGGAACATATGGCCCCCGGTACCGCCAGCCGCAATCAAAAGGTAAGGTTTCCCCATTATCCTCTTCCGCGCAGAATATCGCCAAGTTCGCCCTGCGGGCGGTTTCGGGTAAACGCCAGCAGCATTCCAACCGCGATGCCACCTGCAATCAGGGATGAGCCGCCGTAGCTGACAAACGGCAGTGTCATACCCTTTGCAGGCAGCAGGCGAACTGCGACGCCCATATTGATCATCGCCTGAACACCGAACATGCAGGCGAGACCGGTACCCGCAAGACGGATGAACATGTCGCGTTCCCGCATCAGGCGCAGCAACGAACGAACCACGATGATCGAATAGAGTGCGATGATGATCAGCACCAAGATCAGGCCGTATTCCTCGGCTGCGACAGCGATGATGAAATCGGTGTGCGCATCCGGCAAGGACCATTTCACCTGCCCTTCACCCACGCCGACACCGAACAGTCCGCCTTCGCGGATCGCGTTTGTAGCGTAGCCAAGTTGGGTGGTTGGGTCGACCTCCTGATTGAGAAAGCCGTCGATACGCCGGGCAAAGTGTTCCGAGTTCGAATAGGCAAACATTCCGCCAAGAACGACGAAACCCGCCATACCGACCAATAGCAGCATGGGCGCTCCGGCCACGAAATACATCACACCCCAACCAAACAGGATCAAACACGCCTGACCGAAATCGGGCTGCATCACCAACATGGCAACGATGGCCATGCACAGGGCAAAGGACCACAGCCGCCCCGGAGGGCCGTTTATCTCTTGCGACGCAGCCAATAGCCACGCAGCGACCACGACAAAGCCGGGTTTCAGAAATTCCGATGGCTGAAGCGAGGCAAAGCCGAGCGAATACCACCGCACAGCACCTTTGCCGAAATCGGTGCCGAAGATCGGTAGGAAAACCAATGCGACGAACGCTGCCAAAAAGCCCAGAACAGCCAGACGCCGCACCAAAGTGGGCGACATCATCGAGGTCAGAAGCATAGCAATCAGCGCCAACCCGCCGAACAGCGCCTGGCGTTCGACATAGTGGAATGGATCGAACCCGTTCCGCCCTGCCAGAGGCGGCGATGAAGCTAGCCCCAGCAACAGCCCGATGACAAACAGGATCAGCACGCAGGACATCGTCCAGCGATCAATCGTCCGCCACCATTTTGGTAGAATCGGTTCACCGCGCTGGTTCTGGACCGCGCCATACACCATCTCAGTCATGAGATACCGCCACTATCTGCCTCGTCAACGTCCCGTTTTCGGGATCTGATTGAGAGTCTACAGCGAAATTCGCGTTCAGGCCAGCTTCTTGAATGAGCAGCCCTGCAAAAAAACAACCACCTCGCGGATGACCAACGCAGGATCACAGCCTGCCGTTGTGCCAGACTTCCGATCGAAACAGAGCGTACGCCCAAAGCCGCTTCACGTGTAACGCTTCGAAATGAGGCCTAGCCGCTTCGTTTTTTTGTCAGCCGTTAAGGGTTAATGAGCATCGACACCAAAACTCTAGTCAGGCTCCGGTCACCCAATTGGCGCGTCGAACGCACTGTCACTCGACCGAGTTTGCCGCCCCACTTCATTACGGCTTCAGGAACCGAATGTCCGGCATGTTCTGCAGCCGCGCCAGGTCCTGTTCGTAAAGCTCAGTGAAGGCCTCGACGATTTCTTCGCTCCAACCCGGCAAGTGCAATTCTTCTTCGATCGCTTCCGGCAAGGCGTGCGCCTGAAAAACTCCGACCAGCGCATCGCGCAACTTTTTGCCACGTTGTGTCGGCTCATGCTCGATCAACTGACGCAACTGGTGTTTGCCGGAATCCGACAATAAGGAAGACAGCAATCCGTACTCGTTTGTTAACGGAGTGTCGTCCGGCAAGCCTACCATGGCACGCAGTATGTCACCCAAAATCAGCGGAGAATCTTCGTTACTCCATAAGGTGATTTTGATGTCAGGAGCTAGATCACGAATATCTTCAATCACGGTCAGCCAGCTGAGACAGCTCAGATCGGTTGTGCTGAGGACATTGCGGCGTTCCTGCTCGGGAAGCCACATCAGCACCCTTGGAATGAAGGTGCCGAGATTACGTAAGCTAATAAATAACTCAACGGGAAAACCGTCCAACAGATGGCCCAAATGCGCCATGCGTTTACCGGCCAGGGGATAGAGCTGACCGCCGTCAATAACAGACGATTGCTCTCCGATGAAAGCGGCGCAGGACAGAATCGCCCGATCAACAGCACGTCCTTCGGGCATGAGCGATAAGAAGCGCGAAAGCGTTTTGGGTTCTGGATCGCCGCCGCCAGGCACGTTCAGAACCGGTCCGAATATCTGCTTGTAGCGTCGAGGACCCCAGAAAGAACCGCCATTTTGGCCAACTAACGCAGCATTCGCCTGAAGCAGCTTGATGAGCCGCCCCTCATCGGTAAACAAAGCGCCGGCGTGAATAGCCACATGCATGTTTGATTTAGCCCCAATTTCTCAAGCGTCTCTGTCCGAGTTACAGCCTGCGCATAACGCAGTCAAACGCACCCCCAAAAGCGGTTCGGCAGCGGGTTAGAAAAAAATCCGTCTGAGGCTAACAATGTCTGAAATTCGGGCTTGCAGACTCTGTGCTGAATCAGTAATCCACGCCAAGTGCCCCTATAGCTCAGCTGGTAGAGCAACTGATTTGTAATCAGTAGGTCCGCGGTTCGAGTCCGTGTGGGGGCACCACTATCATCACCTCATAGCCTTTATTTCCTTATTTCATTGGGTTATCAGCCCGGAAATTAGGACACAAATGAGGGCACCTTTAATACACAGAGGTGAGAATATGGTGAATCACAAGCTTAAGCATCTGGACAGTTTGCGTGGCGGCAAGACCCTGCGGTATCGTCGCCGTTGGCCCAAGGACATCGCTGATCAAATGGACAGCGCTACCCTGATTGTGTTCCTGAAGAACAAATCTGGTTCGAAGATGGTGCAAGAGCACGCGGCAATTGACGCTATGTTCGAGAAAACCGTTCAGACAATGCGTGAGCGGCTGACCGGATTGGACGCCAGAACCCCCGGCCAAAAGTTCCATGAGGCTGCCTTGAAGGCCGCAGGACTGTTGGAAGGCGTCAAAGGTCTGGATGAAGACGACCCTTGGTTACGCGGCCACCTTGCGGACACCACCCCTGACCCGATGGTTAAGGAAATCCTCACCAATCCTAAAGCCAAACCTCCAGCCCCCACAGTGGCCGATGGTGTTGACATGTATCGAACCCTTCGTTGCGCTGACAGTAAGGCCAAGCGCACTCGTCTGGACCGCCTAGCGGGGACCCTGAAGGCTGTTTGGGGGCCATTGGATAAGTTGCCCTTAGAAAAGCTCAAGCGCGCTCACGGGCGCGATCTGGTCGACCAGTACAAATCCCATCGGAAGAGCAATGGGGAACCACTCAGCGCCGACACAATAAAACGAGAGGTAGGGCAAGCCTCGGCGCTGATCACCTTGGCCCTGCGTGAGAACGATCTGGCGGGCAAGGTCGCTAACCCGTTGGATGGCATTGAGTTGCCTAAAGCGTCTACCCGAAAGGCCGACAAAAGGAAGCCCCTGAGTGACGACGAGTTTGTCAAGGTTTCTGACCGCCTCAAGCCGATGGCGTCCGAACTCTGGCCTCTGTGGTCCCTGATGAGCCTTGGTGTTCATGCTAAGGAACTTTGTTTTCTCGAAAGGCAGGACGTTGATCTAGAACGCGGTATAATCCACATTCGAGCAAATACCTTGCGGGGCGAACTCAAAACCCAGAGCCGTGACCGTGATGTACCCCTTACGCCAAGCACTCAGGAAGCCGCTAGGGAGGCGCTAAGAGTTGCTGGGGAGGGTGAGCCTACTGACGCCTTGTTTGCGCGCTACAGCCGGGGTGAGAGAGGTGCGGACAGCCTGACCGGGCTACTCAATAACAAACATATCAAACCGCTAGGCATCGACAACACCACTTACGGTCTTCGCCACAGGGCAGCATCGAAACTACGTGCTGCGGGTGCTGAGCAGGTGATCATTGATCGCTGCTTAGGTCATTCAATCCAGGGTGAAGGGGCGAGTGTCTATGGCGGCGATGAACGAACTGAACAGGTTCGCGAGTGGCTGGTGAACGCTGGTCTTTAAGTCCACTGAAGAGTTACTGCGCAGGTCGCTTCTGACCTTGGATGAAATGGTGGATGCTTGTCGCTTCGGTTGAACTACTGCTTTCGAGGTACTACATTTTGTGGTGAAAAGCGTATTGCGCGCGAGGGCTGGCATTTGACTGAAGTAAATTTCAAGACTGAAGACAAAAACTCACTGACGGAACTTTCTGAGCTTCGCTTTGAAGTAAAGGAAAGTGACCAGACCTTTAGCCTGAATTGCCGATTGCGATTTGGGACAATGCACTATCAGCACAATGACAGGGATTACGAGGTGGGCGTTAGCCGGGCTTTCCTGCGGCTCAATCTTGAAGGATGCGAAACTACCCTTGATGAAACTTTCGGTGAAAGCGTTCTCGAAGCGGTAGAAGAATATGACACGGTGGAAACGGAAGCAGCAATTGGCGTTTCCGGTGGGGTAGGCTTGTCTTCTAGTGGCAACGTGGACGGCTCAGCAGCTCTCAGCGGTGCAGCGAATAGCAAAGTAACGCGACATCGCGCTAGGTCGAAGACAGACTTGCCTGTTGTCGCTAGGCCGAACAACTGTTGGGAGATTAAACCCGCTGACGTTTTGGGTAAGGTTGACGCCAAAATCGACGGCACGGCTATTCCCAGTGCAAGGCTCTGCGTCTTGCGGCGGAAAAAGGGCGGGAACCGCATGTCCGTCATTGCAGAGGTGCAGGTGACTAGGAACGCGATAAAAGTCTCGGCTAGCCGTGGAAACAAGATGGGCAAAGCGCTGAGCGAATGGCAAAACAAGGACGCCATTGTTTCTCAAATTCTCAAACGGGCCATCCAGCGTGAAGCAGCGATCAGCTATGAAAATGGATCAAACGCGGTTGTAGCTATTTCGCGCTGCGAGATTGCAGAAGAATGATGCGGCTTGCTGAGGATATCTTGACCCCCGAAGAGCTTGAGGCGATTGAACTCGTTTCAAATAGTGACAACCCGCGTTTCGATTTTCTCGTGAAGCTATCAGGATTGGACCCAAAGCATGACTTCACGCATTCCGACCTAAGAAGACTTAACATGTGCGGTGCTGACCTGCGTGGTTTTGATTTTACTGGGTCCGATCTGAGACACTGTGCAAAAAACGCGAACACGCTAATGGATGACACCACTGTCCTTAACGACGCTGTTACGGACTGGATAGAATTGGAAGCCCTCCCCATCGTTTTAAAGATGCAAGAGGTAGAGGCCGCCACTGGGTCGGAGAAGAGAATTGCAGTCCTGAACGAGCTAGTGGGCGAATTTGGTAAGTCGACCCACGTTGTTACCTACATGGTCGCCGCTGCATCCAATGCCGACACACTCGATGAGTTTATCGACTTCGCATTGTTTCTGCCCCCCGAATTTTCCGAAGCGCAGGCGGAGCAACTTCGTAGTACCGCTGTAAAATTGCTTAAGAAGAAGTTGTCGCGAAGCAAGAGCCGAACAAGGCGGGATACGACAGCAATCTTTGCGTTGGAAAACATCGCTGAACGCCTCAAGGAAGGTGAAGGTACCTTGGCGGCAAAGATGTTCAGCCATCTGGCGGATACCGTTAACTCCAAACAGCAAACCATACAATTGGGTGGAACGGCACATATAGAACGTACTGACATGGAAAAGGCATTTGGGAAGATCGGGAGAGATGAACTCTCCTAGGGGTCAATTTTTCCTATATAAATAAGGCCCTTAAGGCCCCGCTCCCGTTAGAAAAAAGTTTTAGTTCAGTCCCTTCTTAGTGGGCACCATCAGGGGACACTCAAGGGTCGCATTCGCTCCGAAAGACCCATTGAGGATTGACGATCGCTTGCCATCACTTCCGGCTGATACTTCATCACCATGTTCGCAAGAACAGGTAAGTCTGCAACTTAAGGTTAGCATCTGATAGGGCACTTGAATAATTCAGGTACACCATCACGGGCACCTTATAACCTTTCGGCTTTGGTTGATTGAAGAGAATGATCGAACCCTAATCAACCATCTCACGCCCCTCAGGACGCCCCACAGCAAGCCGACAGGGAACCTTAAGGGGAGGCCATCAGTGTCATCGGTAGGGGGAACCTACAGGTGAGTTTAAAGGTTGGCTGTACAGGCGGCCCCAAAAAGTGCTGCTAACGTGTTGGTGAAGCTGGGAAACCCTCTGGTCATCAATGGTCTTTCCTAGCATCCGCGTTTCCCTGAAAAGGCGAAAAAATGTGAATGCTAGAGATATATATAGATGCCGCGCGTACCCCCCGGTGCCCCCCATCATCGCCTCTTCACACAGCCGTCAGGGGACACTTCAATCCACTTTTTGAGGCCGAGCATGGGCACCATGTCACCGCTGGGCGTCACCACGTTAAACTCAGACCCCTTGTTTAATTGGCCTTCGCGCCAATGTGCCGAGGATTGTAAATCACCTGACGCCGCTTGAGGTGTCCTAATCGTGTACCATCAGGCACCATAAGGTGAGACTTGGGGTAGGCCGAGTACGTTAGGCAGGCCGGTCTTTTTTCTGAGCGGCTGGGCGTCTGTGCAATGGGGCGTACAGACCTGCACTCCTTTAGTAGACATTTCTGCCACAACCTCAGGAACCCGTCAGGTCACCGTAATACAACACCTTTTGGTATCACATTGGACGATCATTCAAGGTCGTGTCATCATCTACCGTGAAGTGACGCCATCTGGTGCCGCGCAGGGGACAGAGTAGGCGCACCCTCTGTCCATGACGACAGCTAAGCGGACTAAGTGCGATTTCGTAGCAGGCGATTTAACGGCTGCTATTTCAGAAATGGTGCATCTTGTATTCTCGCCGTCATCTTTACGAACTAACTGCGCACCTCCTCTACGCTGGATACCCGCGTAGCCCAACCATTTCCATGCCCTTGCATCAAAAGGCTCGAGCCGGTTAGGATGCTGGCTATAGGGACACCAACACAAATATTCCCACCTGATGCGTACCACGGTCCAAAGTGGGCGCGATGGCGACATCCACTAAATCTCGAACGAATAAGATCAGACGCTCCAATCACCCGAGCCTCCACCGTCACTGGTTGAGAACCTAGCTGAATGGATAAATTCGGTATTCCCCATCCTAGTGCAGACAACGTCATCGCATAAAACACACCACTCGTTAACAGGGCCGATAACTTGGTTTTGGAGGAGGCAAACCCACCCGACAGATACAAATGGAAGTAGCCTCCAATGGGCGCTGAGATAAACGCAAAGAAATGTGCGATCAGAAAAATCCAGTTAGGCGGATGGGTGTGGACACCAAGGCCTTTTGCCCTTTCATTCATAGTGGCGGCAGCAATAATCACTAGCATAGTGAGCAGCCAAATACTGCCAAATCGCATAAATTGACGTGTAATCGGTGTCGCTTTGGAGATTCGGTGTTGGATGTGCTCTTCGTCTATCATGATAGGCACATAGGCAATCGATTGGGCGAAAAAATGGCGAAACACGGCGTTGAAGAAGTTGAGTTTTGATTTGAACGCTGGGCCTAAGCTAGTCGCAAAACCGACGTTGGCTGCGCTGAAGAATAGCTGTCAAAATGGGCTCAGAGTGGTCATCTGACATATTCAATAGGACATTGACCCGGTTCTAACAGCCCCAAAGCCTGCTACGCGGACAAAGCGGTCATCCGCTTTGCACAAAACTCTCGCTTGTGAAGCAGTCAAAACAAACAAAAACATATACCATGCCTACGTCTGCGAGGCACACTTCATCACCGACTGAGTCTATCTGAGCGTAGAAGGTCATTTCACTACCGCAGCTCTTGCAAACTTGCCTATACTCAGCTTGAACAAAATCGGGCTTACCACCGATTTTCGAGCGTTTTCCGACGGATGCGTCAGCCCACTTGAAGCCAATTGCTCGCTCAGCCTCCATTGTAGCTGCCTGCATAACAAGTGGGATTTCGGGTATCTTTTTCATAGGGCCTCGCTGACTGTGAGTTGCTGGTATCATGCGAAGGTGCACGCTTCGTCACAAGGCCAGCAAACGAATTCAGTTCAAAGTATTAGGGTTCTGCTCAGTGGGTTTGGGCTCAGAGCGGTCATCTGACATATTCAGTAGGACATTGACCCGGTTCTAACAGCCCCAAAGCCTGCTGTGCGGACAAAACTGCCATTCATTAGTGTTGCGCCAATGATCACTTTCGCTCAATTAGGCATTGCTATGCTTAGTAGTTTTTCGCGTTCCACCATTGCAGACCAATCTGACTTTAAACTGCCTGGGATTTTTCGAGAAGAGGTTTTAAATGACGTTGATTTACATCCACCACGACGAGAAGAGTAATTGCTTCGAACTATTTTCTGACAGTGTTGTCAGCTCTCAAGGTCAGGAAATTACGGACATTTTCCCAAAAATAAACATATTGAACATACGTTCCAGATCTAACGACCATGGCGGCTTTGTGCAGGATACGCAGCTAGGCTATGCGTTTGCAGGGAGCACACTGTCTGCACAAGCAATTTTTACCAGTGCCGCAGCGTTTCTTCAGAACCTTGCTGCAAGCAATAATGCGCTCCTCTCAGTTGAGGATGCTTGTAATTTGGCCGCAAAGATCGCGCATATCCAAATAAGCAAGATCGCGGAGCTGAAGCAGAAACCCGAAGATGCATTTGCCAAAATAGTGATTACGGGGTTCTGTCCTGTCGCGAACAGGGTAACAGCTCATATGATCACCCCCAAGCTCGCGGATGGGAATTTTGAGATCAGTGTAGAGGAAGTTGTCCCTTGCAACGCTCAAACTCCTAACGAGAAGAACGTCTTTGGGAGTGACCCCGCAGAGTTCTTCGACTATGCCAAGTCACACGAGGAATTGGGGCCATTCGAGCTTTTTTCAGGTTTCCTGAAGCAATGCGAAAAAAAAGATGTTGGTGGATATGTGCAATATGGGGTCGCTCATGCTCTGGGTTTCGAGATATGCCCCGTTGTCGAAGTTGCCGAGCAAGACGGCACTAGGGTGATTTCAGGGTTTAGACAAATGGCGGGAATAGGCTTGGACACAGACAACCTGATTTCTAACCCTACGCATGAGGAAGACCGGATAGTTATTGGTCGCCTGTTTCGTGGCTCCCTACCTGTGTAAGTAATGAAGCGAGTTCTCTCCTTCTAAATCCCGCGAAGAACTACTGCTACCATAAACCAGAAGGCTCTCATTTCCGGCGTTTAGCTGCCCCTTGTGCACTGCGCAGCATTGAACGAATTGGGCTCACAGCAGACATTAGCAGGTTTGCGGTAGTCGGCGTGCCTACAGATGCCGAGCGGCGAATGATGCGGAAGCTAAAGGCCGTGGCGTAACCCCCCAAACACAGACGAAGAGACGCGCCTCAACGCTGCCCGAAAGGGGGTCTCTCCACCTGCGGGAAGTTCCCGAAAACGCTATAAAAATAAGGGGTTGACGGCGATTCCTTGTGGATTCATCTATGCGTTGCATCGCATCGGTGCGGAACTACCAATAATAGGAATAGTAGAATGATCGTCTTTGACTTTTGCGTCGGCCCCTTTGACCTGCTCGTCGAGCGTGAGGCCCGTTCAGTGCCCTTTAAGGTGACCCGTGAGGGACCGGGAGAGGTATTTGTTGATGTTGGCCGTTACAGGCTGACCTTCACGAACCACAAGAAGTTTGAGGCAGGACGTGCGGCGGCCTCGGGCACCCTCGGGTAAAGGAAGGTGAGACTTAAGGTGCCCCTCTGGTGGTGTGAGGAGTGCCTTAGGTCGAGCAAAGTGGTTTGCGAATAGGATGGACGGTGGTGGGCAAGTTACCAGTCACGTCATCAGGTTTGACATCAGGAGCGACGTTTCAGTTCTTCTGATGCCAACCTTCAGGGAACTGCTAGGCCGCTTTAGCGTGGATGCAGAGAGCCAACAGCGGCGTTCGCTTCCACCACTATGTCACTGCTGACCTTCTTCTTCGTCAGGTAGCCTACTATAGATAGATTTCACCATATCCTGTAAAGGCGGGTACACATGTTCCTCGTCCCAGTGTTGGGCAAATTTTTGGGCTTCACCGAATCTTGGCCCCTGCCTATTGAGAGGTGGTTCTGCTCCAATGATGAGAATGCCTTCAAGGCTGTTTAGAACTTGGGCGACCTCGATTTGCAGTTGCGGTACGTCAACGAGCCTAGGAGCATCTTGCTCGGCAAAAAGCACGGGCTTAAGGCCAAACCATGAAAATTTGGTCCATCGCTCTGCTAGATCATTGCCAGTGTGCGCTCGTAGTCTGTCAAAAAGCGTTGCGTTACCAAAACCCGCTTGCCCCACATAGAGAAGCTTAAAGTTATTGTCGTAGAGACAGTAAATCCCCACCTGATCGCGAAAGTCGATGACTTCGGCGTTGCGATTCCGAACGATCTCTCCCTTCAAGCTTCCTCGGTAAGCGCCTCTTCCGCCTCGGCCAAAGTTCCAATGAACTCCGTCTCTTGACCAAAACAAGCCATAGTTCTGAATCATATTAGGTGACTACCTACTCTACAAATTTCTGCCATGTGTGCGAAAGCCTGAACACGATATCCCCACTCAATAACAATTTTTTTACAACGTCGGCTTTCACCGCTCACTTACTGTCGAACGAGACACTGCATTCGGTAGAGAGGGCTTTTTGCGGACATTTGTAGGTCAACAAAGAAGAGTTTTCTGGAGATTGAGGCCTCCCCAGATGTGGGAGAGACCTCGTCATCTGCTTCAGTGGCAGTGGTAACCACCAGTTTTGTGATTTTTATGGCAACCGTCTTTGTTAGTCCCGCCTGAATGAGCGAGAGCCGAACTTGCAATGATGGCTGCAACAGCAGCAACGATAATTGTCTTCACAGTATAAACTCCAAGTTGAAATGCGCGTCCGTGCAAAAGGTTAACGCGCGAAGACACTGAATTCTACAAGGAACTTGTCTTTTCTCGCTCTCCATCTCATAGCGGGTAGCCCTGACGGCTGACGCTGTGCGCGCCAAAGCCATCAACCAAATGCACCGTGAAGTGGTGGCGTTAGGTCGCACCGCTAAGGAAATCGCAGCGTACATCGGAGAAGAACTGATCGCGGTGAAGGACAGCCCAGACATCAAGCATGGGCAGTTCAAGCCGTGGGTCGCTGACCATTGTTCGTTCAGCTACCCGCAGGCAAACCGATACATGAAAGCGGCAAAGGTAAAAGTCTCGTCGCCGAGATTTTTCAACGAATGCCAAACGCTGGAAGAAGTGGTCGGTCACAAACCCAAGACAGTCCCCAAGCCCGACACCCGAGCGGCGACCCTCAACGATCTCCGTAAGGTCGAACGTCTGCGTGCCCTAAGGGACAACCCAGCGGCGACTGAAGGGGAGAAGAAGGCGGCTCAACACAAGCTGGATGAGATAGGTCTGCGGAAGACTAACGACTACAACGTTGAGCGTTCTCTGGGTGAACTCCGTAAATATGAATAATCTTCAGTAACTTAGTTCATTTCAGCGTGTTTGTTCGGGTAATTCACCCCCACTATTGCACAAACAGAACCGCCCCATTCGCGGTTTAGATGCGCCCTTGCGGCATTTCTTATCCTTTGGCCGTCAGGGGACCTTGGCGGGCGTCTTTTTTGTTTGCTCCGGGACGCCCGCCGCATTTCCTTTATCACTCCCATCTTCCCAATCCCCTGTCACCGAAAGGAAGGTAGACATGACCAAGATTACTTTCATTGACCGTCCTTGCGGAACAGGAAAGACCACCGAACTCATCAACGATCTGAAACAGTGGAACCCCGATACGCACAAGCCTGTGCTGGTGGTGACCCCGCGATTGTCAGAAGTCCAGAGGATAGTATCTGGTGCCCCTGAAGCCATGCTCACGGTCCCCGAGGGTGCCAACAAAACGATAGACATCGAAGGGCTGCTAAAGGCTGGCCTGAACATCGTCTGCACGCATGCTCTTTACATCCGCCTTGAGCGTCTCGCGTTGGATGGCCTGCTTGATAGCTACCGTCTGGTGATCGACGAATGCCCGACGCCTCTTGAGATTGGCCCCGCCATCAGCAAGCGAAACTTTCAGGAACAGGTGTTGGACACAGGCTTTGCCAGCGTGGACCCGTTCACCCGAAAAGTCACCGCGAACCCGCAGTGGCTTCAGTACATGACGAATACCGGCCTGATGGGAACCTTAGGGCGACTGTTGAACGAAGCCTTAAGGGGTCGCCTCTTCGTTGCTGAAGATGGTCGGCCTATCGTTCTGGCAATCCCCACGGCTTTGCTTACGGCACCCTCAAGCTTGACAATCCTGACCTATCTCACAGAGGGCAGCATGATCGCCGCCTATCTCGACCGGATAGGTGCCACCTACGAGGTCCAGAAGTGGGCAGGTGAAGCTGACTGGATATGTGCCCAGCGCGACCTGATCTCTATCGAAACGATGGACCTGCCGACCGTCAAAGGGAAGCCCATGAAGCTGACCCATAGCGCCCAGACCAAACGGCTGCCTCCCGGTGTCGCTAAGACGCTGGGCAGCAAGCTCCGCAAGATGTACTTTGACGGCCCCCTCAGGGGCACCCCGAAGGAAAACATCATGATCACCTGCGCAGCTAACCTCTACTTCGATGGTGGTGCCGACAAACGCAGGAAAGCCAGTGCGATGATGAAAAGCACCGGGCTGTATGGGCGCTGGTCTGAGACAGACGGGCAGTGGAAAGTGAAGGGCGGCCTGCAATGGGTTGCCAACCAGACCAGAGGCATCAACGACTACATCAACTGTTCACATGCTTTCTACCTGTACGACCAACACCCGAACCCCGTTCTGTGCAGCTATCTCAAGAAGGACCCCGACAAGTGGGGCGAACAATATGCCCTGACAGAGTTGGTGCAGTGGCTCTATCGTTCCCGCGTTCGGGTAGGGGAACCCGTCACAGTTTATGTCCCGTCTGACAGGATGAGACGCATCCTGACTGATTGGCTCAACTCAGTCCAACCTAAACGGCTGCCGTTAGCTGCTTAAGCAAAACCCGTCAGGTTCACCATCACACCCAAATACCTGGCCCTGCCTTTCTGACCGAAGGTGGGGTCTTTCTATTTCGAAAGGATACCACCATGCCGAAAGCTATGGTGCCCCCAAGGACGGGACCGAAGAAGCGCGTGCTTATTCCCGGCAAAATCAAAGGCCGCAGGGCAAGGACTGAGTTCGCCCGCCAGCGGTACATGACACCGATGCAGAAGGACGAAGCTGAACAAAAGGCGCTGCGGTCCAACAGTCACCCCATAAGGCGCATGCAAACGACCCGCTTAGAGAACGCCATAAGGGACATGTTCGGGGACGTCGACGTGGGCCGCATGCTGGACAAGATGAGAGATCGCCGGTCCGCCCTTGGCTATGAAGGCCATAAGCTGCCCGTGAACGTGCCCGTAAGGTTGAAGCCAACCACCTATGTCCTGCTGGACATTGTTCGTGAACGCTTCGCTGAGGCACATCCAGAAATTCCGTTCGAACTTGGCAACCAAGAGATTGTCGCGGGCCTCTTGGCGAAGAGTTTAGAGGTCATCGCCGCCTCTGAAGACGACGTATTCAGCGATACTCTCCCCACAAAAGGATAAGACTATGAACGCCAAACGTATTGTTGTGGTGAACCGCCCCAGCAAGCAAGCACCAACCGCTGAGTATAGCGGTGATGACTTTTGGAAAATTACCAAGACGGAAGACGCCCACCTGTTTTCCTTTGAGTGGCGCGACCACAAGCAAGCGCTGTGGAAGGTGGTTGTGAGCCATGTTGACCCCATCACCCTATACAACCGCGTCCGCGTTCATTTCGCTACGGAGGCTGGCGAGGATGCCGAGCGAGTGGACCTTCGCGGGGACATTAGCAACGCGCTACTGAGAACGATCTACGGCAACGCCAAAGGTCACTTCACGGGCATGAAAGCGCCCAACTCAGGGCCATCCTTAAAGGAACGCCTGAACGCAGAACTGGCGGCTGGAGAAATCGCTGCCGAGCGGGTCGAGCAGATCAAGAACACCGTCGAGAAGTGCAAGCGTCGGAACTTCAACCGCATCGTCCGTGAGAAAGCACAGGCACAACCCAACACCTGAAAAGGATTGAATGAGAATGAACCCATATGAAGGCATGAGCCTAGAACAAGCCGCCGCCGCTATGGAAGCGCAAGGCGTCACTAATGGCATCAGTATGGAAAGCGGCGTTACCGGCGCTGGTGAGTTCACCGCTGATCAGGAAACGCCCAACAGCATGACGGATACCATCCGCAACGATGGCGGCGTGCAGACTATTGAGATTGAACCCGGCAACCCCGCTAGTCGTACTTCCATTGAGGCCGCTTTGGCCGCTGGCCTGATCACCAAAGAACAGCTTGAGGTGAACCCTAAGGTAGCACCTGAAGATAAGTCCGATGGTTCCGGCGATGATGACGCCATTGACAAAGCACTGGGTCCGCAAGACCTGAACGAACTGCTGGGTGAAGAGAACACAGAAATTGTGAACTCGCTGATCAACAGCATGGGCGCGGACGCGACAGGCGACATTCTGGGACAAGCCATTGAAGACGGCGGCTTGATTGACGTTGAGGCTATCCGCGATGCGCTTGGAGAAGGTGCCACCCATGAGGCTGTTGAAGATGCCGTTAACGATATAGCTGATGTGCTAGAGGATGGTCTTGACTACCTGAGCGAACAAATCGCCGCCGCAGGTATGGACCCCGATACGGCGGCTCAAGTCATAGCAAGCGACCCCGAACTTCTGGCTGAAGGTAAAGCTGCCTTTGCCGAGTTCCTGACCGATGGGTCGATGACAGGCATCAAAGCCGTTCTCGACAAGGTCTACGCATAACCCCCCCCGAAAAGGATTTACTAACCATGAATGAACAAGACCAATTCCTGCCCCAAGGTATCCGCTCGTATGAACTGCAGGAAGAAGCCCTGCGGGCGGCCCGTGATGTCGCTGCTAAGGAACTCTCTGAGAGCATCGCTAAGGAAGCCGAAGCCACGGCTGAGCGGCTGAAACAAGAGCGCTTGCGTGCAGGTGGCACTGAGGCCGTGGTTCAGGACGCCTATATGGAACTCGTGAACCAACGCGCTAAGGACGCCGAAGAGGCAGCCCTGAATGTCGTTGAGAAAGTGCTGGAACCGTCTGAAATGAAGTTCCACTTTGTACGGCGCGGTAACGTGGTCTTACAGGAATCCGGCCCTATTCCCGCAGGCCAAGAGGGCAGCCCATACTACGGCTATACATACGCTGAAGTTGAACCGCCCGCCGACCCCGTGGCTGAAGCCGTGAAGGCTGCCAAGGAAGCCAAGGACGCCGAGTTCAACAAGCATCGTAGCGTGATGCTTCGACAGGCCGCTGCTCAGGACGCCGACACATCGAAAAGTGCAGTCCTTCCCAAGACCGATGCGGAACGGATTGCAGAGCTTGAGGCACAGGTTGCAGACCTTACCGCCAAGTCCAAGCGGAAAGCATATGGTTCCAAATGAGCGAACGTGACGACCACTACGAAGGCATCGAAGAAATCAGAGCTTTGTTGAGAGAGAAGTTCCGCGACGGCCTAAAGAACGGTGTCCCTGATATTGACCCTGTTACTGGTGAGGTCATCTCTCGCTCTGAGCCTAAAGCAAGCTGGATGGCGGAAGCACAAAAGTTCGTTAATTCCGAAGACAAGAAACGTGACGCTGAAGAGGCCGAAGCCAAAGAGAAGGCACGGCGTGATAACGCCTTAAAGGAAGCCCTAGGTGAACTGCCTGAGTTCCCCGAGGACGAGGACAACGCACCCCTTACTCCCCCCACCATCAACTGACCCTTAACACGCCCCTGATGAGGCCCTGAGCGGCTACTGCGGTTTACCCCGTGGTGGTTGCTTGGGGCCTCTCTGCGTTCCGGGTCTCAGAGAGAAAACACAATGACTTACACCGACATGATCACCGCCCTAGGGGCGGCCCATAAGGAACTCCGAGAGGCTGGTCTTAGGGCGTCTGATGCCCGCGTTGAGATTGAAGCCGTGGCGCACCGTATGGCTGAGTTTGAAGGTTCCGAGATCGACGCCAAAGTGACGGCTCTGAACTACGTTGAAGCCAAAGCCAACCTCGACATTGCTGAGCGCGTAAAAACCGCAGCCCGTGATGAATTCGACCGTTCTTACCTTGTCCTGTTGCAGGCAGGGGTTCCCCAATTCGAAGGATAATCCAATGAGCTTACCCCTCATCTTACCCGCCCTTAAGGCTGCGATTGGATTGGCAGCCCCAACCGCAAAAGTCGCATCTATCGCTTCTGCTGTATCCGCTGGCCTTTCGGTCGCAAGCGCCGCTTCCGGCTACGGTCAGGCAAGCGCCCAAGCCGAGGCTCAGGCTGCCACCAATGCCAACATCAAAGAGATCGCAAGGCAAGATATGGTCGACGGTGTTGACCGTCTCAATCTGCGTCAGTCTCAGGAGATTGCAGCCGCGACTGAGCAACAGCTAAACCACCAGAACGCCGCTACACGTGCCGTCGCATCTGCCAAGGTAGGAGCCTCAGGTAGTGGCGTTACCGGGTTTAGCGTCGACGCTCTTCTAGGTGACCTTTACAGCCAGCACGCGACGAACCGGGACCGCATCAACATGAACCTCGACAACAGCGTCGAACAGATTGGTGCCGAGCGTGACGCGCTAGGTACCAACTACTCACGCACCGTCGCCGGCCTACCCAGTGTGCAGAAACCCAACCCTTGGACCTACGGCCTTCAAGCAGGTGTTGGTGTGCTGGATGCGTACAAGGACCGCCTTAAGGCAATCGCGGACACCCCGAAAGATGAACCTTCTCGGAAACCCTAAAGACGAGGTTAGGCAATGACCGCTTATCGACCCAATGTGAAAGACGCTGAGAACTTCAACCCAAGGTGCAACGTTAGGGGAAATCCGATTGACACCATCGGCCCCTCATCCGGCAGCTACCCAAACGGCGAAGTACGCCTACACACGGCCTTCGTGGCAGCCCGAGAGAACCTCAGGCCGAACCCTAACGATCCCTCAACATTCCCACCAGAAACCTCCGAAGAGTGACCACCATGCAAGACATTCCCGGTATCAAACTGGACCGCAGCCGCCGCCTCTGGAAATCCTTCGTCATGGTCAATGGCAATTACCGGAACATGGGAAGGTTCCGCACTAGAGAGGCCGCTATCGTCGCCCGAGGGTTGGCCCGCGAATACTACGGGCAGCCTGATGACGGTTGCACCCGATGGGTGCAGCCTGATCAGATGGCCTCGGCCATCGAAGAGATCAAAGGTAAGCGCCATGGTCTGATCAAGCGCGGACAAAATAGCGCAGCTTATCGTGTTCTGGTGGAATATCTTGATCAGAAAGCGGGCACTCACACCGCCTGATTAGTACACAGAAATCCCTGCTATTAGGACACTTTCAAGCCTGATGGCAGGGGAAAATTCCGGTTAACTCACTGACAATAAGGGATTTTGACGATCAGTGTTTTTTGGCTTGAAATCGTGTGGGGGCACCATTCAAAATCAACGACTTACGTGAATAGGTAGTCTTAATTGCCTGCCGCCGTTTGTTTCCTGGGGGACAAATGGGGGACATTTTTCATAGTTTTGGCCTTAGTCGGACCCCGAACCATTCACTGCGAATCTTTCCATCATTGTGGAAAGGGTATCGTTTATACCGATAGCCCCTCCATAGTATGGATACCCTTTGTGCTTGACAGACGGGACGGCTGCTAATCCCGCGAAACTCGCTAATCCTTACCCATTGGGGGTTGATAGACAGTCTAGAACGGCGTTTGATTAGTAGGCGAGAGCCGCATTGAGACCTGCAAAAAACAATTCAATCGCTAAGGCCAACCATAGCAAACAGGCAAAGACGGTCGAGTGCCTCGAAAAGTAGTGCAACCCAAGTCGGGACAATAGCGCAGAATAAAACTCTTTGAGGACTGGTGGGCGAACATCCTGCTTCCAGTTCTCAACAATTCTCGAGGCTTTAAGACAAAGCAAAGACAACACAAAGAGTGCTGCGATAACCGCTAGTGGAAAAACCTCATTCATCTTTTTTTCATCCTGATTTGCCGTCATCAAAAAACAACCGATATTGAGATCAAACACAATGTTGGTTTCAGGTTAGCCATGCGGCAGTACGGCAGGCGAAAACACGACCTTGCCCGGCGCAAATGGCAGCGAAGCGGACAAACGGGTTGCTATTCGAATGACTCTTGGTCTGGCCGCTCCAATCGACCTCACTAAATTGCCTCTTCACGTTACCGGTTCTAAACCACTTTCAGTACAGCTCTTTTTCCATCAAGAGCCACTTATTGGCATTCGTTTCCCATCCCTTCCGAACCACAGGTTCAGTTGCAGTTTTGGTGTAGCCGTGTCTCTCATAAAAATTTATCGCAGAATGATTGCTGTCTATCACTACCAGGCTGATTCCCGATTTTCCGGCGTCCCTTCCCAGCTCTTCGGCGATATTCATCAGGCTGGAACCAAACCCGCGACCTGAGTGCTCTGGATAGGTCGCGATACCGTGTAAATACCAAGTCCCTTTGGCTTTCGAGAACAATCTCATAAGGGGTCGTATCATTTCATCCATGCCGGGAACGTGTGGATTTGGCGTCTCCGCCATGGGATAGGAAATCAACATCGCACCCAACTTACCCTCAATTTCCGCGACAATTGTGTTTTCCTCATGGATGAATGCGCTTTGTGCCCGGCGCCCAAAATCGTCTGCTGTTTCGCCGTCTTCTGCCAACCTTTGCCAAAGTCGTTCGACGAACCCCGGCACTGTGTATTTGGCGAGAGTTATAACTTGCTCAAGGTCGCGTTCCGTCGCTTTTCTGAACGGCACTTCAAGTAGATTTTCTAGATCGACCATTAGTGAAACCTCAACGAGCCGGTACTGAGTGACAGGGTATCAGATATGTATCGCGATGTCCGCTTTGGGCTCGAAGCGGTCATCCGATGGTATCAGTAGGTCATCAGGTCGGTTCAGACGGCATCAAGGTCGGCCTAGCGGACAAACCGGACGCAGGGTTCGGATTGGACCACCCAAGCCTCAGCGTAACCAAAGCTACGTGTGCGCAGTCACCATTGTCGCTGGAAATGGAACACGCCATCCACCGTTTTCTTCGCCGAATTCATCTGCGACGTGCTGTGTCATGGTCCGACGAATGGCATCACGCGCAGCAGAGGTCTGCGAACTGATAAGCATGGCCGCTCGAACGGTCGCATGCTCAAATACGTCTGCAAAGCCGCTCGGGTCGTTGAATTGAAACGCGGACTCGATGTCGGTAAATTGGGGATCAAAGAATCCAGCCGCCGCAAGCGCATTATTAGCGTCCTCGCGTTTGGAAAAAAGGTGGAAGTCAGGTGCCGGTGGCGCAAGCCCTGGGTCGCCGTGTGCCTTTATTGCTCCAAAAACAATTTGAAAACTGGAAGAATGCTCGGGTTCGCGCCAAGAAGTCATCGCAGCGACGCCGCCGGGTCTGAGAACCCGTGAAATCTCAGCGAGAACCGTATCCGGGTCGGGTAGATGACCAAAGCCCACATTGCACACGACTGCATCGAAGCTCTTGTCATCGAACGGCAGGCTCGCTGCGTCACCTTCAACAAACGAGGCGTTCGGAACACGACGACGGGCACGAGCCAGCATTGCTGGCGAAAAATCAAGCCCGGTTACCTTCGCCCCTGCTGTAACGAGAGCTTCGGCAGCATTCCCGTGACCGCAACAAAGATCCAGCACGATGCCGTCGTGAGCGGCGCGCGTCGCTTGCACGAGTGAAGGGATTAGTTGGTCTGAAATGGGTGCGAAAAGGTCAACATATGCGTCGGCCTTAGAGTCCTCGGCCCATCCGGATTTTTCGGCGTCGGTGAATTCTTTGTATTGCATTGGAAGATCCCCAAACTACCAAGGTAAGTATAGCAAAAACGTCACTGCAAAGAAATGGCTTGGGCATGCGAAGGAATGTCGCCAAAGGGCTCATGGCGGACATCAACAAAAGGGAAACAGCCCGGTTCAAGGGGCGGCTTCCTGCAGTGTTGGTGAGTGGCCGGGGGTTAACTGGCACCGATTGCCTTGAGCGCTACCACGTCAACGCCGCTGACAAGCCAGATACCCCGGCACGGATCGAGCGCAGCATTTGCCCGTGATAGTCGTCGGTCATGGCTTCCTCTCAGGTCAGCGTTTCAAGGATGGCTGCAATGGAATTCAGCAGAACGGGCTGGCATGGAGTGAACGACCCGTCAACCAAACCGTAATCGGGGTGCGTGGCCATACGCATCTGTGCGATGAGGCCATGCACAGTTTTCGCCTGCGTATGGGCCACTTTTTCCTCAAGGTCGTGCACTTCCGGCCAACGATAGTCATCACCTTCAAGGTCACCAGTATGTGCATTCATTTCTTCGCGTAGTTCGACCCAGCGCGCGACCCAAGCGATGTGCGGGTCAGTCGTTGCAGTGGATGCTGCGGTTGCACCAGCGGTCAAGGCAGCAACTGGCGCGGATTGGATCAGGGTGCGGCGGTCAATCATGGTGGCTCCTTTCAGGATTATTCCGGCCGGCGGGCGATGGCTTCGGAAAGCTCGCTCGCTTGCTTGTTAACGGTGCGGATCAGGGCAGTGACAGATCCCCATGTTTCAGGGTTGGGGCCCTCCCAAGAAAGACCTGCAAGGGCTTTGGTCAGACCATTCAGGGTCACCGCGTCGGTTTCGATTTAGTCGCTGGTCTTAGGCATTAACTGCTCCCCTTACTGAGTGAATGTGTGTACATGTCCGTCTGCCGCGATCCGGGACACAGTTGCGAGATTTACAGAGCGTGGAGCCTGTGCCTCGGTGTCCCAGACCGGCAGAAGGTGAGGATGGCGGCGTGTGCGTGTCTGAATGGCCTTCCGGGCCGCTTTGGACGCTGCATCGCCTTTGACATGCTGACGCAGGGCTGCGGGCTGGACGCGCATGGTGCGCTGCGTTCCGTCTTTCTTGGTGAAGGTGACTGAAACAAACCGGCCCTTAGCTTTGGCAATCAGGTCGCGTTTTTCAGCATAGGCCTTAGCCTGCGCTTCGTGATCCAGAGCGGCGCTCAGAGCTGATACCAGTTCATCACGCTTGCGATAGTCGGCCTCGGTCCATGTATCTTTGTTGTCCAGCAAGGTCATGGCTTCGCGGATGTGGTCCGCCTCGGTCATGTTGGCGCGGCGTACAGCGTCTTTCGCTTCACCCCATGCCTGCCACAGTGCATTGCGCCAGATGATCCGGTGAAACTTGCGGTTGCCCATAATGGACCAAGCGCGGTTCATGATGTTCTGACGGTCATACATGGCGGAAATCCTCACCTTGCCGTTTTGCTTACTGTGTATTAATTATAGGTACAGGGTAAGCATAATGTCAATACCCTGTAAGCACTATTGCATACGAGGTTTGCACAATGACGCCTGAGCAGCTTAGAATGGCCCGAAATGCTTTGAGGATTGGGACAAGAGAACTAGCGGAAATTGCTGGTGTTTCATTCACCACCATCAACCGTTTTGAAACCGAAAAAGGGGGTATGCAGCATTCCAACGCTGAAGCTGTAAGGAAAGCCTTGGAGGCTCAAGGTATTCAGTTTCTGGACGACGGCGATACTGCCAACGGTCCCGGCGTAGTTTTGGTCAAAAAGAGCGACCAGTGACATTCCAGTTTCCACCCCGCCTGATGCAGGCGAAGGCAGCAGCCCATTACCTCGGCGTTTCAGCGTCGAAGCTTCGAACCTTAGGCATTCCAGTAAGGGTATGTGGGGCGAACAGGCTTTACGACATTCGCGACCTAGACGCCTACGCGGATAGACTGCCTTATATCGACGGAGTTAGGGACATCCACGACTCGGACAACGCGTTCGGCGACGAAAGCGAGTTACCCGAGCCTTGGTAAGTAAGGCCAATGACTGCGAAGGAGGCAGCCTGATTGCTCGTATTTATTGATGAAACCGGAGATCCTGGCTTTAAGCTGGAGGGGGGGGCGGCGTTTTACGCCAAATCTTCTTCTAGGATGAAGCAACGGTCACGGAGGTAAGCGTCTAAACGTTCGAGCGTGAATTCGTGTCGCTCCATCCAATCATTGACCATGTTTCCCGGCTCATTTTCCTCTGCCGAAAATCCATAGCCATTTACATGAAGGAAGACGACAGCGGAGAGTAGACCTGTCCGCTTGTTGCCATCCACAAATCCGTGGCTTACCGAAATCCCGTGCCAGTAATAGGCAGCGATTAAGACAAAGTCCGCATCTTCATCGTAAAGCGCAGCCTGTTGGGGCCTGCCAATTGCTCCCAACAGGTCATCACGCTTGAGCATACCCGCTCTACCGCCTGTCCGCAGGGCGTATTCATCATGAATGAAGACGACATCTTCCTCGAGTAGAAAGTCTACTTCTGAGACATCAGACGGTAATTGGAACGGCATTAAGCCAGCAGCTTCATTGAACCTTTGAAACGCTTTTCAGCGGCCCCTGCCGCGTCCATGATAGACTTACGACTTGCATGAGATGTGGCGGGCTTTTTGGGCGCTACCTTCTCTGAGCATGTGCACTCAGAACGCGTGACATAGCTACCCGTCGCTGCTCTGCGGGCAGACTTGGACTGTACAGTCCCTGCGATGTGAGTCTTTGCATTGCTTGTCATTGTTCCGTTCTCCGTAGAGGTAAAATAGGACAACAATAGGTAATAATCAATTACCGAACGGAAAACTGACTAACTGGTAACTTGCGGGCAACTAACTTTAGTACAACCGTTCAAATGCGCTCCCCTGCTAAGGGAGCGGCTCACTAGCTTAGTCAGGCAGATTGCTCAAGTGCACACGCCCAATGGCCTGATACACTTCCATCATGGCTTCCATCGCCGTCTCTACCTTCGCCGCAATATCGGGATTGGCCTCCACCCAAGGATGTTCACCAACATACGAACCATAACTGTCCATTAGAACGTATGCGGTGTGCAATGCTTCGTGTGCTGAATAGTCGCTCATGTCAGGTCTCCTTAAAAAAAGAGGTCCGGATATCATGCTCGGCCACCTAAAGGCTAGAACAATTCGGACTTGGCAAATGGCTTGATTCAAGGAAAGCTCAGCTTGAATCGATAGAGTAAATTTGATGCCATACAGTACTTCAATGCAAAACCCGGATTTGCAGCGATTAAAGCGAAGAATTGACGACTTACTATTCGTTCTAATTGAACGTTTGCCCCTCGAGATACGGCTTGCCAGCTACAAATTGGGCAAAGCTGAAAGTTCCGAGGAGTTTTCGGACGCAAAGTATGCCTTCTCGAAAATGTGCATTGAAGAAAGCAGAAAGAGCATTGAGAAAACGTACGGCAGTTGGGGCCATGCGCAGGAGAGATGTGACTGCATCCTTTGCGGATCTAGTGAAGCATCGCGACGCGGTATCGAGAAGCATCTAGTCCCAGGCGCGGGCGCTGACTGCGCGGTAATGGCCGCATTCATCGATGTTAACCAGCAAAAGTATGAAGCATCTTCTGCTCGCCAAATCGAAATTGAAGCCGAACTTGCAGCCGAGGCCGAAAGGTTGGGTGTCGTCTACCTCACAGACCTTTCCACCTCGGCAAAACCTCGGAGACAGTACTTTCAGTTTTTTGAGCGTGATGATGCGGGCATAAAAGACATCGAGCAGCGATTGAATTCTATGGGGTTCACCCGTGTGGAACGGGAACTCCCCAAAGGGGTGACGGAAGTAAGGTGGGAACAACGCACCGATTCCGCGTATATTCTCGCAGATCCATTTCCGCAGAAAAGCATTCACATACGAGCTTGGCCGAGAGGTACGGAGGATGCTGTAAGGTCAAAAAGAAGGAGCCGAGAAACCCCTTATGAAAGCATTTTCGATACCGCAAAAAACGACCTTGCGGGCAAAGTGTTGAAGCGCGTCGAAAAACTCGTTGGCAGTGAAACGTGACCTTTCTTCCTACATTGGGTTTCGCGATAGCCTGTCGTGGAACTGGCCGACCTAGGAACTCGCCGTTGTTCAGCGGAGTGTCGCGGATCAGGTCTCGGGCCTCTTGGCATGTTTTTTCGACACGAGAAACAGAACGGTTCACCTGTTGGCGAGTTGTTCCCGTTAATTTAGCTGTCTCGCCCGAGAATCCCGCCGGTCTGCCACGACCGTTATTTTCGGAACAACTTGTTCCGTTATTCCGCCTTAACTCCCACAACTCTTTTCGCTTGGCCAAGTGTTCTGACTTCTGAACCTCATCTAACTCCGAGCGCATCAGGTTTTCATCTATCTCCCAGAGCTGGCGGTCGATTTTGTCCTTTTCCCCTGCAAGGGGAATACATGTCAGCAGTTGGTCCTGCTACATGAGGGCCGCGAATTCGTGAACCGCCCCGCCTCATTTTCGCCTCATTTTCGTGCTGTTCATGCCATGTTTAGCGGTATGTGAGTTGAGGTGGCTATGAATTATCGGGACAATGAAAACCTGAACGACGACCAGAGGAAATGGTCTGAGTGGACAATGAAGCCGAAAAAGCAGCCGCGCAAACTGACAGACTACGCCTCTGTGGCAGTCATGCTACTTTCCGCCGCTGTCATATACGGCGCCCCTGAATACCTAGCAATTTTGGTCTGAACGACGTTTGCCAGACTTGCCAGCCTCAGATGGCCTCCCCTCCTGTTTTTCCCCTGTATTAACAGAGGACGCCTCTCCGACTTCATCTGCCATTTCCACCGTTATTTCCCGTTAGAAAACGGAGATCCCGGTTTTTCAGTTTCAACCCGACCCCCTGCTACATCTGCTATACCTGCTATATGGCCTATGCTCCTCCGAGGAGTGAAAGGCCTATCAGAATCGCGCGCAATCCGGTATGGAGTCTCACATTGATTTATACTTTGAGGATTCACTATGGCCATTGTTCGCACCCCGAACGAATACCGCGCAGCGCTGCTGGAAATTGAACTCTTGTGGGGATCTGAGCCGGATACCGACGAAGGTCAGAAACTGGAGGAATATTTGGCCGCAGTGGACCAGTACGAACAACTAACCAACTCAACACCAGACACGCAGAAGGTGGCTTAATCCCCTGCTGACCATCGCCGTAGGGCACCTCTCTGCTAGGGAGGATAGAGATGAACAGAAACGTTATCGTTATCGCAGCAGCGGTTATTGTGTTTATCCTGGCTCTGTCCATGATGAGGTCAGGCGGAGAAGACGCCGGGAATGACGAAGCCACACCAACCACGGCAACGGATTAAGGGCTCTGCGGGGCAGGAAGCATGTTGTCGGTTTCGGATGGCTGAATCGCATAAGCGCGCCTGACGAAAGGGACACGACTTAACATTCCTCATTTCTCGGTTCACATGGACCGCCTCAAAAAAGCGACGTGTGCGTGGGCTTTACAGTCTGTCTGCCCGTGTCCATGTTGTAGGTATGACTATTGCTGACCTGACCATTTTTCAACTCTATTGCGTGATTGTGGCTTCTGCCTCGATATTTGCGGCCTTTTGCTGGGCATTCATCGGCGTAACAACAGACGCAGACAATCAGCTTTCTTGGCTTGGGTATGCCTTTGTCGGACTCGGCGCGCTTGGAGCAATAGTAGGCCCCGCGCTCTACGGGGCCTGGATACTCTACACCGCACTCTACTAAGCTTTCATCGACTGAATGAACCGCAGGTATCCGACCATCGGGTCGCGGCTTGCTGGCTCAATAGGCGTTGCCCGTCGCGGGGCGAACTGAACTGGCGCTTGCCTCGGTGCTGACATGGCAACCAATTCCTCCCCAATCCCGGCTAGGATGCCATTGCGTTTTTTTACCTGGTCTTCGGGCACACCCATATCAAGCTGACCCGTCTGTGGCGGCAGAATGCCTGAAGGTGTCTGCTGAGGGCCTGGGAATTTCATACGCTGGTCACGCGATCCCATCGGTTCAACCTGCCACGGCTCCCATGACATAGGGACGGACAGGCCGTATTTTTCAGCGTTCGCTGCTATCCACTTTGCTGCCGGATTATTCGCATCTCGCAACAGACTGCCATTCACTGCGAAATCAACCGCCGTTCCGCTGTTGTGGCGAGACTTGCCCGGAGGCGCGACCCATTTCCTTGCGGCTTCAGGCGAACCGTATTTCTTTACCGCGCCGGCATAAAGCTGGCCTTGCAACTCCGGCGAACGGTAAGCAGACGTAATCTGAAGCGGAAAACCTGCTTCGTGTGCCGCTGTCACCATATCGTAGACACCGGCCGCAAACTCAGGTTGCAAGCCTGTAAAGCTGTCAGGGCGAGCGGCGGCGCCACCTACTGCGAACCTTGTCCAGTCAAGATGGGTCATCGATTTTTCTCCGCGTTGAGCTGAGGCCCTACGGCGTTCAGCATCAGAGCCCTTGCCAAAATCCCCTTGAGAGGCCCAGGTGCCGAAGTGACGGCTTCCCTAATCTGCGAGGGTAAAACCCCTCTGGTCAGAAGCTCCGCGATGACAGGGGCAACACGCGCCTCACGGCCTGCTGTCACCTTCCTGAGCGCCGCGCCGCCACCATGTCTTGCAGCCAAGAGTCCCGCGGCACCTATGCCAGCGCCTTGCAGGTCGCCTGTGGTCGCGAAACCAGCACCACCGCCAACACCTGACAATATGCCATGCTCAATCAACTGGCGGGCGGTTGTGGAGTTTCCGGTAAGCGCCCTATGCGTTCCTGCAAATGTGCGTTCATTGGCAATCTGACTGCGCACGGTTTTGGCCCCCTCCGGCCCCAATGCGGCAACCATCGCCTCTTGCTGGCGACGTGGACCAAAGAGGGTATCAACAACACCGGGGGTGTCCCTGCGGTTCTGTAGCTGGTCAATCTTGCCGCCGGCATACCCCTGCGCCACCTCATCGGGGTTTGTCTGTGCTGCGATCCGCGCCCGATCCGCATAGTCGGCTGAGACACGAGGCTTTGCCCCTTCAGCCCCGAGGCGTACCGCGTTTTCCTGTGCGAAACGCTGCGCCGCCAGTTCCCTTGCACCTGCATATTCCGGCATCAGGTTATCAATTCGTTCGCGGATATTCTTGGACAGTTTTGCTGCAATCGATTGCTCGTTGTTCAGCCTCTGGCCCAAATGAGGCTGTGCCATGTCATCCAAGGCCTTCTTGGTCTCATCGAGCACCGCCAGTGCTGAAGGTTCCCCCGTGACGCCTTCCGCCGTCATACGGTCCCGTGCGAGACGCTGGCCCTGTTTCAGCGCCTTCTTGCCCATGCCATCCTTCAATAGGTCATCAAATGCCTTCAGGTCGATATCGTGACCCAAGGAACGGGCTTCGTTGTAGGCCGCGTCAATACTCGGCTTGGTCTTTGTGCGAATACTCTGCACCAAGTCGTCAACCGATTGCGGCGCATCCATGCGGGACGCCTTTAGCAGGCTGTCGGTCAATCGGTCGCTCTGGCCCGCCATACGGGCATGTGAGGCGCTTTCAAGCATTTCGCGGGCCTCAGGGCTGGAATTGGCCGCAGCGCGGCCCAGAGCCCGCCCACGTTCGCCCATGGTGTCAATCAGCATACCATCGGGGCCAAGGTCATCCAGTTTGGTTGCCATTTCGGGGGTAACAGCTTGTTTTACCCGCGCCGCTGCCTGAGATGCAGGCGCACCAAACCTGCGGGCCAGGTAACCTTGCACTGCTGGTGCACTCATCAGGGCACCAGATGCAGCACCACCAGTTACGCCACCGATTGCTGCACCCTCTAACGCGCCGCCCGCGCGTTCCTCAAGGTTGCCATCGGTGTGACCGAAACCTGCCAAAATCCCGTAACCCGCACCATCTGCAATGGACGCACCAACCACTTTACCCGGCGTCGCTGCCTTTGCAGCGAGACTCATGCCCAGCTTGCCAATGCCTGCTGCGCCTGTTGCAACGCCTGCCACATCACCAACCGTTGAGGCTGTAGGATAGTGGACGTCAGCAGCTTTCGACCGCGCTTGTTGCCGGTCAAGATTGGCTGAGAATTCACCGAAATCACCGCCAATGCCTGTTGCTGTGTTGCCCGCCGCCATCAACTCATCACCAAACCCGAGTAAGGCTGTGTCTGCTGCGCTGCGAACCCCTGCACCGATGCTTTCGAAATCCCGGATATTGGCGCGGGGCACGAACCCGCTTTGACGCAGGCCAGTCATGGCGCGCTCAAACAAAGACGGATCATAGGGTTCAACCGTTGAGCCATCCCCAGAGGGATGCCCACCCTTTTTTGCGGCGTGTTTCTCCCAAGGCTTCCCTTGAGGCTTTTTGTACTTTTCCCAAGGTCCGGCTATCAGTTCACCTGCTCCCAATTGTTTGCATCGCTAGGGTCACCACCAAGGAAACGATAACCATCCTCAACCACCCCGGCTTGCAACGTCTCAGGCGCTCCACCTGTTGAGCCGCTTACAAGGTCGCCAAGCTCGATTTCCCGATACATCTTGCGGGCCTCATCGTCAGGAATGCCCTCGTTAATGATGCGGCCATAAATCGTCTCAAGCCGGTCGAGGTTGTACATGATGTCCTCTGCGCTCTGTGCCTGTTCCAGACTTCCGAACACGGCCTGAAGCAGCCGGTTCTCAAATTCCGATACCTGCCCCAGAGCGCCGCCCGTTGGCGACGCATCGCGCATGGCCTGCAACTTGTCGAACCCGATGTTGGCCTTGATAGTTGTCAGACGGTTTTTCACCGCCCCGGCACGGGTGCTGTCGATGTTGGATACAAGTCCACCAGTGATCCCGGTCGCGGGTGAGAATGTAGACTCGCCGCCAATCAGTTCTTTCACCATGCCGATTTCATCAAGCACGATGTGAGCCGATGTTGACTTAGCCGCTTCTGCCTTCTCATTTGCTGCTGCCGTAGCTTGTGCCTCCACGGCAGCGGGACCGCCTGGAATTGGTTCCGCTGTTTCTGTCTCTCGGTCATAGCGCCAACCCTGAGGAAGCCCTGCGTCTTTTCCGTAAAGATATCGATCCGCCGCCGGACCGCCTGTCGTTACGTTCACATGGGTTCCGTTCCCGCCAACCTCCATAATCTTGCCGGTGTTGGCGCCCGATAGGCCGACTTGGTAGGACTTTGTTGGATCAAGGTTCGGACGGGCCGCGAGTTCCTCTGTAGTGAGCGCGCGCCAACCCTCTGGCTGAGCCTCTACACCCGGTAAGACACGTTGCCCGTCTTCGAAATAGTTAAAGCCATCAGCGCCAGTGATGATGCGACGTTGCGCAGGCTCCTTAGGCATCATGTGTTTTAGCATGTACTCTGCCGCCAACTGAGGGGGCATTGCTGCAAGCGCTTGGCGGTAGTGGGCTGGCATCGCATCTAACATCGGGCCGATAGCCCCTTGCATCTGTGCTTGGCGTTCCTGCTGCTCTATCCGAGCGTGAAGCGGCGACAGGTTTGGCACCCGGCCTGCATCCAATTGCGTCAGGCCCAATCCAATCCCCTGCAATGCGAGGCTAGTCTTCGGGTTCATGTTCCCGAAAATACCGCCCTCTTGTTTTTTTCCGTTTCCAATCATCTTCAATCAATCCTTCCTAGTGCGGGCCGCTAGCAGAGCAGTGCGCAAATAACTGCCAGGACAAAATTTCAAGAATGCGGGTCGCAACCGGCCCCATCCCAGGGTCAACCTCAACAAAAGCATCCAGCCAAGGAGCCCATTCGAGCAAATCCGGCGGGAACAAGCTGCTTGCCTTCGCGATAAGAGCCTTGGCGTTCTCTGCATTTTGCTGAACGCGGAATGCTCCTGCGTGTGGTATATCTAAGGCAGTCACTGCGTCCCCTCCGATCCCTCATACGCTTCCATCGCAAGCGCCAGTATCCCCCAACGCCGCACTTGTGCGTCTGCTATCCGCTTACGCCCTTCCTCTGTTTTGGCACCTGTCGACAGCCCCCCATGAAGACGGCAGCGCCCCTTTCCGTTGATAGGTAAAACCTGACAAGGACCGTCAGGCGTACGCGCATCACAGCGCGCAGCATTAACCATAGTTCTTCCTTCCGTATGCCTTTCGTTACCCACCACTAACTGCCTCCAATTCCCTGTATTGACGGTATCATATTACCCCAAAAAAGACAAGAACGGGGCAGCGCGCATAGGAGCGAAATCAGGGCTTTGCGTGGGGGCTTGCGGCAACACGTGAGCGACTAGTTGCGCACGTTCTTCGTATCAGTGCCCCTTCATGGGCTCGCGACCATAAAAACGGATCGTTGATATCCTAGGTAATAGAAAACACGTGCGGGGTCTCGTCTTTAGGAAATTGCGCACCCTTGGAAGAAGTTGTCGCAGATTGCCCTGCTGAGTTCCTCAACGCATTGACATGAAAACCTCAGCTCAAACAGAGTTACCAAAAAAACCTATGGCAGAGGCCAAAAGCCGCCTCCTGCCTCAAGTTGTTTGTCAGAAAAAATAGTCACCTTCATCCAAAACCAAAATGCTAGATTCCAATATGTTAACAGGAGTGGAATCCAAAACCGTTGTGACTTCTCGATCACCCCACAAGGATTGTGCATCTTCAGAATATGCTTCTCGCAATTCTCTCCCAAATTGATCGAACTCCGGCTCGGAATTGGGAGACATGCCCGATTCTTCATCCACGAGAAAAATAAATGAATCTGAGCTATCGCCCCCAAGTAACGCCTCTTCTCTGAGGCCATTGTTGAGTAATTCGGTGTCTTGGTCGCCAATAAATAAATCCGAGATGGGTTGTAAATCGAAGAGCGAACGGCATAGGAGTAAGTCCCTAAAAGTAGAGGGATGAAGAAGTACTATTTCGACAACTTCATATGGGTCCAGTTCCAACTGGATACTCGAAGAATCGGCAAAAGAAAGTTGCTCTACATCGACAGTGATATCCACCTCACTCGCAAAATAATAATCATCAAGGCTCGTCGCAGTTTCCGGAGTTTTCCCTGGTTTCAACAGAATCGTTGAGGGATCAGGAATATACGTTCGGTAGCTGCCGTTACCGTATTCCCCGATGTAAAATCTTTCGTAAACATCGAGTTCAAGAATATTGGAGAACTTCGCTTCTATTGCTGCCTTTTCGGCTTCGTCAATTATCCGAAGCTTATTTCGGGAACCTTTGACGAATCTACCATCTTCATAGAAAGCAGCACGGTCACTTAACCCATCCGCTGACCCTTCTAAGATGCCCACCTTTCTCACGGACAGGCTAGCGTTACTTCCACCTAGGCCAGTTAGATCCAAGTCAACGGATACATCAAAATCGTCGCTTCTATTTGAAACGTAGATAACTGTTTTATCTTGCCCAGTGTAGGCATTAAACTCAATTGGTCTATTCTTGGTAGGAACGCCCTCCAAATGCAACAGTGACAATCCTTCTCCGTCTTTCCCCAACAGGCTCTCCTTCATCAACATGAAGATTTGGCCCGCGGGAGTTGGTTGGATTGGGTTCTCCTCTAAAGTTCCACCTGCCAGAGAATTATAGTTCTTATTTCTGACAGACCACACATCGGCAGCATCGACTCCTGCCTTCAACATATTTTCAAATTGCTTTAGGATAACCGAAGCAGCCTTTAGACCCTGCTGATCGATACGGGCATTTTGCACGTTCCATTCTGTGATATGGTAATCGAGGTCCTTCTCAAAATACTTGTCCCACATATCCTTTCTGGGGCCGATTTCCCGATGTTCATAATACCCATCGGAAAATGTATTGTCGTCGCCATGATCCTTGTAATAATAGTAGTGAGAAACAATACCGTCGATGGCTTCACTTGCCACAGTTGCCTGTAAACCGTCGGATAAATCTTTGTTCGCATCGAAATGCCGTATTATTTCTTTGTTTTTTTGATCCATGGTACTATTTCCAACGTGCCATGGCGGTGCGGTTTGTACCAGGAATTTTGGATCAACTTCTATATTCTCGCGAGTATCATTTAAATCATCGATGGCATGCTTGAGGTAGGTAACGGCACTGGATGCGTCTTTTCCATATTCGCCAGCGCTCTGAAAGGACCAGTATTCATTGCTTATTTCAAACGCGTTTAGGAGCTTACTACTGGCACCCAATTTGTCATATACTGCGTTAACAAAATCACGCATTTGCGACTGTGTGGCGAGCAAGTCTCCCACGGGTACGCTAAGCGTAAATGGTGTGCCTCTTTCAACTGCCCAGTCCAGAAACTCTTGGAGCTTCTGATTTAGCTCGCCGTTCTCCAGGTGTGTTATGTTTTCTTTTTGAGCTGCTCCTGCTGGGTATCGTAATTGCGTGACACCTAACATATCGAATGCTTCACCAATATTGTGGGACATTTCCCGAAAATTTGCGCCAAAGTGGGACTCGGTAACCCGATTGGAAACCTCACCTGGCCTCAACTTGTAGGAATATGATGGCATTACTCAATTCCGATTCATTGTTGCTCCAGTGCAATCTTTCAAGAATCCTGTTTTCGGGCAAAGAATTAGTGCGAGGTATTTTATTTGGAAATAAAGCAATTTTTCACGAAGATAGTTGTCGCACACCGTTTTGTAGGGTCGTGAGTACACGCGTTATCAGCTTCTTACCTTCCCAAGATTCATTGGCTTCCTACCTACGGATCAACAGCGACAAGTTTTTATCGCGAGCCATCCTACGCAAAGCGCTCAATCTTGGGCTTTTCAGACTTGAAGCGACCAAGAGCTGTGTTGATCCACATTCTGGACAGTTCCCTAGATATTCCGGCTCTTTCCGCAACACGATTGCAGTCCTCTGGTGAGTACGGCCAAAGCCCCACAGAAACTTGCTCACGCCCGCTCCCTTCAGAACCCAAAACTATTGGAGAGGAACCTATCAGTCGATAAATGCGGATCATTCTAGCATCGAAGACACCTGCTATATGGGAAAGACCAAATTTCTCCATCAATTCACCTCCACTCAACATGATAGCACCGGCTGTGAAGGGGCTCGCATTCCGCGACAAGCAGAAGCGAGTGACCTCCCAAATCAGCGGATCACGTACTGGGTAACCGCCAGTAAGATGTCCAAACACATCATTTATCATTACGGGACCGGTCGTCGGCAAAACTCTCATTGATCCGCCGTGTGAACCATCGGATTCCTCCCAAATTACATAAAGCGGGTTCAAATCGTCGTACCGATCCCTTTCTTCTCCACGAGCGTTTACCTGAACATCCCAACCCAATCTGGTTTTGAACTGATCTGCTCTATCCTTGAACATGCCGCTTGCCAGTGTCGGATAGCTGCTCAGCTCGTTTGCAAAAATATATCTTAGCATTCGTTTCACCACTTGATTCCATCGCGGAACTAAGTGGTGGTGGATCATGGTTAATAGTTAGTGAGCGTGCCGGAAGAGTGGTAAGCAATTGTTAAACAGGGTTAACATTGCTTTCAAAACACTGATAAGCTCGTAAAAGTAGGCGCCTGGGGCTTTCCAGCAGGGCACTGACAGATTTGACCAAATTGAGTAAATTTTTTACTGCAGTGTTGCTTGCCTAGAAACAGTCACAGGCTAACAAATCTACAAAGCAATCTGTTTCATATATGTTGTGCCTACACCTGTTTGCACACATACAAACTTACTCATATTGAGCGACAGTTTACCTTTTATTAAGGAGGTCAGTTCAACTTGGTGAAAATTTTGTAAATGGGATCCATCGTTATGGGTGATGATTTTTTGCAGCGCGCCACTGACGCCGAACTTCGACTTCGGGCAGAGGGGATGTCTCTGACGGCAGATGCAATCCGGAAACTAATCAATACATACTTAGGCGAGCAATCCTCGGATTCAAAGTTACAGTGTGGCCAAAATGACCCGCAATTAAAACCTTGGTTAACCAGCCGTTAACCAAGGTTCCCCTACGGTACTTAAAACAAGAAGTTGAGGGGCTTCATGAAAAATACCCATTGGTTTGTCGAAGCAATTTCTGAAATGATCGGCGACGTTAAAAACGGAAATCAGAGATACTTATTATGCGGACTGCAAGCTGCCTTTGAAGTTTTCTTGGATGAGGGAGGAATGACCGAGGAAGAAAAGGCAGTTGCCCGCAGAATGTTGCAAAATGAATCACAGGAATCATTTACATTGAATGATTCAATACAGGCTTGTTGTAACGAATAAAATTTCGCACCCAGTAAGAATTTTATCGGTGGTGTTGAACGGATTTCTGCGCCCCTCGAAACCCCAAATGAATCGTTTATGTCGTGTTCTTCTCTACCCGTAGGTCATTCTCGATTAATAGCTTTTAGGGTTAAATCCCCTGGCAATAAACGTATGCGATTTACGCGGTTTTATTCAAAGCAAATGCCTGCCCCTCTTCAGGAATGCTCGAACAATATTTCTCTCCAACCAATCCTCCTTGAACTCTTTGATAAATACGTGAAACTACAATAGCAACGTTTCTACATATTTGCGCTTCCAATCTTTCTGATTCACAGAAATACCAATCATCCAGCAAAGATTTTAGACAATCCCGAACTGCATCCTGTTGCCGCTTGCTGAACGGGCGTATTGAATCGCACTGGTCCATGCAGACCGCAACTTCGTCAGCGATACTCGTGGAAATTGCTATTGCTCTATCAATGTCCTGAGGCGACTTGAGCAATTCTACCAACGCTCCCATTGCTACTACATCAAAAAAATTTGGTGCAGATACGGTTCGCCCACACCCGAAGCTCAGTTGAATTCCAAAATGGGGTCGTAAAATCTTCCAGGCAGTTTCGACCTCAGCGCAATGCCTTGAAAGTACCGGTAATACGTCCTGAACATCGAACGGTGTCGTTGTCGTGCAAAACAAGGCTGATTCCTTTCACCAATTTCCAAACATTTTTTAAGCAAGAACAATAATAGTGAATTAACGCACCGGTCTGTTGCCCGCTACTTCTCGTGTACTCAGGCAGGTAGCGAACAAATCAAGACAGATGAAGCCAAGTTTGGACCCCAAGCTCTATTTCGGCGGCAAAAAAATTTATTCGTCTGTTAATTCCTGCTCACTAACGATTGGTTCTGCATCACCCGAATCCCGTTGAATTGAGGTATTGTATATGAAGAGATTATTTCTGGTTGTTGTTGCGTCCTTTCTGGCGACCTCTGCATTTTCAGGGCCAACAAAGTCCAGCTTTTTTACCAATGACTTTCTTGGAGATGGGAGAGACAGGTGGCGTTCTGCGAGCTACACGCTTTTCCTTGGTTTTGAAGGCGAAAATACCGGCGGTATCGCACATGACTTACGAGGCAGGGCTGAAATCATTTCGCCTTGGGGTGCGAAAGCTCAGCCAGCAAATGCTGATCGACCCTATGTCGGAATGCTGGGATTTGGAGCATTTGCGAACGACCGGTTTGGGAAATTGGACTACAACTTCGGTGCTGAAATTTTGTTTACAGGCGACCAAACAAATATCGCAGATTTTCAGCAGAGCTTTCACGAAACAACTGGTATCGCAGGTTATCTTCCGAGAGACATGCCGCACGAGCATGTAGGTGACGACGTAACTGGTATGGTATCTGGTGAAATCGCGAGGAGCTACAGCCTAAACGACGAATTATCTATCCGTCCGTTTCTAGGCGCGCAGGCGGGGTACGAGACTTTCGGTCGAATTGGCTTTGACGTAATTTTGGGGGATTACGCAGAAGCAGAGCGCTACGTTCGGGATCCTGTTTCAGGCTTTTTGCAACCATCTTCGCCAAACAGAGCAGATAGGATGGGCGATTTGTCATTCTTGATCGGAGCTGACTATTCCTACGTCACCCATAGCGATTTCTTTCCAACCTGGTCTGCTGTTGAGATGGAAAACGAACGAATTCGTGTGCGGACGGGGCTGCAAGTTCGTGTTGTTGCTGTTTCAGTTTTTGTAGGCTTCACCTACCTAACCAAAGAATTCCACTCTCAATATGAAGACCAGGCAATCGGTGTTATCTCGCTTGAGTTTCCTTTTTGACAGGATGCGGTAGGACCGCTCAGTAACTTTCCCAAAAGTGCCGGCCGCTAGTTGTCAAGAACGCGAGGTGTCTTGCGCCTTAACGATGCAGAGCGTCGGCTAAGAATGGAGAAGACAAATTGAAAAGAAATAAGGTGTTAATGCCTAAGGAAGAGCTGCAAGGCCGAGCCAAAATGCGCAAATGGATTTTGATGATTCTTCTTGGGTGCATTTCCACGGCCATCTCAACGTGGTCACCAGCAAGCGCAGGTGAAAAACGCGGCAACTGGCTTTCAAGTTTTTTCCCTCCTGAGGCCTGCACTGGAAAAGCAGAGGCAGCATGGTCATGAATCTCGATGAGCCAAAACTCATAATGTCAGACAAGTGCAAGTCTGTGCTCGTTGATGGATATCGCTTTGAAATCGAAATCTATCGCTTGGAAAACCAAGATGTATGGACGTTAGAAGCGGTGGATTGTGATGGTTCCAGCTACGTATGGGACGATAAGTTCAGCTCCGACCAAGAGGCGTTTGATACGGCAGTCACTATTCTAAACAATGAGGGCGCTTTGGGGTTCATGGGCAAGGATCAGGAACCATAGGAAAGCCTTGGGGCCGATACCGGCATTTGGAGACCCCAGCGGCTAAATCACGGCTCAAGCGGGCCGGTTATTGTCAGTAAGCAGCATTATTTCCTCCTGAAAATCGATTGTGTTAGTCTACCAGGAGTGGCGAGCGCGCTGCGTCGTCCTCCACATCACCTATTGGGGCCGAACTATGTGACCGACGCCCCACGACAACCAGCAAAGCGGTCAATAACGAAAACCGTGAGTGTGAGGGGCGTCATTAAATCAAGATTTGAAATCGTCATATCCAGCAAGGAAAATAAGATGAAATTTCAAGCCTCTAACATTCAATTGGAAATGGATGCCGCCGAATTTTTGAAAACATTTGGCGGCCTAGTTGGAGTTTCTGGTAAAGCAGGAGACGCAGATGCCATTAACTCCCGAATTAGCAACCTGTCGCTCGACGAAATACCACAACTGGATCTATTCCCCAAAGACCAAACATTTTCGGAAGCCGAAGACGACGGCTGTGGCTGCGGAAACTTGATTGCCGTTCTAGACACCAGTAATTTCGTGCTATTCGCATCGGAAGACCATCGTGCTGTTGTCGAAAAAGAATACCAGCTTGAGAGCGTATCAGATGATTTGAAGGTGGCTCGCTGGAAGGGAGCAAACAACCACCTAAACACTTCAACAGTTAGGGTTCAGAACCTTGAAGAACTTGACCGGTCTCAATTGGTGGGTGAAAACCATCTACTTACCTACAAGGATCGACGTTGTAAGAAGCCTGGGTGCGTAAAGACCGGGCAAGGTGGTAGTGTTCGGCCATTCTTTCCCCCTTGGGGTACAGAATGCGAACGCTGGTCAGGAAGAAATTGTACCATCCAAAAAGTCGGAGGTCTGGTAAGGCACTGGCCCAACCATACAGATTGTCCTGAAGATTGGACCTTGTGGCAATTTGCCAACGTAACCTTACGAGGCTGTTGGCGGTAGCAACACGTGTGGTGATTGGGCGAAATCTTAGTCCATCTGGCAAAAGTTCATTCAATCAACCTTCCCAACTCGCGAGCCAAACGTACATGCTCATTGATGACCTTCCTCATAAGCTGAGCCTCTCGGCCTCGCATGCCGTGTTTGTAGGCGGGATTAGCCTTGCCAGGACCATGACCACCGCGCGCACCGTGCATTCGACAAACCGACCAGCCACGTACAGCAGGGTTTTTGCAAGGAAGGCCCGTCCGTTTTGACGTTGCCGTGCATCTTGGGGCTGCGTGCGCCCTTTCCATGGGGTTGAAGGCACTTTTATTCATCACCCCGCCCCCCATTTCGGACGTTGCCCACGATTGCCTGCCCACCTTCTTTGACTACGACGCGTTCAACACGAACGGTTTGGTCGGCTTTTGACCGATATCTTTTGAGCGTCTCGACCTGGCTTGTGAAAGTACGAGCCAGTTTGTTCAGCGACCTTTCCGCTGCATCCTGTTGCGGGATGAGTTTGGCATGATTCAAGCGCCGTGCCATCATCATAGTTGCTTGATGGATTGCGCCCATTTGAACGGCCAGCATTGCTTCGATGTGATCCTCTGGCTTCACACTGCCAACAACTGACAATACAAAGTTTGACGCTGACGCTGAGATTGGGCTATTGCCATCTCCGAGCCCCGCAACCTGCTTGATAATGCCCTCGTAGAAACGGGGGTCCGAAGTCCCAAGCTCATTCATGGTTAATGCTGCGCCAGACATTCCATCCAAATCCTCATGATCGATAAAGACTTCTTTGCCTTCTTCATCGAAACTCATAGTTAGACTTGGGGCTCTCACTTGAGCCCGTTTTTTCGCGCGCACAGCTTCAATGACTGCCAATTCCGCTTCCGTTGCCTGCCTCTTACCAACCTCCAGTTCAATGCCAGAGGCGGCAATCTCACCTAGGGCAGCTTTCTCCGAGTCGCTTTTCCGTTTGCGCTGGTCTGTCATCGCTCATACCTCGCTGTGTTTGATTGTTGCTGTGAAAGGTGTCTGTTTCCCCCAGACCCCCTGGTAGAATAAGGATGTCTTAAAAATTGAGACGTGCGACCGCCGAAAATGGCCGTTTACGTCTTCAAAATTGCGACGTGCTGTCTTCATTTTTGAGACGTCCTTTCCTTACACGTCTCAAAATCTAAGACGGTCACGTCTTCAAAATTGAGACAGGGTTTTATTCTTCCGCCCTTGCCTGTGGGGTTGTGCGCAGCGGCTTTGTTGACGCTGAAATCATTGCCGGGTGCCCACTGCCGATAGAGCATCCGCCCGCCTCTGCGGTCACTATGGGGCAATTCGATTTCGGTGAGTTCATAGAGCGGCGAACGGGCTTCACCCCCCAAGCCAAGCTGGGCCGGCTTCGTAACAACAAGAAAGCCTTTGGCCTGTAAGTCATGGAAACCGCGCGCAGCGGTATTGAGCGATGCCACTCCCAGAGCCTCAGCAGCCTGCCTCACGCTGAATTGAATCTTGCCGTTGTTGTTAGCCTTTGGGCCTCGCCATTCAAGCTTCATCCACGGGTACAAAGCCTGTGCGACTGGGGAAAGGGCCCGCCAAGCGGGCGTCTCCATCATGGTACGAACGAGTTTGGCAAAGTGCTCGCCACGCTTCTCGTTTTTCTTGTAGTGCCCCATTAAGCACCCCCTTCCTGTGCGGCCATCCCTGACAGGGCGTCTTGGACCTCGGGCAACAGGGCGGCGCTGAACGCCAACCCCTTTTTGCTCGGGCGCATGTCGCCGTCATCCGTCACGAACCAATCCCTGACGCTCACAACGTCATGGCCCTTGTATTCCTCATGGGATTCGCGGATTTCCTCTCGGGTGTTTTTCTGGATGGTAATCATGACCGCACCTCCTGTGGATCAATGCGGTTCACCTTGCTGACCAACCGGAAAACGCCGTAGCTCATGCGTCCTGACGCCGGGTCGTTCTTGTAACGGTCCGTCTCAATTTCAACGCGCTTTTCATGACGTAAGAGGTTAATGTAGTGGCTGATCCTACACCTGCTGGCGCAGTAGACTGTCCGCTTGTCCAGCACCTCCAATATCTGGCGCATTTTCCTGTCAACGTGGATCACGTGACTGTCGCCGGTGCTATTTGTAACCTCGAACTGCGCCGGTTCGGTCGGTGCATCTAAGTCTGCCCATCGCTGCACATACAGCGTGTTGCTCGGCTCTTTTGTCTGGGAGTTTTTGGTGTCGTCTGTCATACCGCTGCCTCCACGTTCACGCCGTACCAGTGCAGCGCCACAATCGGGTATTCGCGCAGTAACTCGCGCGGCGGTGTGTTGTCGTTACTGGGGTAAAAAACCGGCCCGTTGCCAAACTGGTTGGCCGGGTCGCGGCGACTGTCAATTGAGTGATATTTCAAACTCATGCTCATTTCCTCAAGCTTGCTCCGAGGCTGCGAACACGCTACATTTCGGTTAGTCCCGTCACAGACTGAAAACGAATTGCCCGCGTCCAACAAGCCCGTTGGCGTGGGTTTCGTTTATGTGGCTGCCTCACTCGTCTTTACTTCGAACCAGCGGTCTAACTCGTCATATTCAAAACGAGTGGCACCGCCGATTTTGACGTGCTTAAGGCGTCCGGCTTTCATCTCAGCATACAAAGTTGCGCGAGACATGCCGGTGTAGGTAACTGCGCCAGTGATATCTGTGGCGCGCGGCCTAACGGTGATTTGAGTTGTGTTGTCCATCCTGCTCACCTCTGTGTTGCGTCGATGCACACAGGGTGTCAGGCGTTATTCCCGCCGAAAACGTCGCGGAAACCCCGCCAATCCCGCCGTTTACAGTAATGGACAGTTTTTGGCGGGGTTTACTATTATTGGGGGGACTTGATTGGGCGACCGGGCTTAGAGCCGCCTTCAGGTTTAAACCTTTTCCACAACTCTCTCTCACGCGCCCGAGAAACCCCGTAGCTCTTATACCATTCGTCTCGCTGGGCCTCGGTTGGGTTGCGCCCGGGGAGTTGATTTAGCCAGATTTGATAGTCGCGCTCAACGTCTTCGCGCAACAGGCTCGTGTTTCGCTGTGATTTCGTGCTGATATTTTTAAGCGCGAAAATGAGCTTGTCTGCTTCAGTCTCAGGCAGAACTATTTGCTGCCCTTCAAAGGGCTCCAACTTCTGTGCAAAATCTGGGGGAATTGGATGCCCTGACAAGTTGGCCTGATCCGTGGCAAACAGAATAGCGACACCAACAAACAGTTCTGGCTTCATGCCTTTTGCTGCGTCCCGGATCTTGGCGAGTGAAACCACGCCTGAACCTGCATCAATGAACGCAAACTCCATCCGTTCGCCCCATTGGATCATACTCAACAAATCAAGCGAAACCTGGGTCGGCTGTTCGCCAGGGTTATAAATCGACACCGCTTCAACTTGACCAATCTGGCCGGCAAAATCATCCCAACCGACGCCAGCATTGCGGTATTCAGAGGCAATGTCATAGAGGGATACATATCCAGTTGGGTTAAACATTCCGCTGCCCTTCTAGCTCAATCACGTCCGCACTTTCCTGCGTTACCAGCTCTGCCCATTTGTCTAATGCGACTGCACGCTCAGCCAGCAGTTCGGCCTGATTGTAAACGCGGGCAACAGCGCTTGGCTTCGATCCTGTGGCCGCATGGTTCAAGACCCGATCCACAACAGATTCAGAAATGCCGCACTCGGCCATATGGGTGGCAAACGCAGTCCTGAAATCATGCAGACGCCACGCCTCGAAATCGTCGCCTAACAGTTCATCAAGGCGGGCTTTCATTTTACTCCACCCGGAAATTGGGGTGCGGCCAGTGGTGGTGAACAGGAAATCAGATGTAGCAGATGTAGCAGGGGGCTTGCCGGATTTCTTGTTTTTAAGCCTCTCGGCCTTCGCCAGCTCATGACGGGTTAGAACCGCTTGAATCTCGGCCATTGCCGGGGCCGATAGGTGGGTGATATGCCCCCGGTCGTTCTTTTCCTGTGATGTGTTTTTTTTGAACCGGGACTTTGAAAGTTCCAGTTCACTTTTACGCAGGTTGTTGATTGAGGTGCGGCGCTGAACGGTTAGCAACAGAATGCGCACCGGAGGCCCCCAAAGGTCACCTAGTTCATAAGTTTGCTTCCAGATAGCTCTTACCTCGTCCAGGCTAAGGACACGATCCCTGATTTGTTCTTTGGTGGCGCGTTCCAGCCGGTCGCCCACATCCTCACTTAGGTATTCACGCCGCCACGCCCAGCGCGTGAAGTGCTTCAGCGCGGCCCTGATCCTGTTCGCCATGAACATCTTGCCTTCTTTGGCTTTGTCATCAATCGGCTTTTGCAGGCTAGCTCGGTTCAGGTCACCGATTGGCTGGGACAGGTGATTGCGCAACGCGTCCTCAAGTTGGCGCTTTCTTTCATCCTGCCGTTTCAGCGTGGAAAGGTGCAGTTCGTTATACACGTCGAGAACATCTTGCAGAGTTTGGGCGGTCGCTGCGGCCCGTTCCTGATCCCTGCGGGTTTGCTGGGCTTCAAGTACACGGTCAAAGCCACGTGCTGCCTCTGCCTCTATCTCTAGGGCCAATGCCCGTGCTTCCCCCAACCCAAGCGCGCCATCCTCACGCTTTCCAGTAGATGACCACGTGCAGTAAGTGCCAAAAGTATGCTTGCGCTTTGCGCCGCCCTTTACCCGCTTTTCGTACATCCACACCGCGCGGACAGGGTAAACCCGCAATCTCAACCCGGTGCGCTTTGTGTCCGATATTTCAATCCGCCCGTCTGCCGGTGGCTTAAGGCTCTTTAGGTATCGGTCATTCAGTTCCTTTTTCATAAAATCGCCTTCAGGGGACTCATGGGGGACAAGTTGGGCTGGATTGTGGTAGATGGCTGTGGATGATTGTAGACATTTTTATCTGGGGGACAACATGTAAACAGCTAGAAAGGCGTGTAAATCATAAGGTATTTTAGAAGGATGTGGACGGCTGTGGACGAGAGTAGAAAAATAGTAGTGGGATGCGTGTCTCTGATTTGTAATCAGTAGGTCCGCGGTTCGAGTCCGTGTGGGGGCACCATTTTCAAGAGAAAATCCTCCAAAAATCGTAAATTTTGTAGGTTTTCAGCAGAGTAACCCCAAAACTGCCACACAGATTGCCACACAAGTCGTGCACACTTCCCCAGTACGCCTTGCTGAGTTTAGAATCTGTATCATTCGGCGGTTTGTTTACTTCACCGGACACCTGTGTCGCATGACGCCTGAATTGCGAGCTCATACGACATTAAGCGTGCTCGACGATCACAAGGTTGAATTTGCAAATGGGTCGCCGCTCTGGATCCTGCGGACTTGTTGAATGGTCTCGGTTTCTTTGCAGACGTGCTGCGAGAAGAACTCGACTGGATGGGGATTCAATTTGTTCAACCGGAACCGGTTGAGTAGCGTATAGGATACCTTCCACGATCAGGCCAAGTTGCTGACGGCCTGATCGATCTTTCCGGACAAAGCCATCTTCCTTGCAATCGAATAAATGGAAAGTAAGGTGCGAATTCGCAGTCCCGGTACCGTCTCGGGCAATCAACCAACGAGGTGCAACAGCGGCCACACCGTCAACACATTGCTTTTCTTGGAGAAAAGTGGTGCCCGGGGGCGGAATCGAACCACCGACACGAGGATTTTCAATCCACTGCTCTACCCCTGAGCTACCCGGGCACGGGAACGGCGTTTGCCGTTGGGTGGAGGCCTTCTATGACTTGCACACCGCAGTGTCCAGAGGCTTTTTGACATTTTTTCAATGCGGGCGGGACGGTTTGAAATCTTCCTGTTCCAACTTGGGTTCAACGTCGTCTTCACGCTGCGACGGCACGGCGTAGGAGCCGTTCAACCACTTGGCCAGATCGATATCCGCGCACCGTTTCGAGCAGAATGGACGAAAGACGCGCTGTGTCTCTTCACCACAGATCGGACAACTCATATCAACACCTCCGCCAAGGGGATACGGCCGCGTTTGCGCTGCAGCTCAAAATGGCCCAACGGGGTCCAACCGGCCAAAATTGTCTCTTCGGAATCGGATTTGAATGCCGACCGCAATGCGGACTCAAAGCCTCGGCGGTCTTTCTTGGGCATTGGCGCCAGATCCAGTGTAATCTGGCCGCCCAGTCCGCGCACGCGTAGCGCTCGGGGTAGCATCTTGGCGCACGCGAAGTTCGCCTTGGTCCCTGCGGCAAGCGAACCGTCACTGCCGGTGTTCACGTCGACGGCAACAAGCGCACGGGTCGGCTGGATGTACAAGTGCCCACCACCAGGCAGTGGTTCGGCAATGCCCCTAACGGTCTCCAGTGCATCCAGAATACCGTGGGTTTCAAAACTGCCAGCCTCAGTCGCCAACTCTGCCGGGTCAGTCCAGTCGCGCCAGGCCAGAATATGCGGCCCGTCGCCGTCACTTAACGTTTCGGGCTCGGTACCGGGATCATCCATGACCTGTTCGGCCTGAGCACGCATGGCGGCGATGTCTTCGGCGATCTCATCCTTATCGGCGCCTTGGCAGCAGGATCTGAGAATAAGGCCATAAGGACTTCCTTCCATCTGCTCATGTGCGATTTCCAACAGGCGATCGCGTGTGTCGTCGTCGCGGATGCTGCGGGAGATATTCAGGCCGGGCGCATCCGGGGTCACGATGGCATAGCGGCTTTTGAACAGGATGCGATTGGTCACCGGGATCGCCTTGCCGGGTTCCGAGTAACCGGTCACCTGCACCAGCAACAGCGCGCCCGGAGCCAAACCTTTGACCTGCCGCAGAAATGCTGGCCCGTCAGGCGTGGTCAGGAACATACCGCCCTGCCCTTTCATGGGTCGATCCGCACGGGCGCGATAGATAGTGCCTGGTGGCGGAGCGTCGGTTGCGATCAAAAAGTCCTCGAGGACACCATCAACCATCAGAGCCGCAGCCTCACGGTCTTGAATGTGGTCCAGAACGACGGTGCGACCCTTCATGATGCCTCACGATACAATGGATAGCCGATCCCTTGCAGCAGGGCGGCAGTTTCGGACAGGGGCAGACCGACAATGCCGGTGAAAGACCCAGAAATCCAGGGAATGAAGGCGCCTGCCGGGCCTTGGATGGCATAAGCGCCAGCCTTGCCCTGCCAGTCGCCGGTGGCGAGGTAAGCGTTGATCTCGGTGTCCGACAAACGTTTGATCTTGACCTGAGAAACCACGTCGCGCTGCAGAACCCTGTCGCCACGCCGAACCGCGACCGAAGTGATCACCCGGTGACGGCGCCCCGACAGAGCGTGCAGATATTCCGCCGCCTGACCGGTATCTGCGGGTTTGCCCAGAATGCGACGACCCAGTGCCACGGTTGTATCCGCACACAAAGTGATGTCGTCGCCATCTGATTGAACCGCATGTACTTTCGCACGTGTGATACGGTTGCAATAGGGAGCCGGCAGCTCCCCTTTCAATGGCGTCTCATCAATGTCGGGTGCGCGAATTGCGTCAGGCTGCACGCCAAGCTGCGCCAACAGGTCCAGCCGTCTCGGGCTGCCTGATCCCAGAATAAACACCATTGGGTTGCGCGTTACTTGAAGCGGTAGTTGATCCGACCCTTGGTCAGATCATAGGGGGTCATTTCGACCTGAACTTTGTCGCCAGCCAGAACACGGATGCGGTTCTTGCGCATCTTGCCTGCCGTATGTGCGATGATCTCATGGCCGTTTTCCAGCTCGACCCGAAACGTCGCATTAGGCAGGAGTTCCTTCACGACACCGGGAAATTCGAGCGTATCTTCCTTGGCCATGTTGTCTCCATCATTACGTTGCACTGCAGAATCTGCAGGGATGTGCGCTTAAATGAGCCCATTTTGGCCCTATTTCAAGGGCAGAATCACCTAAAGACAGCACATTGTGACCGAATTGACTCTGGCATCCTGTTCGGCCCAGTGCGTACGGTTCAGTACATGACCGTCCGCGCGGACATTGGCGATGGCGGCAGGATCGACCTCAGCATAGGTCCAGCCGGACTGGTTCAGCGCCCCTTCGGCCAACACACCCGTCTGGGGAAAACCAATATCCGGTGGGCCAAAAATACCGCCGGTTCCGGTGTTCTTATCCACCGCTTCGGACCACTCGTTGTCGCCAACCAGTGAGGCCATGACCGTAACGCATTGATTTTCCAGTGCGCGTGACATCGCGCCTATCCGAACCCGCCAATATCCCGACAGCGCTTCGGTACAGGAAGGGACAAGGATCAAATCAGCCTCGCTGAGCGCGCGACCCAACAAGGGGAACTCGCTGTCATAGCAAATCAGGACGCCGATCTTTCCAAGCGACGTGTCGAATAGTTTGAGCGGGCCGCCGGGGGCAATTTCCCACGACTCGCGTTCGAAACGGGTCATGATCTGCTTGTCCTGATGGTCATGCGCACCGTCAGGCGCATAAAGAGCCGCGCGGTTTACCGGGCGACCCGGTCCGGCCACCACAGGTGCGGAAGCGCCCAGAATGTGCGTTTTATATTCTTGCGCGAGACGGACATGCGCATTTTGCACATCCTCCATCCGGTCGGAAACCGCGCGGATCGAGCGCTCCAGATCACCAGCCACCGCGGGTCCGTCAAGGGTCGACAATTCCATCGCGCCATATTCGGGAAAGACCAGAAGATCCGCCCCCTGCCCGGCCGCGTCAGAAACCCACCGGGCCAGCTTGTCTTCGTACTGAGCCCAGCTTTCAAGCCAGTCCAATGGATAGGCGGCGGTTGCGATTTTCATTCTGCGGTCCCCATGTGCACAATCTGCGGGACCTTAGCCATGTGCACACAGGCATGTACAGCACCGTTTAACGTGCCGTGGTCGGATCAATGATCGTGGTGATTTCGGTAATTGTGTTGGCTGGAAACCCGCTGAGCTCCGCGTGTTTGTGAATCGCATCCTCGTTTTCCGCCAGATAAATGCAGAAGGTCTTGTCGCCGGCCACATAGGAATGCTGCCACTGAACACCAGGGACTTTTTCAAGCGCTTCATTCGACTTGGCCGAAGCTCCGCTGAGCTCGTCGCCAGACATCCCACCCACACCGGGCAGGTCACGTTCGATAACATATCTCTTCATCGTGCTATCCCCCTCGGAAAGCACCACCATATCATAATTTCCGATTTTGATCGCCTGCCATCCGAGGACGTCAGCAAATCAGGGTACTAAATGTCCCGGATCCAGAACTGCAATGGCTTCGGCGTTTCCTCGCCTTCGCCCAAGTCCTTCCACGAAAACTGTGCGACGACACCCTGTAGCGGTTCATATCCCCGCGCGCGCCAGAAGGCGTCGAGCGGTCTGTAGTTCTCTGGTCTCATTGGGTGGTCCGCCGAGCGCTGCACGCCACAAAAGGCACATTTCGAGAACCCAAGACGGCGGGCGTGCGCTTCGCGCAGGTCAAAGAACTTGTGACCCACACCCTGCCCGCGATACCCGGGCAACAGCACGGATTCCGCGCAATAGAAGATGTCACCAAGGTTCAGGCCAGAGCCTTCGAACGCGGCCGCAAAATCGTCGGCGTGATCCGTCAGCGGCGCACCGGTCGAAGCCCCGACCAGCCGGTCACCATCAAAGGCACCAACCACAATCGCCCGGTCACTGTCGCGATAGGATTGCAGGTACTTGCGCTCGTATTCGAGGTCACCGTCGTACAGATAAGGCCACGCATGAAACACCTCGATCCGCAGGCGCGCCACATCATCCAGAGCGCCCTCCAAAGCTGCTCCAGTCAGGGCGCGGATATCGGTTACCCTAGCCATTCGAGACCTGTTTGGTCCAATCTGCGAGGTTGTAGAAAGTGGTGACGCGAGTGATCTTGCCATCCCTCAGGTCAAAGAACGAGCCGGCAGGAAGGCGATAGGTCTGACCATGGGCCTCGGGCAGGCCTTCATCGGTTTCCAGGTAGGTGCCATTTACGATGAACTCTGCCGCCGCGCGGGTACCACCCTGGGCCTCGAATACTACAATGTCGGTTAGGTTTTCCTTGTAGCATCGGTTCATATGGGCGCAGAACGCAGCGAATTTTTCCTTGCCGACGCGAACGTGGCCTTCGTTCACATGGTGCGCCACATCATCGGACAGGCATGCCAACATGCCGTCTACATCGCCGGCATTGAAGGCATCGAAATAGGTTTTGACGGTCGGGTTCATGGGTTCTCCGTTGGCTCGCCCCAGCTGTCTTTCAGATGCTTGATGATCTGATCGCGGGTCTGTCGATAGTGATGTAGCTTTTCTTCCCGCGTTTCGCCCAGACCGGAAGGGTCCATTATTGGCCAATAATCGACATCGAGGTGGAAAAACCGGGTCAGCTCCAACGCCTTTCGTTGGCTGGCCGGAGATAGCGCCACGATCAGATCGAACGAACTGAGGTCATCGCCCCACTGTTCCATCTCATCGAACGAGCGCGACCGGTGGCGCGAAAGTTCCACGTCAATTTCCTGGCAGACGGCGATGCAGAATCCGTCAATTTCGAGATCGTTGCGCACACCAGCAGACTGAACATAAGTGCCGGTGCCGTAGAATTTCTTCATGATACCTTCGGCCATGGGCGAACGGACTGAGTTGTGGTCACAACAAAACAGGACCGACTGCGGCAGCGGCTTCACCCGTCACCCCCCAAAATGCAGCACGCAGATCAGCGTGAACAGACGGCGGGCGGTGTCGGTGTCAATCTCGGCCTTGCCTTCCAGCCGTTCCTGTAAAACGCGACTGCCTTCGTTATGGATTCCACGTCGGGCCATATCGATGGTCTCTATCTGGCTGGGCGGCAAGGTCTTGACCGCATTGAAATAACTTTCGCAGATCTGGAAATAATCTTTGACCACCTGCCGGAAGGGGCCAAGCGACAGATGAAACTCGGCCGCCTTTTCACTGGCCTCGGTCTCAATGCCGAAAACCAGTCTTTTGTCCCTGATCGACAGCTGCACATGATACGGACCCTCAGGTACGACCCGATCGTCGCGCTGCGGCAAGGCAAACGAGTTGTCTTCGAGCAGATCGAAAATCGCCACCTTGCGCTCCTGCTCGATTTCCGGGGTCGGAGGCGGCAGGTTGCGGTCATCCAGTTCGATATGCGAAATGCGTGTCATCTAAGCGGTCACAATCCTTCTCGTCAGCGAAGACCTATAACAACGCATTTGGTTGAGCAACGCTCAGAAACGCCAAATGCCGTACACCTTCGCGTCAAATCAACCGTTCAACCGCTTCAAACGCGCCGTAACCGACAACCCATGCGCCTCGAGGCCTTCGGATTGCGCCAGTTGCTCAGCTGCGGGACCGATCGCTCGCAAAGCTTGCGGCGTCATCTGGCTGAGCGTGGTGCGTTTGAGAAAGTCCATCACACTGAGGCCCGAGGAGAACCGGGCTGATCGGGCTGTAGGCAAAACGTGGTTCGGCCCGCCAACGTAGTCGCCGATGGCTTCGGGTGTGTATTGGCCCAGAAAAATCGCGCCAGCGTGGATGGTTTTGGCGCTAAGCGCCACAGGGTCAGCGACGCAGAGCTCCAGATGCTCGGGGGCGATCCGGTTGGACAGGGTCGCAGCCTCGTCCAGGTCACGCACCGTGATCACGGCGCCGAAGTCGCGCCAGCTGACCCCGGCAATCGCCCGGCGCTGCAGGGTTTCGAGCCGCTTGTCCACTGCCTGCGCCACCGCCTGGCCGAAATCAGCGTCATCAGTGATCAGAAGGGACTGCGCGCTTTCGTCATGTTCCGCCTGGCTCAGCAAGTCCAGTGCGATCCAGTCGGGGTCGTTGTGCTTGTCGGCGATCACCAGAATTTCCGAAGGACCAGCAATCATGTCGATACCGACCTTGCCGAACACCCGCCGCTTGGCCGCCGCGACGAAAGCGTTGCCCGGGCCGGTGATCTTGTCGACGGGCGCGATGGTTTCCGTTCCATAGGCCAGCGCGGCAACCGCCTGAGCGCCGCCGATCCGGTAGATCTCATCCACTCCGGACAGCTGTGCCGCCAGCAGGACCAACGGATTCACCTGATCATCCGGCGTTGGCACCACTATGGCCAGCCTTTCAACGCCAGCGACCTTGGCCGGGATTGCATTCATCAGAACCGAGGACGGGTAGGACGCCAGCCCTCCGGGCACATAGAGACCCGCAGCCGAAACCGCCGACCAACGCCATCCGAGGGTCGCACCGGCCTCATCAGTCCATTCGTAATCCGAGGGCATCTGTTTTTCGTGATAAGTACGAATACGGTCAGCCGCCAGTTCCAGCGCCGCGCGGTCCTGTGGTGAGACCTGAGCCACGGCCTCTGCAATCTCTGTGGAGCTGAAGGCCATTGTCTCGGGCGTCAGATCCAGCCGGTCAAATTTCGCGGTCAGTTCGATAACAGCCGCATCGCCGCGACTCCTCACGTCCTCGATGATCTGCGCAACAACGGCATCCACGTCCGGACTGTCCTCGCGTTTGGCAGATAGCAGCGTCTTAAAGGCGAATTCGAAATCTGCAGACGTTGAGTCGAGAAAAACAGGCATGGTCAGAAACTCCGGACAGGTGAGAGGGTCTTATCGTCGGGATCGGGTGCTCTCAACCCTCAGACCGGGGGGTGCAGCGATTTGCGCATCGGGAATTGCGAAATCCCGTTCCATTCGCCGGGTGGACCGGACGCATGCCACCCCCGCGCGGCATAGAATTCACGTGCCGTTCGCGTAGCATCCAATTGCGCCTCGGTGCACCCAACCGCGCTAAGTTCGCATTCGAGCCGGCTCAACAACTGCGAGCCGACCCCAAATCCTGTGTGATCAGGATCGACATACATCAGGGTTATCTTTCCGGTTTCGATCAAGCCGCCAACGGCGACAACCTGCCCCAAGGTTTCTACCACCCAAATCGGCGAGCCGGACACGATCCAACCCCGGATGGTCGCTGCGTCCTTGTTTGCCGTCCACAGCGCCACGTTTTGCGGATCATTCCCATGGTCCGCTTCGCATAGCTGTGTGATCGAGCGGATCAACACCCGGCTAAGGGCAAACACATCGAAAACCGTTGCCCGACGCAAGGTCGTTGCCTCTGGCGGACGGGAGAACGCCTGCGCTATGCCGCGCTTGTTGTTCATTCAGTCCGGATGATGCGGCGCATGGCCCGAAGGGGCGCGATATGGGCGGGTGACATCCTTGAGGGTGGCATCTATGGCTTCGACATTCAGGCGGATCGCGCCATCACCGGCCAGAGTCAGCAGAACCTGACCGGCGCCATCTTCGCCCGCCTCAAAATCGACCGACAACAGAGACAGAACCATATCTTTGTCGCTGCGGTCGATGCCCTGACTGGCCACAGACAAAACGGAATCAAAGACCAGTACGGATTGCACCCGTTCAAATGGCCGATTGCGCCGGGTTGCGGCGTCTTTGTCTTCCCAACGGAACCGGTTAAGCAACAAAGCAAACCGACCCTCGGACGGGCGCCAGGTCATCTCGGTCACCGGAAAAATGGCATCCTGCGTCAGGGTCGCGATGACCTGAAGATCATCACCGTCTTCTGCACCGAGGTTTAGCGGAGCCTCGCGCCCGTCCTTGAAACTTGCGTCTGTCATTGGCCCTTGATCCGTTCAATCTTTGCGCCCACGCCTTCCAGCTTGCGCACTACATGTTCATAACCGCGATCCAGATGATAGACCCGGCTGACGGTTGTTTCGCCCTCGGCCGCCAGTCCGGCCAGAATCAACGACACCGAAGCGCGCAAATCCGTCGCCATCACCGGCGCACCTTTGAGTTTTTCGACTCCGGTGACAGTGGCGGTGCCTCCGTGAACTTCGATGTTCGCGCCCATGCGGACCAGTTCAGGAGCATGCATAAATCGGTTTTCAAAAATACGTTCTTCCAGAACCGAAGTCCCCTCGGCGGTGCACATCAACGCCATCATCTGCGCTTGCAAGTCGGTTGGAAATCCCGGGAAGGGTTCCGTCACCACGTCCACTGACGTGACCCGCCCGTTCTTGCGAGCCACTTTCAGTCCCTTGGAGGTCTCTTCGACATTCACCCCCGCGGCATCGAGTTTTTCAGCGAAGGATTCGACCAGCCGCATGCGACCGCCCAGCAACTCGACCTCACCACCACAGATCGCCGGAGCCAGCATGTAGGTGCCCAACTCGATCCGATCAGTGACAACCTGATGCGTCGCACCGTGCAAGCGGTCGACGCCCTGAATTTCGATGATCGAGGTGCCCTCGCCCGAAATCTGTGCGCCCATCTTGCGCAGGCACTCAACCAGATCAACAATTTCAGGCTCGCGCGCGGCGTTTTTCAGAACCGTAGTCCCCTTGGCCAATGTTGCAGCCATGACGATGTTTTCAGTTGCACCCACCGAGGCAAAGCGCATCTCGTGCACCGCGCCTTTCAGCCCACCCGGGGCCTTGGCATGAAGGTAGCCGTCTTTCAGTTCGATCTCGGCGCCCAACGCTTCAAGGCCTTCGACGTGCAGGTCCATCGGCCGTGCACCAATGGCACAGCCACCGGGCAGCGAGACCACGGCCTGTCCCAACCGCGCCAGCATCGGACCGAGCACCAGATTGGACGCCCGCATCTTGCGCACGATATCGTACTCTGCCGTGTGGCTCGTCAGGTCATGGCTGGACATCGCTATCACTTGCCCGTCCTGCAACTGCGAGACCTCTGCCCCCAGCGACTGCAGCAATTGGGTCATGGTCTTGATGTCGCTCAGCCGCGGAGCATTAGTCAGCGTCAGCGGTTCATCGCTCAGTAAGGTAGCGGGCATCAGCGTCAGACACGCGTTCTTGGCCCCCGCAATCGGAATCTGGCCGTTCAGCGGCCCATTTCCCGTCACCAGAATCGAATCCATCTGCTCTTAATCCTCGTCCTTGACGGTCTTGTCTCCAGATGCCGTCCGCGCCTTGGCCTGCGCCTTGCGCCGCGCCATATTCGCTTTGAGCGCGGCCTTGAGCCGTTCTTCGCGCGCATCTCCGGATTTGCCGTGTTTTTTTGGTGAATTTCTGTCTGCCATTATCTTTCTCTACAGGAGACGCAAAAAACCGTCCAGACACCCTTGCGCCGCGTTTCGTTTGAGTCTAATCACCCGCCCACAGCGCTGCTGTAGCTCAGAGGTAGAGCACTCCCTTGGTAAGGGAGAGGTCGAGAGTTCAATTCTCTCCAGCAGCACCATCCCCCTTTGGTATATCGATTGCAAACGGCTGGTGATTGGCCGATCTCGCCCGAGAGTAATCAGGGTTTATTGGTCTCAGACGAAAGCCGCGCTCTTTTCTGCCATGGCGATCCTGATATTCGGCGGTTCTATTGGCGCAGTCGGGCAATCCTATCCGGCCGGGGCGTCGGACGGATTTGATAGAATTCCTGCGAGCCGTGCCGGGCATAGGGTGAGCCTGCATACTCCGACTACAATCAGCCGGCATATTGGAACCATGCAGCGCCTGCTGCCCAGTCCGGTTCAGACGCATGTGCCGCGTGGGCAACTGGCGAGCAACCATGGTCGATCGATATGGCGAAATTACAAGTAAAAGGGGTATAATCTCACGAAGCCCCGACACTCCCTCAAATATCGGCATTAGGGGCGATTCGGGTCGAAGTATCGCGTCCACAAACCTGCCCGGACATTCAAGTTCCGCAGGGGCTTTCACATCAAGAACAAAGGGTTACGCAGGCAGCACTGATCCCAGATCAGCCACCTCGCAGCCTTTGCATCAGATAGACTTCTGCGCCTTCCGGGATCGGCTCAGCCAATCCCGTGGCGATGATCCGCCCGTCAATTGCAACCGACACGCCGGCATCGATTGGTCCCTGCAATTGCGGATGGGTGCGCACCAGTTCTCGCAACAGCTCACCGGTAGTGGCGGCCTCAACTTCGACCACCTGCTGGCCCCCGGTCAAAGACCGGAGGCCGGACCAAAGGTGAACCTCAACCATTGTCCTTGAGCGCCGCGAGGATGCGAGGTGGCGACATCGGCAGTTCCCGCATCCGAACGCCAGCCGCATGCGAGACCGCGTTTGCGATGGCGGCCAGCGGCGGTACGATGCCGGTTTCGCCAACACCCCGCACACCGAAGGGGTGGCCCGGGTTTGGAACCTCGACGATCACCGTATCGATCATCGGCAAGTCCGAGGCCACCGGGATGCGGTAGTCGAGGAAGATCGAGTTCTGCAGGCGACCATCATCGCCATAGATATATTCCTCGTTCAGCGCCCAGCCGATACCTTGCGCAGCACCGCCCTGATACTGGCCTTCCACATAGGTCGGGTGGATCGCCTTGCCGGCATCCTGAATGACCGTGTAGCGGGTGACGCTGGTTTTGCCGGTTTCCGGATCAACCTCAGCATCGACGATGTGCGTACCAAATGACACGCCCGCCCCTTCGGGTGTTGCCTCAAAATGGCCCGAAATCGGGCCGCCGGTCGCGCCCATATGGGCGGTGATGTCGGCCAGTGGGCGCGGGTCGAAGTCACCGGCATTGGGGCCTGAGGGCACAGCGCAGCCGTTTTCCCATTTGACCGCTTCCACCGGGATACCCCAGCTTGCCGCCGCGCGCTCGCACAGTTTTTCAACCGCGTGCTTGGCTGCCTTGATGGTAGCCAGACCGCTGGCATAGGTCACACGGCTTCCATGGGACACGTCGTTGTAGCCCAGCGATGCGGTGTCGGCGACAGTCACACGGATGTTTTCATAGGGAATACCCAGAACTTCCGCCGCCATCAGCGCCATCGAAGCGCGCGAGCCGCCGATATCCGGCGTACCCACCATGACCTGGGCCGAGCCATCCTCGGACAAAGCCAGCGAGACGCTGGTTTCGCCGCCGTGGTTGAACCAGAAGCCGCAGGAAATCCCGCGCCCCTGCCCCGGCTTCAAAGGCGCCGAATAATGCGGATGTGCCTTGGCGGCCTCAAGCGTTTCCACCAGCCCGATGCGTTCGTAGGTTGGGCCATAGCTTGCCCGGGTGCCTTCGTGGGCGGCATTTTTCAGACGCACATCGATTGGATCGAGACCCAGCTTTTTGCACAGTTCGTCCAGCACGGATTCTACTGCAAACGCGCCCATCGGCGCACCCGGCGCACGGTAAGCCGCCTGTTTCGGGCGGTTGGCCATCACGTCATAGCCCACCTGCCGCACATTGGTCAGATTGTAGGGCGCAAAGGCACACATCGCGGTCATGTCGCCCGGCGCGCCGGGAAATGCTCCGCCCTGTAGGCGGAAAATGCCTTGGGCAGCCGAAATGGTACCGTCTTTCTTCATCCCGATCTTGATGTCCATCGACGCCGACGAGGTCGGACCTGTGGCCCGGAACACCTCGGACCGCGTCATCACCAGCTTGACAGGGCGGTTGGCCTTGCGGCTCAGCGCCAATGCCACCGGCTCGATGAACACGGTGGTCTTGCCGCCGAATCCGCCGCCGATCTCAGACGCGGTGACCCGCAGGTTCGAGGTTTCAATGCCCAGAACCGCGGCACAGGTTTTCTGTACGATCCAATGCCCCTGTGTGCAGCACCACAGCTCGCCCTTACCGTCATTGCCCAGCATCGCCAGACAGGCGTGGGGTTCAATATACCCCTGATGGGTTGCCTCGGTGACAAAGCTGTCTTCGATGACCAGATCGGCCTCGGCAAAACCGGCCTCGACATCGCCGTGACCGCTTTCGTGATAGCGCACGACGTTCGGGTGCATGCCTTCGGGAACCGAATAATCTGCAGCACCTTCGCGAATAACCGGTGCGTCAGGAGCCATCGCCTTGTCGACGTCGGTGACGTGAGGCAGGACTTCGTACTCTACCTCAATCAGTTTCAGCGCGTCGCGCGCCGCCAGTGCCGAGGTCGCGGCCACGGCAGCGATCGCATGTCCGTCATAGAGCGCCTTTTCGCCCGCCATGACGTTTTCCAGCACGTTCCAGAATTCACCTTCCAGACCGGGCTTGAACGGCACATCGGCGAAATCAGCACGGGTGACCACGGCTTTGACGTCCTTGTGCGCCTCGGCCTTGGAGGCGTCAATTTTAACGATCCGCGCGTGGGCGTGCGGCGAGCGCAGGATCGCACCATGCAACATGCCGGGCGCATAGGCGTCCGCGCCGAACTTGGCGCGTCCTGTGACTTTGTCCAACCCGTCCGGGCGGTCTGGACGCGTACCAACAAAACTGAATACGGATTTACGATCGTCGAGTGCCATTACGAAGCCTCCCGCAATTCGGCGGCCGTGTCCATCACGGCGCGAATGATCTTGTCATAGCCAGTACAACGACACAGGTTGCCCGCCAGCCAATAGCGCGCCTCTTCCTCGGTCGGATCAGGGTTTTTCTCCAACAGAGATTTGGCGGCCACAAGAATGCCGGGCGTGCAGACACCGCATTGCAGGGCGGCATACTCGATGAATTTCTTCTGCAACGGGTGCAGAACATCGCCGTCAGCGATACCTTCGACGGTTTCGATCTGTTTACCTTCGGCCTCAACACCCAGCATCAGGCAGGAACAGACCAAACGGCCGTCGACGCTGACTGAACAGGCACCGCAGTCGCCAGTTCCGCAGCCCTCTTTAGCACCGGTCAGGTTCAGCTTGTCACGCAGGCAATCCAGAAGGGTTTCTCGCGCGTCGCACAGATATTCGACAGCGTCGCCGTTTACGGTAGTGGATACGTGGAACTTGCTCATGCTTGTTCTCCCTTCGCACGGGCATAGGCGATTTTGGCAACCCGCTTGGCCAGAACGCCCGAAACTTCGGTGCGGAATGCGATTGTGCCGCGCTTGTCATCGATCGGGTTGCACGCGGCAGAAGCAGCGGCGGCCAATGCGTCCAGCGCGGCATCATCCAACGTGGTCCCGATGATGGCTTTCGCACAATCTTCGACCAGCAAGACAGTTGGCGCGACGGCCCCCAGGGACACACGGGCTTCGGTAATCGTGTCTCCGTCCAGACGCAGATTCACGCCAACGCCGACCACAGCGATGTCCATTTCCGTGCGGGGAATGAACCGCTGATAGGCGTCACCGCCATTTTCACCGCGCGCCGGGATGTTCACCGCAGCAATAACCTCGCCCTTGACCAGTGAGGTCTTACCAGGGCCGGTTGGAATATCCTCGACAGCGACTTCGCGAGTTCCTTCAGGACCCGTGACCGTCACCGTCACGCCTGCAGCGACCATGGCCGGTACGGAATCGGCAGCCGGAGAACCATTGCACAGGTTACCGGTCGGCGTCGCGCGACCCTGCACCTGAGTCGAACCGATCAGATCCATCGCTTCGACCACGCCGGGCCAGTCGCGACCAAGCTCGGAATGCTCACTCATTTCCGCTCCTGTCGCCGCCACGCCCAGCGTCCAGCTACTGTCAGCATTGCGAGTGATGTCGCGTACACCGTTGATTTTCTTTATGTCGATCAGCGTATCGGGCGTTACCAGATCCGAGCGCAGCTGCACCAGAACGTCGGTACCGCCGGCCAGAAACCGGGTGACGCCCGTCGCGTTTGCAGCCAGAACCGAGGCTTCGGCGAAACTGGCGGGGCTGTGATAGTCCATGAATTTACCTCGTACCTGTGGATCAGGATTCACTGGGATTCGCGGGGGACGTTAGTGCAGCAACCCCAGCGCGTCCATGGCCGGAACGACCAAAAATTCATGATTCAGAAGGTTGTTTCCAAACGCAGGTCAAAGGTCGATCTCCACAACCCCTTCCGGCTGGGCCGCCCGGCTTTGACACAGGATGATCGTCGCTTCGCGTTGTTTGTTGGAAAGAACAAAGTCGCGATGCTCTATATCGCCTGAAATCACACCACATTTGCAGACGCCGCAAATCCCGTCGGAGCACTTTACATCTACGTGAATCCCGGCCTCAATCAGAACCTGTGCTGCGTCTTTTTCGACCGGAACCGTCAGCTCACGCCCCGACTGTGCCAGCCGCAGGGTGAAGGGATGGTTTTCGTATTCCGGCTGCTCGGGAACCGAGAAGTATTCTAGATGCCGGGCCTCGTCCGGGAATCCCTGCCGTTCGGCGGCCCGTATGACACCATCCATGTAGCGATCCGGACCGCAGGTATAGACATGCCAGCCATCCTGATAGCCAGATAAAACGGCATTCAGATCAGCGCGGGTTCCTTCATCCGAGAAATGATAGTGTACTCGATCGGCCCAGGGCATCGACGCCAGATCATTCAGATACCCAGCCCCTGCCCGCGTGCTGGCCGAGTAGTGCAGCTCGAACTCCTTGCCCAGCGCATGCAAACGATGGGCAAATGCAATCATTGGCGTGACGCCGATGCCGCCGCCCATCAGAAAGGTTTTGGTCGCCTTTTCATCCAGCTCAAAGTGGTTGATGGGTTTCGAAATGAAGACCTTGCGCCCCTCATTGAAAATGCGGTGCAACAAAGCGGACCCACCGCGCCCTTCGTCCTCGCGCAAAACGCCGATCTGATAAGTCGCCCGGTCCGCAGGATCACCGGACATGGAGTACTGCCGCAGGAATTCAGGCGCGACTAGAACGTCCAGATGCGCCCCGGCGGTCCAGTCAGGTAAAGGCGCGCCATCAAGGGCAGAGAATTCATACTTGGTCACGTCCGCTGTCATCTTGTCGACCTTGGTCAGCTCGACACGCATTACCGGGGCGTCGCCTGCAATCTGATAGCGATGCACAACCGACATATCCCCGGCAGCCTTTCGGGCCTTGTACTCATCTGCCGTGACCATCGCCTCATAGGCGGCAATCCCGGCCTCGCGGTCCATTGCAAAGGGGTAAGGCCAGGGATGCGGCGCCAGATAAGCCGGGTAAACGGCCAGGGTCTGATCTTCGTATTTCAGATCGAGATCTTTTTGCAGGTCGCGCCGGTTCAGCGGATGGTTCGTAGGGCGGTACGCGCCGTCCGCCTGCAACTCGATATCCCACCACCATTTCTTGGTGTCGTTCAGGCCGCCATTGCCCACCGCATCATCCAGTTTGGCCAAGGTGGGGGCCGTTTGCGGGAACTTCATCGCAGCCCAGCGGAACGGGCGTTCTTTGAATATCCCTTCGAGGTTCCACGGACAGGTTTTCATACACCGGCCGCACATGGCCCCGCCGGGTGTTGTCACCCGGTATGTGGCACATTTCTGGCTGTCGGATTTCCAGATTTCATAGCCGTTGAACATGAGTTTCGGCCCGGCCGTGATCGCTCCGGACGGGCATTCCCGCGCGCATTTGTTGCAGCTTTCGCAGAAGGTCTGCAGGCCGAAATCTATGGGCTTATCGTGGTTCATCGGCATGTCGGTGGTCACAACACCGGATTTCAGTCGCGGACCCAGATATGGGTTCAGAATAACCTCACCAATCCGACTGACCTCACCCAGCCCTGACAACAGCAGCAGCGGAGGTTGCAGCACTTCGCCATCCATTACCGTGTGCGCCTTGGCCTTGTATCCGAGGTTGCGTATCTGCTGGGCGATTACGCCGCCCAGCAACGAAAACCTCAAATAGGCGCGCATGGATTGAGCGACGCTGATCCAGTCGTCACCGCTGGCGCCCTCCATCGTCTCATAGCCCTGATCGATGATCATGCTGATGGCCTGATCGTGGGGTGGAGTGATCTCTTCTCCGGTGGCGTCGTGGGAATACCAGCTCCATTCCGGACAACGGCTAAGACCCACGGCATCGACGCCCAGGAAATAGGTCGCCGCCTTGATATTCGCCGCATTGCGTTCGGCGTCAGTGGGTTTGGTAACTTCGACGCTATCGCCATCCTGCAACAGAACAAACGCACCAAGCGCGCGCCGCTGTGCGAAACTGGGCGCTGATTTACGGACATAGTATCCGCCCTTGGCTGCGTCCTGCAGCGATTTGCCCATATCCCCGAACTGCGCGCGGGCGAACATGTCTGCCCGCTTGGGCACGCGGGCAACGTTTTCTTCGTCGATGTAAGTGGTGGGGGCGTCGACCCGTTTCAGTTTCTCGAACGGATGCGCGCCGTCCATATACCTGCGTTTGGCATAGGGGTCGCGGTTCAGGGCGTTCTTTGCAAAACCCGTTCCCAACCACCACGCCGGACCTTGCGTGCGAAACCATGGCTGTTGCGCCATTGGCAGCAGGGGCTGATCATGCGCCATGTCCATCTCGGTTGTGACAGCAGCCAGACCAAAGCGTTTGCCCAGCCAGGGAGCTATGACATCTCCGCCTTCGACTGTCGCCAGGCCACAGGCAACGGCCAGCTTCCCAAGATCAACCTCGGACGACATTGCCGTGTGGGCCCGTGCGTCAAACCCAAGCAGGCGAATATAATTTGCGATGACGACCGCATTTTCGGTGGCCAACAGACAAGCGCGATGGTCCTGCGCGTCAACGATCCACTCCGCTCCAGGCTCACCAGAATCCGGATCACGATTGAATTCGTACAAGAAAACAATGGCATGCCGATGACTGTCGATCGAACCGGGCGTGGCCTCCATGCTTTCCTTCAGGTCGGCCATGATGACGTCGATCCCTGAAGCCAGTGTTTTGGTCTGTCGGGTTTTCAGGGCGTGAGCCAGCCGTTCGATATCTGGGTTACGCCGAGGTTCAGACAGCAGAGCTTCTGACGGCAGTGGCCCGCATCCCATCATTGAGGCATCGTTGAAATACCCGAACGCTTTCAAATGGTTGGACCGGACCTTCGGATCAGACGGAATGACCGCCGAAGCGGAGTTTACAAAGCCATCGCGGATTGCGTCCATCATCGCCTGAAACTCACCCATCGCGTTGACGATGCTCTCAGGCTGTTCGGTTCGATGAAAGCTCAACTCGGGCATTGCTGCCACTGCGGACAAATCCGGCATTTCACCCTGCCGCGCCAAGCGCTCCAGCGGGTACTGGCCCATGTGAACGGGCCTGTTCTTGTCCGAGAAAAAGCGGAATCCCATCGTGCGCCTCCTGTTCTTGTCCGTCCACTAACCTGTCGTAGACAACAAAACCATTCATGAATAATCATAGATAGTATGAAGAAAACTGATTTCACTGAACTGGACGGCAAAGTCCTGCGAGTCTTTCTGACAATACTCGAGGAAAGCTCGGTCTCGAAGGCCGCCGACCATCTTGGTGTCACGCAGTCGGCGATCAGTCACACCTTGAGCAAGCTTCGGCAAGTTCTGGGTGATCCCCTGTTCGTCCGGTCCGGTCAGGGCCTGACCCCGACCGAACGGGCGTTATCCCTGAAAGAGCCCGTGCAAACGGTTCTGGATGCAATGCGTGCTTTGACTGAAGAACGTCCATTTGATCCGCTGTCGGAAGAGATCGATATCCAGATCGCCACCAACGACATGCCGCGAGAACTGATCTTTCCCGACCTTTTGCGGACCGCACGGGCCGAAGGTGTTCGGCTGAGGTTGGAATTCATCCCCTCAGGTGTGCCGGATCCGGATCTGTTGCGCAGCGACCGATGCCAGTTGATGGTAACGCCACTGCCACCGGACGGACCGGACATATTCCAGAAGCGGCTGTTTACCAGCCCGTTGATGGTCTTCTACGACGCCGCCCATCGCGACCCACCGGATAGCTGGCAGGCCTATTGCCAGGCCGACCATGTCGAAGTGCGATTTTCGGATGGCCGCAACGCACGCGCAGTCATGCGTGGGGTAGATCAAAGTCAAATCCGCCCGCCAACCGTGACCTTGCCGCATTTCAACGCGATTCCTTCATTCGTGAAAGGCAGCGACCTGATTTCGACTGACACAGCCCTGATGAAAGAAGGCCCATTGGCCACGCTGGACTGCGCAGACCTCCCTTTTCAGTGCCCCTCCGTAGCGATTTACATGGTTTGGCACCAAAGATCTGCCAACGACCCGGCCCATCGCTGGCTTCGAAATCGGATCGAAGCGATTGCCGCGACCCTTCAGACCTGAGACAGTAGCCAGTCGCGCATTTTTGCCACCAAGTCGGGCTGCCGGGGCCGTTTGGGGATCACAACATAAAAACCCAAATCCTCGACCAGCACTTCAGACAGAGGCTGCACCAGCTTTCCCGAAGCAAGTTCCGCGGAAACCAACGGCGCATTGGCCAATGCAAACCCCTGGCCCGATATCGCGGCATCAATCGCCAAAGCTGTCTGGCTGAAGCTCATCATACGAGGACGCCCTTCGACACCGGCACGGTCCAGAAACAGCGGCCATAGCCCATGCGAGTCGCTCAGCAGCATATGCTGGATCAAATCGGCGGGCTTTGTAACCTGCGCCGCCAAATCCGGGTTCGCGACGACAAGAAACTCGTTGGAAAACAGCGGGACCGCGTTCATTTCACCCGCTATCGGTACCCGGCTTTGGCGAACAGCGATATCAACGCCGTCCGTTTCAAAATCCGCCAACCGTTCGCGCGCGTCGATCTGCACCAGAATATCAGGGTGCAGCCGGACAAATTCTTTGAGGCGAGGCACCAACCATTTCGAAGCAAAGCTTGGGGTAACCGAAATGGTTATATTTCGCTGACCCGACAGGTCATCCACGGCCTCTTCGATCAGGCGAAATGCCCGGCGCAACGGCGCTTGAAACCGGCGCCCGGCCTCGGTCAGCCTCAGGCCGCGCGGCATGCGTTCGAACAATGGCGTGCCAAGGCGGGCCTCAAGCCCGCGCACTTGCTGCGCCACAGCTCCTTGCGTAACGCCCAGTTCTTCTGCGGCCAGCCGAAAGTTAAGATGCCGGGCCGAAGCCTCGAAAGCACGCAATGCGTTGAGCGGAGGAAGAGCTGCCATTTTCCAAACCAATAGTTTTTCTACAGCATACGGTCAGAAGAACTGATTGGTCAAACCGCCCAACACACGCCATTTTCAAGACTGACAACTATTGGAGAATACAGATGACCAAAGTAGCTTTGATCACGGCTGGCGGTAGTGGCATGGGGGCGGACGCGGCGCGACGTCTTGCGGCAGATGGGTTCAAGGTCGGCATCCTGTCCTCGTCCGGCAAAGGCGAGGCACTGGCAAAAGAGTTGGGTGGCGTCGGCGTCACCGGATCGAACCAGTCAAATGAGGATTTGCAAAAGCTGGTCGACGCGGCCATAGCCCATTGGGGACGCATTGACGTTCTGGTGAACTCGGCAGGGCACGGCCCGCGCGCGCAGGTTCTGGAACTGACCGACGAAGACTGGCACACTGGCATGGATGTCTATTTCATGAATGCCGTGCGCCCCACGCGTATCGTGGCTCCGATCATGCAGGCTCAGGGCGGCGGGTCGATCATCAACATCTCAACCTTTGCCGCGTTTGAGCCGGACCCTGTATTCCCGACTTCGGGGGTTTTCCGTGCAGGGCTTGCAGCCTTTACCAAGCTGTTTTCGGACCATTACGCCGCTGACAACATTCGTATGAACAACGTCCTGCCCGGCTTTATTGACAGCCTGCCGGAAAAGGAAGAATTCCGCTCCCGCATCCCCATGGGCCGCTATGGCCGCAGCTACGAGGAAATCGCTTCGGTCGTCGCGCTACTCGCCTCTGAAGGGGGTGGATACATCACGGGTCAGAACATTCGCGTGGATGGAGGGATCACGCGGTCGGTCTGACAACAGGCCCCGCCCCTAGAATCGCGCCTTTATCAAATGCGTTGCCGCCGCGCCTGCTTCGAAAAAGGCGCGACGCACACCTGTCCAAGATTCTCGATACTGCGAAACGGCGGGCACCGGTAGGTACGACGGGTCCCCGTTCAGCAAGCTTTCCGCCATCATTCGACCGAACACGGTGCCAGGCCCAATCCCCCGGCCCGAAAACCCGTGTACGGACAGCGCATTGGGACCAATCTCGGCAATCTTGGGAAGATGATCCGAAGTCATCGCGATTCTGCCATGCCAGCCCTCGATCAAAGGCTGGTCGGTCAATTGAGGGTAGAGCTCTGCCATCTTGCGCCGAACCCAGCCTGAGTGCACAGCCTGACCAATCTGCCCCAAGTCTCCCATGCCCCCGATGATGAACCGCCCATCCTGATCCATTCGGAACGACGTCATGATTAGCCCCGTATCCCAGCACCCTTCCCCGCCGGGTAGAATACTTGCGCGCAAATTGTTTGACAGCGGAGCAGTTGCGTATTGGAAATAGTAGACCGGCACATAGGCGGGGGCGGATTGCGCGAGGTCTTGATGGTACGCATTGGTAGCCTGAAGGACCGCCCTTGCCCGCACCGCCCCTTGGGGCGTCTTCAGCACCCAATCCCCATCCTGACGCTGCAATGACTGCACTGGGGTGTTCTGGAAAACTTTGGCCCCGGCCAAGGTCGCGGCCCTTGCCAAACCCTTTGCGTAAGCCAAAGGCTGAATCGTTCCAGCGCGCGGATCAAAAAGCGCCCCGTGAAACCTGGCACTGCCCGTTTTGGATTGCGCCTCATCTGCTGAGACAAGCACAACGGGCGCACCCGAGGCGGTCTGCTGAGCCCACCGTGATTGCAGGTCGCGGAAACCTGCCGCGGAATGTGCGCAGTGCAGCGTTCCATTGTGAACCGGCTCGCACTCGATGCCGTGAGTGTCGATCAAGTGAAACACATCGTTGGGCGCGGTGGACAGTAATTCTATCAGACGGTCGCCGCTCTCAAGCCCCAGAGAAGACCGTATCTGATCCGGTGGCATCCAAAGGCCGGCATTCACCAGCCCGACGTTGCGCCCCGATCCGCCGTGCCCGATCTCTTGTGCCTCGAGCAAACAGACCGACGCGCCTGCCTGAGCCGCAGTCAGCGCAGCAGTACATCCCGTGTAGCCGCCACCAATAACCGCGAGATCTACCGCCAGATCACTGGAGAGCGCCATTGCATCGACGTGTTCGGCGCAGGTTTTTCGCCACAGGGATTGGTCGTGATCGCTCAATTTGAACCTCGTGCATCTGGGCGGATCATCGGCGCAGACGGATCCAGTGACAAGCGTCCATTGGACCTTATACCCAAAACAATTGTCTCACTGTGTTGAACCTCATTTGCAAGGCTGGGGAAATTGGACTTTCGGACACTCTTTGATCTGGCTGGGTAGATTCGCCAGTGATATTCGCTGCAAAGGTATGAGGTCTGTTCATATGACCGCGCCACTGCTGCATCTCGACACCCATCCTGACGCGTAGGGGCGATGGTTCGATACCCAGGGCACTCCAGCGGAATGCTGTTCGATCACTTTTCGACCATGGTCCAGGCGACAATCCATGGGTTGGGCTTTTTTTTCGTCCGGATTATCTGGTTACAGATGATCTGTACACGAAGCGTCTGGTGCTGGCTTGGGACGGGCCACGCGTAAGCCTCGGCGCCTATCACTTTGTCAGGCCGGCGGAACGGGCCGCGTCCGAGCCACTTAGTTCGTTCCACTTATGGCTGCAGGAACAAATAGGATCGGAAGATTCGCATCAGGCAACCGCATTCAGAACTTGCCGTTTTCATTCCGCCATTCGCTGCGCGGTGCGATTGTCTCGAGCGTATCCCAGTGCTCAACGATCTTGCCGCTCGCAACGCGAAACAGATCATAAAAGGCGCTGTGATTGCCGTCGAACATGCCTTCGCACACAGTCAGGACAAAATCTCCTTCGGCTAGCACACGGTGAACGCGCTGATAGTCGACAATCTTGACGCCATTGCGCATCGCCGACAGGGATTGGCGCAACTCTGCCAGGTCGTCGGTAAGCCGCGGATTGTGCTCGGCAAAAACGCTGGCGTCGATGTCGGATTCAATCCGGTCAATATCGCCCGCAATCAAAACAGCTTCGACAAAGGCGCGCACGAAAGCACGATTCTTTTCGGTCAGGTCCGGGTCACTAACCTCTGTAATTCCGTCCACCATGCTGTGCCCGGATCTGTTCGGGCCCTGCCGTTTCTGGATATTGTCCCAGTGTTCGACCGCTTTCCCATCTTCGAAGCGGAACACCTCAAACCCGATATTGCGGCGTGAAAAATCGTACTCCGTATGGGCGAATACGTAAGCTCCGTCCTCGAATGCCCTCACAACATTTACGCGCGGCGACGTTTCGGACAAGCGCTTGAACAAGGCGGCCAGACCTTCGCTGCCTTCGTGGGTCTGAGGGTTATGCTGAATGTACTTGGCTTCGTTCACCACAGAGACAGGGCCGGGGTTACCGGTCTCGATGCTTTTGAGCAGGGCTCGGATTCGGTCCTTGTTAGTTTCTGTCATGTTGGGCCATTTCAGTACGATTTCGAAGCCCGGTCAGAATGCCATCCAACCTGAAGGACGGCAATCTTCCGTCAGGCAGACGCTGCGCAGTCTTCGGCTTTACGTCTTGCGGGCGGCAGGAGGGCCGGGCAGGTGCGGGCTGCGCTCGCACCTGCCCGGCCCAACGGGAGGAGATGTTCCGTCAGGAAAATCGACGACGGGCGGGAGCCGCCGGGTTCCGGTTACACATCCAACGAACGGGCTATAAGCTCCTTCATAACCTCGTTTGTACCACCATAGATCATCTGAACCCGTGCATCCGCGTAAAGCCGGGCAATTGGGTATTCCATCATGTATCCATAGCCGCCGAACAGCTGAAGGCATTCATGCATGACCTCATTCTGCACTTCAGAGCCCCAGTATTTCACCATCGAGGCAGTCGCAGCGTCCAGCTCTCCCGCCTCAAGCTTGGCGATACATTCATTTACGAAACTGCGCAGGACTTCGGCCTTGGTCTTGCACTCTGCCAACTTGAAACGCGTATTCTGGAAATCCATCACGCGCTGACCAAAAGCCTTGCGCTCCTGAACGTATTTCACCGTCTCGGCGATGGCAAAATCGATCGCGCCCAAGGCCATTATCCCTATGGTCAACCGCTCCCACGGCAGTTGTTTCATCAGCTGGTAAAACCCCTGCCCTTCGTCTGCCCCCAGCAGGTTGGTCATCGGCACCTTTACGTCTTCAAAGAACAACTCGGCCGTGTCATTGCCCTTCATCCCCAGTTTTTTGAGGTTTCGCCCCCTGCGAAATCCCTCAGCGCCTTCGGTTTCCACTACAATCAGCGAAATACCCTTCGACCCCAAAGATTTGTCCGTCTTCGCCGCCACGATAACCAAATCAGCGGACTGGCCATTGGTGATGAATATTTTGGAACCGTTGATCTTGTATGAGTTCCCATCCTTCTCGGCCGTTGTCTTCACCGCCTGCACATCCGACCCGGTGCCCGGTTCGGTCATGGCCAGCGCACCGACCATCTCGCCCGAGGCGAGTTTCGGAAGCCATTTCCGTTTCTGCTCGTCGCTGCCATATGCGGTAATATAATGGGTTGCGATGGACTGAATGCCATAACCCCATCCGGCGTCCCCGCGTGCGGTTTGCTCGTACAACGTTACGGCATCAAACCCCATGCCTCCGCCGACACCGCCGTATTCCTCGGCAATCGAACCCGCCATCAAGCCGGTTTCGCCAGCCTTCAGCCAGAACGCGCGATCAACGACACCATTTTCGACCCAGGTCTCGGTATTCGGTACAAGGGCATCATCCATGAACCGGCCCGCCATTTCGGCAAACATCCGGTGTTCATCAGTGACCCATGCTGCGGTGCTGGTAAAAAGAGACATTGAGACCTCGTTCAACTGGAATTGCACCAAAATTAGCCGCTGCCGCGCTTCCAGCCAATCCATGTGACGTGGCGTCCGCGAAGGCCAGTACGCAACGTTCTGTCTTTCATTCGCCCAGTGCACCCCTCGCATTATCACACCTTTGTCAAAGGCCGGGTCAAATACCCTACTGGGATAGAAGGCTGGGAATCGCGCCCTATCTATCGACTGTCGAGCGAACCGATCCCTTCCGAATTCAGGGGCAACGAAAGGAATACCCATGCCACGCGCCTTTTCCCAACTGACCTTCACACCAGCCGTACGCGCGCATCAGGATCGCATGGGGTCTGCCGCGACATACGCCAAATTCATCCAGGGCGGCCCGCAACAGGGCCATAAGATCGGCCCGAATGAAAAAGCCTTTATCGAAGCGCGGGATGGGTTCTATCAAGCCACGGTATCTGAAACGGGGTGGCCATACGTGCAGTTTCGCGGTGGCCCTATCGGCTTTCTGAGGGTTATCGACGACCACACAATCGGATACGCGGATCTTACTGGCAACAAACAATATATTTCGCGAGGAAACCTGGATGGTAATGACCGCATTGCGATGATCCTGATGGATTACGCCAATCAACGCCGCCTGAAAATTCTGGGTCGGGTTTCCTTTACCGAAGGAGCCGATGCCGCGGTCGATCTGTACCCCAAAGGCACAGAGACCGAGGCAGAGCGCGCCGCGATTATCCATATCGATGCACTGGATTGGAACTGCCCGCGCCATATCACGCCCAGATTTACCGAAGCCGAGTTGCGCCCCCATTTGAACAATCTGGGGCAGCAGATGGCGCAGCTTCAAGCGGAAAACGAGCGTTTGAAGACAGAATTGGATCACCGGAAGGGTGCTTCGGGCTAGAACATCGCAGAAAATCACCGAATACCCCTTGACCTTCCCGTGACTGGAACCCCCATCTGAGGGTAACTGCCAGTATCAGGACGACTCGGATGACGGAACGAAACCACGCTCAGATCAAGGTTACAGGGATGGGATGCGCCTCGTGCGTTGGACGTGTGGAAAACGCGTTGCAGGCGGTCCCCGGCGTCAGCAAAGCTTCGGTCAATTTTGCCACCGAGACCGCACAGATCGTATATGACAGCCAATTTCCCGACGTCGCTAAAGCGCTGGATGCGGCTGGATACCCAGCGGCCACGCAGGAAGACGTTTTGCACATCGATGGGATGAGCTGCGCTTCTTGCGTTGCACGGATTGAAAAGGTGCTGATTGCCAGCCCGGGTGTGGTCAATGCAAACGTGAACCTTGCCGCACAAAACGCGACGGTGACTTACGTCCAAGGTGTAACCGACCCGGCTGCGCTGGCAAAAGCAGTGACCGAAGCCGGTTATCCGGCTCACCCGGCAGGCGAGCAAGACGATCACGATCGGTCCGCGAAAACTGAAGAGATCAACGCACTCACCCGCGCAACACTGTTCGCAGGAGCGCTGGCTCTGCCTGTTTTCGTGTTAGAAATGGGCGGACATATGATCCCGGCATTTCACCATTGGGTGCAGGCGAACATCGGCGCTCAGACCAGCCATCTGATTCAGTTCGTTTTGACCTCGGTATTGCTGATCGGGCCTGGCCGGGTGTTCTATGCCAAAGGCGTTCCATCACTGCTGCGGTGGGCACCTGATATGAACGCACTGGTCGCGCTGGGAACCGGGGCGGCATATCTCTATTCCGTCGTCGCAACTTTCGCACCGCAGATACTGCCGCAAGGCACCGCCAATGTCTATTTCGAGGCCGCCGCCGTCATCGTCGTCCTGATCCTGTTAGGTCGCCTGCTGGAGGCACGCGCCAAAGGTCGGACTGGTGCGGCAATCCGCAAGCTTGTCGGGCTGCAACCCAGCACCGCGCGCGTAGAGCGCAACGGAGTATACGTCGACCGCCCTATTGCCGAGATTGTGGTGGATGACATCTTGCAAATCCGACCCGGCGAACGTGTTCCCGTGGATGGGCTGGTTCTGGACGGCAGTTCGTATGTGGACGAAAGCATGATTACGGGCGAGCCGGTACCCGTAGGCAAAGAGACCGGTGACGAGGTTGTCGGCGGCACCGTGAATGGTACCGGAGCGCTGCGAATCCGCGCGACCCATGTGGGCGCAGATACCGTGCTGGCGCAGGTTATTCGGATGGTTGAGCAGGCTCAGGGTGCGAAACTGCCTATTCAGGGACTGGTCGACCAGATCACCCATCGCTTTGTGCCGGCCGTCATTGGCGTTGCCGTGCTGACCGTGTTGGCCTGGCTGCTGTTTGGCCCTGCCCCTACGCTGCCACTAGCTTTGGTGGCAGGTGTTTCGGTGCTGATCATCGCCTGCCCCTGCGCCATGGGTCTGGCGACACCGACTTCGATCATGGTAGGTACGGGCCGCGCGGCAGAGCTGGGCGTTCTGTTCCGGAAGGGCGACGCGTTACAGCAATTGCAGCAGGCACGAGTTATTGCGCTGGACAAGACCGGAACACTGACGCTTGGGCGGCCCGAATTGGTTGAAGTAATTACCGACAGCGGATTTGACCGGGCCGGGGTTCTGCGGCTGGCGGCGGCAGTTGAGGCCCGATCGGAGCATCCGATAGCCTCTGCTATTACACGCGCCGGACCGACAGAACTGCCGGGTATTTCGGATTTCGAGTCCCTGACCGGGCTTGGATTGAGCGCGATGGTCGATGGGCGCTACGTTTTGATTGGATCAGACCGTCTTATGGAGCAAAACGATGTCGATCTGAGCAAGTTAGCGCCTGAGGCTGCGGAACTGGCATCCGCAGGGGCTACGCCGCTATATGTCGCGGTTGACGGACAACCCGCCGCGGCACTTGCGGTATCTGATCCGATAAAACCCGGCACACGTGCCGCCCTGGAACGTCTGCACGAGATGGGAATGACGCTGGCGATGGTCACGGGAGACAACACTCGCACGGCCCAAGCGCTGGCGGATGAGCTGAACATCGACCATGTCACAGCCGAAGTGCTGCCCGATGGCAAATTGGCTGCAATAACTGCGTTGCGAGAGCAGTATGGAACTGTGGCTTTCGTTGGCGATGGCATCAATGACGCGCCGGCTCTGGCAGCGGCTGATATCGGAATTGCTATCGGCACCGGCACTGATGTGGCGATTGAAACGGCGGATGTGGTGCTGATGTCGGGCGATTTGCGAGGTGTGGCAAATGCGGTCGAGATCAGCCGCCGAACCATGCGCAATATCCGTCAGAACCTGGGCTGGGCCTTTGGCTATAACACGTTGCTGATCCCCGTCGCTGCAGGCGTTTTATACCCATTCGGCGGGCACCTGTTGTCGCCGGCGCTGGCTGCAGGCGCAATGGCGTTGTCCAGCGTCTTCGTCGTTTCCAACGCGCTGCGCCTGCGCCGTGTTCGCGCGAGTGTTCCGGAAACGCACGGCTCGCTCTCATCGCAGGAGGCTCATTCATGAATATCGGAGACGTCGCAAACCGAACCGGGCTGCCTGCTAAAACGATCCGTTATTACGAAGAGATCAGCTTGATCAAACCGTTGCGCGACGACAACGGCTATCGCCGATTTCGCGAGCAGGACATTCACAAGCTGAACTTTCTGGGCCGCGCCCGCGCGCTGGGATTCACTATCGAAGATTGCCGTACCCTGCTGGCGCTGTACGAGGATGAAAGCCGCGCCAGCGCAGACGTGAAGCGGATCGCGCGCGAGCACCTGACACAAATTGATGCCAAGATTGCCGATCTGAAGGCAATGCGCGACACGCTCGGCCACCTGATCGACGCCTGTGCAGGTGATGATCGCCCGGATTGTCCGATCCTTCAGGATCTCGGCGGGCAGGCGTAACTCGGGGTTGCCCTTTGGTCCGAGCTTTGCTTTGTCAGTGCTGAACATTCCGGCGCTGGCAGCAGTAGCAGGACAAGGGAGAGGATCACCAAATGGCAAAAGTCGCGTTCCTTGGCCTAGGTGTCATGGGCTATCCTATGGCGGGGCACCTTCAGGCCGCAGGTCATCAGGTTACAGTCTTTAATCGCACATCCACCAAAGCCGAGGCTTGGGTCGCCGAGCACGGCGGCGCAATGGCTGCAACGCCACAGGAAGCCGCAAAGGGCGCGGAATTCGTCATTTCCTGCGTCGGCAATGACGACGATTTGCGCATGGTCTGCACTGGCGAAGACGGGGCTTTTCACGGTATGTCCGAGGGCACGGTTTTTGTCGATCACACCACCGTTTCCGAAAAAGTCACACGCGAGCTTTATGCGGCTGCGAAAGCGAAAGGTATTGCGTTTGTCGACGCGCCGATTTCGGGAGGTCAGGCTGGGGCAGAAAATGGTGTTCTTTCGATCATGTGCGGCGGAGATCAGGCCGCCTATGACGCGGCTGACCCCCTGATGCAGGTCTATTCAAAAATCTGCCGTCTTATGGGTGACAACGGTGCCGGGCAGTTGACAAAAATGTGCAACCAGATCGCCATCGCGGGGTTGGTCCAGGCTTTGAGCGAAGCCTTGCATTTTGCGGAAAAAGCCGGGCTTGACGGTCGCGCGGTGGTTGAAGTTATCAGTCAGGGCGCCGCGGGCAGCTGGCAAATGGTGAACCGGCATGAAACCATGCTGGATGATCACTTTGAGCATGGATTCGCGGTCGACTGGATGCGCAAGGATCTGGGTATCTGTCTGGATATGGCTAACGAAACCGGCGCCTCATTACCTGTCACGGCACTGATCGATCAGTTCTACAAGGATGTGCAGAAACTGGGTGGCGGGCGATGGGATACATCCTCGCTGTTCAAGCGTCTGCGGGCGCTGGATTAAGGTAAGCGGGCACCGCCTCCCTTTTCGCAATCGACAATTTACCCCCGATGGTTTCTTGAAAAGAAGAAAGCGGGAAGTGGTGAAGACAAGACAGGGTTTTGAATGAATGAGATGACGACATTCTGGGCGAACGCCTTGAGCGGGGTTTGGGGACTGGACGCGCGGCTGACGCGGCTGGATGGGGAATATGACCTCAACTTCCTGGTGCAGGCGACAAACGGTCAAGACTACGTCCTGAAAGTCATGCGAGCAGGCTGCGCACCCGATCTGGTCGATCTTCAAATCAAAGCGCTGGCACACATCGCGGCGAAGGCTCCTGGGCTTCCATTTCCCAAAGTGTTTCCGACCGTGATTGGCGATGTTCTGCCCGAGATTGCAGACGAGGACGGGCAACCGCGCCTTGCCTGGTTATTGGAGCGACTTCCGGGGCGGTGTTACGCCAAAGTCGCGCCCAAGTCCGAAGACCTTATTCTCAAACTGGGTCGGGTGCTGGGGGCGACGGATCGGGCTCTGGACGAGTTCACACATGACAGCCTGAACAGATCAGATTTCAAGTGGGATCTGATGCAGGGCGGATGGATTTCGGACAAACTAGGCGCCATTTCCGATACTAGCCGGCGCTCAGTACTGGAGGAGATCGTACGGGATTACGACGCGATTTCCGACGAGCTTTCGCGCTTACCTGTGCAGGCCATTCACAACGACGCCAACGACTACAACATTCTGGTCGAGGGCGAGCTGAGTGAACGCCGCAGCGTCTCGGGTCTGATCGATCTGGGTGATATGTGCGCAGCTCCGCGTATCTGTGACCTGGCGATCGCCGGGGCTTATGTCGTGCTGGATCACCCGAAACCCGAACGCGCTCTGGCATCGTTGGTTCGTGGCTACCACGCTGCAAATCGTCTAAGCCCCGAGGAAGTTGATCTTATCTGGCCTCTACTGCGTATGCGATTGGCAGTATCAGTCGTCAATTCGACCCTGATGGCGGTAGAAAACCCGGATGACCCTTATGTCACCATCAGTCAGGCCCCTGCATGGCGCTTTCTGGAGAATACCGGCGTCAATGGCGGCCTTATGTCCGCCCGGCTAAGGACCGCATGTGGGCTGCCCGTCGTTGATGGAGTCGAACGGATTCATGCCTATCTGTCCGATCATCGCGGTTACTTCTCGCATTTATTCGGGCAGAGCCTGAGCGACGCACCTATGGGGTCTTTATCCGTCGAGAACTCCACCTGGCCGCAAAATCCGTTTCATATGCCGCTAACCGAGGCCGCGCGCGTGGGCGAGGAATTCGGAGATGGTCTCTGGCTTGGATACTACAACGAGCCCCGTCTGATTTACGCCGAACCCGGGTTTCGCAAGGGGCCGTGGAAGGCCTCGGACCGGCGCACGGTGCATCTGGCGGTGGATGTCTTCACCCAAGCGGGCACAGTCCTGCACGCGCCGATAAGCGGGCGGGTGGAAGTTGTGGAAAACCGCGATCATCACCTCGATTATGGCGGCGTTGTGATCCTGCATCACGAAACACCTGAAGGGGATCCCTTCTATACGCTCTACGGCCATCTGGACCCAGAGATCTGCGACCGCCTGAAACCGGGCGATCCAGTGGCGCAAGGTGCTGCCTTTGCCAAGTTGGGGGACGCCAGCCAGAATGGAGGCTGGGCGCCCCATGTGCATTTCCAGCTGGCCATGACCACTGCCGGAATGGATGCAGACTGGCCTGGCGTTGCCGACCCGGACGAAATGGAACTGTGGAACGCCTTATGCCCGAACCCTGCGGCACTGCTCAACCTGCCAGACGACAAAGTGCTATATCGCCCGACCGACAAACAGGCCGTCCTGCAAGGACGGCATGACCATTTCGGAGGCAATCTCAGCCTGACCTATGACGACCCGGTCATGCTGGTACGCGGTTGGAAACACCACCTGTTTGACGAATGGGGCCGCCCCTATCTGGACGCCTATAACAACGTCCCGCATGTAGGTCACGCACATCCCCGCATTCAGGCCGTGGCGGCGGATCAGCTGAAGAGGATGAATTCAAACACCCGGTATCTGCACCCCGCGCAAACCGCATTTGCCGACAAAGTGCTATCCAAACTTCCGGAACACCTCGAGGTCTGCTTTTTCGTCAACTCCGGCACTGAAGCGAACGAGTTGGCCCTGCGCCTGGCCCGCGCCCATACCGGGGCAAAGGGCATTGTAACGCCCGATCACGGGTATCATGGCAACACCAACGCGGCAGTGGCGATCTCGGCTTACAAATTCAACAAGCCCGGCGGTGTGGGTCAGGCCGATTGGGTCGAACTGGTCGAAGTTGCAGATGATTATCGCGGCTCATTCAGGCGTGATGATCCCAACCGTGCGCAGAAGTTTGCGGATCTGGTGGACCCAGCGATTTCTGCGCTGCAAGACAGGGGCCAAGGTCTTGCCGGCTTTATCGCGGAAACCTTCCCTTCGGTCGGCGGGCAGATCATCCCGCCCAAAGGATACCTGCCTGCGGTTTATGAGAAAATTCGCGCCGCCGGAGGCGTGTGTATCGCTGACGAAGTACAGACAGGCCTTGGACGGCTAGGAGATTATTATTTCGGTTTCGAACACCAAGGCGCCCTGCCCGACATCGTGGTGATGGGTAAACCCATCGGCAACGGCCATCCGCTGGGCGTTCTAGTGACTACGAAGGCCATCGCCGAAAGCTTCAATAACGGGATTGAATTCTTTTCGACCTTCGGCGGCTCAACCCTGTCCTGCCGGATCGGCAATGAGGTGCTGGACATCGTTGACGACGAAGGCTTGCAGGACAATGCCAAAGCCATGGGCGAGCGGTTGATGACCGGCCTTAAACAAATCGAAGCCGATTTCCAGCATGTCGGCGACGTCCGCGGCATGGGGCTGTTTCTGGGCATCGAACTGGTTAATCCGGACGGCTCTGAAAGCCCCGAGATCTGTAGCTATGTCAAAAACCGGATGCGCGATCATCGCATCCTGATCGGCAGCGAAGGGCCCAAGGACAATATCCTTAAAATCCGCCCGCCCCTGACCATCGAAGCCGAGGATGTGGATATGATTCTTTGGGTGCTGCGCGACGTACTGTCGGAGGTCGAAGACTACGCGCCTGCGCCGGTTTGCGAGCATGATAATCACCACGCGGGATGCGGGTGCTGCTGACGCATCCTTACGTCTCGTGAGTGCTTGAAAAACAAAACCCCGGCGGAAATTGCCGGGGATTTGTTGTACCGATCAGTGCAACACCGCAGAGGGTGCAGAATGCCCTGTCGTCGGCACGGGGGGTGCAGATATCATACGGCGCAGCACCAGTCCAAGTTCCTCGGACAAGGATGCCAGAGCCGGCGCAAAATCAGGTCGCACGATCAGAGAAGCCATCATCATGGCATCCTCGCGCGCGCCTTCCGAGGCGGCGGCGATCATCTGAGCGAAACAGTTCTCGTCCGCGCCAAGGCAGGAACACTCTCGCCCGTGTCGGATCAGCGGACGGCGACCATATTGCGAACAAAGCGTACATAGGCGGTCCAGCGTAAGCATTGCGGCCTGCCCCCGGTCCGAGCCCAGCGCGATATCGAAATCGCTTGCTGCATCCTCGCGACCCGACGCTCCGTCGCTCCAAAGCCGCAGGTACATGACCGCACCGGCTTCAACCGGGCTCAGATCGGCCAGTCGACCGACAGCCGCCCCGCCGCGCGAAGATGGCGCGCTCATTTCGTCAGGATCAATTTGCCCGCGCGGGTGATACGCAAGGTGTAGAGCTGATCGCCAAGCTCAATATGAGCCAGATTGCCACCCTTGGTCAGCTCTTCAGCCTTATGGGCCGGCAGCATCGAGACAGCATAACCTTGAGTCGGTGTGGGATTTTGCGCGTTCATCGGGACATCTCCAGAGCGTTTCGGGCAAAGTGCCATATCTGTTAATGGTTTTCGTGATCTGGCTGACCCTTTTGGGCTGGCTTTCCGTTCCTGAGTCTTAATCTGATTATTTTAGTCGGGATTGTCAAGCGCCAGACTCCAAACCTTTTTGTCTGCCTGCTGGTTGCACTCTGGCACCTGTGCGGTTTAGGCCTGAGACCGACAGAAATCAGAGGCGGACCCTTCAATGAGCGCAACTATTGTCTTCGACCTGGACGGCACATTGATCGACAGCCTGGCCGACCTTTCACAGGCGGTGAACCGGATGCTTGCGGACGTGGATCTTACACCGCTGTCTCAGCCAACGATCCGGCAATTCGTCGGCAATGGTCTACCGAAACTGGTCGAGCGGACGATGGATCATTGCGGCCTGCCGCGGCACCGTCATTCCGAACTGACAAAGGTGACACTGGGCCATTACAACGCTGCCGCCTGTGATCGGACGACAGTTTATCCCGGGGTTCCGGAAGCGCTTGCCCAATTGCGCGAGATGGGCTGCAGCCTGGGCGTCTGCACCAACAAACCCGAAGCCCCCGCCCGCCACGTATTGGACGCGCTGAACCTGTCCGGGTATTTCGACGCCGTTCTGGGTGGTGATACTATGAGCACGCGAAAGCCGGACCCGGCCCATCTGCACGCCAGCTTTGACGCTTTGCCCGCCTCCGGGCCCAGACTTTTTGTCGGTGACAGCGAAGTTGATGCCGAAACCGCGCAACGGGCTGGCGTACCGTTTTTGCTATTTACCGAAGGTTATCGGAAATCCCCTGTCGCGGACCTGCCGCATCGGGCCAGCTATACCCACAGCGCCGATTTGCCAGAACTTGTCCTGCAGATACTACAAGACAATCCACACCCGGCCGCTTGAGCCGCCAGATCACCTGGCATCCTGAAATGAAATTGAGGGGCTGGCCGAGGGGGTTAGTAGCCAGCCCCCCATAGGGGAATTAAGTGAGAGTGGTAAGGCCTTGCGGCCCTGGTAATACCCAATGGATAGCGCATGCACCGACGGTGCGAAATTGGGGGTTTCCCGTAGAGCCCTTACTTCGCCAACCACAGGCGGTTTTTTGCCAACGTAATTGACGCTAAATCCTAAGACACAACGTTCAGCGCGGCGCGTGCGATGACCAGCTCTTCATTCGTGGGAATAACCATCACTTGGACCCGAGATGACTCGGACGAAATGACTCGGGCGTTACTTTGGTTTGCTTCTTCGTTCAATTCGATCCCAAACCATCCCATATCCGCGCAAATCTGGCTTCGCACCCGGGCTGAGTTCTCACCTATACCGCCGGTGAACACCAAAGCGTCCAGGCCCCCGACAACGGCAGTAAGCGCACCAAGTTCGCGACGGGCGCGAAAAGTGAAATACTCAATAGCCTTCCGGGCTTCTGGCAACTCGGATTGTTCCAGCGTGCGCATGTCATTGGACACACCAGACAGGCCCAGCAAGCCGGAATGACGATACAGAAGATCCGAGATTTCCGAGGCACCCATGCCCTTCTGCTGCATCAGGAACAAAAGCGCGCCTGGGTCGATCTGCCCGCAGCGCGTACCCATCGGCAGCCCGTCCATGGCGGAAAACCCCATGCTGGACCCGATAGAGCTGCCGTTCTTCATTCCGCACATCGAGGCCCCGTTACCCAGATGCGAAACAACGACCCGTCCGGCAAACGTCTGCGGCTCCGTCTCGGCCAGATGACCCGAGATGTAGTCATAACTAATCCCGTGAAACCCGTAACGCCGTACACCCATCTCGTAATATTCGATGGGTAGGGCGAATGTATCATTGACCCAGGGGTGGTGACGATGAAAAGCAGTATCAAAACAGGCAACCTGCCTGGCAAGCGGAAACGTCTCCATCGCGGCACGCACGCCCTGCAGGTTGAAAGGTTGGTGCAGGGGCGCAAAGGGCACCAGCATATCCAGCATATTCAGACTGTCCGAAGTGATCAGGATAGGCCCGTCGTTATCTGGCCCGCCATGCACGATCCGATGCCCGACAGAAACAACATTTGCCGCGGGAAAATGCCGCTGCAACAAGCTCAGAACACTATCGATTGCGACTGTGTGATCTTGCAACGCACTTGAGGCCTCATGTGCGATCACCCGGCCATCTGCCATGTGCGCGCTGACATTGGCGGTGGGTCGACCGATCCGCTCGACAGCGCCAGAGCAGATCAGCGTGGGCTCGACGCCTTCGGCCGCGAATAACGCGAATTTCAGCGAAGACGAACCCGCATTCAGAGTTACGATATGATCCACACGCTCAGCCGGCCAACCGTTCCGCGTGCAGTGCCGCAACAGCACAGGAAGCAAGCCGCGCTTTGTCATCGTCCGACCTGCTGTTGAGGATGATAGGAACCTTGGCCCCCAGAACTACACCCGCCGCCTTAGCGTTGGCGAAATGGCTCAGTTGTTTGAACACCATATTACCTGCATCCAGATTGGGCACGACCAGAATCTCGGCCTGCCCTGCCACTTCCGAAGTGATCCCTTTGGTCCGGGCTGCCGCCAGACTGACCGCGTTGTCCATCGCCAGCGGCCCATCGACCAGACCACCTTTGATCTGCCCGCGATCCGCCATTTTGGCCAGAAGGGCTGCATCCAGCGAAGACGGTATGGCCGGATTTACCGTCTCGACCGCTGACAGGATAGCGGCCTTTGGCACCTCGATCCCCAGCGAAATCGCAAGATCAATCGCGTTTTGCGTGATGTCGGCCTTGGTCTCAAGATCGGGCGCAATATTGATCGCCGCATCGGTCACCAGAAACAGGTTCGACTGTCCGGGCACGTCCATTACGAAGACGTGTGTAAATCGCCGCCCGGCCCGAAGGCCCCGTTCGCGCCGCAGAGCAGCTCGCAACAGTTCATCGGTATGAAGATAGCCTTTCATCACGGCCTTCGCCCGGCCATCCGCTACGAGGTCAACGGCCACATTGGCTGCCTTGAAATGCCCCTCTACCGGTATAATCTCGGTGTCGCCCAGAGGTATGCCAATTTCACGCGCCGCTGCCGCTATCTTGTCAGGGTCACCGACAAGGATGGGCTCGATGATCGTCTCCTGCGTAGCCAGCAATACCCCGCCCAGAGAATTGGGATCTTCCGGCGCGACCACCGCTGTTTGCATTGCCGCCAAGGCGCGCGACCGCTCAAGCAACGCGTCGAAGTGCCGGTGCCGCTGAATCACAAGACCAGGAGTTTCAAGGTCCTGAAATGACATCTCTCTATCCGGTGCCACGACGACAGCCGTTCCTGAAACGATCACTGCACCGTCGCTGGGTCGCAGCACGCAGGCATCCAGAACAACCTCGCGGTTCTCCTGCTTTTTCAACACCTTGACCTGAACCTTCAGTTCCTCACCCGCGTGGGCAGGTGTACCAAATTCGAAGTTCTGCGACTTGTACGACGTCCCCGCCCCCGGCAGGATATTCCCTAGCACCGCTGAAATCAGCCCCCCCGCAAACAAGGCGGGCGCGATGGCCTCACATGCCGAGTCTGCCTCGCCGGTCGATGGCTGCATGGAATTGTCGCTGCCCGAGTTCGAGGCAAAGACGATAAAGTCGTCTTCGGTGCAGATCCGCGTCAGCTCGGCCTGGTCGCCGACTTTCAGTTGGTCGTATGGTCTGTTGTTGTAGTGCATAGGTTTTCTCGGCGACTTCCTGCATCGGTTGATACCTGCGGATCGTGCTCGAACCGTTCAGGCCGGAGCTTCGGTTCGGGACTTTAGGAAGTTTCGTCGGGAAGTCCAACAATATCACGGACGATTAGCAAATCACCACAAGTCTGCTTCGGTTAACGCGCCTGGCAGTGAAATCGGAGGCGCTATTCACCTGTCAAACCGGGGCCGCCGCCCCGTCGGCCACACATCACCGCAGCGCGTGGCCTTCATCATGTCTTGGTCTCGAATCCGGCATAGCGCCGGAAATCAGAACGCGTCAGGACATCCCCAGCGCTTCTTTATACATTTCTATGACGGCCTCTTGTTCGGCAATGTCATCCTTGTCGCGCTTTCTGAGGGAAATAATGCTGCGCATGGCCTTCACGTCGTAACCGCGCGCCTTACTTTCGGCGTAGACCTCTTTGATCTGGTCGGCGATATCTTTTTTCTCCAATTCCAACCGCTCGATACGCTCAACGAATTGGCGCAGTTCACCTGCGGTAACTCGGTAATTGGCAGCGGCCTGATCTTCGGTGATGTCTTCCATCTGCGTCTCTCCCACGGGCTGATTGGTGATGCGATGTCATCGGGCAATGTGCCGGATACATCGACGCCGCGCGGGGCGCAAGCATGCAATCGGGTCACCGGACTTGTACCGGCAACGCCGATCCGTTAAGCGCGGTTGAAAGAATTTTGGCAAGCGTTGGAAATCATGTTCGACATCATCGTCTGGGGCGGGGCCGCCCTGTCCTTGGCCGGTTTGGTTGGCTTGGTCTGGTGCATTCTACGTGTTATGAAGGCACGTAAATCTGGCCTGTCGGACGACGAATTACGCGCAGCCGTCCAAGGTGTGCTGCCATGGAACATGGCCGCACTTTTTCTGTCTGTGATTGGCTTGATGATGGTCATCCTCGGCATTTCCTTTGGATGACCAAACCGGTTCAAACCGGCATATTGTCAAATCGCGCCTCAATTGCGTCCTCGCAGAGCGCAGCATCCAGACGCCGCAGGCGCGATGGAATATGAACACCCGTTGCGCGCATCCTGTCGAGAACTTTGCTGACGCTTGGTTGCAGAGCCAACCGAGTGTCCAGACACGCATCCTGCAGCTTTCGTTCAAGCTGTTCCGCTTCGGTAAAAAGATCCTGAGCAGTCATTTGCATCCTCCCGCATGGTGCCAGTCTGCCTGATATAGGTAACAACATTAAGACCAGCATGAGACTCGATGAACATCGCGCAAATTTTCGCCTGTTCTCTGAAAAATCGGCGATACGCCACGGGTCGATTAATTCTTATACGAAAAAGTTGGCAATCGCCTTGATTGACATCAACTCGTGATTTGGAACATCCTTCATATTCCGCTATCAATATGTGAATTGACCCGCCGGAGGACCCAATGACGCCCATCGTGAAAGCCTTTTTCGACCCTGACACCTTCACAGTTTCTTACGTGGTGAAAGAGCCCGAAGGCTCGGCCTGTGCCATCATCGACAGCGTGCTGGATTTCGATCATGCGTCAGGTCGAACAAACACCGGTTCGGCAGATCAGATCATCGAGTATGTGAACGATGAGGGCCTGAAGGTCGAATGGATCCTGGAAAGCCATGTTCATGCCGATCATCTGTCCGCCGCCCCATACTTACAGCAGAAGTTGGGCGGCCGGATTGGCATTGGCAAAAACATCGTGGTGATTCAGGACACCTTCGGCAAGATCTTCAACGAAGGGACCGAGTTTCAGCGCGATGGCAGCCAGTTCGATGCGCTGTTTTCCGAGGGCGATAGCTTCCACATCGGTCAGATGCGTGGAGATGTCCTGCATACACCGGGCCACACGCCCGCCTGCATGACCTACGTCATCGGTGATGCTGCCTTTGTCGGGGATACGCTGTTCATGCCGGATTTTGGCACTGCGCGTTGTGATTTTCCCGGCGGTTCGTCAGAGGACTTGTATTTGTCGATTCAGAAAATCCTCTCACTTCCCGATGAAACACGGGTATTTGTCGGCCATGACTACAAGGCCCCCGGGCGGGATGAATACGCTTGGGAAACCACTGTGGGCGAACAAAAAGCGCTGAATGTACATATCGGCCAGGGTCGAAGCGTCGAAGAGTTTGTCGAGATGCGTGACGCGCGAGATGCGACCCTCTCTATGCCCCGGCTGATACTGCCCTCATTGCAGGTGAATATGCGCGCAGGTCAGATGCCGCCTGCCGATGAAAAGGGTGATGTGTTCCTGAAACTGCCGGTCAACAAGCTGTGATCTGCAAACAAGAGATATTCGGATGAACGTTGAATGGATATGGGGCCTCGCCGGTGGTCTGCTGATCGGGCTTGGCGCAGCAGTGTTTCTTCTGGGCAATGGGCGCATCATGGGCGCCAGTGGAATTCTGGGCGGATTGATCCAACGCAGCGACGTTCAGGTCAGGGCCGAGCGTCTGGCCTTTGTCGCTGGTCTGATTGGAATGCCGCTGTTGCTGCGCCCCTTGATTGCGCCTCAGGCCCAAACTCATCTGACCGGCGACCTGGCGATTGTGGTTATCGCGGGCCTGCTGGTTGGCGTTGGAACCCGGATCGCTAATGGCTGCACATCCGGTCACGGCGTCTGCGGGATTTCACGGTTTTCGCTGCGTGGGATCGTGGCCACGGTATTTTACATCCTTGCGGGCGGGTTGACCCTGACCCTGTTTCGGCACGTCCTGGGGGTGATCTGATGCGTATCGTTCTTGCTGTCATTGCCGGTTCCTTGTTCGGGACGGGCCTGTTGATCTCGGGCATGACAGATACCACCAAGGTGCAAGGCTGGCTCGATGTGTTCGGAAATTGGGACCCGACGCTTGCCTTTGTGATGGGCGGAGCGATCCTGCCCATGTTGGTCGCCTGGCGGCTGACCAAAGGCCGCATACCAATAGCAGGTGGACAGTTCCCTGCCCCACCTAATCCCGAGCTGGACCGCCGCCTGATTGTTGGTTCGGTCTTGTTCGGGGTAGGATGGGGGTTGGCTGGTCTGTGCCCTGGTCCAGCGATGGCGTCGCTCAGCTATGGCGGTGTTGGCGGGGCTGTCTTTCTGGTGGCGATGATCGCAGGAATGTTCGCGGCCCCGAAACTGGGCGCCAAACTGGACAGGCTCGCCAACGCGGCCTAAGCATTCGTCATGGAGATTCGCCCGATTACCCCCCGCTACGCCGTCTCACCGCAAATCTCGGTCGAGGACGTGCCAGCCATTGCCAAGGCAGGTTTTGTCAAGGTGATCTGCAACCGCCCAAATACCGAGGTTCCACCGGACTTGCAGTCGGACGCCATCGGCGAGGCCGTGCGTGCCGCCGGGATGGAATATGAGGTGTTGGAACTGACGCACCAAACCATGACACCAGAAAACGTCGCGCTTCAAAAAAATCTGGCTGAAAGCTGCCCCGGTCCGGTTCTGGCCTATTGTGCCTCGGGCACGCGATGCTCTGTCGTGTGGGCGTTGGGTCAATGTGACCAACTGAGCACCGATGAGATTCTGGACGCTACAGGCAAGGCTGGGTACGCGCTGGACAATCTGCGCCCGGCACTGGATCAAATACGTAACGGACGCGACTGATCCGATCAGCGCGTCAGATCATCGTTGTCCGCCTGCCCCGATAAGCCGGCCAGCTGGGAAATTTCCGCCACCATGTGATCCGGGCTGGTACTGGTCATGCCATTATCTCGGGCGACGGTCATGTCTGCTGGTAAATGCATGTCTGAGTTTCCGGTGCTGGACTTGGGTTGTGAAACACCTTTGGGAAAATCCGGTTGAGGCTGCTCCGGGCGGCTTTCCAGAAATGGTTTGTCGACCTCATCAGGTAAAGCTCTCAGTGGCGCTTGTTCGTTGATCCGTACGGCACGCATGCCGCCACATTGCCCCAACCGTCCAACCGATGCCCTTGCACGGTCGATGGTTTGAACGTCGATTCGATCCAGTCTTGCGCCAGTAAGAGGCAATAAATCCCCTGCCTTAAGCCCTGAGAATGTAGAAAGCGGTAGTGACATCCGGCAAATTATCGCATTCAGCTCGGCCCGCATCACGCCTGAAGCCTGCCTCAGGCTTAAACCGTCACCCAAAACCTCAGCGTTCTGTTCCCCTTCAGCGGCAGGCAATTCCGGTAGAAAGATGGCAAGCTGAGCCTGCCGCAACCCGCCAGCCAGATCAACGGTCAGGTCAAAAACCCGATAGCTGTCATTCACCATCCCCAAGATCAGCGTTCTCGCATCCTCGGCCCTTGAGACGAATTCGTAACCGGAAAGGCTGACGATATCCCGCGGTGCGTCGACTAGAGTTTGCGCCTGGGCAAACAGATTTTCGATCAGCGGCACAGCCATGGCCGCGTCAGTATCCGTGAAGGCCCGGGGATGCGGCTGATCACCCATCACCTCTCCGATCGTTTGGGTTTGTACGATGGCAGAGACAAAGCTCGGGTCGACGCAAGCGGCGGCAGCCCCTTCGGTAGAGGCGAACTGCAGCATCATCCAACCGTCCGTAATCACATCTGGCAGGTCTTCCTGAGCACGCAACCGCTGTTTGATGCCAATCACAGACAAGGGCAGGTTCAATTGCTCACCTGCTGATCGCGCAAGGGCCAGACGCAGCGCACGCAAAATAGAGCGGGGATCGGCCCCGACGCTATCTCGCCCCGCTGAAAGCTTGCGCACCAAAGCTGCATTGGCATGTTGTGTCATGGCATCGAACCGCTCACGTCTTTTCGTGATTCAGTAACCGGTGTAACCCGTCGAAGGTTACGAATACCTTTATGCCCTTACTGCGCCGCCTGCTGATAGGCTAAGGGCAAGCTGACCCGGAATGCCGCACCGCCCTGTCCGGGCAAATAGGTGATCTCGCCGCCCAACCGCTGCATGATCTCGCGACAGATCGCCAACCCCAGCCCCGCTCCTCCGGCCTTATCCGAACCGACGCGGGCGAATTTTTCGAACACCATCGATTGCGCGTCAAACGGGATGCCGACACCATTGTCGATGAAATCGATCACTACCTGACCACCCACGTCATGAGCTGAAATGGTCAGTGCGGGCTCTGTCGCATCACAATACTTCTGCGCGTTGGAAATCAAGTTGATGAAAACCTGCCCCAGACGATCCAGGTCGGTATACAGTGCGATGCGCTCGGCCGAGCGGACGCGCCGCACGCTCAGCGCCCGGTCGCCTCCTGCCAGTGCACTGGAAACGGCCCGATCCAGTACCGCGCGCAGGGTGCCGTCGCCCATGTTCAAGCTGACCTGCCCGCTTTCCAGGACGCTCAAGTCCAACAGGTCATCCAGCAGCCGCGTCAGACGCAGCGCTTCGTCATGGATGATTGCCGCGTACCGGGTCTGTTCGCTTGCGCTCAGCCCGTCTGTGTCTCGCATGATCTCGGAAAACGCTCGGATCGAGGTCATAGGCGTTCGCAATTCGTGACTGACCTGACTCAGGAACGCATCCTTTTGCATGGAAACCTGTGTCAGCTTCGCGTTCGCCTCACGCAATTGACGCGCAGTGCGGCTCAGCTCGGCGGATTTCTCCTCAAGTTCGCTGGAATATTCCAGCAACTGCGCGGATTCGTCAGCCACAGCCAGCAGGTCTTCGACCGAGACGGAGGAGCCGCCGACAATCTGACCGATCATCGCGTGGGCCGTGGCCGCACCGACCGAGCCGCTGAGCTCGCGTTCGAGTCGCTCCAGAAAGCCGGGCGTCGGTTCAGGTAGTTGACCAGCCCGACCGTTCTGTTTGGCTGCTTCGGCTTGAAAGAACTCCTGTGCGGGGACAGTACCCAATATCCTTTGGGTCATGATCATCAGATCTTCGCTTTGCGCCACGGATCCGGTCCACCCCCGTGGCGCAATGGAATGATCAAATATATCAACGAATTGCGCCCCCTGCAGACGCTCAAGTGGGCTGGGGAAACTCAGCAGAGAGGTGACACAGAACGCGATGGTATTCAGCGACAGAGACCACATAACCGTGTGCACCATCGGGTCGATCCCCTCGATCCCGAATAAGGCCTGTGGCCGCAGCCAGCCCCACCCGAAAGGGCCGTTTTCAATGACCGAAATTGGAATGATCCCACCGCCCATTCCTGGCAATAGCAGCGTATAAATCCACAGAAAAAACCCGACGCTGAGCCCGGCCAACGCTCCGGCTCGTGTGGCCCCGCGCCAGAACAGTCCACCCACCAGCGCCGGCAGAATTTGAGAAATCCCCGCAAAGGCTACCAAACCGATGGACGCCAGCGCGGCCCCTCCGCCCGACAGGCGGTAGTAGAAAAAACCCAGCGCCATAACCACCGCTATCGACACCCGGCGCGCCATCAGGACAATGGTGCGCACATCACCCGAGACCGAGCCCGACCCTTCCTGCGTATTCAGCCAGATCGGCATGACCACATGGTTCGACACCATCGTCGACAACGCCATCGCCGTCACGATGACCATGGATGTAGCCGAAGAAAACCCGCCGATAAATGACAGCATCGCCAACGCTTCATTGCCCAGCGATAAAGGCACGGTCAACACGAACAGATCAGGGTTCGAACCTTCGGGTAAAAGGTCCAGGCCGACGACTGCAATGGGGACGACAAACATGCTCATCAACAACAGATACAGGGGGAAGGCCCAAGCGGCGGTACGTAGGTGGCTTTCGTCGTCATTCTCGACCACCATGACCTGAAACATCCGCGGCAGGCAAACAAAAGCGGCAGCTGACAGAAAGATGAAGGTTGTCCAGCGACCGGCGTCCACATTCCACTGTCCGATTTCGGACGCGTCGATCCGGTCCATCATTGGACCCAAACCACCCGCAACACCCCAGACCACGAAAATACCGACGGCCAGCAAAGCAAGCAGCTTGACCACCGCCTCGAGCGCGATGGCGGTGACAACGCCGTGGTGACGTTCGTTCACATCCAGATTGCGCGTGCCGAACAGAATGGCAAATACTGCCAGCCCTGCGGCCACCCAGAAAACACTGGAGCCTTCGCGGTACAGGCCCGTCGGGTCTGCCTCTGCAAAAATCGAAAAGGACAGCGTAATCGATTGCAATTGCAACGCGATATAGGGCGTTCCGCCAAGTACGGCCAAAACGGTCACACAAACAGCAAGCGTATTTGACTTTCCATAGCGCGACGAGACCAGGTCAGCGATCGATGTCACGCGCTGACTACGCCCCACCCGGACCAGCTTGCGCAGGCCCCACCACCAGCTGACCATGACCAGTGTAGGCCCGAGATAGATGGTCACGAATTCCAATCCCGACCGCGCGGCGTTGCCAACCGCGCCATAGAATGTCCATGCGGTGCAATAGATCGACAACGACAAAGTGTAGATCAAAGGGGACCGAAGCCACTTGCCCCGCCCGACAGCCGCCATGCGATCTGCGGCAAAGGCGACCCCGAACAGTAGGACCACATATCCAAGGCAGACCAGAATCAGGACATTCAGCGTTGCCATTTATCTGCCTCCTGCGCAGCGCCCTCCCGCGCGGCCAGACGTCTGGCGGCAAAACCAAAAATCACGCTTATCAGAATCAGAACGCCCCAACAGGCAAAGATATAGAACATAGCCGACGAAAGAGGCACGCCCCCCGCTTCCCCGTTTTCGTCCGGCCATAAAAGCGGTAGCGCAAGCATCGCGCCCCCAAGGAACGGCAACAGACGCGCCGCATCCGCCAGCCGGCGCCTTCGATAGCTTTGCCGTTCAAGGAAGACCGACGGGCGAGCCGGTGATGGCCGTTGCTCGCCGTCTGACACGCTCATGACCGCGACGCCTGCGCGTGCAGGTCGCGGACCGCCGTCAGAACCTCGGCGTTTGAGAAAGGTTTGGTCATGAACCGGCTAACTCCGGCTTGCTCGGCCATTTCCCGGTCGCGGGATTGACCGCGTGCCGTCAGCATCAACACAGGAAGCTCCTGCAATTCAGCGTTTTCACGCAAGTCACGCAGAATATCCATGCCACTCTTGCCAGGCAACATGACATCCAGAATGACCAGATCCGGCTTGGCCGCCGAAATGACGTGTATCGCGTCCGCACCTTCTGCGTGGGTTTCTACCTGCCAACCTTCGCGAGTCAGCAGAAAGCGGATCGCCTCTGCAATGTTGGGCTCATCCTCTATTAACAGAACCTTACGGCTCATATTTTAAGTCCCTCCCCATGACCGGTCGCGCGCCCGGCCACCTGTCTTTGACAGATTAAGCGTTGTGTCGGGAAACTGTCAAAAACCTTCGCTCAGAATCGACGGTTCGCGACGCGACGCACAGTCGCGTTTTGGACAAATCCGGCAACTGGCTCCGGCCTGCGCAGCTGTTTCGGTTGGTTGCACCGTGTTTTCGACCGGCAAAACAAGCATGACTGAACGATAAACCGGTTCGATCCCAAAATCCTCTGCCGGCTGCGGCCATGCTATTGCGAAGCAGTCGAATTCGGCGGCCGTCCGACCCAACTGAACGATGCGCTTGCGGATCGGTACCAGAGGGCGATTCAACGCCGTGAACACCGGCCAAAGCGGACAGGCTTCGCCATGACGCGGCATAGCGAAACCCGGTGTGGGTTTATATAACAGGATACTGCCCGAGGCATCGCTGATCACCAGTCCGGCCGGTCGCGCCAATACGCCATCGGGTAAAAAGGCCAGCCGTCGCAGAACCGCAGCCAAATCGACAGAGAACGCGACGGACAACGCCATCGGATCAGGACCCAATCTGTCAAGCGCGGTCAAAAACGCATCCAACGGCAAAGCTTGCGCATCGGAAGCATAGACTTGGAAAAAGTTCTCGGCGAGTTCCTTGGCCGCCGCCGATTCCAATGCCTTAAGCGAGGGCGCATCCCCCCCGGTTTCGATGCTTGGGAAGTGAAATCCGTGATCCGCGAAATAGGCCTCAACCGCATCTAGAGGCGCACCGCGCCGGTCCCTCTGCCCATCGCTGTCATCTAGAAACGTCACGAGCGCTTTGGAACTTTCAGCCAGCCGTTCTGCATCCTGATTCAAGTTTTTATGAAACCGATTGCGCCACTCGGCATCAATCTCGCCCGGTTCAGCCAGAATGGCCGCAGTCGATCGGATCGCAGCAGCGGTCGACAAAACCTCGTGCATTGATGCGGCCAGATGGGGGTCGTGTGTCAGACGGTCCGACAAGGTTTCCACCGTGCGTTCCAGCGAGACCACCCGGCGATGCATCTGCGCCAGCACTCCGGACCAGCCGGGGAAACGCCCGGCAAATTCCTCAAGCCCGTCCACCTCGGCCTGTTGACCTACTGAATCCGCAGCCGCTTCGCGCAAGGCTGCGATCAGAGTTTCCTCGATCCCTTGCGTCAACACCGAAGGCTCGACCGACAAGGCGCCTGCTATGTCGACCAGCAGTTTTCCTCCGATACGACGTCGGTTGTGTTCGATCAGGTTCAAGTACGAGGCAGATATTCCGACCTGCCGCGCAAGTTCGGCCTGACGCAAACCTGATATCTGCCGTCTTTCACGTATCCGACTGCCGGTCAGAGTGTCGCGCATTATGCCAACGTCCTATGTGTCACCGCGTCTCGTTAGTGAGAGAAGCAGCCCTGATTTTCAGATTAACCTTGTGTTTATTGCGTATTGCAACTGAATTTTCAAAGACAGTTTACAAACTTAACACCTGTTGAGCATTACAGCGTTCCGGAAATCCGCGGTTTCTAGTCAGCCCCCCTTCTCTTTCACACAAATACCCGTCACCATACGTATATGAGCGATCCTGCCTTCGAATATGCACCCATCGGCCTTGTAGAACTGGAAAACCGGATCATTCGCCGGTGCAACCTGCAATTCGCTCGGACGTTTGGCGGTGATGAGACCGAATACCGCAATATGCCCCTGCTGCACCTTTACCCGTCGGTGGCCGACTGGGAACGCATAGGCGCGCGCAGTCTACAGGTGATGCGCGATACCGGGTACTACACGGACGAACGGGTCATGCGACGCCGCGACGGAGATCTTTTCTGGTGTCGCGCGCGCGGTCGGTCCCTGACGCCTGACGATCCGTTCCGTCATGGCATCTGGAGCTTTTCGGACATCTCTGAGGAACGCCCTCTGGTCGAACTGACGGCCCGCGAACGCGAGGTCGCAATCTTGTCCTGCCGCGGACTGTCTGCCAAGGAAATTGGGGTTGAACTGGGCCTGAGTTACCGCACGATCGAAGCCTATCGGGCCCGGCTTCTGGAGAAATACGGGGCGCGGAAATTGCCTGAATTGGTGGCCAAATTGTCCGGAACCCCGCTTTGACAGAATTTGTGGCCGAAAATTGCTGCGAACCCCTCGCTTTTCATGCTCAGACTGCGCTTTTCATGGCCGACAGCATGGCTTATAACCCTGCGTAATCAGACCGAGCCCGCAGGGAACAGACGGGCCATAGGGGAACCTTCGAGGACACTCATGACAGATACCAGACACGAAGCGGATGTGGCGTTCATCAAGGCATTGGCCGAATTGCTGCGCGAGAATGATCTGACCGAGGTGCAGGTCAAGCGTGAATATGGCGAGGAAGACAGTCTGAACGTGCGTGTCAGCCGTGCAACTCAAGCCGTTACCGCCCCGGTTCAAGTGGCCGTTCCTGCAGCAGCTCCGGCCGCACCTGTCGCCGCTCCGGCTGCGGCCGCTGTTTCAGAAGCCCCTGCAGCGCAAGAAGATCCGGCCAGCCACCCCGGCGCGGTGACCTCGCCCATGGTTGGGACCGTTTATATGCAACCCGAACCGGGCGCGCCTTCGTTCATCAGTGTCGGCGCATTAGTGTCCGAAGGCGACACCCTGCTGATCGTCGAAGCGATGAAAACCATGAACCATATCCACGCACCGAAGTCGGGAACTATCAAACGGATTCTGGTAACGGACGGCGACGCTGTGGAATTCGGCACTCCTCTGGTCATTGTTGAGTAAGGCGGGCCCATGTTCGACAAGATCCTGATTGCCAACCGAGGCGAGATCGCGCTGCGCGTGATCCGCGCTGCGCGCGAGATGGGGATAGCCACGGTTGCTGTGCATTCCACCGCCGATAGCGACGCGATGCATGTGCGCATGGCGGACGAATCGGTGTGCATTGGCCCTCCACCCAGCCCGCAAAGTTATCTGTCAGTGCCCGCGATCATCTCGGCCTGTGAAATCACCGGTGCGCAGGCGATCCATCCGGGCTATGGCTTCCTGTCCGAGAATGCGGAATTCGTACAGATCGTCGAAGATCACGGCCTGACCTTCATAGGCCCCACAGCGGAACACATCCGTATCATGGGCGACAAGATCACCGCCAAGGAAACGATGAAAGCGCTGGGTGTGCCCTGCGTTCCGGGTTCAGATGGTGGCGTTCCTGACGTGGCTGCGGCCAAGCGTATCGGTGAGGAATTCGGCTATCCTGTCATCATCAAAGCAACCGCTGGCGGCGGTGGGCGCGGCATGAAAGTCGCGTTGAGCGCCGATGAGATGGAAAGTGCCTTCATGACCGCACGGGCCGAGGGCAAGGCTGCCTTTGGCAATGACGAGGTCTATATCGAGAAATACTTGACCACACCGCGCCATATCGAGATTCAGGTGTTTGGTGATGGCAAGGGCCACGCAGTGCACTTGGGTGAACGTGATTGTTCCTTGCAGCGCCGCCACCAGAAAGTGTTCGAAGAGGCCCCCGGCCCCTGCATCTCACCGGAAGAACGCGCCAAGATCGGCAAGGTCTGTGCGGATGCGGTCGCCAAGATCAACTATATTGGTGCCGGCACCATCGAGTTTCTCTATGAAAACGGCGAATTCTATTTCATCGAAATGAACACTCGCTTGCAGGTGGAACACCCGGTGACCGAAGGCATCTTCGGCGTCGACCTTGTGCGCGAACAAATCCTTGTTGCCGCGGGCGAGCCGATGTCGTTCGGGCAGGACGACCTTGTGATCAATGGCCACGCCATCGAGGTTCGGATCAATGCGGAAAAGCTGCCCAACTTCTCGCCCTGCCCGGGCAAGATCACAGCTTACCACGCGCCCGGGGGTCTGGGAGTGCGGATGGATTCGGCGTTGTATGACGGATACTCGATCCCACCCTACTACGACTCGCTGATCGCAAAACTGATTGTTCAGGGCCGCGACCGGGACGAGGCACTGGCGCGCCTGAACCGCGCCTTGGGCGAACTGATCGTGGATGGCATCGACACAACCGTGCCCCTATTCCACGCCCTGCTGCAAGAACCCGACCTGCACAGCGGCAATTACAACATCCACTGGCTGGAGCACTGGCTTGCGGAGAACATGGCCCAATAGGAACCAGGACCGGAGGGCACCCGCCCTCCGGTCCTGGTGAACCCGGCATGAGCCTGTCCCCTGAACTTCTGTTACACGGTTATTCCATTGGCATCTTTCCGATGGCAGAGCACCGCAATGACCCTGATCTGTTCTGGGTTGACCCCAAAATCCGGGGGGTGTTTCCGTTGGACGGGTTCCACATCTCGCGCAGTCTGGCACGCCGTATCCGCGCCTGTGGGTATACAATCACGATAGACCAGGAGTTTGTTGGCGTCGTTGACGGCTGCGCGGATCGCGCGGACACATGGATCAACCCCGAGCTGCGCCGTTTGTACCAACATCTGCATCGTAGCGGTTACGCTCATTCGCTTGAAGTGTGGGAAGACACCACTTTGATCGGTGGCGTTTATGGCGTTGTTCTGGGCGCAGCATTCTTCGGTGAAAGCATGTTTTCGCGGCGAACCGATGCCTCGAAAATCGCACTTGCTTATCTGGTGGACCGGTTGCGACAGACAGGCTTTATCCTGTTCGACACACAGTTTCTGACTGCACACCTGGCTTCGTTGGGCGCCATCGAGATTTCGCGCGCCGACTATCATTCCGAGTTGAAGCAAGCACTGGATTCAAGTGCCGATTTCACGGCCGTTTTGAACCAGACCCCTCAGGGCGTCATACAGCGGATTACCCAGACGTCATAACGGGCATGATCCAGTGCGTTCAGCGCAGGAGATGTAGCGATCATCCACCCATCAAACAACTGCTGCGCTTTATCCTGTTCCCAGATCGTCAGATAAGCAAATGCGTCGCCGGTCGGGTTGTCAGCCGGATAGCGGCAGTCTCCCAGCGCGACATCCAGCCCGAAGACCGTCGCGGTCTGGCCGTTTTGCACTTCGACATCGACCGTCTGGCCGCTGACTTTATCCAGGCCACGCAGCATCGCCCCTGGACCGGATTCAACCTTCTGTTGCGCGGCGGCACCGGACGCAGTCAGGAACAAAGCCGTCAGCAGACCATACTTCATTCGCTGCCATCCCCGGCCACGAATTTCACCAGCAGGGAAATCAGACTGACTGCACCTTGTGTGTCCTCAATCTGATCACCCGGCTCGAAGTAAAAAGGGGATCCACCCGGCATGACCTCGACAAAGTTCCCACCCAGCAATCCTTCGGAGGAAATCACAATGGCACTGTCATCAGGGATCAGAATGTCATCAGCCACGGAAAAACTGGTGTCCGCCCGATAAGTGTCAGCATTCAGCGTGACATCCGTCACTGTCCCGATCTTGACACCTGCCAACCGGACGTCGGTGCCGACGCCCACACCTTCGAGCGAACGAAAGGACGCGCCAAGCTCGTAGCCGTTACTTGTCTGCGACAACCCGGTGGATTGGCTGGCATAGACACCAAAGGCGATCGCACCGGCAAGTACGGCCCCACCGACAAGGACTTCGGTCATAGTATGGTTCGACATGCGTGTCTGCCTATTCCGGGCTCCAGGCCTCGTAATCCGTGCGCTTGATCGGATCAGGGCGACGCAGCGAACCAGCCGGTGCATAGGCCAGCGCGGTGCCCGTCAGGTTTTCCTGATGCGGCTTTTCCCACGATTTATGCGGCAAAGGCTTGTCCGTCGGCGGTTCGTCCCAGGTGCGGTGCAACCAGCCGTGCCAATCGGGATCAATCCGGCTGGCCTCGGCCTCACCATTGAACATGACCCAGCGTTTGCTGTCATCCGCATTGCGATAAAACACATTGCCTTCGTTGTCTTCGCCAACCTTAACGCCCTTGCGCGCGGTATAAAATTGCGTGTTCAGGGTGGCTCCGTTCCACCATGTCACGGCCCGCAAAAGAGTATTCAGGATTCCCATTGGCTGCCTCCGGCATTTCTGTCCCCGCAGATATGGACCAAAGCCAAGCCAAGGTCCAGTGCCACGAGGCCACCCTGCGTCATTCAGGCAGGATTGCGGTCACTTCAATCTCGATCCGATATTTGGGGTCAATCAATCCGCACTCGATCATCGTAGCTACCGGCGGGTTTGCTCCGAATGCATCCGCCAGGATCGGCCAGCAGGGCTCGAACTCCGAACGATCCGGCAGCATGTATGTCACTCTCACGACATCTGCAAAGGACGCCCCGGCCTCGGCAAGTGCTTTATCAATCGTTGTCAGGATCGACTTGCATTGCTGAACTACGTCATCACCCTGCCCGACCGTGCCGGCAACATGAACCCAGCCACCCGCCACGACGGCGCGGCAATAGCCCACTTTGGCTTCGAATTCTCCGCCGGAAAATACGCGTTTGATCACCACATTACCCTCATACAGAAAACGGCGCGGTCAAGGCCGCGCCGCGTAGGTTTCAAAACTGACTGAGCTTAACCGGCCGAAGCCGACTCCGGACCAGCATCTGCATAGATGATCAGCGGTTGCGTGTCTGATGTCACGGCTTCTTCATTGACCACAACCTCGGTCACGTTTTTCAGACCAGGTAGTTCGAACATCGTATCCAGCAGGATATCTTCGAGGATCGAACGCAATCCGCGCGCACCGGTTTTGCGCTCGATAGCCTTCTTGGCGATTGCCGTCAGAGCGTCCTCCGTAAAGGCCAGCTCGGCATCTTCCAACTCGAACAGACGCTGATATTGCTTGACCAGAGCATTCTTGGGACTTGTCAGAATGGTGACCAGTGCGTCTTCGTCCAGATCCTCAAGCGTCGCCAGAACCGGCAAACGACCGACGAATTCCGGAATCAGACCGAATTTCAGCAGGTCTTCCGGCTCGAGATCCTTGAAGATCTCACCCACACCGCGCTCGTCATTATCCCGCACGTCTGCGCCAAAGCCCATGGCCGAGCCCTTACCACGCTGCGCGATGATCTTGTCGAGACCTGCAAACGCACCGCCACAGATGAAGAGAATATTGGTGGTATCCACCTGCAGGAATTCCTGCTGCGGATGCTTGCGCCCACCCTGAGGCGGAACGCTGGCAACAGTGCCTTCCATCAGTTTCAGCAGCGCCTGTTGAACGCCCTCGCCTGACACATCGCGAGTGATCGAAGGGTTCTCAGACTTGCGGGTGATCTTGTCGACCTCGTCGATATAGACGATGCCACGCTGTGCGCGTTCGACATTGTACTCGCTGGATTGCAGCAGCTTGAGAATGATGTTCTCGACATCCTCACCTACGTAACCGGCTTCGGTCAGCGTGGTTGCATCCGCCATGGTGAACGGTACATCCAGAATCCGTGCCAGCGTCTGCGCCAGAAGCGTCTTACCGCAACCGGTGGGGCCGATCAGAAGGATGTTGGACTTGGCCAGCTCGATATCGCCGCCCGCCTTCTGAGCGTGGTTCAGACGCTTGTAGTGGTTGTGAACCGCAACCGATAATACCCGTTTTGCCGTGGCCTGACCGATGACGTAATCGTCCAGCACCTCACAGATGTCTTTCGGGGTCGGCACGCCATCCGAGGATTTCAGGCCGCTGGCCTTGGTTTCCTCGCGGATGATGTCCATGCAAAGTTCAACGCATTCATCACAGATAAACACGGTCGGGCCTGCAATCAGTTTGCGAACCTCATGCTGGCTTTTGCCGCAGAAGCTGCAGTAGAGCGTGTTTTTTCCGTCACCGCCTGAATTCGTCGCCATGTTCTACCTTTCGGGCTCCATACGTGCGGCCCGCCCGGACCGCGTTTGCCGCCTTTGCCTGCAGCTTAGGACAGCACTGTTGCAGCTACAATCTCAAAATCGTTCCTCACGCCCCGTGCGCGAGGTTTTGAACTCAGGCCTCGTCGCCATCCATTTTGGCGCGGTTCTCGACGATTTCGTCGATGTGACCCCATTCTTTTGCTTCTTCCGGGCTCATGAAGTTGTCACGATCCAATGCCTTTTCAACTGACTTTTTGGTCTGGCCGGTATGACGCACGTAAATATCATAAAGGCGATCCTTCAGCTTTTGCGTCTCAGCTGCGTGAATCATGATGTCGCTGGCTTGGCCCTGATAGCCGCCGCTGGGTTGGTGCACCATGATCCGGCTGTTGGGCAAGGAAAAGCGCATGCCATTCTCCCCGCCGGCCAGCAAAACAGAACCCATCGAGGCCGCCTGACCGATTACCAATGTGGAACATTTCGGCTTGATATACTGCATTGTATCGTAAATCGACAAACCGCTGGTCACTACGCCGCCAGGCGAGTTGATGTAGATCGAGATCTCTTTGTTCGGATTTTCCGCCTCAAGATGCAGCAGCTGAGCTACGACCAGATGGCTCATCCCATCATGGATCGGGCCGTTGATGAAAATGATCCGCTCTTTCAGAAGGCGCGAAAAGATATCGTATGCGCGCTCACCCCGACTGGTCTGTTCGACGACCATAGGGACGAGCGTGTTCATGTAAGTGTCAACTGGATCGAACATTCTGGACCTGCCTGCTTTGCTATGGATCGGGACCCTACCCGAAGAGATGTTACCCGAGTCTTAGTGCCGCCACCGAGGGGCTGCAAGGGGTGCCGGAACGATCAATGAATTCTGCGGTGAACCAAACGCCGGTCGCTTCACACCAGGACGGAAGAAAGCACCATCTTGGAGCGCGTGCCCCAAAGCTTTGTCACCGCGAACCCACGAAATTTTGTCCTATCCATCACGTTATTTTGATTCATGCATATGGAAATACATGATCAAACCATGTACCAAGATAGCTCGCCTATTGGGTGGACAGATTGGCACCAACCACCCGCAGGACTTGCAAGGAAACAGAAAAATGGCTCTTCCCCAATTCTCACAGGACACGACCACTCAAAACTTGGATCAGATGGTAGAAAACGCCACAAAAGCATCCAATTTCCTTAAGGCTATCAGCCATGAAGGCCGGTTGATGATCCTGTGCCATTTGGTGTCCGGAGAAAAATCAGTAACCCAGCTGGAAGAGCTGCTTTCTGCCCGTCAGGCCGCTGTATCCCAGCAGTTGTCGAGACTCCGCCTGGAGGGGCTTGTCGTTCCCAGGCGCGACGGAAAGGCCATTTACTATCGTCTGGCCGATGATCGCCCACTTCGGATACTCGAGGTGGTTTACGAATTGTTCTGCCAAGAAAAATAACTTAGCACCGACGAACCCTTACGCATAGCACTGCTCACGGCGCGGTAATCCGGCACCGACACTGACCGGAGATGGCGGGTTTGAGGGCTCGCGTGCCTTGGGGTTGATAGCTTGACCCAGCACCAAGTTCCGTCTGTTGTCATGGGAGCAATAGTTGTTTCAAAACCTGTGGCTCTGAACTTGGAAAACTGCTAGTCAAACCGAAACGATCACTTATGGAGTTACACATGATCCGCGCATTTCTGATTGGACTGGCCCTGTTCTCGCTGGCAGCCTGCGAAACGGCCAAAGGGGCTGGCAAAGATATTGAAAAAGCCGGTGACGCCATTCAGGGCGCAGCCACAGACGTTCAAGAGAACATTTAGTCTACGCCGAAATATTGCGGGTACTGCGTAGCAACCCGCAATATATAGTTGCGACTGACACCCAAACAGGGTAGCATCAATCGTACAGGTGCATAGACGCGGCATTGCATCATCTGACACTTCTACGGGGTTCTTTTGCACATGCGAAAGAACCCCGTTCCCATTTCAGGGACGATGAGTGGTAGCCTGCATGAACCTGAGGTTCAAAAAAGGAAAAGGCGTCAGGTGCGCAGACGCGGTCTTTGCATGCATCCTTTCGGACACTCCTGACGCCTTGCCGGGTCGACGCGCCCGAGGGGCGCTCCGATCCAGTAGCCCAGCCCCCTAGAGGACCAAAGCCGCTGCTTCGCGTACTATGTCGCGCTGCAGTACACATCGACCTTCTGAGAGGCTGATCACTTGATACGGACATAAAGCCCAAATCAGCTGATTAACCACCGGTAAGTTGCTGCAAACCAGACAAATCCTAAAATCTGCCTTCTCCGCTGCGACCCCCTTGGCCTTTGTGTCCCACTCAGGTTCCGAAAAACCGTTGCGGTGATCAGACTGTTGCACTCACCTCATGATCCGACAAGAAAATAGCACTGCAGCATGAAAATTAGACGGGGATAAACTGTTGATATCCGGCGGGAAAGCGATGTGGATAACTCTAGAATCCGCGAAACCCCACAGGGTTGAAGCCGGAAAAGTTCAGGCTTTGGTCACCACCACTAAACTCGGCCGTTTCTGCATGTGCGAAGGTCTGCGCACGGTTGTTTCGGCGAAAACTGCTCAGCTTTTTCAACTTTCGAGCCTCCAATTTTTCGATTCGTGCGAATGGAGAATCGCCAATGCGCAGCTGAGCTGCGCCAAATCCGGGCTTCACTCCGCTTCGGCAAACAACCCGAGAACAAAGACTGCACTGACACGAAATCACAAACCGCTGGCCAAGCCAGTGAAGGTCTCCGAGGCGCAGCAAAGCTGAGATCCGCAGGATGTCGGGAAAGGCCATTGTCGCGAGGTGTAGCCCAGTGAATGTATTGATCCGATAATGGAACCTGGGCCGGGCAGTACCTTTTTCACCGCACGCGAAGTCGCGCTGAAGGTCCGCAAGATCCAGATGACTCGTGCCGAGGAACGCCGCATCCTGACACGTGGTACCCTGAACCCTATCGCGGGCGGCTCGGTGGCCACCCGGCCCGTCTCCTCCCCGTGGAGACGATGGTTCCGTTTCTGAGAAGCGTTCCGACCCGGCCGGGGCAACCTACTACACTCCGCCACAGCGGTACTTACCCCCTACAACCGCCCGGGCCGGAACAGCTTCAGTTCACCTGACGTTCCAGAACTGTGCTGTAGGTCGTTCCATTACGCAGGCTACGGAAATCGGCATAGATCCTGCCGTCTTCGTACCGGGCATCAATCAACGCATTCGCGCCAATCACCAGCGGTGCGGTTTCAACAATCCCGATGGAACCCGAGCCATCAAGACTGATCGTTCCAGTGGCTTCGTATTCATTCCACTCGGTATCTCCGTCCCGACGCCACTTGCTTGGACCCCAAAAGACGTTGTCCTCTTGCATCTGGACATCCAGCATCCATTCGGCCTGATTGAACCGGGGGGCTTCGCCGCGGTGCGTATGGCTGGGCGAAACGGTCGTATACGACCCTAGCCATGTGCCACGCAGGTCTGGCGTGTTGTCGGCCAGTGCAGCTGTTCCAAGCGTGAGGCTCGTGGCCAGAGCGGCTGCTCCGGCAGTTAAATATCTGGTCATGGGCTCTCCTCCTGAATGCGACCCTTTAGAGTTCAAAAGCGAACATCTTCGGTGTGGCATACAGATTGGGAGAGCCCGAATGCGTTACAAGTTACCTAAGGTAAAGTTCATTTTCGGTTAACAATTGGTTCAGTATTGACGCAATCCAGTCGGTCCCTTGTTCATTGACTAGGCACTCCCCTGTGGGAATGGTAGGACCGCAAAAAAGATCATGACGCGCTGAAGGCTCTGCCCGAAGGCTTCGTGCAACGGACAAAGAGGCAACAGTGCTGGACCATTTGCAGTTCCCGAATTTCCAAACGTATGACGAGATGATTGCCGACCCTGTGTGGCAGGCAGCGCTGGGGTTGCTGGACAAGCATCTCGCGACATCGCTCCGGACGGCTCAGGCAGAACCCACTCTCAACGGCAACCTGTTTTACGCACATAAGTCACCCAGTTTCGAGCAGGACGAGCTGTTGCCCGCCTTCGAGGGCAAGCGCCGCAATCTGTTCGCGTTGGCCCGACAGTCCAGCCACATGTTCGAGGTTGGCGTGAACGGCGGCCATTCGCTGTTTCTGGCGCTGTCCGCGAATCCGAACTTGCGGGTCACCGGCGTTGATATCTGCCATCAGGTTGACCCGTCATGGGCGCGGGTGGACATCTATGTCCCTGCGGCCTTCGATTGGCTTAAGGTGGCGTTTCCCGGACGGGCCGAGTTCATCACCGGCAATTCCCTGATAGAGCTGCCCCGTTATGCGCAGGATCATCCCGAACAGCAGATCGATCTACTGCATCTGGACGGCGCCAAGGACACACATCTGCGCGAGTTTCTGGCCATCCATCCCTGCCTAACCAACAGTGCAAAGATCATTCTGGACGACACCCACACCAAGCCCGTCCGTCTGGGCATGCGTCAAATAATCAAGCTGGGCATGGCCCAACACATCGGAGACAACGACATCGGCGTCGAGATGGTACGTGGACATCGCGTGCTCAAGGTCGTCTGACTTACCCCTCAACACAGGCCTGATCGAAAAGGCACCGGCCCAGCCCCGGGTTCAAAACACGATCGCGATCAGTTCAACCAGTCCGATGAGGCCGAGGAATACGTTCGAGGTCAGGATCAACCCCTTCATGTTTCGGGCCGCTATCCCTTTGGCAAAGTTCGTCTGCGCAAAGTCGTCATCCATGTCATCCCGCAGGTTTTCGACATCTTCAAGGGCAGTCTTTCCGGCGAGAATGCCGTAGGCGGCGGTTGCAATCACCAGAACGATCAGGACCAGCGAAACCCCCTCGGGGCCGAAACCGATGATCGCGGCAATGGCGACATAGGCAAAGATCGTTGTCCGCATGACGTGATAGTAGTGATCCAGACGACCCATCGAGAGTTCGGAACGTAGCTGCGAGTCCATAACACTTCCCCCACTAAATTACTGTTTGGAATGAAGGGACTGTATCATCTTTCGCAGGAACTCCAAACCTGGTCGCATGGCAAAGGGCACGCGAACGGTCTCGAGACCACGCGCTTTTCTGCCAGATCAGGCCACAATCAGTCGATCGTGATACTGCCGGTAATCGTGTTTACGAATTTCTTGGTGTCCGGATCGGTAAGCGACGAAAAGGTCCCTCCGCCCGTTGCGCTGGCCCAGTTTCCGGTGCCGCCCGAGACGGTCCAGTCACCCGTCAACGCGCCATCTGCACCTATGCCCGTGGCGGTCCAGCTCATCACCGCCTTTTCTCCCGACGCCGCATCGAACACGCAATTTCCGGTGCCCGAAACCTTGGCCCCATTGACCAACACCGCCCCGAAACACGAGCCCGCAGCCCCTTCCAGCGGGTGGCCCGAGGCGACCTCGAAACTGTCGTAATCGGTCTGAGCCTTGATCACCGCATGGTCATCCGAGATGCCATAGACCTGGTTCGCATTCACACCCATGCCCTTGGCGCCCCCATCATAGGTTTCTGCCTGCGCCGAGGCGGTCAGGCCGATGCTCAGGACTGTGACTGCGGTCGTCAGAAAGAACTTGTGCATAATAACCTCTCATATCTGAGGGTCTGGCGTTGCAAGCGTCTGGACAAGCATCAAGCCCGCTTGAACGCGGCTCCTCGCGGACACAATAACACATTGCGATGTGTGGGTCTAAAATGGGCGCTTTATGCAGAACGGTTGGTCAATTGAGTTGAGGGCAGCGCCGATCCGATGGGAGGCGCAATCGCGCCGCCCTTTTACCAAACCGGGCCGGCGAAATGAGGTCAGTTCAGGCCAAGCAGTTCCTTCGCCTGGGCCAGAGTTGCAACCGACGCGTCATGGTCGCCCGCATCGTGCAGCGCGGCGCCTTCGTCGCGCCATGTTTCGACCTGAGTGATCTGTTCTTCAGACAGGTCAGGACTCGCAGCCAGAGCGGCGTCGATTGCGGCAATATCGGTGGGGCATTGCCCCGCAAAGGCGGGCGCGGCGAACAGGCAGAAGGCAGCGGCCAGAGACAGATGTTTCATTGATTCATCCTCCCGTGTTTTGGGGTGTGATTAGAATACCATGAAACGGGTCAGGCCCGGAGGTCGTCAGCATCTGACGCAGCGGATCGGCGAGGGATGGCTGACGGCGGGACAATTTCGCTTTCGAACGGGCGGAGCGCCGGGGCGCAAACGCGTTTGCGACGGTCGATCAGCAGAACGGAGGGCAGCGCCGGCCCGAGGAGAGGCGCAAACGCGCCGCCCCATGGGGGCGGGTCGGCGCGGCCCGGCGGTGCCGCCGGGCGTGTGGGTTAGTAGACATTCTCTCAAAGCCGACTTGCCAACACCTTCGTATTTAGTTTTTTTCCTCCAGCTCAAGACGATAATCAGAGTTGTGCAATTGATGCTGCGAAATCGGAATTCGTTCGGGAAGCTCTGATCGTATGAAATTTGAAAGCTCGGTGCTTGCTCGACAACCGAGTATCACCCGCGTTAATCTGTAGGGAGAAATTGAATGAAACCCAGGTTTGAACGCAGGCGTTCTTAGTGCCCTCCACTCTTTTTCATGAGACCAATGAGCCGACTTACACAATAGTGTAGCGTCATCCACGCGTCTTTCATCATCCAGAGACTCTTGAAACTCAGAGGGCACACCGTGCTGCGCTGAACGCCTCATCATATCAATAGTCGTAAGTCTGGGACGCTCAGTTACATATCTAATGTCCGCTACAGCCGTAGAACCCGCTTCCAACGAATCTTCGGTTAACGAGAATTCGTAGCAAAACGAACTGTGCGAATTGGAGTAATAGCTCCACATTAATATGTTATCTGGGTCTTCGGTAAAACATGATATGAGAGCGTTTTCCTGAAACTCCTCAAATGTCTTTCGAAGTAATCTCCTCATTAGCTGATAGTTTTTTAGATGCCTTTTAGCATGCGATTTCTTTAGACCTCGTTGCTTCGCTGCATCGACAAAGTCCAGTGCATGCAAAGAAGCATATCGCCCGGCTTTTCTCCGATAAGCCTCCATGAAATTCTTTACTTCACGAACGGGGCTATCTTCAAAAAAAGGATTAGTATCAAATGGATCATTCTGAGTACTTAGCTTGGAAAACCAGACTTTTCCTAACAAAGCAGATCTAAGTTCTTTCCTTAGTCTGTCAGCAATTCTAGAATCCACCAAGTCTCGGCCAACATAACCGCGGTGACGATAGAGCCGAACGGGCGCTTTACGCGCCATTCAACTGTCCATTTTGAGTGCTGAAATAAACGCCTCCTGCGGGATATCGACCTTTCCGAACTGGCGCATCTTCTTTTTACCTGCCTTCTGCTTGTCCAGCAGTTTGCGTTTCCGCGTGGCGTCGCCTCCGTAGCATTTGGCGGTCACGTCCTTACGCAGCGCTGAGAGGGTCTCGCGCGCTATGACCTTGCCGCCGATGGCCGCCTGAATCGGGATTTTGAACATGTGGCGCGGGATCAGGTCCTTGAGCTTTTCGCACATCGCCCGGCCCCGCATCTCGGCCCGGTCGCGGTGAACCATGGTCGAGAGCGCATCGACCGGTTCGTCATTCACCAGCACCGACATCTTGACCAGATTATCCTCGGTATAGCCGGTCATCTGGTAGTCGAACGAGGCATAGCCCTTGGTCACCGATTTCAGTCGGTCGTAGAAGTCGAAGACGACCTCGTTCAGCGGCAGGTCATAGACGACCATGGCGCGGCTGCCCGCATAAGTCAGGTCCAGTTGGATGCCGCGACGGTCCTGACACAGTTTCAGCACATCGCCGAGGAATTCGTCCGGCACAAGGATGGTCGCCTTGATGCGCGGCTCCTCGATATGGTCGACCTTGGAGGGGTCGGGCATATCGGCGGGGTTGTGCAGCTCGATCATCTCGCCGTCTTTCATGTAGACGTGGTAGATCACTGACGGTGCGGTTGTGATGAGCTCGATATCATATTCGCGTTCGATGCGGTCGCGGATGACCTCGAGGTGCAGCAGGCCCAAAAAGCCGCAGCGGAAGCCAAAGCCAAGTGCTGCCGAGGTTTCCATTTCAAAGCTAAAGCTGGCGTCGTTGAGGGCCAGCTTGTCGATCGCGTCACGCAGATCTTCGAATTCGGAGCTGTCGACGGGGAAGAGGCCGCAGAACACCACCGGTTGCGCGGGCTTGAAGCCTGTCAATGCTTCTTCGGTGCCGTTGCGGTCGTTGGTGATGGTGTCACCGACGCGGGTGTCGCGGACCTGTTTGATGGATGCGGTCAGGAAGCCGATCTCACCGGGGCCGAGAGAGTCGACCATCTCCATCTCCGGGCGGAAAACGCCAACGCGGTCGACATGGTGCAGGGTGTTATTCGACATGAACTTGACCCGCATGCCCTTTTTCAGCGTGCCGTCCATGATGCGTACCAGAACGATGACGCCCAGATAGGCGTCGTACCACGAATCCACCAGCATCGCCTTGAGCGGCGCGTCGAGACTACCCTGCGGTGCGGGCAGTTGCTGAACAATAGCCTCAAGCGTTTCGTGGATTCCCTGCCCTGTCTTGGCGCTGACCTGAATGGCGTCGGTCGCGTCGATGCCGATCACGTCCTCGATCTGTTCCGCCACGCGGTCACAATCGGACGCGGGCAGGTCGATCTTGTTCAGCACCGGCACGATCTCATGATCGGCATCGATGGCCTGATAGACATTGGCCAGCGTCTGCGCCTCGACGCCTTGGGTGCTGTCGACGACCAGCAGCGAGCCTTCGACCGCGCGCATGGAGCGGCTTACCTCATAGGCAAAGTCCACGTGCCCGGGGGTGTCGATCAGGTTCAGCACGTACTGCTCGCCATTGTCGGCAGTATAGTCGATACGGACCGTGTTGGCCTTGATGGTGATGCCGCGTTCCCGTTCGATATCCATGCTGTCGAGCAGCTGTTCCTTCATGTCACGATCCTTGACGGTTCCAGTCTCTTGGATGAGCCGGTCGGCAAGGGTGGATTTGCCATGGTCGATATGGGCGACGATGGAGAAATTGCGGATATGAGCGAGGTCTGTCATGGGTTGGGGATATGTAGAGGAATCGTGGGTTGGTCAAGCAGGCAAAGGCGTGATGCACCCAACATGATTGATTTTGGTGATTTGGGGTTCGTAAAATGGATAACAGGCTTAAGCGCATCAGTGAATTTACGATCTTCGCGTTTGGCCTGGCCGGACCCGACGGCTTCCCTCAAGATGGTGAAGTAAACAGGCTGAGACCCGACACAGTCGCATGTATTCTTCACGGGCTTCTGACCCTTCACCAGTTTTCACTCCTTCAACGCGATGAGATTAAACCCCGCGAAGCACTTTCCCATGCAGCAAGTTCGCAAAGGATCGCGCTATACAACGCTTTGGCATCCGACCGGGCCTCATCTTATCGACCTGACGCTGACCGGCAATTTGACGAAATGACTGGCATAGAGCGCGGCCAATTTTATCAGCGACAAACCAACGTCTACTTTTACGGGATTGGCGATCTCCTCGAAAGATTTGATGGCTTTGTCGAAGATGAAAGTTTTTCTTTCCAAGATAATTTGGACAGTTACTTGCCCTATGCAGAAAGAAAGCTTGAAGACCTGCTTTTTGAGCACCCTCAACGTCAGTTTTACCTCGAACAACTGAATAAAGAAGAATACAGCCCTTCCCCTGCTGCTTGGCAAGCGCTCTATCAAGCAAGACTAATGCCTTTTCTAGAAACGGAAAATAAGTGGCCTTACTCAGCGGGCTACGAGGATTGGTCCTTTTGGCTCGAGTGGTACAAGAGCTTTACTGGACAGGAGCCCATAAGCAGTGAGCTTCTGCATCAAGTAACTATAGAAGGCGCTTGGGCCGATCGCATCAAGGCACGATGGGCGGTCGAGAAAGCTCTACGGGGCTTGAAGGATAGTCTTCGCATTCGGCCTACGGCGCGTCATGGCATTGGAGGGAACAACCCTCCAGAGAGCATTCAAGACGAGCTTTTGTCTGGTTCAATAACCTTGATCTGGGAAGCCACCGAAGAACTCTCAACGGTTCTGGAAGAGCAAAACCCGCCTCCTGAGTGGATTGAGGTAATCCTAGTTAAGTTCAAATCCGGATTGGCAAGCTTTCTCAAGTGGTGCGCAAGCAAAGGCGATCTTGCGGTCGATACTTTGATCAAGTGGGGTATCCCCGCTACCGGGGCGGGATATGCCGCAAAGTACCCAGAGAAAATCGAAGCCTTGATTGAAGCCATCGAGCGGTGGCGACCGTTCCTGTCGTAGCTGATGCCAGGCTGAAGCCCGACCTACGGAGTGAGACGTTCACGACTCGCCCCATCACTTTATTTCACCACATGATTGATCCCTTCCCCCGTTTGTTTCATAGTCCTGCGCAAACCGAGAGAGGCGTCAGATCTCTCCGAGCAGGCAAAAAAGAGGCATGAGCATGAAACAGTTCCTCCTAATCGCATTTTGTGCGGCATCGCTGACGGCAGTGGCGCCGGCAGTGGACGCGGCGCAAATCAAACGGGCGTGTCTGGCGTCGGATCGGTCGGCGGCGACGCGGGATCGGTGCAGCTGCATTCAGAGGGTCGCCAATCAAGCACTTACGCGAAGCGACCAGAAGAAGGTAGCTCAGTGGTTCAAAGATCCGCATCAGGCGCAGGAGCTGAAGATGTCGCAGAGCGCGCGCGACGATGCGCTGTGGGATCGCTATCAGGCCTTCGGCCAAATGGCACAGGCTGTTTGCAGCTAAGACACCTTCAATCCTTGACCTGATCTCGTCTGCCCCCCAGAAATGGCGCAGCGAAAGGTGTATCTGATGGTGATGAAAGGGCTGACCCTGCGGGGCCTTGAAGTGTTCGAGGCGCTGGCGCGGACGGGATCGGTGGCGCAAGCCGCCGAGATCACGGGACTCAGCCAGCCCTCGGTCAGCCAGCAATTGCGCAATCTGGAAAAAGCCTTGGGCACCGAACTGGTGGATCACGGGCGGCGGCCGATGCGGCTGACGCAGGCCGGGCGTAGCTTTCTGGCGCGCGCGGAAACGGTTCTGGCCGAGTTACAGATGGCCCAAGGCGAACTGGCCGTGATGGATCTTGGGCACCTGACCACTCTGTCCATCGGCCTGATCGACGATTTCGACAATGATCTGACGCCGCGGTTGGCGACATTGCTGGCCGACAGTTTGACGCGGTCGAAATTCAAGCTGATCACCCTGTCCAGTCTCGATTTGTTTCAGGCCTTGGAGGAACAGCGCCTGCACATGGCAGTCTCGGCTCATAGTGGCGAGGTACTGGAAGGTGTGGTCGAGTACCCCTTGGTGCAGGACCCTTTCATTCTGGTGGCTCCAAAAGGAGCAGGAAACGCAATGCAGGATCTGCCGTTCCTACGCTACGCACGCGAACAACTAATCAGCCGCCAGATCGAAGGACACCTTGCGCGGAAGCAATTGGAATTTGAGGAACGGTTCGAGATTGGCTCGCATCTGGCACTGATGGCGATGGTCGCGCGGGGCCTGGGCTGGGCGATTACCACGCCGCTGGGCTATATGCGCGCAGCAAGGTTCCATGACGGGCTTGAGGTGCACCCTGCCCCGTTCGGAGAGTTCTCGCGCACGATATCACTGTTCACGCGTTCGGATTGGTCCGATCAGGTTCCGCAGGAAGTTGCGGGCATGATCCGGCGGCTGATGCAAAGCCAGATCATTGACCCCGCGGTGACGCAACTGCCGTGGCTCAGCGACAGATTGAAAGTTATGGCTACCTAGGGATTTAGGTGTGTTGCCAACCCCTCAACCGCCGTTTCGATAAGATCCAGCACGCCCTCGAAGTCGCGAGTGTAATACGGATCGGGGACATGGTCCGCCCCGGAATGTGACGCAAAATCGGTGAGCAGGCGCACCGGCGTGTCATTGCCAGCAGGACGCAACTCTTCGATATCGGCGAAGTTGTTGGCGTCCATCCCGATGATCAAATCGAACCGGTCGAAATCTTCTGCCGTGAACTGCCGCGCCCTGAGATCGCTGAGGTCAATGCCCCGTGCCCTCGCGGCTTTTATCATGGGGCCATAGGGTGGATCGCCAATATGCCAACCCGACGTTCCTGCGCTGTCGGTTTCATGATGCGGTGCACGGGCGCGAAAGACGCCTTCGGCAGCAGGTGAACGGCAGATATTGCCCAGGCAGACGAAAAGGATACGGTGTGTCATGGGGCATGGTTTAACCTGCGGAGGGGACATGGAAAAGATCGTCATTCTTACCGGAGCCGGGATTTCCGCGGAAAGCGGATTGGGCACTTTCCGCGACGAAGACGGATTATGGGCCAAACACAGGGTCGAGGATGTCGCCACGCCAGAAGGATTTGCCCGCGATCCCGCGCTGGTCCACGGGTTCTACAACGCACGCCGGGTTCAGGCAGCAAAGGCACTGCCCAACTTGGCGCATGAAGCGTTAGCCACGCTTCAGCGTGATTGGCCCGGCGAAGTCGTAATCGTGACGCAAAACGTCGATGGCCTGCACGAGGCCGGTGGGGCCAAGAGTGTTATCCACATGCACGGCATTCTAGCCGGGGCGCTATGCGCGGCCTGCGAGCATCGTTGGACTGCGCCACCGGAAATGGCTGTGGGCGAGCGGTGTCCGGCCTGTCACTCATCCTCTGCCCGGCCAGACGTCGTGTGGTTTGGCGAAATGCCCTACCGCATGGACGAAATCTATGACCACCTGAACGAGGCCCGGATTTTTGCCGCTATTGGGACTTCGGGCCAGGTCTACCCAGCTGCCGCCTTCGTCCACGAAGCCATCGCCGCCGGTGCGCGGACCATCGAGCTGAATCTGGAACCCTCGGTCGGAGTGTCCAGCTTTGACGAAACGGTATTTGGACCGGCCTCAGAAACCGTACCCCGCTGGGTGAACAGGCATCTCGGCCGACGCTGACAGCAGAATCAGCAGACAGAGCGGGAATTGGTCGTCTATGCTGCAGTCAGCCCAAAACGAGAGAGCCCCATGACAGAGCCTGAGACAAGAAGTGGTGAAATACTTGATGATGTCAGCATCCGGTCGCGCGATGCGCTCAGCGATAATCTGGCCAATCTGTGGTGGACCTTCCTGTTGCGGGGCCTGTTGGCAGGGTTCGTTGGCGTTGCAGCGCTGTTCTGGCCTACCGGCAGCATATCATTGTTGCTGCGATTAGTAGGGCTGCTGCTGGTTCTGGATGGAGGCCTGACCCTGCTGGGATTTGGGCGCTGCGGAGTCGTCGGTGGTGTGGGGATCGGGGCAATTTTGATTGGGCTGGTGCTGTTGATCTGGCCAGAGGGTGCAGCCCGGCTGACCTTCTTCCTACTAGGAGCGTGGGCGCTGATCATGGGAATCGGTTCTTTGCTGGCCATGTCACAGATGCATGAAAAGGACCCGGAACGGTCGACAGTGCGAAACTCGGGCCTTGTAGCGCTGATAATCGGGCTGGTGCTGTTGTTTTGGCCCGGCAGTGGCCTAGTGGCTTTGGGGTGGGCAATCGCTTTTTCGGCCTTGGCCATCGCGGTGGTCATGTTCTTCCTGGCTGCTCGTTTCAAACGTGCCGGTGACCGGTTGGCAATGCGCTCTATCAACCAATAACGCAACAGACCGGGCAATGCCCGGTCTGATGTATGGATGACGCCCGATTTCGGCCCGAAGAAAGGCCTGACCTTAGTTGGAATGCGCGCCGCTGTCCTAGCGCTCCAGATCAACCGGGATTTCGACCTGCACTTCACCTGCCTGCTCAAAGATCAGCGTGACCGGCACCATCGCACCTTGTTCAAACGGCTGCGTGAGGCCCATGAACATCACATGATCACCGCCGCGTTTCAGCATGTGGCTTTCACCTGCCGGAATGGCAAAGCCTTCCTCGACATGAACCATCTTGGCAACGCCGTTTTCATCAATCTTGTGGGTATGTAATTCAACCCGGGCGGCGACATCCGATGTCACTCCGATCAAGCGGTCTTCAGCATCGCCTTGGTTGACGATCATCATGAATGCGGCGCCAGCCTTAGCGTTCTTACCAGATGACCGGGCATAGACGTCATCGACCTTGATTTCGCCCCCAGCTAGGGCAGAGGTGGCAAGCGATGCGGCGGCCAGCGTGGCCAGAAGTTTGGATTTGAAGGACATTATGCCTCTCCTTGCAAAAAGTGTCTGAATTCAGTGGAAGGAATCAGACAGCGCGAGGAGGCGCCCTTGCCGGCGTCTGTGGTACCGGGGCGGCAATCAGGCCATCGGAACGTTGTGATAACTCGTGTCGGGGTCGGTCGGGTGCAGCCGGCAGATCAGGCTGCAATGCAAGAATCGCGCCAAGCAACGACAGCGCATAATCCGGACAATAGTGCGGAGCACCGGTCGGCTCGCCATCTTCATTCATATAGACGACGACAGGACCGGTTCCGGTGCACAGCACCATCTGGCCGACAGTACGATCAACCCCACGCGAAGCCGCAACGCCCTGACCGGTCAGTATGACCAGCAGAGACAGGACCATGGGCAGAAATGTGCGATACACGGTTGTCATGTCGACTTGCGGTATAGGTCGGGGAAAACCCAGGCTTCAAGAACATATCGCGCGCCTGCGGCGTTGCGTCAGGGGTCCAGCCTGTGGCGTTTGACGTTTTCGACATTCAGGCTGTTATGTTGCCGATTGACCCGCCGCTGCATCCGAGCACACGTACTGAAGGTTTTGCTCAGAAGTGCAGGTAGCAGAGCCAAAAAATCAAAGACTTTGATAGGCATTGAGATGTCTCCGCTAATTGAATATGAGCAAACTTAACTCACATTCAGCGAGCGATATGTGAACAATGTCACCTAAAAGTCCGAATTAATATTAAATCGTAAACACTGTTCGACAGTACCCTTAGCGCAAAACAAAAACCCTGCACCAACAGGGGTGCAGGGCCAAAATCTTGGAAATGGAGAAAGGCTTAGGCCGTGGCTTGCGCCCTGGCGATTTCTTTCTTCACTTTCAGAGCGTTATCAGACAGCTCTTCGTCTTTGGCTTTTGCCAGGAACGCGTCCAGACCACCACGGTGGTCGACCGAGCGCAGGGCAGCCGCCGAGATGCGCAGCTTGACGCCACGACCCAGGGTTTCCGACTGCAGGGTGACATCGTTCAGGTTTGGCAGAAAACGACGACGAGTTCTGTTTTTGGCGTGGCTGACATTGTTGCCAGTCATCGGGCCTTTTCCGGTCAGTTCGCAACGGCGCGACATGGTTTCTTCCTTTGTTTCTGGAGGCCGGGCGTTGTATCCGCAGCCAAATCACAAGGGGCGCAAACCGAGGTCGCGCCCGAAAACTGGTTGGATGCGTGTAGTGGGAATCGCCAGAAGGGTCAAGTCGGATGCTGCGAATTCTTTGCACCAAAGCCGCAATCTTACGCTCCTCACGTTATCGGGGTCTGCAACAGCGGCTTGTTGTTCTTCAGATGCCGCGCAACCAGCTGTTTCTGCTGCTGACCACGCGGGATGAGTCGCGCTGGGTCGGCTGTGTAATCCAGACGTGCAAGTTCAGGGAAAATCTCTAGAATTTCACATCGCGCTGCAGGGTTGAGCGATTTCATGGCCTCGGGACCCGTGTACAGGCTTTCGGTTGGCGCATTCTCGGCAAAGATCACCTGATGCTGATCGAACAGCAAATGGAAATATTCGACACTCTCAACACTCTCATCAACGAAAATTCCGGGCAGAGCAGTCAGTTTGATCGCCGGGATCAACACCTCGGTCGTACCGAACATGCGCTGAACGATTCTCGACTGCACCAGCATCCGGTGTTGCCGCGACACCAGCAGATCGCGACGCGGCAGACCCTCGCCTAACGCCCCGGCAAGGATTCGCACCGGCAAGAGTTTTGGGTTGTCGTCCAGCGACCGCGCATTCAGACGACGACGCCCGATCCAGCGGATGGGGTGCACCCCTTCCCCCAGTGTCGGGATCAAATCACCTATGCTGAGGTTCTGTATCAAAACCGGCCCGTTTTGCGTCAGTATCTCGGTGCCATAGGTGAAACAGGGAAATCCTGTGCCGGCGTCAAACGAATCATAGGTGGCAGTTTTACCGGAAGGTAACGTGAATGAACCGCTCGAGAGGGAATAGCCAACCCCGTCCTGAACCGTGAAAGTACCGTGCGTGTCATCGACTACCACCGTCCCGGTCGGCAGGTTGAGCGTATCGGTCCCGTTGCCGCCATTGATCGACCCGGCCACATCGGTACTACTGAAATTCAGCGTGTCATCATCAGCACCAAGCCGGATTTCATCAACGGTCGAGCCGCTGACGGTAATCGTATCCGAACCGGCGCCGCCTGCGACCCGACCACCGACCGTGCTGTCGGTGACCGTGATCGTGTCATCGCCGCCATTTCCAAGGACATTGTTTGTGATCGTGCTGTCCGTGACATCGATCTGGTCGTCGCCGCCCCTGCCCCGGACATTATCAATCGGCGTTCCCTGCGGCGCGCCGTTCAGGGTGCCGTTGTCATCTGTGACATCGATATCGTCATTGCCATTGGTCCCGGTGATATTCGGCATTGGCGACGGCTCCTGAAGCTGGGGTCAGATGCGTTTACGAACAGATATATCATCAATCCCTGTTCAGGTCAGCAACGAGGTTCAACCCCTGATTGCAGCGCCCGCCGTGCGACGGGCCGTAGTTCGAACAAGTTCTGTATGCGCAGTCCCTAATCCTCAATCAGTCCGGTCAACATCAGGTCTGCCGCAGCCGAAGGGCTGAGCTGTCCAGCCCTGACCTCGCCGCCTAGCCGGTCCATTTCGGCCCGCGCCTGCGCGGTAGACAAGCGGGCCAGAAGCGCCGCGCGGACTTCCTGTTCGAACCAGTATTGCGCCTGCACCGCGCGGTTTCGCTCCCAGTGACCGTTTTCGCGACGCCAAGCAGTGAGACCTTGCATTTCGTCCCAGGCTTGTTCCAAGCCGTGCTCTTCAACAGCTGAGACGGTCATCGCCCTGGGAAAGCCCTCGGGATCCTGAGGTCGTTTTCGCAGAAGGCGCAATGCCCCGGCGTAGTCGGCGCAAGTGCGAGTCGCTGTTGATTTCAAGTCACCATCGGCCTTGTTGATCAATATCATGTCGGCCATTTCCATGATGCCGCGCTTGACGCCCTGCAATTCGTCCCCGCCCGCAGGAGCCAATAGCAGCAGGAACAGATCGGACATTTCGGCCACCACGGTCTCGGACTGGCCGACGCCAACGGTTTCAATCAGCACAACATCAAATCCGGCGGCCTCGCACAGTGCGATCGCTTCGCGCGTGCGCCGCGCCACGCCGCCCAAATGGCTTTGGCTCGGGGATGGGCGTATGAAGGCGTTCTTCTCGCGGCTCAGTCGCTCCATCCGGGTTTTGTCGCCCAAAATCGAGCCGCCTGACCGGGCCGAACTGGGGTCTACGGCCAGGACCGCAACGCGCAATCCCTGCCCTGTCAGCATCATGCCGAAGCTTTCGATAAAGGTCGACTTGCCGACGCCCGGCGTACCGGAAAGACCGATGCGCAGTGATTGACGCCCAGCCCCCGCCAGTTGACCCAGCAATTCAGTGGCCTGCGCGCGATGATCAGCACGTCCGCTTTCAACTAGCGTGATGGCACGTGCAAGTGCGCGCCGGTCACCATTTATGATCCTGTCACCAAGGCTGTCCACGTTCATTTCAACCCCAATTTCTAACGGCATGTCTACTTGCAGCCCCGCCGGGTGATTTGTCCAGCCCCGCACCGTCGCAAAGCGACATCCTGTGTCACCATCGCGAGTAAGTTGAAGTGCACGATGAGCACTTGCCACACCAAACAACAGGTTTGGCTCTGGACCGGACCGGCGCTCAAGCCAATTCCGGGACTGCTCTGATCGTAAGGCCACAGCAGAACTGGACGGCATGGATGGGATGGCGGATAAAGCGCGCATGACGACACGCCTGCCCATTGACGACGCCATTCCCGAATTGCTGGACGCCCTTCGCATCCACAGCCGGGCCGTATTGCAAGCTCCACCAGGCGCGGGCAAGACTACACGGGTTCCATTGGAAATGTTGAAAGCCGGTCTGTGTCAGGGCCGGATTGTGATGCTTGAACCCCGGCGTCTAGCTGCCCGTGCCGCCGCCGAACGGATGGCTGAAACACTGCGGGAATCCGTCGGCCAGACTGTCGGGTACCGCGTTCGCGGTGAGGCCAAAGTATCTAAATCCACTCGAATTGAAGTCGTGACCGAGGGCATCCTGACCAGAATGCTGCAATCCGATCCCGATCTGCCCGGTGTGGGTGCGGTGATTTTCGACGAGTTCCACGAACGGTCCCTGAATGCCGATCTGGGTCTGGCTTTGTGCCTTGAAGTGGCGGGTGCCCTTCGGGACGATCTGATCCTACTGGCGATGTCGGCAACACTTGACGCCGGACCGGTCGGGCAATTGATGGATGCGCCACTGTTGACCTCGGAAGGGCGTAGCTATCCTGTCGAGACTCGCTGGCTGGACCGACCCATGGGCGTACAAGCTCGGCGCCTAGACGCGCTGGTCGATCTGGTTGTTCAGGCCGAGCGTGACACTCGAAGCACCGGCGGTGGGATGCTGGTTTTCTTGCCCGGCGAAGGCGAAATCCGCCGTGCCGAAGGTGCTCTGGACGGACGGCTGCCAAAAAACTGCACAATCCGCCCGCTGTTCGGAGCCCTGCCTTTTGCCGCACAACGGGCTGCGATTACTCCGATCAAAGATGGCCGCAAAGTGGTGCTGGCCACGTCGATTGCCGAAACCTCGCTGACCATCCCGGACATACGCGTTGTCGTGGACATGGGTCAGGCACGTAGGGCGCGGTTCGATCCCGGTTCGGGGATGTCCCGGCTGGTGACGGAACGGGTGACACGCGCCGAAGCGACGCAACGCGCGGGCCGAGCTGGACGGGTGGCCGAAGGGGCTTGCTATCGGCTTTGGTCAAAAGGTGAAGACGGTGCGCTGGCGGCCTACCCACCCGCCGAAATCGAGGCGGCGGATCTGACGGGACTGGCATTGGAACTGGCGCTCTGGGGTGCAGGGCCCGGCGACCTCGCTTTCCTGACCGCTCCGCCCGAGGGGGCTATGGCAGAGGCTCGCACCCTGCTAGGCATGCTGGGCGCGCTGGACACCAAGGGGCGGATCACCGATCACGGGCGCGCGTTGGCCGCACTGCCGCTGCATCCGCGGCTTGGGCACATGTTGGTCCGGGCGGGGGCACGTGCTGCGCCTCTGGCCGCATTGATGGCGGAGCGTGATCCACTAAGGGGCGCACCTGCGGATCTGACTCTGCGAATGGAAGTGCTGCGCGACCTGCGCGCTTTCCAGCGCAATCGGCGTTGGCAGGTCAACCCCGGCGCCGTCGACCGGATCAAGACCGAAGCCAGAAGGTTGCGTGTACAGGACTCGGACGAGCACCGTGACCTGAGCCCGGCGGCCATGGCGGCATTGGCACATCCGGACCGGATTGGGCAACGCCGCAAGGGCGACCTGCCCCGCTATATCCTGTCCGGCGGCAAGGGAGTCGTACTGGACAACGGCGACACGCTGGCTGCAGCCCCTTATCTGGTTGCCATCGACACTGACGGAAACCCGCGAGAGGCGCGTATTCGGATGGCCGCGCAAATCTCGGAACGCGAAATCCGAGACCTGTTTGCGGATCAGATCGAATGGGTCGACAGTTGCCATTGGTCAAAGCGCGAGCGTCGGGTTGTGGCCCGGCAACAGGAGCGGTTTGGCGCGATCACCCTGAGTGATCGCATTTGGAAAGGCGTTCCCGACGATGCCATCGCGCAAGCCATGCTGGACGGCGTGCGCGACCTGGGCCTTCGGTTGGACGGAGCTGCCGCCCGGCTGGCAGCGCGGGTTGAATTGGTGCGCGCTGAAGGCGTGGACCTACCCGATTTCTCGGCTGCGGGCTTGATGGCGGAACTGGAGGATTGGCTGCTACCCATGATTTCCGGGGTGCGCAACGCAGATGACTGGAAGCGATTTGATCTGTTGCCCGCCCTGCGCGCGCGGCTGGATTGGGCACAGTCGCAGGAACTGGACCGCCGCGCACCGGGCGCATTCGAGACGCCGCTGGGGCGTAAAGTGCCAATTGATTACAGCGGTGCTGTGCCCGAAATCTCGCTGCGCTTGCAGGAAGTATTCGGCGTCACCCGGCATCCTGTCGTGGGGGGCGAGCCGTTGAAGATCACCCTTCTGTCCCCGGCGCAGCGTCCGATACAGATTACCCGGGACCTGCCGGGATTTTGGGCGGGATCCTACGCGGATGTGCGCAAGGATATGCGAGCGCAATATCCCAAACACCCTTGGCCCGAAGACCCCACACAGGCCGATCCCACCTTGCGAGCGAAACGCCGGGGGTGTTGATCCCGAAATCTGCCAATGCGGACGATTTCCATGTATTTTAGGGTACATATCCGGACAATATCAGCGGTTTTCGGGCAATTTCCTGCAAATCCGGCCGATCGTATTGAGATATTCTTGGTGTATGATTAAATGGCAGTAATCCGGCACTCCAAAGGAGGCCAAACAGGCTGAACATGTCAAAATGGCTGCGTAACATATGGGAAGAAGTGGCAAGGCCACTATTCTTGCGCCCGCATCGGGTGCAATGTGCAGCGCTGTGCACAAGAAACATGGGCGGGCGGCCCGAAGTTCTGCTGATCACCAGCCGGGACACCGGACGCTGGATAATCCCGAAAGGCTGGCCGATCAATGGGTTGGACGGAGCGGGTACGGCACGACAGGAAGCTTGGGAAGAAGCGGGTGTACACGCCGAGTCGATCGGAGAAGAACCTGTCGGTCAGTTCAGCTATTACAAGACCCTCAAGGATGGCTCGGCCCAACAGGTGTTGACCTGCGTCTATCACATTAACGTTGCCGAACTGGCAGAGGATTTCCCCGAGGCCCATCAACGTAAACGGTGCTGGGTTTCGCCGGAAACAGCTGCCGGACGAGTACGTGAGCCGGAATTACGGGATTTGCTTATGCAAATGTAACGGTTTCACTTCACTTTTGTGAAAACCACCTTGCTCAGACGGCCATTAGGCTATAGCGCGCGAGCCCAAAGCAACAGCGCTCTGAAGAATATGACCGATACCCCGTCAAAGTCACGCTGGCAGGCACTGGACAGCGACCTGCACCGCATCACAAATGTTGAACGCGCAAACGCGTATGTCTCGCGCCCGTTGGTAGCGCCAGGAATTGCGTTGGCGTTTATCGTACTGGCCGGGTTGTTGGCGGCCGTTTTGTTTGATCGTGCGGATGGCGGGCTTATCGTCGTTGCAGCGGCGGCATTTGGCGCCTATATGGCCATAAATATCGGGGCCAATGACGTAGCCAACAACATGGGACCTGCGGTTGGCGCAAATGCGCTGACCATGACCGGCGCGATTGCCATTGCTGCCGTCGCCGAAAGTGCGGGCGCACTACTGGCGGGCGGCGATGTGGTCTCGACCATTTCCAAGGGGATCATCGATCCGGCTTCCGTGCAAAACAGCAATGTATTCATCTGGGCGATGATGGCTGCGCTGATATCCTCGGCCATGTGGGTCAACCTGGCAACGTGGATCGGCGCACCTGTTTCCACGACCCATTCGGTCGTCGGCGGCGTGATGGGAGCCGGTATTGCCGCAGCTGGCCTCGGCGCGGTTGATTGGGCCACAATGGGTAAAATTGCGGCTAGCTGGGTGATTTCTCCGGTATTGGGCGGCGTCATCGCCGCCGGATTTCTGGCGTTGATAAAGTCAAAAATTCAGTATCAGGACGATAAGATCGCCGCAGCGCGACGCTGGGTGCCCATTCTGGTGGCCTTCATGGCTGGCGCGTTTGCCACTTATCTGGCGGTCAAGGGCCTCAAACGTATCGCGAAGATCGAGCTTGAGATGGCGCTGCTGATCGGGCTGGGCTCGGGTGCGCTGGTCTGGGCCGTGACCGTGCCGTGGGTGCGTCGCAAATCTGAAGGCATGGAGAACCGCACCCGCTCTTTGAAGACGCTGTTCGGTCTGCCGCTGGTAATCTCGGCTGCGTTTCTCAGCTTTGCCCATGGCGCAAATGACGTGGCGAATGCAGTTGGACCGCTAGCCGCAATTGTACACGCGGCAGAGTTCGGAGATTTTGCCGCGAAGGTCACTATCCCCAGCTGGGTGATGGTCATAGGTGCCTTTGGCATCTCTTTCGGGTTGTTTTTATTCGGACCCAAGCTGATCCGGATGGTGGGCAGCCAGATCACCAAACTGAACCCGATGCGTGCCTTTTGTGTGGCTTTATCCGCCGCAATTACCGTGATTGTTGCCAGCTGGTTGGGGCTGCCGGTCAGCTCGACGCATATTGCCGTCGGAGGTGTCTTCGGTGTTGGCTTCTACCGGGAATGGCACTCTGACCGTCGTCGGAAAAACTCCAATCGTCAGCGACCTGCAGATATGCGGTTGGCGCGTGAAGAGCGGCAGCGACGCAAGCTTGTGCGCCGCTCCCATTTCATGACCATCGTTGCAGCCTGGGTTGTGACGGTGCCTGCAGCAGCCGTTTTGTCCGGGGCGATCTTCTGGATACTAACCGCGTTTAACTAACTCGGGTGATGCGACTATCAGCGCCTGATTTGCCCAACCGATAAGGATGTGGTCGGGGATCGCCGGATCAGTTCGGCCACGCGGTCGCTAATCGGCGTTGGCATTTCCATCACCGCGCCCTGGCGAATAATTTCTCCTTGCAGGCTGTCGATTTCAGTCGGTCGGCGCGCCATCAGGTCATAAGCCATCGACGTCCGGGCGCTGGGATCGATGGTCAGCATTTGCGACGCGATGCGAGAAAACAGTGGCGTCGGTAGGCGCAGGATATGCGGTGTCATCCACGCGGGCAAAGGCGTCGTCGAGGCCACGGGATGCCCGGCGGCTTTGAGAACAGAAAGCGCTTCGGTCATCTGATCCGCCATCAGACGGCGCCAATCCCGGTCGAGTAATTGCTCTTGCAGGGTCATCCCGGAAAGGGCGTTGAGCGCGTTATTGAGATTGACGACAAGCTTACCCCATTGCACCGCCTCGATGTCGTCGCTTTCCGAGATGTGCAAAACGGCATTGGAAAGACGCGCGGCCAGTGTCCCTTCTCCGGTCTCGATAACGATGTCGCCGGACGTAGCACGGTGGTATGTTGCGTCCCTGGTTGGCACGACATTGAACGGCACCATTCCCGCCCGTACGTCACGGCCCGGCAGGGCGTCGCGCAGGATGCGCGTATTCTCCATTCCGTTTTGCCAGGACAGAACTGGAGCGCCGGTGGGTGCAAATTGGGCAATCAGGCCAGCGATTTGGTTCGTCGCACCGGTTTTGACTGTCACAATGACCAGTTCGGTCTGTTCCAGACAGTCGGGCTGTTCAGCCAGCTTCAGTTGATTGGCTGGTACGATCCGTTGAAATCCGGAAAAGTCAGTCACCGTTAATCCGTGCACGCGTATCGGGTCGAGCACGCGTGCGCGACCGAGCAGGGTCACGTCATGACCCTCTGTCGCCAGCAAGCCGCCGCAAAAACAACCGATACTACCAGCGCCTGCGATCACGATTTTCATGACGACCCTCTTTCCGTTGGTGAAGGATCACCGGGAATATTCGGGCAGGCAAGCATGCGCGTTAACTGACGTTGCGCAATACGGTATTTACCGCGCCAGTCTTGGACGGGTGCGTTCCAGTTCTTCGGAAATCAGAATGAACTCCTGATCGTCGCCCGGTGGCAGGTGAAATGCACCGTTTGCCCAATCGGCGGCCTTCCATTCACGAGTGGCGTTCTCAATCTTTTCTTTCGAGGATGAGACGAAGTTCCACCAAATGTACCGATCTTCATTCAGGGTCGCCCCACCCAACAGCATCAGCCGTGCTCCAAGCGGCCCAGCCTTGACCGAGAGGTGGTCTCCGGGGCGGAAGACCATCATGCGGCTTTCGTCGAATCTGTCTCCCACAATCTCCACCGAACCTTGAGTGACATAGACGCCCCGGTCCTCGTGGTCGTCGGGCAACGGAAAGGACGCGCCCGGTTTCAATCGCACGTCAAGATAGAAGGTATCCGACAGCATCGTCACGGGGCTGGTTTCGCCGTAAGCAGATCCGAGGATCAGGCGGGCGCTGACACCATTGTCTTCAATTTCCGGCAAGGCGCCCTGTTTGTGGTGTTCGAAATCAGGGGCCATGTCCTCATGTGCTTCAGGCAGGGCGATCCAGGTCTGGATGCCGAACAGGTTATGCCTTTTGCCGCGGGTTTCGGCGCTGGTGCGTTCGGAATGGGTGACACCACGCCCTGCAACCATCCAGTTGACTTCGCCCGGATAGATCATCTGATGAGTGCCAAGACTGTCGCGGTGTTCGAATTCTCCTTGATACAGATAGGTAACCGTACCGAGCCCGATATGAGGATGCGGGCGGACATCAATGCCGCCTTCTGTGATGAATTCGGCGGGACCCATCTGGTTGAAGAGTTTTATTCGATCTTTTCATCAGGACCTATCAATTAGCAGGTAATTGGCGGTTTCCATGGCTGCACCTGAGCATCCGGCGTACCTGGCGGGTGTACCCCAAGTTATCTCCGAGTGATCGAAGGGGGGCCACGGGGGGATCGCGGGAAGGATCGCGCATTTATTACCTGCACGAATTTTGTACTCAAAATCCAACCCAAGGAAGAATTATGTTTTAACCGAGCAAGTTAAGTCATAATCTCGGGTTCGTTCAGATTGTTTATTAGGTAGGGCGATCCAGTGGAAGAAGAAACGGACCTAACGCGGGCTTACGAAAAGGCGCAGGAACTCAAGGACATCAAAGTCCCTGCGCGTTCGCAGCTACCATTCGACTTGCTGCACGGGAAAGACCGCAAAACGGCCAAACTCGCCGCGAATTCCGGTTCTACTGAACCTATCGGAGGCTCAAACCGTTGGTATGAATACTCATTCAAGGAACCGGTTTTTCTCAGCGAAGTAATAGTAAACGAGGAAAACTACAGCTCATTCAATGAATTTGAATTCAAGTGGACCCTTGCTCAAGGAGGGGAAGTTGTTCAGGAGTTTTCAAAATCAGACCAGAACACTTATCGAGCACCTGTTAACCAACTGGTACGAGAAGTCGCCTTCAAGCCGCCCAAGAAATGGTTTACCGACACCAAAATAACAAGGGTACAACTGGTTGGTTTCCAAACTGGAGAACTCGAGTCTTTCGTCCGCCTCGTTGGTCGTTTAGGACGCTACAAGGCCGATATCGTTTCAAATACTGATCAAGCGATAGAAGACGCGGAACAGGCGAACAATAGAATTTCGGAAGCAAAGGAACAATTACGGGAAACGAACGCCGAGATCAACGAGGCGAAAAAAAATGCAACCGAACTGAGTAATAACGTCGGAAGATTAACGGAAGAGAGAAATGCACTCGTGGCAGATATCGCTAAAAGAGAAGAGGCGATTGCTGATCTTGATGAACGGCGAAGTAATATTCAAGAGACCATTTCCGAGAGATCGACGGTTCGAGAGAAACTTGCCATTGATATAGCCGAAGAACGGTAAATTCTCCGAGACCTGCAAGACGATGTAAACATGTTTCCGACCGAGATTGGCGCATTCGTTTCTCAAGGTGCGCAAAACATCCGAACCTACTGGAAGATGGCTGCGGTTCCGATTTTTCTCTTAGTCCTTGTCACCGGTCTCTTGGTCTTTAACGCCGCAAACCTCACGACAGTGCTAGATAGGAACGAAGGGGTAAGCATACTATCCATACTAGTGACTCGGATGCCATATGTGGTTATCACGAGTGCGATCATCGCGGCCTCATACAAACTAGCGAGAGTCCTAATTTCTGAGATCATGCGGATCAACCAGCAGCGCTTAAACCTTTCGAAGGTCAGTATTATCGCAACAGATGTCTCCAACTCTTCTCAAGAAGGCCTTGGTGACCTGACAGACCGGGAAATCTACGAGCTACGGACTGACCTAAAGATGCAGCTATTGCGGGACCATATGAAGGACTATCTCTCCAAAGATTTTCGATATCAGGGCAAAAGTGCAAAGGCTTTACAACGTCCTCTAGAAAAGCACGATCAGAAAGGCCTCACACCTGCAACCGAAATCATCGTCGAACCCTGAGGGATGCTTAGGGTTCACTCTTCTCCCGTCTGCGCCATTTTAGGGGTATAGCCAAAGGAGTACGCCCTATGTCTTGGAACCCTGCGCTAGACCACCACTGCCCCACTGGTGACGCCATGGACGCCATAGAGACCGTGATCATCCCACGTGCCCGCGATATTGGTGGCTTCGAGGTACGCCGCGCCCTGCCCGCGCCAAGGCGCCAGATGGTTGGAAGTTTTATCTTTTTCGATCAAATGGGACCCGCTGAATTACTCCCGACAAAAGGTTTGGACGTACGCCCTCACCCTCATATCGGCTTAGCGACCATCAGCTACCTCTACCGTGGACGTATGCACCACCGAGATAGCTTAGGGACCGACTCTTGGATCGAACCGGGGGCCGTCAATTGGATGGTGGCAGGTCGGGGTATCACTCACTCAGAGAGAACTGACGATGAAACTCAAGTGGACCCTATGCCATTCTTCGGCATTCAGACTTGGGTTGCGCTGCCAAAGGACCACGAGGACCTAGCTCCTACCTTTGAACACGCCCCTGCTGACGCTCTGCCGTTGATGGAAGGTGAAGGCAAAGAGGTGCGTTTAATCCTTGGCAACGCCTACGGGGAACGTGCGTCGGTCAAGACACCTGCAGAGATGTTTTACGCTGATGCTGTGCTTCAAGCGGGTGCCAGCATTCCTCTGCCAGATGACCATGAGGATCGCGGAGTGTATGTAGTAGAGGGGTCGGTGGAGGTCTCTGGGGATACCTTCGAAGCCGGACAAATGATGGTATTCCGACCCGGTGACCAGGTGTCTATGAAGGCCGGTGAGAGAGGCGCACGGGTGATGATGTTGGGCGGGGAGACTCTAGAGGGACCCCGGCATATCTGGTGGAACTTCGTGGCGTCCTCCAAGGAGCGTATCGAGGAAGCCAAGGAGGCATGGCGGGCTGAGGCTTGGGAGAGTAATCCACGGTTCCACCTGCCGCCCGGTGATGATCAGGAGTTCATTCCGTTGCCAACCAGATAGCCAAAAGCAGGCCCGAAGTAACTTTTGGCGCGTTCACAGTTATGGTACATTACTGTCATTCACAATGAGCAAAGCTTAGTTAATGTCTAGTAATCAAGGTCCAAGCGCACATGAAGTCGCGGAAGCGGTTCGCTATCGAAACCTTGCTTCGCAGTTATCTGTCGACGATCCAAAGACCTACGAAGTCTATGTCAGAGCCAGCCAAAAGGCACTTGTTTTGCAAGGTCTATTTTGGACTATTTTATGCCTACCAAGCGGGATTGCATTCCTCAGATGGATCAATGGACCTAGCTATGAAGATTTTCCAATCGGAGTGCCCATCATTTCATTTGTTCTAGCTGTGGGCGTAGGGTTGGTTGGCCTCCAAGTTGCCTTCGAAGATACTGGTAAACCCGGAGAAATCCTTGATGCGTTTGAAATGCGCAAATTGACTGAGGAAAAAAAGATGAAAGAAGAGACCGCCAAGGCAAACGAGAGAATAAACGAAGACACTTACTTGGGCGCAGGTATAAAGATTGTCACAGGTGAAAAGTCCAATGTTGTCATCGGAAACAACATACAAAATTCCTATAGCGTAATTGAAAAGACCGACACCGAGCTTGCTCAAGCCATCGCAACACTCGTTGGATTTGTGAACGAAAACGGGAGCGATCAATCTCGCGAAGCTCTCGGAGATTTAGTTGACGAACTAGAGGGCGAACAGAAACCCAGCAGAGTAAAAGCATTCTGGAACGCGCTAGTATCAGCGTTGCCACAAGTTGCAGGTTTGACTACCGCTGCTGCTAAGATAATTGCAGTGTTCTCAAAATAGCAAAAAGGAGGGAACCTTACTGGCTCCCTCCAAGTTCACTCAACGTCTCTCTCTAAGCAAATCCTCAAACGTCCTGCGCTTCACCCGCACGGTTCCACCCCCAGCCGTCACCGGGAACAACTCGCGGTTCCGTCTGACCTGGGCCTTCAAGAGTTCACCCCGACCTTGCTTCTCGGCCCTGATGATCTCTCGGAGTTGCTTGAACTCACCCTGAGCGGCCCTGCGGTAGGACACAATCACCTTCCTGATGATCGCTCCTTTGGCTATCCGCCTGTGTCTGCCGTGCGGACGAACCTGCCGTTTACTCTGGTTGCATCGATGTCCGCTTCTCTGCAATCGCGCCTTAATCCGATTGTCTAAGTCATTTCGATAGTTGTTTCGACGTGATCAAAGCACCCAGATTTTAGATCTTCAGGCTTGATCCAAAGATGCAGAGCCATGTCTGGTCCGATATCCAACGGCAATCCAATAGCCTCGCCAATCTGCATCAATAAGACATCACCGATATGGTCATCGACAGCGTTTTGAACCGCATCGCCTCGTCCAAACAATTGAAGCGGTGTGGTTCCTAGTACAGCACGAGCGTAATCAGATTTAGCTGCGGCAGACGAGTAGACTTTTGCCAAATTCAAGTCCCATCGGTCGATCTGAGACAGGCCGTCATCTTGCCGCCGGACATGTACAGGCTCACTAGGCAACGCATGTGCGAACGCGTCTGATGCATAGGTCAAAGTTGTGTCTGAATTAACCGGAGATCCACGCACATAGCTTTCTAGCATCCCAATTTCCGCAGGTTGTCGATTTCCATTAGAACCACTTATCTTTGCGCGTCTGTCGATCTCGATCAGCATGTTTACGAAAGCTTGTCGCAGATGGGGCAACAGCGGTCCTTTTAGCTGTGCCGCAAGGTGCAGCCAGTGTTTTACCTGCTCGTCAAAAGGGGCCGACGCGTTAGGAGGTTGTACTGAAGCTTGTGGCGTGAATTCATCACTTGGACTGTATTTGATACTCTCAAACTCGGCGATGTGGATTTCCACACGACGCAGGATACGGGGACGAAACCACTTGCTCAACCAGTTGGTCTCTGCGCGCCGCATTTCCTTACGGGCTCGACGCAGACAACGACCGTAGAAGAAGTGTGACCAATCGTAAACAAAACGCCAATCCAACATCTCAAGATCGAAATACCGCTGTCTCCGTGGGATTTTACTCAAGTGCCGGTCGTAACTGTAAGGAAGAACATCAACAGACTGCGTTTGGGCTGCGTAGTCGCCAAGCCATGAGTTCAGTGGCCTCGCCCCACGCAACGCCTCAGCGATGTTCTTTCGGTGGAGGTCATCTTGCGCCTTCTCTGCGTCAAGGCCGCGTTTCCATTCTTCCTCGTTTCCGGATTGCCGTAGTTCGCGATTTTGGAGGGTAGGAAGAGGTGAATAGAAGGGTAACACGTCAACATGGCGGCGTAATAGGACTGTGCCATCATGTGTCATTCCGTCTGAGTGCATATAGCTGGGGTCTTGCTCCAGGACATTGTAGATGCCGTGAGGTGGACTTCGCTCAGGCAGATCCGATGTTGAAGCTGCTGTATAGAGAACCTGAGCGGTATACTCCGAGTGAAATCCTTGATCACCGAGAGGAATAAACACAAAGAGCGTTCCCTTGTCGGGAAAATCAGGGGTTTGACACCCATCATGTTGCATTTTTAGGCGACTGAGATCGAATTGGGCAAAGAAATGAGTTGGAGTGCCATCCGCCTGACGCGGCCAATCCATATCGTCAGGTAAACGCGGCAAACCACCGATGATCACAGGTTCCTCGTCTGTTGCCATGGTGCTTGGGATGGGGCGCATGAGTAACGCCAGTTCTCCGTCTAATGGTGTCTGCACTAGCTTTAACTCCTTGCGCTACGCTGTTTGCGTAACACCGCAGTTGCTAGCCGTCTAGATGGGTGAGTATCTGATATAAAAGAGTAATTTGGTTATTGAATAATTTTCTTTTGGCTGGATTGAAAGCACAGTGCCAACGTCTAATCCGGTTTTCTAATCGCTCCGTAGTACCGGTTAGTTCTTTGAACGCGTGAAACCCGTCACCGGACATTCGCGAAGCGCGCAGCATCGGTCAAAAAGGGCTCTCAGCGGTCATTAAGTTGAGATGTTTTAACCGCATCGCCGACTGACGGAAAGTCGAGTGTGATCTGCGAGAAATGAAGGAGCCAGATTGGCTCCCTCTAAGTTCTCGGTATTGAGCTTAAGGAAAATCCTCGAGACTCTTGCGTTTCCTTCACTCTGGTTGCTTGGTTTAACTTAGTGCTTGTAGCGTTTCCGCAGTGCCGTTAGTTCCAGGCGCTCTGCGATACCCCAGAAGTCGGCCCGCGTTGTACGGTTTGATGTTCACACCGTTACTCTGGTTGCCTCCGAGAACTAAGATATTCCCATCGGCATCGTAGCCTTGGAAGATAACCTCGCTAGATGCTAGTGCTGGGTTATGCGTTGGGATTACTTTGGGGGTCTCTGTGAAACAGTCACCAAGGAACAGAGACCCCCATCAACCCGCCCATGTGCCAAGCTGACAACAGACATCACGGACGGAGTGAAACGGTAAAAGGTCCCACTAGCTCGACCACTCAATACACGCAGGGTGTACTTTGAGGGGAACCGTGTGGGACCTGAACCAGCATCGAACAAAGGACCAAGATCGATGTGGTGTTGGAATTAGGATGATGGGTGATCGGTGAGGATCACTGAACTGAGAGGGGAAACATAGCGTGTGTTCCCGACCATAGCATCAGGCTAAGGACCTGATGAGAACTCGGGGTGGTTGTAGAGTGTTATTGAAAGGTGGTGATCACCATCATCAATCACACCGGGAGATACTGAGGGTTGAACCTATGGGGTAACTCTGAGTGATACCTATAGATATAACTTTTCGTTTCTTCTTCTCTCATAAGTCAGCAGTAATTCGAAACCCCTTATCCCATTGGGCTTCCGGTAGTCCCGTCCCGACCAGTAGTACACCAGTCGAGACGTTCCGGGGTATATCAGAAGTGCGCAGTAATTGACCCAAGCCGTAACCTACTGCGGTAACCCCAGGCTCCGCGCTACTGTTAGGAGATCATCGATTTTCCGTTGCAAGGCTTTGTAATCATCATCTGCCACGAGACCATCACGCTCAACGTTTTCTCGGATGTTCCGTTGTGTCGCGTTGATTGCTTCGTCGAAGGCGAACTCTTGAACTTCGTAAACGCTTGAGAAGTGCCTCAATTCAGAGTGGCGTTTGGACCGGCTCACACCCGAAGACCCATCTCGCGTCCCACCGTCTGTAGGTCGTCGATCTTTGCGTCCAACGCGTAGTATTCATCGTCACTAACCGCATCGCTGCACATCGCTTCTGGTCTGGTGAACAGGCGGAGTTCCGCGAGTGTTTCATCCATAGCAAACTTGATGACTTCTTCGACGCTCGAGAAATGTTTCAGGTTCATTTGTGGTGTCCTTCCGTACCATGTTTATGGAACCCGGATAGACCGTGCGAGTCACCAAATCAAGAACAACTGAAGGCTGTTTTTGCAACCCTTTCAATATGTTAACCGCCTCTATATCGCAAGTGTTCGCTGTGTTTCGATGGGCCTTTTCGGCCCAATCAAAAGGTAGTTGTTTCAGTCGCCTAGTGGATCAATTCGTTTGATGGCCTCCTCGGTTTAAGACCGCTCAGGCCCTTGCCGATGCTTAACTGAATACCGTTACGCATGGTGACGCTGAGGTCATAGACGGGGTGTGGCACTCTGATGCCTTTAGCGCGTTTCCGTGGTGTCTTTGAGAGGCGCATCTCCTCACCCTTATGTACGTCGATCCGAGCAACAACTCTCCGCACCAACGCGTTCAACTCATGAGGCTCGAGGTCGCTCACATCGCGGGGAAGATCGATTACGCCCATACCAACGCTCTCGGCGATCCGTTTCAGTTCAGCCTCGAGTTCCTCGACCTCAGCCTGCGCAGCCATCAGTAGACGGGGCGTTACTGCGGGTTTCGATTGGAGGTACTCAAGTGTGCCTTGAGCATCCAACAGTGCAGCCTCGAGGCCCTCGGTCTCTGGTGTAGTTTCCACTGCATTGGCCTTCCTGATTTCCGGCCAGTAGTCGATAAGAACTTCATCAATGTGAGGCACGGCTCCAATGTACGTGTTCAAGACCGGATCGATGTAGGCTGCGGTTCGAGCGTAGGCTTTGCGCTTGGCGTTCCTGTCCGTACCGGGAACCTTAAGTACACCCGTCAGTGCCGCTTTAGTTTGCCGACGCATGGGCTCAACTGGTGATGTCGTTTTGACCTCGGCTCCACCAGCGGCCTCGCGTTGCTCCAAGCGAAACCTCACTCGACGTTCGGTGTCCTCGTCTACGATCCTCGGAAAATAGTCTCTTACCTTATCGATGATCACTCGGTCACCCTTACGGTACAACCCCTTGGGGATAGGTAGTGAGCCGTCCTTTTCCTTGGGTGTGATCTTGCGACCTATCTCGAGTGTCCCATACGCGGCCTCGGAGCGTACCAACTGGCTGACAGTCTGCCCCCGCCACTGCCCCCGGATCAACGCGGGGACACCTTGAGAGGCCAGATCGCGGGCAATACCTACCGGGCGTTCACCGTTGGCAAACCTCTGGAATACGTCACGGACCAGTGCGGCCTTGGCGTCGATCACCTCGAACTCTCGGGATGTCTTGGGATCACCAACTACCTCGATCCATGCAGGTGTCTGAGAGGAGCGCACTCGGTTGCCTGCAAGTGTCTCGTCTGTGTTCGCACCCCAAGCAGCGGTCAGTCGCTTCGACTTTACCTCGCTCTCCTCATTCGCCCTCTGGAACCCAACTAGCAGCATGATGCCATCAGCAAAGTCGATAGGCTCATTGGCTTTAAACATTTTCTCGTCGAACAGCGTTACGAAGTTCACACCGCTCTCAACAATGTCCTGTAGCAACGCTAGACCGCGCTGCCAGTGTTGACGCGACAGGCGATCTAACGACTCCACAAGGAGGGTGGAGCCTTGCGGTACAGAACCCTCCTCTACTGCCTCTAAGAAGCCACGCAAGGCCCCTACTTCCGCATTGGCCCCCTTGAAGGCAGACACCCCGAGGTCCTCGAAATTACTCGATGACAGTTCATAACCGTTAGCATCACACCACGCTTGCGCAGCCTCGGTCTGCCGTTTGATACTATTACCGTCTCTTTGTTGAGCAGACGAGAACCTCCGATAGCTGAACGCTAGGGGCTTGCCTCTATTGCTGACATCCATGTTCGTGTCTCTCTACTTGTTCCGGTAGGTTCACCCTGGGTGATAGGCCCAATATCTCCCCGCAATCTCATGGAGATGAGGCCTACCATGGTCGAGTGCACCTGCGGTTTTACCCTTGGTTTAAGTCTTTGACCGAGGACGCTGGAAAGGACATGAACGAAAGAGGAGATCAACCCAACTCAAGCACACACCAAGCAACCTCAGCATGTGTAATTGGTTGGGCCATTTCGAATTTACTTCAAGAAAATGAACGGCCCAACGAGTTGGCGCTTGACCGAAGGCAAGGCGCGACGCACCTCGAACCCGCCCAGGTCGCGGGCGCGTGGAACGATCAGTGTTTGAAGCGCGGAGTTATCCGATTTGCCGTCAGCGCTGTGGGTAGGGTTCCAACTCATGCCTGTTCTCCCTTGGGTGTATCGTTCAGGAATGCATATAACTCTGCCTGCAGGCGGGACAAAGTTCACCAGCGCACAAACATGGTGCGCAATGATGGCTAAGCAGCAGCTTTAGGCAAATTGAAAGGCCCGCTTTTATTGCTTTGAACGCCCGAAGAAGTCCCACGAAAACGAAGCACAGACGTCCACCTCAGGGGGATGACAGGTGGCGCGTCAAAACCGCCAACCGCATCACAATGTGATTTCATGGACGCCTGGACAGCAATCGCGGTAATCTGGTGGAAGGATTATTCGAAAGGGGTGCGGCTTGGAGAAACTCACGGGAGGGTGCTATTGCGGCTGCATACGGATCGAGGCCAAGGGGCCGCCGCTTCGGGTAGGCATCTGTCATTGCCTGAATTGCCGCAAACATCATGGCGCTGTGTTTTATGCGGCTGCGGTCTTCTCTGATCACGCGGTGACAATCGATGGGGAAACTCACAGTTACGCAGGACGGTACTTTTGCCCCAAATGCGGCTCGTCGGTTTTTGCCCGGTCGGACGACGAGATCGAAGTGCATCTGGGCACTCTGGATCAACCCTGCCAACTAAAGCCCACCTACGAACTCTGGACAGCTCGGCGAGAAGACTGGTTACCGCCATTTCCCGAGACGAAGACTTTTGAGTTCAATCACAATGATGAGGAGGCGCATGAATGACAGAACCACCCGTTGAGCTTGCAAGCTCACTCACCTGCCCGGAATGCGGGCACGTAGCAATCGAAACGATGCCGACGGACGCTTGCCAGTGGTTTTATGAATGCAAAGGCTGCAATTCGGTTCTGAAGCCGAAAGAAGGGGATTGCTGCGTCTATTGCTCGTACGGAACAGTTCCCTGCCCGCCCATCCAAGCTGGCGACAGCTGTTGCGGGTGAGTCAGAGCAAACGTTTCAAAGATTCGTGGGGCAACACGGCTTTTTGACGCGCAGCCCCATGGCAGGTGGATTTCGTAAAGTCGCCTCTTATACCTCGAGACACCAGCGCATCACTGCCTTTTGCGCGTGCAGGCGGTTTTCGGCCTCGTCGAAAATGACCGAGTTGGGGCCGTCCATGACTTCTGAGGTCGCCTCTTCTTCGCGGTGTGCAGGCAAGCAGTGCATGAACAGCGCATCGGGCTTGGCGTGAGACATAAGCTCGGCATTGACCTGATACGGGCGCAGCATGTTATGGCGACGTTCCTTGGCTGATTGGGAATCATGCATTGAAACCCAGGTATCGGCGACAACGAGATCGGCGCCTTCTACGGCTTTGAACGGGTCCCGTTCGACCACGATTTTTGATCCTTTTTGACGCGCGAGGCCCATGAATTCTTCCTCGGGGTCGAATTGAGCCGGTCCGGTGAAAGTCAAATCAAAGCCGAACTGGGCCGCAGCGTGCAGGAACGAAGCGCACACGTTGTTGCCGTCACCAGTCCAAACCACTTTTTTGCCCGTGATGGTGCCGCGATGTTCCTCAAAGGTCTGGATGTCGGCCATGATCTGGCAAGGGTGAGTGCGGTCGGTCAGGCCGTTGATTACGGGCACGTCCGAGTATTCCGCCATCTCGGTCAGAATAGTTTCATCGAAGGTCCGGATCATGATCATGTCGACATAGCGCGAAAGCACGCGGGCTGTGTCGGCAATGGTTTCGCCATGCCCCAGCTGCATGTCTTTGCCCGACAGCACCATGGTTTGGCCGCCCATCTGACGCACACCCACGTCAAAGGACACGCGCGTCCGGGTCGAAGGTTTTTCAAAGATCAGCGCAACCATGCGGCCCGCCAGCGGCTGTTCATCGTCGGGGGCAGCCTTAGGGCGACCCAGACGGGCCTGCTTCATTGCACTGGCCTGATCGATCATAGACCGCAGGTCCGCTGCGTCGGTTTTGTGGATATCAAGGAAGTGGTTCATATCATTTCACTTTTAACTGTCGAATGTCGGGGCACCGCCACGACCCTTCGGAGAATTGCGATGAAGCTGAAGATCAGGCTGTGGTCAGTTTGGCCTCGACCTGCGCGGCGGCTTTGTCGAGACGAATCATGGCTAGTGCTATGTCATCCTCGGTCAACGTGAGCGGAGGCAGCAGGCGGATAACGTTATCAGCAGCAGGAACAGTAATGACCTCGTTGTCATAGCCTGCGTTCACCATGTCGGTATTGGGCACCTTGCATTTCAGGCCCAGCATCAGGCCGGCGCCGCGTACCTCTTCAAAGACTTCGGGATGTTCCGCAATCAGGCCTTCGAGTTTTTGGCGTAGCATTCCGGCCTTCCGATTGACCCCTTCGAGAAACGCAGGGGTAGCGACCTGATCGATCACCGCGCAGCCAACTGCGCAGCCCAGCGGGTTGCCGCCGTAAGTCGTACCGTGCGTTCCTGCGGTCATGCCACTGGCCGCATCTTCAGCGGCCAGCACCGCACCCAGTGGGAAGCCGCCGCCGATACCTTTGGCGACCATCATGATATCCGGGGTGATGCCCGCCCATTCATGGGCGAACAACTTGCCGGTCCGACCGACGCCGCATTGAACCTCGTCGAGGATCAACAACAAGCCGTTGTCGTCGCAGATCTGGCGCAGGGCTTTGAGTTCCGCGTCCGGCACAGGGCGGATCCCACCTTCGCCTTGAATCGGTTCGATCAAGATTGCGGCGGTCTTTTCGGTGATGGCGTTTGTGACGCCATCGAGATCGCCAAAGGTAACGTGGACGAAACCGGGCAACAGCGGACCAAAACCCTTGGTCATCTTTTCAGACCCCGCGGCTGCTATTCCTGCCGAGGAACGGCCATGAAAAGAGCCGTCGAAGGTGATGATCTCGACTCGCTCGGGTTGCCCTTTGTCGTAGAAATATTTCCGCGCCATTTTCACGGCCAGTTCGCAGGATTCCGTGCCGGAATTGGTAAAGAACACCGTGTCGGCAAAGGTGTGTTCGACCAGCTTGTCAGCCAGCGCCTGCTGCTGCGGGATATTATAGAGGTTCGAGACATGCCACAGCGCATGTGCCTGTTCCGTTAGCGCATTCACCAGCGCTGGATGCGCGTGGCCCAATGCGTTCACCGCGATCCCGGCGCCAAGATCTAAAAAACGTCGGCCGTCTGCCTCGGTCAGCCAGGCGCCTTCGCCCTTCACGAAAGAAAGGGGCGCGCGGTTATAGGTCGGCAGAACGGACGGGATCATCGGATCATCCTTTTCAGGTAGGTTAAGCCCCGTGAGTGATACACGAAGGCCGGGTTCGTCAACAGATTTGGTTGGGACTGCGCCGATTTGGACAGCGCAAATGGATCAAACGGGCCGGTTACGCAAAGATGCGTCGGCGTCGGAGGCGCAGGATATGTGCATGTTTGATCATGAGACGCCGTATAGCGGGGCGTGCAGGATCTGAAAACCCTGAAAATCGACGTTTCGAAAATTTCGCCCTGAAACAAAGCTTTGCCACTTGCCATTCGGCCCGCGCTGGCGCACCGCTTGGCCATGTTTGTCGCCCAAAGACATAACCCGCCCCTCGCGGCCGCGTTGATCTTTGCGGCCAGCGCCTTCATTGCGGCAACCACGTTGCTCGCCAAGGCGCTGGGGACGGATACGCTAGGCCCCGCGCTGCATCCGATGCAGATCAGCCATGGGCGATTTCTGTTCGCATTTCTGGTGATCATCAGCGCGGTCGGCATTCTGCGTCCGCGCGTGAGCCGCCCGCATTGGGGCCTGCACATCGGGCGAACCAGTTTTGGCTGGCTGGGGATTACACTGATGTTCGCCTCGGTCGCCTATATTCCGATAGCCGACGCCACGGCGATTTCCTTTCTGAACCCGGTCTTCGCGATGGTCCTCGCCATTCCTCTACTGAAGGAGGGCGTGGGACCATGGCGCTGGCTTGCCGCCACTGTGGCGTTGACGGGCGCTTTGATCCTTCTGCGACCGACACCCGATAGCTTTCAGCCCGCCGCATTGCTGGCGCTGACGGCTGCAGCGGTGATCGGGATGGAGCTGATTTTCATCAAGAAACTCTCGGGCCGCGAGATGCCGATCCAGATCCTGCTTGTGAACAACGCTATGGGGCTGACCATCGCGACAGTTGCGGTGAGTTTCGTGTTTCAAATGCCCACCCCTGCTCAATGGGCGGCGTTGGCGGGAATCGGCGTGTTGATGGCTTGCGCGCAGGCCTGTTTCGTGAACGGAATGGCGCGAGCGGACGCCTCATTTGTGGCTCCGATCAGCTATGCCACGCTTATCTTCGCAGCATTCTACGACTTTGCTGTATTTGACGTTATTCCGGATGCAATCAGCCTGACAGGATCGGCCATCATCCTGACCGGCGCGCTGATCATGGTTTGGCGGGAATCCCGCGCGCGTCACAGCTAATCATACAAAAATTCATTGCGCTTAGCCTGAGGGCGACGCCCATGTCGCAAACCCTCATGAACACTCTGATCCCGGATGCTAACCGGCCCGAGTTGATTTGAGAGTTTGCCCATGCATGAACGACGCATCCCAGAATGGGTTCGCCACGCCCCTGCCCCTTCAGTCCGCGATTTTGGCATCCTTGCCGGGTTCGAGGCCATTGTACGCGGAATCCTGATCTCAGTCTTTCCGCTGGTGATGTATCGTGCGCTGGGCGACGCGTCCTCGGTCTCCTTTTTGTACTTTCTGGTCGGGATCATCTCGCTGATCGCCGGACTGATGGTGCCGTTTATCATACGGTTTGTACCACGCAGATGGGCCTACAGCGTTGGCTGTATCATGTTCATCTGCGGCGCGTTGCTGGCGATCGAGGGCAGCCCTGCAGCAGTTGTGGGTGCTTTGGCGCTGAACACAGTCGCCACGGTCGTAACCTTTATCTGCTTCAACGCCTATGTACTTGACTACATCAATAAAATTGAACTGGGCCGATGCGAGACCAGCCGCATGTTTTACAGCGCTTTGGGGTGGACCGGCGGCCCGATGGCGGGCGTATTGCTGATGGAGGTCTGGGCCCCTGCCCCCTTTGTCATCAGCGCGATTGCGGCCGTCGCCATGCTGGCCCTGTTCTGGCGTATGCGCCTGGGTAATGGAAAACTGATCACAAAGGCACGCGGACCTGCCAACAACCCACTGGTGTTTTTACCTCGGTTCTTTGCACAACCCAGATTGGTTGCCGGATACTTGTTCGCAATGATCCGGTCCTGCGGCTGGTGGATTTACGTTGTCTATCTGCCTATCTTCGCAATTCAAAACGGGCTGGGTGAGCAATTGGGTGGTATCCTGTTGTCGGCAACAAACGCGATGCTATTCGTTGCCCCACTGATTTTGCGATGGGTACAAGGGCGGTCTTTGCGAACCGCGGTTCGCGTGGGGTTTGCTGCCTGCGGCGTTTGTTTTGTCGTCGCCGGTGTGCTTGCCGGGTGGCCTGTCGCCTCGGTCGCGGCGCTGGTATTGGGCTCGGTCTGGCTGATCGTGCTGGATATCTGTGCGGGACTGCCGTTTCTGATGGCAGTAAAACCGTCCGAGCGTACCGAAATGTCGGCAATTTACTCCAGCTATCGTGACGTTTCAGGCATTCTAACGCCCGGTGCCGCGTCTCTGGTTCTGCTGTTTGCACCTGTGGCCGGCGTGTTTGCTGCTGGCGGATTTGCTCTGTTCGGGGCTTGGGCAGTGGCCGCTCGCCTTCATCCCCGGCTGGGGCGGCCAAGGATCGCATTGCAGCCGGGATCGCTGGCCGAGGCAGCTTAGGCCTTAAGCCGATACCCTGTCCGCAACATTTGCCAGGTCGCAGCCCCAACCAGAAGGGTTGCGCCACTGCATACTGCCATACCCAGATAGGGTGAACTGTCGGAAACTCCGATCATGCCATTGCGCAAACCGTCGATCAGATAGAAGACCGGGTTTGCGTGGCTCAGCCGGTTCAGGACGGGCGGCAAGGCCTCGACCGAATAGAACGTGCCGGACAGAAACGCCAAAGGAGTCACGATGAAATTGGTGATGGCTGCCATCTGGTCGAACTTGTTGGCGAAAATCCCCGCAAACAGGCCTAGCGCCCCCATGAATGCACCGCCGAGAATGACAAAAAGAAGTGCGATCAGAGGGTTCTGAGGTACCAACCCCAGAACAAGCGCCAGGGCCACTGCCACAACAAAGGCGATCAGGACGCCTCGAACAATGCCACCAGCAAGATAGCCCAACAGAATTTCCAGCGGCGACAGTGGGGGCATCAGCGTATCGACGATGTTGCCCTGAACCTTGGCGATCACCATTGACGACGACGTATTCGCAAAGGCGTTCTGAATCACAGTCATCATCATGATCCCCGGCGCCAGAAAGGTCAGGAATGGTACACCCATCACATCTGGCCGCCCTGGGCCGACGGCGATATTGAAGATTAGCAGGAACAATCCCGCTGTCACCAGCGGCGCCACCAGGGTCTGTGTCCAAACGGCCAGAAAGCGCAGAGTTTCGCGCTGAGCCAGCGTGTAGAGCCCCATCCAGTTGACTGCTCCGAAACGACGCGGGTCGTGATCAGTGTGAATCTGCATGTTCTGCCCCTTACCTGATTCGAAGACCGCTTGTAACTCGGGCCGCAGTGATTAAAATAGGGTGCTGAGACGAATTCCCAAGGCGGCCCGAATCCGGGGCCGCTTTCCGCTTTTGAAAGGCAAATGATGTCCTGGACTGACGAGCGCGTAGAACTGCTGAAGAAGATGTGGGGCGAGGGCCAGTCGGCCAGCCAGATCGCCAAGGAACTGGGCGGTGTTACCCGCAACGCCGTGATCGGCAAAGTGCATCGCCTGGGTCTGTCGAACCGCGCAACTGGCGCGACCCCGGCCAAGTCGGAACCCAAGGAAAAGCCGGCACCAGCGCCCAAGGCCGAAGCCAAACCGAAGCCCGCCCCCAAGACGGAACCGGCCCGCCCAACCCCGGCGCCCGAGGCGAAACCGGCTATTCCGGCACGTCGCCAGATCATCCCGGCGGGGCAACCTCTTCCACCGCAGCCATCGGCAAATGAAATCAGTCCTGAGGCGCTTGCCAAGGTCAACGAAATCGAGAAAAAGGCCAAGAAGCTGACGCTGATGGAGCTGACCGAAAAGACCTGCAAATGGCCCGTTGGCGACCCCGCGACCGAGGATTTCTGGTTCTGCGGCCTGCCAACTGAGGCTGGTAAGCCCTATTGCGAGGCACATGTGGGCGTGGCCTTCCAGCCGATGAGCTCGCGCAGAGATCGGCGGCGGTAAGGCCAATGCGCCAGGATCCGACAGCGATGGAGGATACCTGGCTGGCACGCGCAAAACGCCTGTTGGCGCTGGCCGAAACCGGCCAGCATTTCACCAAAGATTCTTTTGACCGCGAGCGATATGACGAGCTCGCTGACATCGCCCGCGCTATGCTTGCTGATCTGGGCCATGTTCCGCTGTCCCGGATCGACGGACTGATTTCAAAACATGCAGCCGGCTACGCCACGCCCAGCATTGATATTCGCGGTGCAGTTTTCCGTGATCAAAAACTGTTATTGGTGCGAGAGCGAAGCGATGGTTGCTGGGCTATGCCCGGCGGATTTGCAGATATTGGAAGTTCACCTGCGGAAAACATTGAACGCGAAGTTTGGGAAGAGGCTGGGCTAAGGGTGCAAGCTCGGAAATTATACGCACTGCGCCACAAGGCACGACACCCCTATCCCGCTGATGCCCGGGATTTCTATAAGCTGTTCTTCCTTTGCGACGAAATTGAAATGGACGCTCCGGTTGCGGGTGCCGAGACTTTAGATGCAGCCTTTTTTGCGGCAGACGAACTGCCTGCGCTTTCACTGGGGCGGAATATCCAAGCTGATATCATGACCGCATTCAATGCATCAAATTCAGCCAACCGTGCCGCCGAGTTCGACTAGGTGCCTACTGCGCCGGATGTGAAGGCAAATCCGGCATTGGCACCCAGCGGGGCAATTCATCCGGAGAAACCGAGACATGCAGCTTCTCTGACCGGTCCTTGCCCACCCTGCGATGCTTGCGCAGCAGGAAAATCTTGCCCCAGCCGCGCCATGTTCCGACGGACGGGGCGGACGTATCGGTGGGATACCGATCTCTCCAGCCGCCTGGCAAAGGGAGACCATGCAACTCGGCCTTGTCCAGCATCCATATCAGGGAAATGTTACTGAGAGGGCGCGCTTCTTCGAACCCGTTGAGTTGTCCGCCGACATCGCCATGTGTTCCGCGAAACCAGACCTGTTCGACATGGCCCTTGAAATCGGGGGTACACTTCCACAGGACCGGCTCGAACACTTCGCGTGTCTCGTCCAGACCCATCGCGTGATAGCCATGGCGAGTTGCCGGGCCGAGTTGATGGCTGTGAAAGGAATGACGCTCCTCAGCCCAACGCCAGAGCAGTGGCAGGCGCAAGCCCAACGCTTTGACCGTATCCCAAACGCCGATCATCTCGATGGCGACGTCTTCGTGGCAGAATTTCCGGCGGAAATCGCGCGCTGCTGTTCCGCTGGAGTTGCATTCGTAGTGGCGATAGGCCTGTTTGATGTTCCGCTCGGTGGCATGTTCAGCTTTGAGCAACCCGATCATGTCGATAACCCCTGCCAGGCTTCGTACCCCGTAGGCGCCACGCGAGTATCCGATGAAATAGATACGGTCCCCCGGTTTGTAACGCGAGGCGAGATAGCCATAGGCGCGGCGGATTTGGCGGTTGATACCCCGCCCCATCATAACGTCCAGCGAGGATTTCCAACTTTCCCATTGAACGCCGGACTCGTAGAAGACCGAAACTTGGCTGCCCATCTCCCGACACAGGCGATAGGCTTGGCCTGCATGGGTCTCATACCCCGGTTCCAGAGTGGACATGGTGCCGTCGAGTATGATGACGTGGCTGATCGGGTCGCGGTGCAGCGCCTCGGCAGAATGCTCGGAACGCAGAGGCCGTCCGAGCCATCCCAGAACCTTTTTACTCAGCTGCGACAGAACCATACGTCAGCAATTCCCATGTTTTGTGAGGCGTGAAAGGCATATCTGCCTGCCGCACCCCGTGATCCCAGAGCGCATCCTGAACCGCGTTTGCTACAGCGGCCAGCGCGCCCACGGTGCCAGCCTCGCCACATCCTTTCATACCCATCGGATTAGAGGTTGACGGAACGGGCGCCGAGGTAAACTTAATCATGGGTATGTCAGCCGCGCGGGGCAAGGCGTAATCCATGAACGAAGCCGTGAGCAGTTGCCCGTCGGCATCATGCACGACGTGCTCATTCAGCGCTTGCCCGATACCCTGTACGACACCGCCATGCACCTGTCCTTCAGCCAACATCGGATTGATAAGATTGCCGAAATCATCCACCACGGTGTAACGATCCACCTTCACCTCGCCAGTGTAAGAATCGATCACGACTTCGGCAACGTGGGCGCCATTTGGATAGCTGCGCGCATCCAGATTCGCGCGGGCCTCGTGCTGTAACAGATCGGTACGACCATCGGTGCGGGCCATATCCGCTGCTTCAGTCAAGGTGGGCGTCAGGTTCGAACCCGGTGCACGGAAGGTTTCATGATCGAAACGCACATCTGCCTCCTCCACACCCATTTTATCAGCCAGATAAGGCGTGAATGCGGCGATCATCTTGTCAATCATGGCCAGAGTTGCGGTGCTCTGCACCGTGACCGAACGCGACCCGCCGGTCCCTCCGCCATGGGCCAACCTATCAGTATCGCCCTGAACCACTGTAATCCGGTCGACCGGGATACCTGTCTGGTCGGACAAAAAATGGGTATAGACTGTTTCGTGGCCCTGCCCGTTCGATTGAGTGCCGACATAGATGTTCACCCTACCGTCGTCGCAAAATTCGATCTTTGCATTTTCTGAAGGGTCACCCAGAATGCTTTCGATATAGTAACAAAGCCCCCGCCCCCGAATCAGACCTTGTTCCGCATCTGCGGCTTTGCGGGCAGCAAAGCCCTTGGTCTGATCGCCCGCGCGGCTCAACACCATATCAAAGTCGCCTACGTCATAAGTCTCCCCAGTGGCAGTTTTGTACGGGAACTTCTCAGGGCGGATAAAGTTCTTGCGGCGCAATTCCCAAGCGTCAACGCCAAGTTCACGTGCAGCGCGGTCCATGACCCGTTCAAGGACATAGATCGCCTCGGGCCTGCCCGCGCCGCGGTAGGCATCGACCTGCGTTGTGTTGGTGTAGAAGCCTTCAACGCGCAGATAGGTGGTCTGCACGTCATAGGCGCCCATCAGGACCTTGCTGAAAAGGTCGGTCTGGATTGCCTGCCCGAAATGGCTGTTGTAGGCCCCTAAGTTGACTTTGCTGTGGACGCGGTATGCAGTGATCTTGTGGTTTTCATCGAAGGCCAGCTCTGCCAATGAAGTCAGGTCGCGACCATGGTGATCGGACAGCATCGCCTCGGTCCGGTCGGACATCCAGTGAACCGGCTGGCCCAGCTTCATCGCAGCGACTGCGACACAGAAATACTCGGGGTACGGCATCACCTTCATGCCAAACCCGCCACCGACATCCGGGGTGGTAACGCGCAGAGCCTTCGGGTCCAGTTTCAGTTTCTGCGCCAATTGCGCTTTCATCGCCCAAACGCCCTGACCACCATATGCGAAACGCAGTCGCCCGTCTGACCAATCGGCTTGGCAACCGCGCGGTTCGATCGAGTTGATGATCACTCGGTTATCCAGAACATTTAGCGAGACGGTATGGGCAGCGGCGTGAAAGGCTGCCTCGGTCGCGGCCTCGTCGCCCAGCCCCCAGTCAAACGCTCGGTTGTTTGGGGCTTGTTCATGCAGGGGCTCTCCGCCCGGTGCCACGTCGATCTTGGCGGGCAGGTCGCTGGCGTCCATCCAGATCAGCTCTGCCGCATCATGGGCCTGAGCCCGTGTGTCGGCAATGACCACGGCCACCGGCTCACCTACAAAACGGACGCGCCTTTTGGCCAGCATGTGCCGCTCTGGCGCAGCGCCTTTGGATCCGTCCCGATTGGGCACCACGGTGGCATTCATCACCGTGTCAATGCCTGCTGCTGCCAGATCATCAATCGCCATGACCAGACGCACACCTTCAGCTTCGCGCGCGGCATCCAGATCCAGCGAAGTGATTTCTGCGTGCGCAACCGGACTACGAAAGAACACTGCATGCAAAGCACCTGTGGGCACAGCATCATCCATGTATTGGCCCTGCCCCGTCAGAAACCGCTGATCTTCGGTCCGCGGGACCGACTGGCTTTTGCCAAATTTTTTCATTGCCTGATCCTTTGACTGCCCACCGACGCGAAACTAGCCTTCAGCAAATTGATGTCCAGCGCCTTGCACAAATGAAAAAGGCCACGTGCGTGTCGCAAACAGCGTAGCTGTATCAGAAAAACGTTCCGTAGACTGATCGTGCGGTTCAGCCTGACGGAGGTTTCATGACACGCCCAATTGCCCTGACGAATGGCCGGTTGACGCCCGATCAGATCGACGCCTACTGGGAAAACGGCTTTGTCTTCCCGGTAAACGTGTTCGATAAGTCCGAAGCGGCCACTCTGCGCGCTGAGTTTGAAGACATCGAACAAACATGGGGCGAGGAAGATCTGCCCCTGCCGCTCAACATGTACAAACGGGTGAACGCACATGTGGTTATGCCGCTCGTGGCCCGTATCGCTCTGGATTCACGGATTCTGGATGTGGTCGAGGGGGTGCTGGGCCCCGACCTGCTGCTTTGGTCAGCTGAGTTGTTTATCAAGGAACCGCACTCGACGCATGTGGTGGGCATGCACCAGGATCTGACCTATTGGGGTATGGGTGAGACGCCGGATCAAGTGACCGCGTGGATCGCGCTGTCCCCAGCCACAACGGAAAGTGGCTGCATGGATTTCGTGAAAGGCAGCCACAAGAACCCGATCCTGCCGCATATTGATACATTTTCCGACAACAACCTGTTATCGCGAGGGCAGGAAGTGGCGGTCGATGTGGCCGAAGATGAGAAAACTCACATCGAATTGCAACCTGGACAGATGTCGCTGCATCACGGGCTGACGATACACGGGTCCGGGCCTAATTTGTCAGATGATCGACGGATCGGGCTGGCAATCCGGTACCTAAACCCGAATGCTCAGCAGATGGTTGCGGACCGCGACTATGCCGTTGCGGCACGTGGAGAAGACCGGAGCGGGAATTTCATACATATCCCCGTGCCCGACGAATTGTTCTCGTCTGAGGCGCTGAATCTGCACGAACGCATCCGGCAGGATCAAGCCAAAGCGCTAGCCGAGGGCGCACAGGACAAAACCCGCCTGTATGAGGTCATTTCGTCAGGCAATCGCTGAATCTGTCGGGATAAGTCGCTGTGGTCGGGCGCAGACCCTTCCCCTTCCTGCGCGCATTCGCTATTGCAGGCGCTGACCCGAAATCGTTGACGCAGGACGCACCCCATGGCGATGGAAAAGACATTCAACGCGGCCGAGGCCGAGGCCCGCATCTATCAGGCCTGGGAAGAGGCCGGAGCCTTCAAGGCAGGCGCGAACAAATCGCGCGACGAAAGCTTCACCATCATGATCCCGCCACCCAACGTGACGGGTGCCTTGCATGTGGGTCATGCCTTCAACAACACCCTGCAGGACATTCTGACTCGCTGGCACCGGATGCGCGGCTTCGACACGCTGTGGCAACCCGGTCAGGACCACGCGGGCATCGCCACGCAGATGCAGGTGGAAAAGATGCTCGCCGCAACCCAGCAGCCTGGACGGCGTGAGCTGGGCCGCGAAGCATTCCTCGACAAAGTTTGGGAATGGAAAGGCGAATACGGCGGCACGATCATCGAACAGCTGAAACGTCTGGGCTCGTCCTGCGACTGGTCGCGCAATGCATTCACCATGGCAGGCGCGCCACGTGACCCGCGCACAGGGCACGAAAATTCAGCGAACTTCCATGATGCGGTGATCAAGGTCTTTGTTGAGATGTACAACAAGGGCCTAATCTATCGCGGCAAACGTCTGGTCAACTGGGACCCGCATTTTGAGACCGCGATCTCGGACCTTGAGGTCGAAAATATCGAAGTCGCGGGCCACATGTGGCACTTCAAATACCCGCTGGCCGGTGGCGAGACCTATACTTACGTCGAGAAGGACGAAGATGGGAATATCGTGCTTGAGGAAGAGCGCGACTACATCTCGATCGCGACCACTCGACCCGAGACTATGCTGGGTGACGGCGCGGTTGCCGTTCATCCCTCGGACGAGCGTTATGCACCTATCGTCGGCAAGCTGTGTGAAATACCGGTCGGTCCCAAGGAACATCGCCGCCAGATCCCTATCATCACCGACGAATACCCCGATCCCGATTTCGGCTCGGGCGCGGTGAAAATCACCGGGGCGCACGATTTCAATGACTATGGCGTCGCCAAACGTGGCAACATCCCCTGCTATCGCCTGATGGACACAAGCGGCCACATGCGCGCAGATGGGGCACCTTACGCCAACGAGGCCTACAAGGCAGGGCAGTATGCACGCGGTCAGTCCTTTACCGAAGGCGAGATCGACGCAATCAACCTTGTACCAGATCACCTGCGGGGTTTGGACCGGTTCGAGGCACGAACCAAGGTTGTAGAAGAGATTACCAGCGAAGGTCTGGCTGTCATGACCCGTGCGGATGACGTGCGATTGGGTTCGACCGCTCTGAAACCTGATCATGAGGGCGCGAACAATGCGGTGCCGCTGGTCGAATCCAAGCTGATCATGCAGCCCTTTGGCGATCGCTCAAAAGTTGTGATCGAACCGATGCTGACCGATCAGTGGTTCGTCGATGCCGAAAAGGTTGTTGGCCCGGCGCTGGACGCGGTCAAAGATGGCACGGTCAAGATCATCCCAGAATCTGGCGAGAAAACCTATTACCACTGGTTGGAAAACATCGAACCCTGGTGCATTTCGCGCCAACTGTGGTGGGGACATCAGATCCCGGTCTGGTATGGCCTTGATCTGTCTGCGGAAGATTTCAAGGATGACGAGAACGACGGCGACCTTGATTTGGTCGAACTTGGCCGCCTTCTGAACGAAGGCGGCATGCTGCACCGTGGCAATGTCATGGAATGTGCGTCAAACTTCGATGCCGTTGTCGAGAAATTCCTGGACGACAACGCCAACATACCCAGCCCGCTGAGCCACGCGACGGTTATCGAAGTCGCAAACAAGCAGGAAGCAATCCATCAGTTTGCGGAAAGCCTCGCTCAATATGCAGTCGAACAGGATCCGACCAAGCTGGTCTACCCGGTCTGGCGCGATCCCGACGTTCTCGACACGTGGTTCTCCTCCGGCCTCTGGCCCATCGGTACACTGGGCTGGCCTGAGCAGACAGAGGAGCTGGAGCGCTACTTCCCGACCGACGTTCTGATCACCGGGGCGGATATCCTGTTTTTCTGGGTCGCCCGGATGATGATGATGCAGCTGGCCGTGGTGAACGAGATTCCGTTCCACACGGTCTACCTGCACACGCTCGTCCGCGACGAGAAGGGTAAGAAGATGTCCAAGACCACCGGCAACGTCATCGACCCGTTGGAGATCGTGGACGAATTCGGAGCCGACGCGCTGCGCTTTACCAACGCATCAATGGCGGCGATTGGCGGTGTGCTGAAACTGTCCAAAGAACGCATCACCGGCTACCGCAATTTCGGCACCAAACTGTGGAACGCCGTCCGGTTTGCCGAGATGAACGAAGTCTTCACCGACGCCGTTCCGCAACTGGACGTTGCCGACCTGAACCCCAAGGCCGCCGTGAACCGCTGGATCATCGGCGAAACCGCCCGCGTGCGGGAAGAGGTCGACGCGGCGCTGGAAAGCTATCGCTTCAACGACGCCGCCAACGGTCTTTATGCTTTTGTTTGGGGCAAAGTCTGCGACTGGTACGTGGAACTGTCCAAGCCGCTGTTGCAGGGCGACGACGCCGAAGCACAGGCCGAAACCCGCGCCACCATGCGCTGGGTACTGGATCAGTGCATGGTCTTGCTGCACCCGATCATGCCTTTCATCACCGAAGAGCTGTGGGGCCTGACCGGCAACCGCGCCAAGATGGTCGTCCACGCAGATTGGCCAGCCTATGCCGCCGCAGATCTGATCGACGCGGAAGCAGATCGTGAGATGAACTGGGTGATCTCGGTGATCGAAAACACCCGCTCGGCGCGCGCGCAGATGCGGGTTCCGGCGGGCCTCTATGTGCCAATGCTGGTGACTGAGATCGACGCACACGGACAAGCCGCGTGGGACCGCAACGAAGCGTTGATCAAACGGCTGGCACGGATCGACAGCCTGACCAAGGCGGATGATCTGCCCAAAGGTACCATCTCGATCGCCGCGCCCGGAGCCTCCTTCGGATTACCGCTAGCGGATATTATCGACATCGGCGCCGAAAAGGAACGGTTGGAAAAGGCCAAGGGTAAGCTGGCCAAGGAGCTGGGCGGCCTGCGCGGGCGCTTGAACAACCCGAAATTCGTGGCCTCGGCCCCGGAAGAAGTTGTGGCAGAGGCCAAAGCCAACCTTGCCGCCCGCGAGGAAGAAGAAGCAAAACTAAACGAAGCTCTCGCGCGTCTGGAAGAAATCGCCTGATCTATTTCGCGTAACAACAGAAATTCCGAACCCCGCCACTTCTACGTCGGCGGGGTTTTGTTTTGGGCCAGTCATTTGCCCCTGTTCACAGCCGCTTGCGGTTGTTAGCAAGTGCGGGTGGCAACACCCGAGGACCTGATGGCGCAGACATTTCCACCGATGCAAACTGTCTCAACCGGGCTGGTCGTAGCAGTTGTCGGGTTCTTCAGTTCTTTTCCCATTGTCCTGCAAGGGCTGACCGCCATGGGCGCGTCCCCGGCTGAATCGGCCTCGGGCCTGATGATGGCGGCAATTGCCATGGGGCTGGCCGCAATCGTTCTCAGCCTTTGGCACCGTCAACCTATCAGCGTCGCATGGTCCACGCCGGGTGCTGCACTGCTGGCAGTTTCGGCGACACCGGCCGAGGGGTTCTCAGGCGCAATCGGCGCGTTCCTCTGCGCGGGGGCTTTAACCGTCATTGCCGGGCTGTGGCGCCCTCTCGGACGGCTGGCAGCCGCAATTCCGACAACACTGGCGCAGGCGATGCTGGGCGGTGTCTTGCTGCCGCTTTGCATCGTTCCGTTTAAAGCAGCCGCCGAGTTACCGTGGCAGGCCCTTCCCGTGATATTGACCTGGTTCATCGCAGGACAGTTCAACCGCTTGTTAGCAGTTCCGGCTGCGGTGGTTGCTGCCGCACTGGCCGTCATCTTCAGTGCGGGCGACGCTTCGGTACGTCCGGCACAGTACTTGGCCGCCCCGGTCTGGACGATGCCCAGTTTCTCACTGGCCTCGGCTATCGGATTGGGCATACCGTTGTTTATTGTCACCATGGCGACCCAGAACATCCCCGGCATCGCGGTGATGCGCAGCTTTGGCTACACACCCAACCCCGGCAAGCTGTTCTCGTCGGTCGGTGGGGCCAGTATCCTGTCCGCCCCGTTCGGCGCTCCTGCAACCTGTCTGGCCGCTATCACGGCTGCAATGTGTTCGAACGAGGACAGCCACCCGGATCCGACCCAGCGCTATTGGTCGGCGATTATGGCAGGAGTGTTCTACTGCCTGTTCGGTGTTTTTGCCGTTGCAATAACCGGCTTTGCCACGCATGCCGACCCATTGCTGATGGGAACTCTCACTGGCATCGCGCTGATTGGCGTGATGGCAAACGCCACCTTTGCGGCACTGGAGGTTCCTGCTGAACGCGAGGCCGCCATCCTGACCTTTGCGGTCACTGCCTCTGGTATTACAGTCTTTGGGCTTGGCGCTGCAGTCTGGGGGTTGGCGGCGGGCGGAATTGCCTATCTTGTCACCATGCGAGTTCGTTGAGCACTATCACCAGCCACAACGTTGAAGTATAATGCAATCATGCTTGGATCACTGGGAAAACTGATCGAACGCCAGATCAAAAAGGCGCAGGCTGAAGGCCAACTGGAGGGGCTGGAGGGCGAAGGACAACCCCTGCCCGACCGTTCATCCGAGGCTCAGACCGATCCCGCGCTGGCGGCAGGTCACAGGATCATGGCCCAGGCCGGAGTTCTGCCCGAGGAGTTCCAGATCAAGAAGGAGCTGGATGCCGCCCGAAAACACTATGCGAACCTCAGTGATCCCGAGGAACGCAAGGCCACGATGGCACGGCTGGCCGATCTTGAGATGCGGTACAATATGGCACGCGACGCAAGGCGGGCCTTTATGCGGTAGCCGTGCTCAGCACAAATTCAGACTGGTCAACTTCCAGAGGTTCATTGCAAAACCCCCGAAACCATTAACAAGACGCCAGATTTTTCCCCATAAATCGCGAGTTCGATGGCCTCCGCCTGGTCAGAGCTATGGGTGCTTTGAATTACGGATTTATTGGCCAGCAGAGAGCTTTTGGTTAGGGTTTTCATTGCCGATTGCACGTCGCGTGCCCTTGCGGGGAAGAGTGAGATCGGCAAACCCACGCAATGCCTGTCCTGAGGTCTGCGGCCTGAGTTCCTGAAAATATCCCACCGCTTCTGAAGGTTCGCCGGCTACGAACTGGTAGGTCACCATTGCCATGGTCGCTCTTTCGCCACGCTCGACCTTTGTATTCTCATACACAGTCAAGAAGGCCGGGTCGCCGGTCAGTGTGAGACCGTCAAGCAAATCCACTTTGGAATATTCATCCAGCTCAACCAAATTCTCGAAATTGGATTTCAGCTTTTGCAGGTCATCAAATGAGGGCCCACCGAATTCGTAAATCCGTTCATACGCTAAATTCCTGACCGTTTCCAAATCTTCAATCAGGTCCTCGTCGGCGAGGAATTTTAGGTATTCCTCGACAAGCTCCGGCAATCCGACGGAAAGCGCCGTTATTTCCGGCGGCCATCCAAATTTTTCCAGCTCCTGATCAAACAAGTCGCGGGTGCGACTAATATCCTCGACGCCCGCCATGACTCCGTTGATCCATAGCATTTCCTCTGCTGTTCCGACAGCACCACCTGAACTATGGCGTCCAGCTTGTCGCGTTCCTGTTTCAGAACAGCTGGGTTGATGTTTCCGATGGCTTGCCCGGTCGCCAGCGATGCCCGGGGTTGCAATGGAAAGGAAAAAGCCTGCGCCAAATGCCGCCAAACTATTCGTTTTGTGCGTTATTTCGCACACATTTACTTGCTGCGGTAATGACAGCAATTTCACCGCGCCTGTCGCAGCCTGTCAACTACAGTGAGCGGGGAAAAATATGCAACATCAAACAGTAACACGCCAAAACGGGAGAGCTGTTATTTGAATTCGGGCTTTCGACCCTGCAATTGGGCAGCAATGACTTCCAACTGATCCGGCTTACCGATCAGTTCGACTTGTTCGGCAGATTCCTCCAAAAGCACGTCGGCGCGGGATTTCACCTCAGCGACTTCGATCACGCGCTTCGCTGCGCGAATGGCCGAGGGGCTTTTGCCAGCAATATCTTCAGCCAAAGCCCATGCCTCGGTGAGCGGATCGTCCGAAAGCTTCGTGACCAACCCCCATTCCGCCGCCTGAGCCGCTCCGATAGGTCTCGCAGTATAGGTTAGTAGGCGCAGGATATCAGACCGCACCAGTTTTGGCAGCAGGACCATGCCGCCCATGTCTGGGATGATGCCCCATTTCATCTCCATCACTGCGAGTTTGCTTTCGGGATGTGCAATACGGATATCAGCCCCCAGCGCGATTTGCAGACCGCCGCCATAGGCCACGCCCTGAATGGCGCAGATCACCGGAACCGGAATTCGCCGCCAGATCAGGGCGAGTTCCTGCATCTCATTGGCATCTTCGTGGCTGCGCGTCATCAGCCATTCGGTCGGGTCTATATGGGCCATCTTGGCAAAACTCGCCATATCCAGCCCAGCGCAGAAGCTTTTACCCTCACCCGACAGTACTACGGCCCGGGCATCCGAGGCCTCGACCTCTTGCCCGGCGGACAGCAGCGCCTTGATCATGGCGTCATCCAGCGCGTTCATCTTGTCGCCCCGGGTCAATGTTACGTGGGCTATGTGGTCCTTGTAATCGACAGATACGCGCGCCATGCGGGCCTCCAAGATCCTGTTTCTGCAACCATGCCCTGAAAGGTGGTGGCAGTTCCACTGCGACGTCAGGGCAGATCGACTAACGGGGCGCTTGCCCAACCCTGCCCACTACGCTTATCTGCGCATATGACCGATCCGCGCTACACCCCGCTTGCCCATTCCCTGCCTGCCACGGTTCCGTTTGTCGGCCCGGAAACGCAAGAGCGCCAACGCGGTACGCCATTCAAGGCGCGGCTAGGTGCGAACGAAAGCGTGTTTGGCCCTTCGCCCCGTGCGATTGAGGCGATGCGTCAAGCTGCTGGCGACATTTGGATGTATGGTGACCCAGAGAACCATGATCTGCGCCAGGCACTGGCGAAATACCATGGTGTTGCATCCGAGAATGTTGTGGTTGGAGAAGGGATCGACGGTTTACTGGGCTATCTGGTTCGGCTGATGGTTGGACCGGGTGATGCGGTCGTGACCTCAGAGGGCGCTTATCCGACTTTCAACTATCACGTGGCGGGATTTGGCGGCACGCTGCATAAGGTCCCGTATTCCGGCGATCATGAAGACCCGGACGTACTGTTTGCCAAAGCGGTCGAGGTCGATGCCAAGCTGGTTTACCTCGCCAATCCCGACAACCCGATGGGCAGTTGGCATCCCGGTGCGGATATCGTGGCTGCTATGGAAGCCCTGCCAGACGGATGCCTGTTGGTACTGGACGAAGCCTATGTGGAATGTGCCCCCGACGGAACCGCGGCCCAGATCGAAGCCGATGACCCGCGTGTGATCCGAATGCGGACATTTTCCAAAGTTTACGGCATGGCCGGTGCTCGGGTGGGTTATGCAATCGGTGCGCCGGGGCTGATTTCGGCTTTCAACAAGGTTCGTAATCACTTTGGCATGAACCGGGCGGCGCAGGTCGGGGCATTGGCTGCGTTGCAGGATGAGGAATGGCTGGCTCAGGTTCAGACCCGAATTGTTCATGCACGGGAACGGATCTGCCGGATCGCGCAGGAAAATGGATTGGATCCCTTGCCTTCGGCCACCAACTTCGTGGCCATAGATTGTGGGCGGGATGGGGATTTCGCCAAGACAGTGCTGGAGGCGCTAGTGGAACAGGGCGTGTTCGTCCGAATGCCGTTCGCCGCGCCACAAAACCGCTGTATCCGGATAAGTTGCGGAACTGAGGCCGATCTGGACGCGTTTGCCGCCGCCCTTCCGACAGCGCTGGCGACGGCACGACAGCAGAACTAGCCCTGTTCCGCCAATACGGCGGCCGCCGCCTCAAGAGCGCCTGACCCACGTGGGACATTCAGCGCCGCCATGGCAGTCTCGGTCCCACCCAGCATAGCCATCACCATCTGCCCGTTCACATGCCCCATATGGCCGAGGCGGAAGCAGGAATCCCAGTCCTCCATGCCCAGACCGATACCCAAAGTCAGCCCCAGATTGGCCTCGGTATATTCACGCAGAAGCGTACCGCGACCATCCGTCAGCCTCAGGGCGGTCACTGCGTGACTGCGGTAGGCGCGATCGGCAACGTTCAGGTGTAACGCGCCACCTTCGGCCCAGACCTCGCAGGCGGCCCAGACCGCCTTGGCCAGACGCGCGTGGCGGGCCCAGACATGGTCGATGCCTTCGGCGTGGATCAGGTCCAGCGCCGCGCGCAGCCCATAAAGGTGGTGTGTGGGCGCCGTACCGCCAAAATACTGGTAGAACAGATCGGGATTTGTCCTGGTTTGCCAATCCCAGTACCGCGAGACTCTCGGCATCGCAGCCCGCTTGGCCTGCGCCTTTTCATTAAAGAAAACAAAGCCTATTCCAGCCGGGGTCATCAACCCTTTCTGGCAGGCGGAAACGGTGACATCGACGCCCCAGGCGTCCATTTCAAACCGGTCGCAGCCCAGCGAGGCAATACAATCGGCCATCAGCAACGCCGGGTGGTTCAGATCGTCCAGCAAAGCCCGCAGCGCCGGGATGTCGTTTCGGATCGAGCTGGAGGTATCTACGTGGACGGCTAGAACAGCCTTGATCTGATGGGCGTTGTCCGCCTGCAACACCTCGGCGATCCGGTCGAAATCCCACGCCGCAGACGTCCCGAAATCGACCGGCTCCGCTTTGGCTCCGATCCCCTCTGCCATCTCGGCCCAGCCGTGGGTAAAACGACCGGAAGCCGGAGCCAGAACGGTCTCACCCGGGGCGATAACGTTGGAAAGCGCGGCCTCCCACGCTCCGTGCCCGTTGGCGATGTAAATGGCAACGTTGTGTTCAGTCCTTGCCACGCGGCGCAGATCGGTCGTCAACGCGGGCATCATGTCGATCAGCTCGCCCTCATAGATATTGGGCGATGGCCGATGCATCGCTTGCAGCACTACATCGGGCATGACGGACGGGCCCGGAATTGCCAGATACTCGCGCCCCTGCGCGAGAGAAATGCGGTTTGTCATGGGGTCAACCTGTTTGAATTGTCGCCCACCCTAGCGCGTGACCGGGCGGCGTCAATCCATCAGCTGAGCAGCCTCGCGGGCAAGTTTTTCGATCCCGGCCCAGTTGCCATCCTGCACCATCTGCTTGGGCGCAACCCAGCTGCCACCCGCACAGACGACGTTGGACAGTGACAGGTAATCGCGAGCGTTGGACGGAGATACCCCGCCCGTAGGACAGAATGTGATCTGTGGCAAAGGCGCACCGATCGCCTTCAACGCGGGTGCACCTCCGGAAGCCTCGGCTGGGAAGAACTTCAACATGTCATAGCCTTGTTCCAGCAAGCGCATCGCCTCACTGGCCGTAGCAGCGCCAGGCAATAGGGGCAGGCCCTCGGCCTCGCAGGCGGCGATCAAGGTGTCCGTCGCGCCAGGCGAGACACCGAACTGAGCGCCAGCCTCTTTTGCGGCACGGACATCTTCAGGCGTGACAAGCGTGCCTGCACCTACGACACCACCGGGCACTTCGGCCATCGCGCGGATCGCATCCAGAGCCGCCGGGGTCCGCAAGGTGACCTCCAACGCGGGAAGACCACCGGCAACCAATGCTTCGGCCAACGGCCGTGCATGTGTCGCGTCGTCCACGACTAGAACCGGGACGATGGGCGCAAGGGCACAGATTTCACGAGTGCGCTGGGTTTTGGCGGACATGGTTTAAACTCCGAAAATGCTGGCACCGGTGTCGGCTGAGCCGACAGTGTTGCGAAAGGTGCCAAAGAGGTCCCGTCCGACGCCATGTTGGTGGGCCGAAAGGTCGGCTGTAGCGGGCGCTCGGCTCAGAACGCCCTGTGTCAGGATTTCCAGCTCACCCTTAACCGCATCGACGCGCAGGACGTCGCCGTCCCGAAGATACGCGATAGGGCCACCGTCCAGCGCCTCGGGGCAGATATGGATCGCGGCAGGAACCTTACCGGATGCACCAGACATGCGGCCATCCGTGACCAGGGCTACTTTTTGCCCCCTGCCCTGAAGGATCGACAGGATCGGGGTCAGCGAGTGCAATTCCGGCATACCGTTTGCTTTTGGTCCTTGGAAGCGCACAACGACGATAACGTCGTCGGTGAATTCCCCGGCCTTGAATGCCGCTTTCACTTCGTCCTGATCCTGGAATACGCGAACCGGTGCTTCAACGACCTGATGCTCCGGGGCAACAGCTGATACCTTCATGACACCCGTCCCCAGATTGCCGGTCAGGCGAGACAAGCCACCGGTCGGCTGAAACGGGTCTTTGGCCGAGCGGACAATTTTTTCGTTCAGGCTGTGGCCTGCGCCGTCTTGCCAGACAAGCTCGCCATCGATCAGCTTGGGTTCTTTCGTGTAATTCTGCAGGCCCTGTCCCGCCACAGTTAACGTGTCGGGGTGCAACAGACCGTCTTCCAGCAGCGTACCGATACAGTAACCTAGACCGCCTGCGGCGTGGAAATGGTTCACGTCGGCCAGACCATTGGGGTAAACCCGGGCAACCAAAGGCACCACGGAGGAAACGTCAGAAAAGTCCTGCCAATCCAGCACGATCCCTCCGGCGCGCGCCATCGCGATCAGGTGGATCAGCAGGTTGGTTGAACCACCCGTTGCCATTAACCCGACAATGCCGTTTACAAAGGCACGTTCATCCAGAACCTGATAGACCGGCGTGTAATTGTTGCCCAGCGCACTAAGGGACAGAGCGCGACGAGCGCCTTCTTCCGTCAGCGCATCACGCAGGGGTGTGTTGGGGTTGATGAAGCTGGATCCCGGCAGGTGCAGACCCATAAACTCCATCAGCATCTGGTTGGTGTTGGCCGTGCCATAGAAGGTACAGGTCCCGGGGCCGTGATAGGCGGCCATTTCGGCGGCCATCAATTCCTCGCGGCCCACTTCACCGGCGGCAAATTTCTGACGTATCTTGGCTTTTTCGTCGTTGGGAAGCCCGCTGGTCATCGGACCGGCTGGCAGGAAGACGGCTGGCAGGTGACCAAAACTTTGAGCCGCGATTACGAGACCTGGCACGATTTTGTCGCAAACCCCAAGGAACACGGCAGCGTCATACGTGTTGTGGCTGAGTGCCACTCCTGCAGCCAAAGCGATCACATCGCGCGAAAAAAGCGACAGCTCCATTCCAGCTTCGCCCTGCGTGACGCCGTCGCACATGGCGGGCACGCCGCCCGCAACCTGTGCAGTGCCACCTGCGGTGCGGATCGCGTCGCGGATCAGACCAGGATAGCGTTCGAAGGGCTGGTGCGCCGACAGCATGTCGTTGTACGCGGTGACGATGCCCAGATTGCCAGCCGTGCCGGTGACCATGGCCTGCTGATCTTCGCCAGCACCCGCATAAGCGTGAGCTTGGCCGCTGCACGACAGATGGCCGCGCGCGGGACCTTTAGAGCTGGCGAGCTCCATCCGCTCCAGATGCAGCGAACGCTGAGGTGCGCTGCGGTCAATAATTCGCTGAGTGACATCGCTGATGACCTTGTGAACCATGACTAACCCCCAATCTGGCGCCAGCGGCGTCCATCGCGATGCATCAGCATCAATGCGTCTTCCGGCCCGGAACTACCCTGATCGTAGTGCGCCGGACGGTCTCCGCGTTCTTCCCAGCCCTTAATGATGGGATCGACCCAAGCCCAGGCGGCCTCGGCTTCATCCCCGCGCATGAACAGGGTCTGATCGCCGCGAATGACATCCATGACCAACCGTTCATAAGCATCTTGCGCGCGCACGTCCGCGCCCAGCGCCTCGGCGAAACTCATGTCCAGCGACACATCGGACAAGCGGAAACCGCCCGGGCCGGGATCTTTGATGGTGGTGCGCAGAGTGATGCCTTCGTCCGGTTGCAGCCGGATGACCAGAACGTTGCCGCGCAGTGGGCCAACATTGGGAAAGATCGTATGCGGCGGATCGCGGAAATACACCGCAATCTCGGATTCTCGAGCCCGCAGGCGTTTACCAGTACGAAGGTAGAACGGAACCCCTGCCCAACGCCAGTTGCCCAAGTGAACCTTAAGGGCGATGAAGCTCTCGGTGCGGCTGTCCGGATTGCCAACATGATCGAAATAGCCGTCGCCGCCCTTTTCCGCCCTGTATTGCCCGCGCGCGATGTCGCTCTGGGCAACAGGCTCCAGTGCTTCGATCACCTTGACCTTTTCGTCGCGCACCGCGTTAGGTGAGAACTTCGAAGGCGGTTCCATCGCAGTCAGACACAGCAGTTGCACTAGATGGTTCTGGATCATGTCCCGCATCGCACCCGACTGGTCGTAATATGCCCCGCGACCCTCGACCCCCACAGTTTCCGCTACGGTGATCTGGACGTGATCAATATGGGTAGAATTCCACAACGGTTCGAACAAGGAGTTGGCAAAACGTAGGGCCATCAGGTTCTGCACGGTTTCCTTACCCAGATAATGATCGATCCGGTAAATCTGATGCTCTTCAAAACAGGCCCGCAGCCCTATATTCAGCGCTTTGGCTGACTCCAGATCGTGGCCAAAAGGCTTTTCAACCACAATCCGGCTGTCCGGCGTGGCGAGTTCATGTTCATTGAGGCGCTGCGCAATGCCAGAAAAAAGGGTGGGACCTACCGAAAGGTAAAAAGCCCGCACGACATCCGGGCGCAAGGTCTTGGCAAGCTCGGGCCAGCCGGAATCCCCCAATGCATCGACCGGAACATACTCTACGCGGTTTAAGAAACGATCCAGAACATCCTTGTCGAATCCGGGAGCAAAATCCCGCATCGACGATCTGATTTGCTCGCGAAAGCCATCATCGTCCAGCTCCGAACGAGCGGTTGCGACGATCCGGGCCTCTGACGGCATCTGACCCACTTCAAACCGGTGATAGAGGCCTGGCAATATCTTGCGCTGCGCCAAATCGCCGGTCGCACCGAACAGTACAAGGTCGAACGGATCAACCGGAATTACGCGTGAAACCATTGCCGGGCTCCTTCAGTGGCCACCTGATCCAATTTAACACGACTATCCCGCCTCATCGGCAACTCAGGCCATGTTATCGCTAACATTGCCCCGTGGATAGGGAAACTGATCAGGAAAATCAAGCTCTGACTTGCAAGCAAAAAAATACGGGTCCCCGAGGCCTCATGCCTGGTTACGCAACCAATCCATCACTGCCGGGCGCACTGATTGCTCACCGCGGTGTCGGGCGTCGGCGATGATTTTGCGCACAGCCTGCAAATCGGACCGCAGAAGCAAGCTTTTGACCGGCCCAATTGAGGCGGGCCGCATCGACAGAGACCGTATGCCCATAGCCGCCAGACAGAGCGCTTCGATCGGGCGACCGGCGTCTTCACCACAGAAGCTGAGCGGCGTATCCGATATGTTGCAGCGCTCGACAATCCGTTCGATGAAGCTCAGGAAACTGACATTCAGCGTATCGTAGCGGCGGCGCACCAGCTCGTTTTCGCGGTCGGCGGCGAAGAAGAACTGTTTCAGATCGTTACCGCCGATCGAGATGAAATCCACCTCATCAAAGAACTTTTGCGGCGCAAAGGCCAGCGATGGCGTTTCCAGCATTGCACCCACCTCGAGCGATTCCGGCAGAACATGGCCAAGACGCTTTTCCCGCTCGATGGTCTTGTTCACTTCCCACTTGGCTTCGCGGTATTCTTCGGCCTGCGCGACAAAGGGGAACATGATCGTCAACGGACGACCATTGGCGGCACGCAGCAGCGCCTGCAATTGCATCCGCATCACACCACGCTTGTCCAGACCGACACGAATTGCACGCCAGCCCAATGCTGGGTTCGGTTCTGCGACATGTTTCATATAAGGCAGAACCTTGTCCGAGCCGATATCCAGCGTTCTGAACACCACACGCTTGTCCCCGGCCGCATCCAAAACCCGTTGATATTGCTGGACCAGCTCCGAGCGTTTGGGCATCTGGTTGCGGATCAGGAATTGCAACTCGGTCCGGAACAGACCCACACCTTCAGCGCCCGAATTGCCCAGCGATGGCAGATCGGCCATCAGCCCGGCGTTCATCACCAGATTGATCCGCGATCCGTCCCGCGTAACGGTCGGGGTTTCACGGATCGAGGCATAGCGTTCCTGCGCCTTGGCCTGCATCGCGATCTTGTCGCGGAAAGCACTGACAACCGTGTCCTCGGGCCGCAGATGGACAACGCCATTATCACCGTCAACCAAAACATGGTCGCCGTTCAGTGCTTCGGTCGTAATCCGCCCGACATGGACCACCAGTGGAATTGCCAGTGCGCGGGCAACAATGGTGGCATGGCTGCCGACCGAGCCTTCTTCGAGCACAATGCCTTTTAGCGACCGACCGTATTCCAGCAGGTCGCCGGGGCCGATATTACGCGCTATCAAAATCGGATCGGGGGGCAAATCCGCCCCGTTAGCGTTGCCCTGCCCCGTCAGAATGCGCAGCAACCGGTTGCTGAGATCGTCCAGATCCGCCAACCGCTCGCGCAGGTAGGGGTCTGAAACCTGGCTCATGCGGGCGCGGGCCTGAGATTGCTCCATCTCCACAGCAGCCTCGGCGCTGAGACCGCGGGAGATGTCTTCCTCCATACGCCGCATCCAGCCCTTGGAGTTGGCAAACATTCGGTAGGCTTCGAGAACCTGTAACTGTTCCTTGTCGCCGTCCTGCGAGATTTCCAGCATCTTGTCGACGCCGACACGCAATTCGTCCACTGCCTCTGACAGACGCTCAAGCTCTCGGTGCGGATCGTCGGCGATGGGGTTAGTGATGACAACACGAGGTTCGTGCAGCCAGACGTGGCCCTCGGCCGAACCCTCCTGAGCCGGACCACCACGCAACAGAACTGATTGCTGGTGGAGCGGTGACAGGGCCGCGCCCTCGCCAATAAAGGCGCCCAGTTCAGCCATTTCAGCCAGAACCATGGCAACCACTTCCAGCGCATAGACCTCATCCGCTGAAAACTCACGGGCCTCACGCGACTGCACGACCAATACACCCAGTTTTTCGCCCAGACGCTGCACAGGAACGCCAAGGAAAGACGAGAACCGTTCTTCGCCCGTTTCGGGCATGTAGCGGAAACCTTTGGCCGAAGGCGCATCAGCAGCGTTGACCACTTTGCCGCTATTGGCGACGCGACCCACCAGCCCCTCGCCCATGCGCATCCGGGTCTTGTGTACGGCCTCAGGCGACAGCCCTTCGGTCGCGCAAAGTTCCAGCGTTTCTTCATCGCGAAACAGGTAGATCGAGCAGACCTCGGCCCGAATACTGTCCGCAATCAGATGCGTGATCCGGTCAAGACGTTCCTGACCGGCGGCTTCGCTCGCCATCTCTTCACGTAGCCGTCCCAGCAGCTTGCGGGATTCTGTTTCGGTGCCGTCCGCCATGGGCCAATCGCTTTATGGTGTCAGGCGAGACCTTTGGCTGAAATGCTCAGGCCGCCTTGTCCAGTTCAAAGGCATCATGCAGTGCCTGAACCGCAAGTTCCATGTATTTCCGATCAACAAGGACGGAAATTTTGATCTCGGAGGTTGTAATGACTTTAATGTTGATCCCCTCATCCGAGAGGATCTTGAACATTTTGGCCGCAACACCTGACTGCGAACGCATACCGATACCGACGACGGACACCTTGCAGACGTCCTCATCCGCGACCAGTTCCGCGTAGTTCAGCTCGCCCTTTTCCTTGATCGCCAGCAGCGCCTGTTCGGCGCGCGCCACCTGATTGGTCGGGCAGGAAAAGGTCATGTCAGTGCGACCCTCATCCGAAATGTTCTGGACGATCATGTCGACATTCACGCCCTCTTCGCTGAGCGCGGTAAAGATGATCGAGGCGATACCGGGACGGTCTGCGACCGAAACAACGGTCATCTTTGCCTCGTCCCGCGAATAGGCCACACCGGCCACTACATTGGATTCCATGATATCCTCCTCGTCGACGACCAGCGTTCCGGCCTCGTCGGACTGTTCTTCAAAGCTCGATAGAACGCGCAATTTCACCTTGTAGCGCATCGCCAGCTCGACCGAGCGGGTTTGCAGCACTTTAGCCCCCAGCGAGGCCAGTTCGAGCATCTCCTCGAACGCGATCTTATCCAGTTTGCGCGCCTTTTCACAGATGCGCGGGTCGGTGGTGTAGACCCCGTCCACATCCGTATAAATGTCGCAACGTTCGGCATCGAACGCGGCAGCGAAGGCCACGGCGGTAGTGTCCGACCCGCCCCGGCCCAACGTAGTGATACGGCCTTCTGGGCTGATGCCCTGGAAACCAGCCACGACGGCAACCCGCATACCTTCGCCGAATTTCTGGTTGATGTTGTCAGTTGGAATCTCTTCGATCCGGGCCGCCGAGTGGGCGCCGTTAGTGATCAACGGCACCTGCCAGCCCTGCCAACTGCGGGCCGGAATGTCCATTTCCTGCAAAGTCAGCGACATCAAGCCGGCAGTCACGTTCTCGCCCGAGGACACAACCGCATCATATTCGCGGGCGTCATACAGCGGCGAAATCTCGTCGACCCATCCCACCAACTCGTTCGTCTTACCCGACATGGCGGACACGATGACAATCACGTCATAGCCTTTTGCCACCTCAACGCCGATGCGCTTGGCAACGCGGCGGATGCGGTCAAGATTGGCGACCGAAGTGCCGCCGAATTTCATCACGAGTACGGGCATGGGGGCTAGTGTCTCCGCGCCTTGGAATTCCAATCTCGTGCCTCTTATGCGAGGGGGGGCGTAAGGGCAAGTGCGCATAGACACTCTGACTGCGGCACGGGGCCGCTTTACATTGCCGGGCAGCGATGTCAGCGTGGCGCTAACCGTTTAATCCACGAGGATTTCCATGTATCGCTTTGCTTTCGCCCTCACCCTGATTTCGTCTCCAGCCTTGGCGCAGGTGGCAACCTTGTCGGGCACGGACGGCCAGAATTCACTTGGAACGGTGCCCTGCGCCGCAATCGCCGGAGAGCCTTTGTCCAGTTGCCCTGCCGAACTGCGCCACAAAGAGGACGGCACGGCAACACTGGCCGTTCAGCTGAATACGGGTGAAGTGCGGAGGATCTATTTCACCGATGGCGTACCGGATTCCAGCAGTTCGACCGCGAAAATCACATATGAGACACCCAGAGACCTGATGGTGATCTTTATTGAACCGGGCGAAGTCTACGAAATTCCAATAGCGGCCCTGAAATCTCAGTAGTCGTGGGGGCGACCGTCCCAGGTTTCGAAACAGCCGGAATTATCCAGCGACAAAGTATCAAATCGCGCAGCCAGCCCAGCTACGGCTTGGTCCACCGTGATTTCGGCCACCGCACCGCCCATGTCAGTTTGCACCCAGCCGGGGTGGTAAATGCCCACGGAAATGCCATCTTGCCGCAGGTCAGTGGCAAGATTTCGACCCAGGTTCAGAACTGCGGCCTTGGATGCACGGTAGATGTAACTGCCCCCTGGCGCGCGCGTGTGCGACGCCATCTGTGACGAAATAATCGCGATCTTACCCCGCGCGGCGCGCAGGTTTGGCAGAAGGGCCTGAATTGTCAGGAATACGCCGGTCACATTTGTAGCAAAGCTCTGCGCCCACATCTCGACCGGGTAACCATCGATACTCTGCCCTTTGTCCAGATACACTCCGGCGTTGCAGACCAGAAGATCGACAGGTCGGTCTGTCAGCGTTTCGGACATGGCTGCATGCTGTGCCGGATCAGTGACATCGAGAACCACCTCCGCACCGTCGCTGCGCGCGGTTCCCGTAACTTCGTCCCCCTGCGCACGATAGTGGTTGGCCAGAGTTTTTCCGATACCGCGATTAACGCCGGTGATAACGATGTGCATAATTCAGTTCGTTTTGCGGCTGGGGATGAAAGGAAGCGGCGCAACGGGAACCCCGTCTTCGATCAATGCCCGCGCCTCCTCGGGTTTGGCCTCGCCATAAATCGATCGTTCGGGCGCGTCACCCAGGTGCATCTTCCGGGCCTCGGCAGCAAACTCCTGACCTACATAATCCGAATTCTCTTCGACCTTGCGGCGCAAATCTGCAAGAACCCGTTCTATTTCGGGCGCGGGTGTCGTCACGTCGATACGTTCGGCGTCGGGCTTTTTCGCGATAGGGGGCTCTGCTGCACGAGCGGGGCGCACCCGCGGTGTCATGATTGCTTTTTCGACGTCCCCGCATCCGCAAACGGCGCATGTCACCAAACCAGCCGCAGCAAGTTTGTCAAAGGCTGCGGCTGATTGAAACCAGCTGTCAAAGCTGTGGCCATCTTTGCATTTCAACGCATATTGAATCATGTTCGGTCCAATTGTCGGTCGGCGAATAGATACCAACCGGAATGGTAATATCAAGCCCTTCCGAAATCGGATCGCAACAGGAAGGATAAGCGTTTTTATATCACGCACCTGGTTCAGAAGATACGCCCGGCATGTGGCAGGCTCAATTCGCACCCAATAAGCGTAAAAAAACAATACCGTAGCCTGCGGTCTCAAAGAAATATGCCCCACTTTCCTTGAAACAAATGCAATAGAAACCAGCTGCACGGCGCAATCCGAAATGCCGCCCCCATATCCCGTTTTCATATGCCCTGCAGTGGCTTATGACCATTTTGGGGTGCAGGCTGAAGCACTCAGAAAGCCTTAAATCTGCCCTTTGTCAGCGCAACATGCGGGTCGACAGGCGTTGGACCAATTCTTCGTGCGGAATGTCGGCGTCCACGGCCAATCGCCTCAGGCCGAAATGAACGTGAGCGATCTGCTGGTAATAGCGCGTGTAGGCATAGTTCGTACCTCCGCCTGCCAACGCACCCAGAATCGGCACTGACTGAGCCGCAAGTTTTTGCCCCAGAACAACCGACAAGCGTGGCGCTACGGCGGCGATCAGCCGTTGCATTGTCGGGCCAGTCAAGGTCAGGCGCACCGAGAAAAATCCCGTATCGGCGCCATCATCGAATGAAAGCGGACCCGCAGCGGACAATACTCGGACACAGTCGAATTTGACCCCTTCCTCGGCAGGGTCAAACCCTTCGCGCGCAGCCGCGCCCTGAATGGATCGCAACAACATCGTCGTGGTCGCAGGCAACTCCATCAACGCAGTTGATACGCCTCCAAGTCCGCCAGCGGCTCCCATCGCGGTAGTCACAACAGTGTCCACCCACGGTGGCTGATCAGGTACTGCGTGCCGAGAGCCCTGCGCCGCATGCATAGCCACCCAAAGGGCTTGTTCAGTCGCGCCAGTCAATCCTTGCCGCACAGGTTCGGGAAGTTGTTCCAACAGGGACTCTGCCGACCCTCCAAGCTTGTTCAGCAGCTTGATCCCTGCCCCTCCAGCGGCGCTGTAATGCGCTGCCAAACGGTCGAGTTCGGCCTCGGTATCGATTTCTTCGATAAGAACAACGTTCTGCATCTGCACCCTCCTGTCTTGGAAAGATCGGCATTTTGCAGCAGGTTTTCAATGGTTCAGCGGGTCCACCGGGTGACAGAACCCTGAATTCCCGCCCAAACTCCGGGCTTCAGTGACAATCCAAGAACACGGTCCGGGTTTGTCGGAGGCGGCATTTCGATCCCCTGCAAACGATCAAATCCGAACCGGGCGTAATAGGGCGCGTCGCCGACCAGCATGACACGGTCCCAACCCTGCGCGCGCCCGGCTTCGACCCCCTGGTGGATCAGATACCCCCCCAACCCTTCACCTTGATGGGTCGGGTGAACGGCGACCGGCCCCAGCAACAGCGCATCGTACTTGCCGATATGAACAGGCCAGAACCGGATGGCGCCGGCCAGAATGCCTTCACCGTCGCGTGCCACCTGTGACAGACCAGAAACCGGTGGAACATCATCGCGCAGACGGTACGACGACAGGGCCTCGCGCCCGGGCGCAAAGCACAGGTCATAAAGGGCTTCGACCTCCCACCAATCCTCTGGCTCTTCCGGCCTGATATTGAACTGCTGCACCCCAGCCCTCTTTTCCTTGCTGGAATTCGCCCTAGCACTTCGTTACGCCTTGGGCAAACGCTTGGAGATCAGATGTTCTATCGCCCCGAAGACGGTCATGGCCTGCCGCATAACCCGTTTAACGCCATCATAACCCCCCGCCCTATTGGCTGGATATCGACCCGCGACGCGAAAGGGATCAACAATCTGGCGCCCTATTCGTTCTTCAATGGCGTTGCCTACACCCCGCCACAGGTCATGTTTGCCACAACCGGCACCAAGCACGATCAGGATGGCGGCAAGGACAGCGTCGCCAATATCGAGGCGACAGGCGTGTTCTGCGTCAACGTCGTGGCGCATGCCCAACGCGACGCGATGAATGCCAGTTCAGCGGGGCTACCGAAAAACATCGACGAATTCGATCATGCCGGACTGACGCCAATTGAGTGTGAAACCATCCCCTGCGCACGGATCGAGGGTGCCCCGGCTGCACTGGAATGCAAGCTGACGCAGATCGTCACGTTACCCGGCGAAGCCAACCGGGTTGTTTTCGGTGAAGTGACGGGTATCCACCTGCATGACGCTCATATACGGGACGGAAAGTTCGACGTCACATCCTTCAAACCGCTGGCACGGCTTGGGTACCGAGATTACTCGGTGGTCACAGAACTGTTCAGCCTTTCAAGACCGGATGACTGATGCCTCTACCCGACCCTACCCGCAAATACCCTATCACTTTGCCAGATGGCTCCGATCACAAGGGCACCGTATTCCTGTCTGAGGCGGTTGATCATCCTCGGTTTTTGGCTGGAGCTTTCAGCTATGCCTCGGATTTTGCTGCGCCAGAGGATTGGGCGTCGCATCTGGCTCCCTACTTGTTTCCGTTCTCCCGGGAAAAGCTGGTACTGGGGAAATTCTGTCAAATCGCGCATGGGGTGCGGTTCATCACGTCGTCTGCAAACCATGCAATGGATGGGCTGACCTGTTTCCCGTTTTCTGTTTTCGACCCGGAACGCATGACTGGCTTTCAGCCTGATACGCGTGACACCATCATCGGGCATGATGTTTGGATCGGTTACTGGTCTCTGATTTTACCGGGTGCAAAGATCGGAAATGGCGCCATCATTGGGGCAGGTTCGGTCGTTCGGGGTGAGATTCCGCCATATGCAATTGTGACCGGAAACCCCGCAGAGGTCCGGCGTTTTCGGTTCGATGCCGATGTGATCGGCAGGCTTCAAGCATTGTGCTGGTGGGATTGGCCAGCTGAAGCTGTTACCCAGGCTGAAAGCGCCCTGCAATCGGGGGACATCGAACTGCTGGAGCGCCTCGCTCCATAGTTAAAGGGCGGCCAGATCGGCCGCCCTTTAACATTCAGTGCCCGCCGAGAATACCGGTGCGGACCGAATAATCCACCACCAGTTCGTAATCCGGGTCATCATCGCTATCGACCATCAGATGGCCGGCTTTGGTCAGCAGCTTGTGGCAATCGCGGCTCAGGTGGCGCAGCATTACACGCTTGCCCGCAGCCTCGTATTTGCCGGCAATGTTCTCGATCGCCTGCAATGCGGACTGGTCCACCACGCGGCTGTCTGCAAAGTCAACAATCACGGTTTCCGGATCGTTCGCTACGTCGAACAACTCGACAAACCCATCGGAGGATCCAAAGAAAAGCGGCCCTTGGATCTCATAAACCTTTGCACCCTCTTCGGTGGAAGACTCGCGGGTTACGGCGTGAATCCGCTTGGCGTTGTTCCAGGCATAGGCCAGCGCCGAGACGATCACACCGACGACGACCGCAACGGCAAGGTCTTCCATCACCGTGACAACAGTCACCAGCACGATCACGAAGGCATCCATCAACGGAACCTTGAGCAGAATCTTGAACGAGTTCCAGGCGAAGGTACCGATCACCACCATGAACATTACCCCAACCAGAGCGGCCAGCGGAATCCGCTCGATCAAGGGTGACGCAAACAAGATGAACACCAACAGGAACAGCGCTGCGGCGATACCGGCGATGCGGGTCCGACCGCCGGACTTCACGTTGATCATCGACTGACCGATCATCGCACAACCGCCCATACCACCGAAGAATCCGGTCACAACGTTGGCTGCACCCTGCGCAATACACTCTTGCGAGGCACCGCCGCGCTTACCAGTGATTTCGCCCACAAGGTTCAGTGTCAGCAGAGATTCTATTAGGCCGATGGCGGCCAGAATAACCGCGTAAGGCAAGATGATTTCAAAGGTTTCCCAGTTCAACGGCACCATCGGAATGTGGAACGAAGGCAGACCACCTTCGATCGAGGCCAAGTCACCCACTCGCGGCACATCCAGTCCCATGCCGATCACGATGGCCGCAACCACGACGATCCCGGCCAACGGAGCAGGAATGACACGTGTGATACGCGGCATGACCCAGATCACCGCCATGGTCAACGCAACAAGCCCCAGCATCGTGTAGAGCTGCATGCCGGACAGCCATTCTCCCCCGCTCATACCGTGGCCGGTGTTTTCCATGGTACCGGGGACTTTGAATTGCCCCATCTGGGCCAAAAAGATCACAATCGCCAGGCCGTTTACGAAACCCAACATCACCGGGTGCGGCACCAGACGGATAAACCGCCCCCAGTGCATCGCGCCGGCAATGACCTGCAAAATGCCCATCAACACAACCGTCGCGAACAGGTATTCAACACCATGCTGTGCCACCAGCGCCACCATGACCACCGCCAAGGCACCCGTTGCGCCGGAAATCATGCCAGGGCGTCCACCGATCAGCGCTGTGATCAGACCAACCAGAAACGCCGCATAAAGGCCCACCAGCGGGTGAACACCAGCGACAAAGGCAAAAGCCACTGCTTCGGGCACCAGTGCGAGCGCCACGGTCAGGCCCGACAACAGCTCGATCCGCAGGCGGGACACGGTCAGCCCTTCGTCCGGCGACCAGCGCAAATCGGGAATGGCAAGGCGTTTGGCAAAACTTGCCAGCATGGCTCGAGGCATGGGTGTGTCCTGTGGATTGGGTCTGTTGGCGCGAAAGCGCCTTTTTACATACCCCACACAATGTGGGATACCGCACTAGGTGGGATGCTGGTATGCACCGGGCGCATAACTCATTTTGCCTGACTTCGGATTCATTCCACGCAAACCGCTGAACACACTTGCCAAATGAGCCCATGATGCGCAGATAATTCGAACATAGACATCAAGCGGAGACGACACGTGACCCAAACAAAAATCGCCGTTATCGGAGGATCAGGCATCTACGACATCGAAGGTCTGGAAGGTGCCGCATGGGTTACGGTTGAAACGCCTTGGGGGGAGCCGTCGGATCAAATTCTGACCGGATCGCTGGACGGGATAGAAATGGCGTTTCTGCCACGTCACGGTCGTGGCCACTTGCATTCCCCGACAGAAGTGCCCTATCGCGCTAATATTGACGCTTTGAAGCGTCTCGGTATGACGGACATAATCTCGGTTTCCGCCTGCGGGTCGTTTCGTGAACATATGGCGCCGGGTGATTTCGTCATTGTTGATCAATTCATCGATCGGACGTTCGCGCGTGAGAAAAGCTTCTTCGGCAGCGGATGCGTGGCGCATGTCAGCGTCGCCCATCCAACGTGCCCGCGCCTGTCAGATGCCTGTGAAACCGCGGGCAAAGCCGCGGGCATCACTATCCATCGCGGCGGTACCTATCTGGCAATGGAGGGGCCGCAATTCTCGTCGCTGGCCGAGTCAAAAATGTATCGCGAGCAGTGGGGCTGCGATGTGATCGGCATGACCAACATGCCCGAAGCTAAACTCGCCCGCGAAGCCGAGCTTTGCTATGCTTCGGTTGCAATGGTCACAGATTACGACAGCTGGCACCCGGACCACGGAGAGGTCGACGTGGCGGCAATCATAGCGACTCTGACTGGGAATGCCGACAAAGGGCGCGCTTTGGTCAAAAGATTGCCAGCCCTGTTGGGTGCCGAGCGCAAGCCCTGCCCGCATGGATGCGACCGGGCATTGGAATACGCCATCCTGACCGCGCCCGAGAAACGTGACCCGGTGTTGCTGGCCAAACTGGATGCCGTTGCCGGAAGAATCCTCTGACGTCTGCGCCGGGTTACCTTATTTCTGCGACAATTGCTGGCGTACATCCTGCCACAATCCGCGTGACCACAAATCGTTGTGCGTTCCGCCTGGAACTACAAAAAGCAGCGCGGACTCATCCGTCAGGTCCGCCAACGCCTGACCGTGATGCACAGGGACGGTTTCATCATCTGTACCATGGAAAATCATTGTGGGCACTTCGATTGCTCCAATGATGTCGCGAGTGGCGAATTGGTCTTTCATCAGGGTGTGTACAGGCAACCACGGGTATCTTTCCGCCGCAACATCGACGGTCGCAGTGAACGGAGCCTCAAGAACCAGCAATTCAGCGTTTGGTCGTTGCTCGGCCACTGCGGCTGCTATTGCGGTTCCAAGGCTCTGACCGTGGAGCACGACCTCTTCACCTTGCTCCTGAAGATAATCGAACAGCGCGAGCCCATCTGAAATCAAAGCTTCTTCCGAGGGTTCGCCGCCGCTGCCCGGAAACCCTCGATAGCTTGGGGCCAGAAGGCCATAGCCGCTATTGAGAATTTCACGAAATCTGTCGGCCCGGTCAGACAGATTTCCACTTTGTCCGTGAAAGAACAAAACTGTGGGAGCCCCATCTGTGGCCGCTGGCGCGACCCAGCCTGTCAACTGAACACCGTCTGACATAGGAAGCGATACAACATCAACATCCGCCAGGCCGATCGCGCCGGGCTCAGGCAATTCGCCATCAGGTTTGTACAGCAATGCCTGTTGGTTAACGTACATGTAAGCGACCGCCAAAGCGTAGAGAACGCAGCCGAGCACGACAACACCAATCAGAGCCTTCCGAACCCTGATCGGCCGAAAGCGGAAAAAGGCTTTGGGCTCCATATCCCGCGTCTGTGTCATCAGTTCCTCCGTCAGTGTGGACTGCTCCAGAAGTCTGGGAACTCATCGGGAGAATTCAAGAAACGCCTGCAAAGGTTAATGCAATCTTTAACCTGTTACCCCGTTACCAACAATGAAACCAAATCATGCTTCACAACTTGAATCGCGTATGAGCTAAGCCATGTTGGGTCAGATATACAATGAGAGGACAGGTCTCCAGCAATCGAGCCCGAGCGGCTTGGGAATCGGCGGCACACAACAAGGACGCAGCATGAAACGTCTCGATGCACTGGACGGTGCGCGGTTTCTGGCCTTCTGCGGCATGGTGCTGGTCAACTTCCGCGTCGCAGCTCAGGTCGCACCGGGCAATGACTGGGCCTCGATCCTGATCGATGCGCTGGAGGGGCGTGCTGCGGCTTTATTTGTGGTGTTGGCCGGGATTGGTTTGGGATTGGCCCGAATACCCGCCGTGCTGCTGTTGCGCCGGGCTGCGTTTTTATTCGTGCTGGGTTTGGTCAATATGACCGTTTTTGAGGCGGATATCCTGCACTTTTACGCGCTGTATTTCGTAGTCGGCGCGGCCTTCCTGACCACATCCCAACGGTCGCTGTGGCTGGGTGCGCTCGCGATTGTGGGCTTGTCTGTTCTGGCCGTTCTGCTCTTTGATTACGAAAGGGGGTGGGACTGGACCAATCTGACCTATTCCGACCTCTGGACCCTGCCCGGATTTCTGCGCAACGCGCTGTTCAATGGCTGGCACCCCGTGCTGCCCTGGGCCGCATTTCTGCTGATCGGCATGGCGATTGGCCGGTCAGACCTGCGTGACTTGTGCATTCAGCACCGCCTGATCATGTGGGGTTCAGGTGCAGCTGTTCTGGCATTGTTACCGCAGATGCTGGTCTCGGATGCAGAACTTGCAGCCTATTTGGGAACCGAGGCCATTCCGCCCGGTCCATTCTACGTTCTTGCAGGCACCGGTACCGCGTGCCTTGTGATCGGGATGCTCCTGAAATATTGGCCTCTGATCGAACGCTTGCACCTTGCCCGCGCCCTGACGGCCCCGGGAAAACAAAGCCTGACCTTGTACATGGCCCATATCCTGATCGGAATGGGGCTGCTGGAAGAGGCAGGCCTGCTGAATGGTTCGCTGAGCGCACCGGAAATCGCCGGTTATGCCTTTTTGTTCTTCGCGGCTTCATCCATCTTTGCGCGTTTCTGGTCCCGCTGGTTCAAGCGTGGTCCTCTTGAGGCGCTGATGCGGCGCGTGACTGACCCTCGAAGGGCTTGACGTTACAGTGTTGCCGAGGCTTGCTGGCGCGGTAACGAAAAGGACGTCCCATGGAACTTGACCTTTGGCTGGCCTTTGTGGCTGCTTCAACCGCGCTTTTGCTGATCCCCGGCCCGACGGTGTTGCTGGTGCTAAGCTATGCGCTGTCCAAAGGGCGCAGTGTATCCGTCGCCTCGGCCACTGGTGTGGCGGCTGGCGATCTGATTGCAATGACGGCTTCGCTGCTGGGGTTGGGTGCGCTGGTTGTGGCGTCGGCCACCTTGTTTTCCGCACTGAAATGGGTGGGGGCCGCCTATCTGGTTTGGCTGGGGTTCAAATTGTTGCGCAGCGCGCCTTCGGGCGGGTTGAACCCGGTGGATACCGGCAAAGACGTCACTTCGCGCAGCGTTTTCGGCCACGCGGCAGCGGTCACGGCGCTGAACCCTAAATCCATCGCCTTTTTCATCGCCTTCGTGCCCCAATTCCTGCACCCGACCGACCCACTGGGCCCACAATTCGCAATCCTGATTGCGACCTTTGTCGGTCTGGCATGGGTGAATGCCCTGGCCTATGCGCTGCTGGCGGATCGCCTGCGCAGGACGATCGGCCGCTCAGGTGTCATTACTGCACTGACGCGCGTTGGCGGGCTGACACTGATTGGAATGGGCGTGGCAACCGCCATCTTGCGTCGCCCGGCCTGAAACACCTAGTTTTCCGCATTCTCTTTCATGAAGCCGCGGATAAACCGCCGAATTTCTCGCGCGGCTGAAGTGTCGAGCTCTTTGCACAGTTCGACAAATGCATCCCGTTCATCCTTGTCCAGACGCAGGACCAACTGACTGTTTTTCTTGGTGGAAACCTTACCATCTTTTTTTGCCACGCGTTCTGATCCTATTAAAAAACTTGATTCTTTTCGAGATGCAATGTATATACATGGCATATAGATTGTAGTTATCGGGCACCAAACAACAAAAATGGGATTATGGCAATGAATCTTAATGTGGCTCAGGCATTTCTTTTGCGAGACCAGCGAAACTGGCGCAAACCGCACCTCTCCTGGCTACCGGCTACGCTGTACCGCTACTATAGCCTGCCGAACACCCTGGCACGCCGCCGCAAATAACCGCAGGCGAAAGACTTTCCTTGCATGACAGGACCTGATGGGCCAAACACTGGCGTGTTTTTTTGACGCGAAGAAGAGTGCCCATGTCCAGAAACAAAACCGTCAAGGATTACATCCGGACGATCGTTGATTTCCCACATGAGGGGATCATGTTCCGTGATGTCACCACCCTGTTTGCGGATCCGCGCGGATTTCGCATTGCTATCGACCAGATGCTGCATCCCTATGCAGGCGAACGGATCGACAAGGTTGTGGGGCTTGAGGCGCGCGGCTTTATCCTGGGCGGCGCTATTGCGCACCAGCTAAGCGTGGGTTTCGTACCGATCCGCAAAAAGGGCAAGTTGCCCGGCACAACCATCAGTCAGGATTACAAACTGGAATATGGCGAGGCTATCGTCGAAGTCCACGATGATGCCATCCAGCCCGGCGAAAAAATTCTGGTCGTCGATGACCTGCTGGCTACTGGCGGCACGGCAGAGGCCGGCATCAAGCTGATCGAACGTCTGGGAGGTGAGATCGTCTCGTGCTCGTTCATCATCGATCTGCCCGAACTGGGCGGCCGAAAGGTGCTTGAGGATCTGGGAATGGACGTTCACGTCCTGTGTGAATTTGAAGGTTTGTAAAGCCCTCACATCACAAGAACGTGATTGGTAAATGTTATATGCCCGGGCTTAGCGCGGGCGTTTTTCATTTCAACTCCCCTGATCTGTTGCAGCTGGTGATCTTATCCCGGTCCCGCGCCGTATTTGTGACGATGCCACCTGAGGCATTTTCAACAAGGGAAGATATCCGATGTTCCGCAAAACCGCTTTCGCTAGCGTCGCAACCGTTCTTCTGACGACAACCGCCTTTGCCGACGGTCACAAGAAAGACATCGTCGACACCGCAGTGGGTGCTGGCAGCTTCACCACCCTCGTCGCAGCTGTTCAAGCTGCCGAATTGGTTGACACCCTGAAGGGCGAAGGGCCATTTACCGTGTTTGCGCCCACGGACGAAGCCTTTGCCGCTTTGCCTGAAGGTACGGTAGAAACCCTGCTCAAGCCGGAAAACAAGGATCAGCTCGTGGCCATTCTGACCTATCATGTGGTACCGGGAAAGGTGATGTCGACCGACCTGTCCGATGATATGTCCGCAGCTACTGTTCAGGGGGGAGAGATCACAATCGATTTGGATAACGGCGTTATGGTTAACGGCGCCAACGTCGTTCAGGCCGATATCGAAGCCGACAACGGTGTGATTCATGTGATCGACAAAGTTATTCTGCCTGCGTCTTAACCGCTGCCGTGGTGCGGCCCGGAGCATCTGGGCCGCCTTCCTTACCGAAGAACAGCACCGGGGTTCATGATCCCTTTGGGGTCCAGCGCATCTTTGATGGCACGCATGGCAGCCAGTTTTGTGGGGTCGCCATAACGCGCCACATCTTCGGTTTTCAGGCGTCCCACTCCGTGCTCGGCACTGACGGAGCCTCCAAATTTGTGCACCAGATCATGTACCGCGTGCTTAACGATCAATCTTTGACTTTCGAACTCTTCCCTGTCGCACCCTTTGGGCGGAAACACGTTGTAGTGCAGATTGCCGTCGCCCAAGTGCCCGAAACAATTGACGCGAAAATCCCCAAGTCCCGCAACGGCTTCGGCACCGCGCCGGATGAATTCGGGAATGGTCGAAATCGGAACCGAGATATCGTGGCTGGACACAGAGCCAATGATCCGGTTGGCCTCAGGTATCTGCTCGCGCACAGACCACAAGTCGTTCCGTTGGGACAAGTTCTGGGCGATGACTCCGTCAGTCACCAACCCCCGCGCCAGCCCCGCCTCGAACAAGCCTTCCAGCGCTGCAACTGGATCCAGACCTGCCGCCAGACCCAGTTCAACCAGGACGCACCATTCAGGTGGCGTATCAAAAGGTTGTCGGGTATTCGGCAGCACCTCTGCCAGAAACTCAAGCCCTTGGCGGTGAAGCAACTCAAAAGCGCTGACCCCTTCACCTACCTGATCCCGCAACACCGCCAGCAGGTCGATAGCGGCGTCTGGCGACGCTACTTCGAAGACCGCTGTTCCTACACCCGCAGGTTTTGGATACAGCTTCAGAGACGCCGCGGTAATGATCCCCAACGAGCCTTCGGAGCCGATCAATAAGTTGCGCAGGTCATAACCCGTATTGTCTTTGCGAAGTCGGCTAAGGCCATGCCAGACATCGCCGTTGGGCATGACTGCCTCAAGTCCCAAACACAGATCGCGCGCATTGCCATAACGCAGTACGTTGAGGCCGCCAGCGTTGGTGGCAAGGTTCCCGCCGATCCGGCAGGACCCCTGCGCCGCCAGCGAAAGCGGGAACAATCGATCTGCGTTATCCGCAGCAGTCTGAATGTCCGCCAAAATGGCGCCGGCCTCGGCAATCAATATGTTTTCGGTCGGGTAGACAGACCTGATCGCGGTCATCCGTTCGAGCGAAATCACAAGCGGTGCAGGTCCGCTGGGAACCACCTGCCCACCGACCAATCCAGTGCCACCGCCGTAGGGAACAATCGGTACGCAGGCGTCCGAGGCAAGCCGGACTACCGCACTGACCTGTTCGACCGTTTTGGGCAGCGCCAATAGCCCTGCTCGCCCCGCAAAACGACCTCGTGGCTCCTCAAGATAGCGCGCAGCGACGGGGCGCAGGACATCTTCGGGCAGGTGCGCCCGGATTTTTTCGGCAAGGCTTTCATCGGCGGGATTCAATGTCATACCCATTCCTTGCCCAAGCCTGTGCCTCGCGACAAGCCTTATTCCAATTCGATCAGGTACCGGGGCTCCAAAACCACAACCGTCGGCCGGTCCGGCAAGGTACGAAGAGAGACGACAATTTCGGATATCCCATCTCGTTCAACCGGGAACTCACCCCGGATATCAGTCAGGAACCGCTCCAGAGAAAACCCTGAGAACCAATGCATCGGAATGATGATCGAGCTTTTCAGCCGTTTCAGAACCTCGATCATTTCCGGCAACGGCATGGTGGTGCCGCCGTCGACGGCTGCCATCACGACATCCAACCGTCCCAACGCGGCGAATTGCGCGTCTGAGGGGACATGATGGAGATGTCCCAGATGGCCAACACACAGCCCTTCAATCTCGAACACAAAGATGGAATTTCCGCGCTCTTCGACACCGCCAAACCCTGAGCGGATATCCGTCGACACATTGCGTACCAGCAACTCTCCCAAGTCGAGGTGATGGTCGATACCCTCACCAAACTCGCCCCAGCCGGGTAGGACATACGGGATAGCCGGATCGGGATGCGCGGTCCAATGGGTACTGTGGGCATGGTTCATGGTAACAATGTCGGGGATCATATCTGCCGCACCAATGAAGCCCGTAAAATCCGTTACCGCGTTCAACCCGCCGCGTGTTTGGATCAGAAACGAGGCATGGGCGATATAGCTGATCCGAACCGAAAACTCGGGAACCGGATCACTCCAGGCAGCTTTGCGCAGGTATTCGATCCCGGGCGCGGCGTCTGCGATTGCTATACAATGGCTCGGCCGCCGTTCCTGCGCCGCAGCCGCCCCAGAGATCACCATCAATGCCACAACAACCCAGCGCATCTCCTGAGTGTAGCGCACTGCGCTCACAAGTCATGCCCCTTGTTCAAATGACCCAAAACACCACGAGGTTTGAGGCATAATCCCAGTGCCCCTGCAGGGCCACCTAACCCGCGTCTGTCTTCCCCCGCCGATCAGATCGCAGGCTGGCATACAGCACATGCGTGCGCCACCTACCGTTGATCTGCAGATATGACTGAGCCACGCCCTCGTATTTAAACCCGGAGCTCTCCAACAGCCCGCGCGAAGCGGTATTTTCTGGCAGGCAAGCAGCTTCGATCCGGCTCAGGTCCAGCCGGGTAAACGCGTGATGCACCAAGGCGCCGATGGCTTCGCGCATATATCCCTGCCGTGAAAAGGTTTGCCCTGTCCAATAGCCAAGAGTCCCGGCCTGCGCCGGCCCTCGCCGGATATTGTCCAACGTAATTGCCCCCAACAGAACGTTATCGCTGCGTCGAAACAGAAACAGGGGAATGGCAGTCCCGCTGGCAACCGAGCGTTGGGCCCAGTACACCCTGTTGGTAAACGACTTGCGCGTCAGATGATCCGATGCCCAGATCGGCTCCCACGGGGTCAGGTATTCTTTTGACGCCCGTCGCAATGCGGTCCAATCATTGAAATCGGAATGGACAGGCGGACGCAGGCTCAGCCGCTCGGTCTCGAGTTTAAGCTTGCGTCTGCCCAACAGCATCACGCCGCGCGCCTCTCCTGCAATTCAGCCAATGTCGGCGCGCCTGAAACCGGCCCGTAAAGAGCCAACGCTGCCGGAGCCTGAACGGCCATCTGTTCGGCAAACAAGCGCACATCTTCCATGCTGACCGCGTCGATCTTGGCAACGGTATCCTCAAGCGACGGCACCCGGCCCCAGATTTGCACCAGCCGCGCCAGACGTTCAGCCCGGTTCGACGGGCTTTCCAGCCCCATCAGCATCCCGGCCTTCATCTGTGCCCGGGCGCGGGCAACTTCTTCGTTGCTCATGTCCTCGGCGGCGCGCTTCATCTCATCGACTGTAATGGTGGCGAGCTCCGCGACCTGATCCGCTGATGTCCCGGCATAGATCGTCGTCGTCCCGGTATCGGCATAAGCGCCGGTCTGCGCAAAGATCGTATAGCACAAGCCGCGAGTCTCACGCACCTCCTGAAACAGGCGTGAAGACATCCCTCCGCCCAGAGCGGTAGAGTATATCTGCGCTGTATAAATCGCATCATCGCGATAGCCGGGGCTTTCCAGCGCCAGTGCGAAATGGGCTTGCTCCAGCTCTTTCTCCTGACGGGCCTCACCGCCAGTAAAGCGGGCGGTCTCGGGGATCAGTCCTTTGCGCGGTTGCAAGTGGCCAAACATCTCTTCGGCCATTTTCATCAGTGCGTCGTGATCCACCGCGCCTGCTGCGGACAGGATCATCTGATCGGGTCCATAATGCTCGGCTACAAAGCCCGACAGGTCCTCGCGAGAAAACGCACTGACCCGCTCGGTCGGGCCCAGAATGGTGCGGCCCAAGGGCTGATCGTGATAACTCTGCTCCTGCAGCCAATCAAAGATCACATCGTCAGGTGTATCGTAAGCCTGACCGATCTCCTGCAGAATCACGCCACGCTCGACCTCGATCTCACGCGGGTCGAAAACAGGGTTCAGAACGATATCCCCGATGACATCCATCGCCAGTGCCACGTCATCTTTCAGAACGCGAGCGTAATAAGCCGTCACTTCGCGCGACGTATAGGCGTTGATGTACCCGCCGACATCCTCGATCGCCTCGGCGATCTGCAACGCTGACCGCCGTTGAGTTCCCTTGAAGGCCATATGCTCAAGGAAATGGGCGATACCATTCTGCTCGATCCGTTCATGCCGCCCTCCGGCGGTCACCCAGATGCCGATGGCCGCAGATTGCAGCCCCGGCATATGTTCACTGACGATACGAAATCCGTTCTTCAGTTGGTCTTGTCTGACAGTCACTCAGCAATATGCCTTTTGATATGATCCTCGAGAGTGCCCAGATCGTTGGCGATGCGGGTCACCCGTTCCGGACGTTCATACAGATCAGACATGCGAGAGGGAAGAGGCGGATGTACGTCGCTGGCCTTCTCTACCGCGGCCGGGAACTTTGCCGGGTGCGCTGTGGCCAGAGTGATCATCGGCACGTCCGCTGCGCGATGTTCTTCGGCAACCATGATACCGACGGCCGTGTGCGGGCAGACCAGCTCGGCGCTGTGATCCAATGTGTGCTTGATAGTCTCCAAAGTTTCGTCCTCGGACACACGCCCCGAGTCAAAGCTCTCGCGCAGCGCTTCCATCGCACCCTGGCTGACGTTGAAGCCGCCATTCTTGAGTTCATCCATCAATTGCGCGACGGCGCCGCCATCCTCACCATAGGCGTAGTACAGCGCACGTTCAAAGTTCGAGCTGACCTGGATATCCATCGACGGGCTGATCGAGGGGATGGTGTCGCCCTTGAAATACCCCTCGCCCGACAGGCAGCGGTGCAGGATGTCGTTCTGGTTGGTCGCAACCACTAGTCGGTCGATGGGCAGGCCCATGCGCTTGGCGAGGTAACCTGCGAAGATATCTCCGAAGTTGCCGGTCGGAACAGTAAAGCTGACTTTGCGGTGCGGTGCGCCAAGGCTGACTGCGGCGGAGAAGTAGTAGACGATCTGCGCCAGTACACGCGCGAAATTGATCGAGTTTACGCCCGCCAGCTTCACACTGTCGCGGAAATCGAAATCGTTGAACATATCCTTCAACGCGGCCTGACAATCATCAAAATCGCCATCCACGGCCAAAGCATGCACGTTGCCGTCCGCAGGGGTGGTCATCTGACGACGCTGCACTTCGGACACGCGGCCATGCGGATACAGGATGAACACGTCCACCGCGTCCAACCCACGGAACGCCTCGATCGCTGCCGATCCGGTATCGCCGCTGGTCGCACCAACGATGGTCACGCGATCCCCGCGCCGCTTCAGTGCCACCTGGAACAGCTGACCGATCAGCTGCATAGCAAAGTCCTTGAAGGCCAACGTCGGACCGTGGAACAGTTCCAACAGAAAATGGTTCTCGTTCAACTGCTTTAGCGGCGCGCGGGCGTCGTGGCCAAAGCCTTCATAGGCACGGGCGATGATCTCCTTGAACTCGCCCTCGGCGAATGAACCGTTGACATACGGCCACATCACCCGAAAGGCGATCTCTTCATAGGGCAACCCAGCCAAAGCGGCGATCTCGTCCTGGCTCATCACCGGAATCTCAGCAGGCAGGTAAAGGCCACCGTCACGGGCCAGTCCCGTCAGCATCGCCTCTTCAAATGTCAGTTCGGGCGCTTGGCCACGGGTCGAGATGTATTTCATTGCGTGTCACTCTCAGTTGGGGCGCGGCGGCGCCACAGGAAGTATCCGGTCATTGCAGCCCAGACCAGGGCCAGGCCAAACCAGGTGATTGCATATTGCAGATGATCATTGGGAATGCCTGCGGCGTCCACCGGCAGAGGTTTCACCCCCGGGTCGGTTTCCGAACGTGCGATCAGCAGCACTGGTTCGGCCCCTAATGCCGCAGCCAGATTGGGCACGTCCCGGGCGAACCAGATGTTGTCATCGATATCAGGCTCGGGCGTATAGCCGTCGATCTCGTCAGGCCAATGAAGGTTGCCGGTGATCTCCATCGGACCGTTAAGGCGCTTGGCCTGTTTAGCGGTTGTCGGAACAAATCCCCTGTCTACCAGAATGGTCCGATCATCAATGCTGAAGGACTGGATGATGCGATACCCTGCCCCAACCTGCTTGACCGAAACCAGAACGTGGATTTCCCCCGGCTCCATCTCGCCCGAGATCGTTACGGGCAAGTATTTGTCAGCGTCTTGGGAGACTTGCTGCGGCAAGGCTACGGGATCGGCGGATATCCGGCTTTCGATCTCAGCCAACACCCCTTGCTTCCACGCCAGCCGCTGAACTTGCCACACCCCCAGCGACAGCAGCACGCCCAGACCGGCGAGACCGAATATCAGCAGGAACAGAATGCGGCGCATGACAGAACCATATCTCATTGCAGGAACCGGCGTCTTGTTAAGGGGGGCGCCGACCGAATTGCAACCACCCAATTGTACGGGGCGCAATCTTGCGCCCCAGATAGAGAAAAAGCCGCCCTTTGGGGCGGCTTTTACAATTGGATCACCTGATCGTCGTTACATCAGCGGAGCTTGACCCCAGATGTAAACTGCAAAGAACAGGAACAGCCAGACAACGTCCACGAAGTGCCAGTACCAAGCGGCGGCCTCGAAACCGATATGCTTTTCGGGGGTGAAGTCGCCGCGCAGTGCGCGGATCAGGCAGACCGACAGGAAGATCGTCCCGATGATCACGTGGGCACCGTGGAACCCGGTGGCCATAAAGAAGTTCGAGTAGAACTGGTCGCCACCGAACTTCCAGCCATCGTGGGCCAGCAGCTCATAGTATTCGAAGCCCTGCAGGAAGGTAAACGCGATGCCCAGCGCGATACCGATCGCCAGACCTTGCACAAGTGCCTTGCGGTCATTGCCATGAACCAAGGCGTGGTGCGCCCAGGTGATCGCGCAGCCCGACAGCAGCAGGACCAGAGTGTTGATCAGCGGCAGGTGGAACGGATCAACCGCGTGAATGTCCGGCTGGATGTATTCGGTGCCTGCATAATCGTACATCGGGTACATGCGGTGTTTGAAAAACGACCAGAACCAGGCGAAGAAGAACATCACCTCGGACATCACGAACAGGATGAAACCTAAGCGCAGGCCGATGCGAACAACCGGTGTGTGATCCCCGGCGCGGCTCTCGGCCACGACATCGGACCACCAGGCGAACATGGTGTACAGAACGGCTACCAATCCGGCCCAGAACATCCACGGGGTGATCCCGTGCATCCACAGAACAGCTCCGAACAGCATCGTAAACCCACCGGCGGCGCCAATCAGCGGCCAGATCGAGGGGTTCAGAATATGGTAGTCGTGGTTTTTAGCATGTGCCATCAGCGTCCCTCACCTACAGGCGTTAGTTCGTTTTTGTTTTTGCCTGCGCTTCAAGGGCGGCGTAGCCCTCGGGCAGGTCAATTTCGTAGAATGTATACGACAGAGTGATCGTATGAACATACTTAGCTTCAAGATCTTCGACCATTTCCGGGTCAACGAAAAAAGTCACTGGCATCTGAACCCGTTCGCCGGGCTCCAACACCTGCTCTTCAAAACAGAAACAGGCGATTTTCTGGAAATAGCCGCCGGCGGAATACGGCGCGACGTTGTAAGACGCCTGGCCGGCAATCGGTCGGTCGGTCGGGTTGTACGCCTCGTAAAAGGCCAACCCGGTTTCGCCGATACGCATTTCCATCTCGCGCTCGACAGGCTTGAATTCCCAAGCCATGTCCTTGGCTTTCGAGGCATCAAAACGAACCGTCACGGTGCGGTCCAGAATATCCTCGGGTGCAGTCTCGGCCACGCCGGTTGTCCCGCCAAAACCGGTGACACGGCAGAACCAGTCGTAGAACGGCACCGCCGCCCAGGCGAGGCTGCCCATCAGGACAACCACCCCCACTGTCTGCACAACGGTTTTCTGAGGACCGGACAGCGCCATCAGTCCTGCACCTCTTGCGTCGCCATGCCAAAATCCGTGCCCGAGACCTTAACAATCGTCAGGCCGAAGATGATTACGATGAACGCTGCGAGAGTCAGACCAACACCAAGATTGCGGCTGAATCTGCGCTGATGCAGCTCATGACTTTTACGCAGGCTCATGACCAGCCTCCCAGCCCGTAAGGTTTCAACAGCGCTTCGGCGAGAATCGCGCCGAAATGCAGGAAAAGATAGAGCAGCGACAGCTTGAAGAAGGAGCGTTCAGCCTTGAAGTTGTCCATTTCAGCGTCTTCTTCCGACCGGCGCGAAATCTGCCATGCCCCCCGCAGGAACAGGGCGTTCATTACCAAAGCGGCCGCCAAGTAGACCGGGCCGCCGATATCGGAGAACGAAGTACCGATAGCCAGCACCGCCAACAACGCGGTGTAGACCAGAATATGTGTGCGTGTCGCACGGCGGCCATGGGTAACCGTCAGCATTGGCACACCGGCATCGTCATAATCAGAACGCATGAACAGCGCCAGCGCCCAGAAATGTGGAGGGGTCCACATGAATGTCAGAGCAAACATCAGCCACGGCTCAATGGACATCGAGCCTGTCGCCGCGACCCACCCAATTACCGGCGGGAAGGCCCCCGCCGCGCCGCCAATGACAATATTCTGAGGCGTCGAACGTTTCAGCCACATCGTATAAACGACAACGTAGAAGAAAATGGTGAACCCCAGAAACGCGCCTGCAAACCAATTCGTTGCCAGCCCCAGCATGATCACCGACAGGCCAGACAGAGCAAGCCCGATCGCCAGAGCCTCGCCTTCTTCGACTTTTCCGGACGGGATTGGACGCCCCTTGGTGCGTTTCATCACCTTGTCGATATCCGCGTCCCACCACATGTTCAGCGCGCCGGACGCGCCACCACCGATGGCGATAAACAGGATCGCACAGAATCCGACGACGGGATGCACAGGAATCGGAGCCGCCAGAAGACCGACCAAAGCCGTAAACACGACCAGCGACATCACGCGCGGCTTCAGCAGGGCGAAATAATCGCCAAAACTGGCCTCGTCCGTGTGTGCCTTGGCGGTCACCGTGCTGGCATTGATGCTTGCGTCGCTCATTTCCGGTCCTTTGAGGGTGAAAGCCGCGCGAAGGACGCGCAGCTTACATCATTCAGAGCGCAGTCCATTGCCTGCGCAGGGCATCAGTTCGAGGCAACCTGATAGGTTGCCGGCTGACCTGCGTACTCTTCCTGTGCGCCTTGCAACCACTGCTCATAGGCCTCTTCGCTGACCACTTTGACCGTGATCGGCATATAGGCGTGGTCCTTGCCGCACAGTTCCGAGCACTGACCAAAGTAGATGCCTTCCTTGTCAGCTTGGAACCACAGCTCGGCCAGACGACCCGGAACACCATCCTGCTTGACGCCAAATGACGGAATTGCCCAGGAATGGATCACGTCGGACGCAGTGACTTGCATGACGACGATTTTGCCAACCGGCACAACCACGGCGGTGTCGGTGGCCAGCAGCCACTCATCCTGGCTATAGCCAGCATCCGCCAGTTTGGCACGCATCGCGTCGTCCAGAACAAACGGTGTTACATCTGCGTCGGCAGGGCGAGCACCTTCGTCCAGCGTCGCGGGGTGTCCCAGCAGGTAGCTGTCAAACGCGAAATCATGGTCAACATATTCGTATGTCCAGTACCACTGGTTGCCTACAACCTTAATGACAACGTCGCCTTCGGGAATCTCCTGCTGCTTGAACAGAACCGGCAGTGAGAAGGCACCGATAAAAACCAGAATCAGGATCGGACCCAAAGTCCACGCGATCTCAACTGGTGTGTAGTGCGAGAACCGTGCCGGTGTCGGATTAACGCGTTGATTGTAACGGACGATGCAATACACCAATAGGCCGGCAACCAGCAGGCAGATCGCGGTGATGATCACCAGAATCATTCCATCCAGCCGTTGAATCCCATCGGCAAGGCTGGTGGCTGCGGGCTGAAAACCCATGGCGCCATCGACCGGCTTGCCAATAATCTCAAGCTCCTGAGCCATGGCGGGAAGGCTGGAGAGGGCTGTTGCAAACCCCGAAAGCATCAAAGCATTCTTCATGTTCTGTCCTGATCGTTTGATCTTTACGTCCCTGGCGAAAAGGCGTGAATCGGTCACACCTCACCCGTTGTCTTTGACCGTGTTAAAAACCATATTCATGCGGGTAGATAAAGCAAAATGCTTGCGTCAAACAGACGCTATTTTTGATCTGGATCAAACTCGAAAGGTCCCAACCGATGCCCAACGACCCGTTTCGCCCCTTTGAGAGCGCCCTTCCACAGGACGAAGCCCTGTCAATTCTGCAGGGCGCGACCGCCGGCGCCGAGGATGGCGAGCTGTTCGTGGAGCGCCGGAAATCCGAGTCTCTTGTCTTTGACGATGGGCGGCTGCGCACGGCGTCCTATGATGCTTCCGAGGGGTTCGGACTGCGTGCCATACAAGGCGAGGTCGCTGGGTATTCACATTCTACCGATGTATCGATTCCCTCATTGAAGCGGGCCGCAGAAACCGCACGCCTGGCCGTTGGGGATGGCGGAGGAACACTGGCCGAGGCACCGCGCGCAACCAACACACGTCTCTACACAGATGAGGACCCAATCGAATCCGCAGATTTCCCGGTCAAGATCGAAACTTTGCGCGCCATCGACAGTTTTGCACGCGACCTCGACCCTCGGGTCGTTCAGGTTAGCGCCACCATCGCCGCAGCTGTGCAAGAGGTGGAAATCCTGCGCCCCGACGGGGTCGTGGTCCGCGATGTACGTCCGATGACGCGGCTGAATGTCTCGGTCATCGTCGAGCAGAACGGGCGTCGTGAAAGCGGCTCGGCCGGTGGCGGCGGGCGGGTCGGTCTGGACGGTTTAATCGATCCGGTCGACTGGCAAGGCAAAGTGCGTGAGGCTTTACGGATCGCAGAGGTCAACCTGGAAGCCATCCCCGCTCCTGCCGGCGTGATGGAGGTCGCGCTTGGGCCAGGTTGGCCGGGTATTCTGTTGCACGAGGCCATCGGTCACGGGCTGGAGGGTGATTTCAACCGAAAAGGCAGCTCTGCATTCGCCGGACTTATGGGTCAGCAGATTGCATCGAAGGGCGTGACCGTTGTCGACGATGGTACAATCGCCGACCGGCGCGGGTCGATCACTGTAGACGATGAAGGAACGCCCAGTTCACGTACGGTTCTGATCGAAGACGGCGTCTTGACCGGCTATATGCAAGACCGCCAGAACGCGCGTCTCATGGGCGTTTCATCGACGGGCAACGGACGGCGGCAAAGCTATGCGCATAAACCCATGCCGCGAATGACCAACACGATTATGCTGGGCGGCACTGCCGATCCGGCAGCACTGGTTGCCGATATCAAGGATGGCATCTGGGCTGTCGGTTTTGGCGGAGGCCAGGTGGACATCACCAACGGCAAGTTCGTCTTTTCATGCACCGAGGCCTACCGGGTCGAAAACGGCAAGATCGGAGCTGCGGTCAAAGGCGCCACACTGATTGGCGACGGGCCGTCGGCCTTGAAACGCATCCGAGGGTTGGGCAACGACATGGCGCTGGATCCAGGCATGGGAACATGCGGCAAGGATGGCCAGTGGGTGCCCGTGGGCGTTGGTCAACCGACGGTTCTGATGGATGGACTAACTGTCGGCGGATCAGCTGCCTGAGTCGTTTGTCAAACGCTACTCACGCGGCGCAGGGTTAACACTGCGCCGCAAATTCGTACCAAAGGTTTCAATCGGCATTCGCCAACCCTAGAAAAGCGGTTGAATTAATTTTATTAACTCAATGCCTTAGCAGATTACGCATCAAAAATCCCGAAAGTTTTGCATAGAATTTTCAGGGATTCACAGGCTGTTAACCCTGCATCCCGTAAACCTGTTCTGCAATCAGGCGGAGCAATGGATGACCGAAGAGCAGCTTTCTTCCAATCACCCCCCACTCCCACCCACCACGGAAGAGGACCGGTTCTCCTGGCTCCGTCTGTTGCGTTCGCGCAAGGTTGGCCCGGCGACGTTCCGTCGCCTGCTGCGAGACCATGGCTCGGCGCAGAATGCGCTGGCCGCGCTGCCGGAAATGGCACGCGCCGCCGGAATCGAAGGGTATGAAACTTGCCCTCCCGGCGTTATCGAGGCGGAACTCAAGGCCGCAAAAGCCGCAAAAGCCCGGCTTTTGTGCCTTGGGGCCGCTGATTTTCCGGCTGCCTTGTATGACGTGACCGACGCCCCGCCGATGCTGTGGGCGATTGGTGATATCTCTGTATTGAAACGCCCGACGATCGCCATGGTTGGGGCCCGAAACTGCTCGTCTCTGGGAGCACGAATGGCGCGAGGTCTAGCGAAGGAGCTTGGAGAAAAGGGATATATTGTAGTGTCCGGGCTGGCCCGTGGCATCGACACCTCGGCTCATCTTGCTGCTTTGGAAGCCGGAACCATTGCCGTAATGGCCGGTGGCGCGGACGTGATCTATCCGGCGGAAAACACTGATTTGGCGCACAAGATAACCGAAACAGGAGTGCGCTTGTCGGAACAGCCCATGGGTGTCACCCCGCAGGCGCGTCATTTTCCGCGCCGCAACCGGATCATCTCCGGGCTGGCACAAGCGGTCATCGTGGTCGAGGCTGCCGCGAAATCTGGCAGTCTGATCACGGCGCGTGACGCGCTGGATCAGGGGCGTGAAGTTCTGGCCGTACCCGGTCATCCGTTCGACGCGCGGGCTGCAGGCTGCAACCTGTTAATCCGTGATGGAGCAACCCTGGTCCGGTCCGCCGCTGACGTGATTGACGCGTTGCCGACGCAAGATGAACTGATTGCCCCTCTCGCACCCAATGCAATTTCTAACGACACTGAACGGGTCCACACGGACACTCAAACGCTTCATGCACAGATACTGGCTCGGCTCGGTCCATCACCAATCGCCGAGGATCAGTTGCTCCGCGATGTCTCGGCTTCGGCAGGTGAAATCGGCCCGGCGCTGGTAGATTTGGAGTTGGACGGGCGAATCCTGAGACAACCCGGGGGCCTTCTGTCACTGGCCGGTTGACGTATGTGCAGCCCTTGAAAACTGGTGTTATCTAACTGAAATCACCACACCTTTCGACGATTGAAAGGAACGCATTGACAATTTCGCCTTGTCCCACACATTTTGCACGGCCATACAAGGCGCCATATTCGTCGAGCGAGGTTTTCCCCTAAATGCCCGTAGTTGTTGTAGAATCCCCGGCCAAGGCAAAAACGATCAATAAGTATCTCGGCCCCGACTACACGGTTCTGGCCTCGTACGGCCATGTTCGCGACCTGCCGCCCAAGGACGGTTCGGTCGATCCCGAGCATGAATTCTCGATGAAATGGGAGGTGGGAAACGACAGCCGCAAACACGTCAAGGCGATCGCCGACGCCCTGAAAGAAGATAACGCCCTTATCCTCGCCACCGACCCTGATCGCGAGGGAGAAGCCATCAGCTGGCATCTGCAAGAGGCGCTGACCAAGCGCCGCTCGATCAAGAAGGACACGCCCGTCAGTCGCGTTACCTTCAACGCTATCACAAAGGATGCCGTGACCGAGGCGATGCAGAATCCCCGTCAGATCGACATGCCCCTGGTCGAGGCTTATCTGGCCCGCCGTGCGCTGGATTATCTAGTAGGCTTCAATCTGTCGCCCGTACTGTGGCGCAAACTACCTGGCGCAAAATCGGCGGGGCGCGTTCAATCGGTTTGCCTGCGTCTGATCGTAGAACGCGAGATGGAAATTGAAGCGTTCAACCCAGTCGAATACTGGTCGGTACGCGCCCTGTTTGAAACTCCGCGCGGTCAGACCTATGAGGCGCGTCTGGTCACGCTGGCCGGCAAGAAGCTGGACAAGCACGACTTGTCTAATGCAACGCAGGCTGAACTGGCGGTGCAGGCGATCACAAGCCGCGCGCTGAGTGTCACCTCGGTCGAAGCCAAGCCCGCGGCGCGCAATCCAAGTGCGCCGTTCATGACCTCGACGCTGCAGCAAGAGGCCAGCCGCAAGTTCGGCATGGGTGCGCGTCATTCGATGCAGGTGGCACAGCGGCTCTATGAGGCCGGATACATTACATACATGCGGACCGACGGCATCGATATGGCGCCCGAGGCCGTGGCGGCAACGCGTGGCACGATTGCCGATCGCTATGGTGCGGAATACGTGCCCGACAGCCCCCGCATCTACAAGAACAAGGCCAAGAACGCACAGGAAGCGCACGAATGTATCCGCCCCACTGATATGGCGCGCGACGCCAAGGCATTGAAAGTGACAGATGAAGATCAGCGCAAACTGTATGATCTGATCTGGAAACGCACAATCGCGTGCCAGATGGCCGCCGCGCGGTTGGAGCGTACGACAGTTGAGATTGGCAGCGATGACGGCCAGGTCGGTCTGCGTGCCACGGGTCAGGTAGTTCTGTTCGACGGTTTCATGCGTGTCTACGAGGAAGGTCGCGATGATGTAGCCGATGACGACGAAAAGCGCCTGCCGCAGATCCTGCAGGGTGATCCGGCACCCTTTGCCAAATCCTCGCTGCGCGATCAGTTCGCCAAGGCGACCAGCGACAGTCGTGACAAGGTCGCGAAAGAGGCAGTTCTTTCCGAAAACGAATCCGTTCTGGCCCTGCAGCACCATACGCAACCGCCGCCCCGCTATACAGAGGCCACTCTGGTCAAGCGGATGGAGGAACTGGGAATCGGTCGACCATCGACCTACGCCTCGGTCGTGACCACGATCCAGGACCGCGAGTACGTGCGCAAAGATAAGAACCGGCTGATCCCTGAAGAAAAGGGACGGATCGTCACGATATTCTTGCTGAACTTCTTCCGCCAGTATGTGGGCTATGAGTTCACCGCAAATTTGGAAGAACAGCTTGACGATGTCAGCGCCGGTGATCGCGACTACAAGGATCTGTTGGGAAAATTCTGGCGTGATTTCTCTGCCGCGATTGGGGAAACGTCCGAACTGCGGATTTCCGAAGTATTGGACAAACTGGACGAAGCGCTGGCACCGCAACTTTATCCTCCACGCGAAGACGGCTCGGACCCGCGAATCTGCCCGAAATGCGGTGTCGGGCAGTTGCACCTGAAAACCTCCCGAACGGGCGGTTTTGTTGGCTGCGGCAATTATCCCGAATGCAATTATACCCGGCCTATCGCCGGCGAAGGTGCAGAAGGTGACGAGCGTCTGCTGGGCGAAGATGCAGGCGATGATATTTGGCTGAAATCCGGGCGCTTTGGCCCCTATGTTCAGCGGGGTGAGCCAACCCCTGAGAACAAGAAGCCTCCGCGTGCTTCGCTACCACGAGGGTGGAGCAAGGATGACATGGATCTGGAAAAGGCGCTAACATTGCTCAGCCTGCCACGTCAGATCGGAGAGCACCCTGATGGCGGTACGATCACCTCGAATTTCGGGCGCTTTGGTCCGTATCTGATGCACCAACTACCGGATGAGGCTAAACCGGTCTATGCCAACCTCAAAGACCCGAACGACGTGTTCGAGATCGGGATGAACCGGGCGGTTGAACTGCTTGCAGAAAAACGCGCGAACCCCGGGCGACGTGGCAGTTCAGCTGCCAAACCGCTGAAGGAACTGGGGGAACACCCAGACGGTGGCGCGATCCAGGTATTGGACGGGCGTTACGGGCCATATGTGAAATGGGAGAAGGTCAATGCAACCTTGCCCAAGGACATGAAGCCCGAAGACGTGACGCTGGAAATGGCTGTAGAACTGGCCAATGAAAAGGCTGCCAAGAAGGGCACAAAGAAGAAGGCTGCCCCGAAAAAGAAAACCGCCGCCAAGAAAACAACAAAGAAGGCTGCCGGCTGAATCGGTCAGGGTCCGGCCCTGACCGGACCTGATAAGTAGAAATACCACTGACCCCTTGGTTTCATTGACTTCCCCGTTACGTGGCGGCACAACCGGCGCCATCACCATGTCATTGGGGGAGTTTTCCATGAAAAAAGTCTATGCCAATGCCGCCGAGGCGCTTGATGGGCTGCTGCATGACGGCATGTTCATCGCCGCAGGCGGATTCGGCCTGTGCGGCATTCCCGAATTGCTGCTCGAGGCGATCAAAGATGCCGGTACGAAGGATTTGACCTTTGCCTCAAACAACGCCGGGGTAGATGATTTCGGGATCGGCATCCTGCTGCAGACCAAGCAGGTTAAAAAGATGATCAGTTCGTATGTCGGTGAAAACGCAGAATTCATGCGCCAGTATCTGAGCGGCGAGCTTGAACTGGAGTTCAATCCCCAAGGCACGCTGGCTGAACGGATGCGCGCCGGTGGTGCGGGCATCCCCGGTTTCTATACAAAAACCGGCGTTGGCACGGTGATCGCCGATGGTAAAGAGCACAAGGACTTCAACGGCGAGACTTTTATCCTTGAAGAAGGCATTTTTGCCGATCTCGCGATCGTCAAAGCCTGGAAAGCGGACGACACCGGTAACCTCGTGTTCCGCAAGACCGCACGCAATTTCAACGTTCCAGCTGCAACCTGCGGCAAGATCTGCGTGGCAGAAGTCGAAGAGATCGTCCCGCGCGGATCGCTGGACCCGGACGGCATCCACTTGCCTGGCATCTACGTGAATCGCATCATTCAGGGCAGCCACGAAAAGCGCATCGAACAACGCACCACCCGCAAGAAGGAGGAAGCATAATGCCCTGGGACCGCAATCAAATGGCCGCACGCGCGGCAGAGGAACTGGAAGACGGCATGTATGTGAACCTCGGCATCGGGATTCCGACGCTGGTGGCGAACTATGTGGGCGACAAGGATATCACCCTGCAATCGGAAAACGGCATGCTGGGCATGGGCCCTTTCCCGTTCGAGGGCGAGGAAGACCCGGACCTGATCAACGCTGGCAAGCAGACAATTACCGAATTGTCTCGGACAGCCTATTTTGACAGCGCCACGTCCTTTGCCATGATCCGCGGCGGCAAGATCGCAGCTGCCATTTTGGGTGCGATGGAAGTCGACGAGAAAGGCGATCTGGCGAACTGGATGATCCCGGGCAAGCTGGTCAAAGGTATGGGCGGAGCAATGGATCTGGTGGCTGGCGTCGGCCGCGTCGTCGTCGTTATGGACCACACCAACAAGCATGGCGATTCGAAGGTACTTAAGGAATGCACCTTGCCGCTGACTGGCAAAGGCGTTGTTGACCGTATCATCACCAATTTGGGTGTTCTGGATGTGGTCGATGGTGGCCTGAAAATTGTAGAACTGGCGGACGGCGTCAGCGATGAAGAAATGCGCGCTGCAACACAAGCGACCATCGTCAACTGACACTCGCCAGCTGGAGGAATTGGCCCGCCAACGCGCGGGCCATTTTCAGTTCAGGGTTTGGAAAACGCAACCATCCGAAATCAATTCGGGAGGCGTGGCGCACAGCGCCCTGGCGACTTGAAAGGCGGCCAGCACCTTTGGCACATAGTCTCGTGTTTCCGCATAGGGCGGCACACCGCTGTGCTTGCGTACGGCCCCCTCGCCCGCGTTGTATCCGGCCAGTACCAAGATCGGGTCGTTACCGAACTCTTCCATAAGCCAGTCGAGGTACTTGACCCCTCCGGCAATGTTCTGGGCTGGAACAAGGCTGTCTTTCACACCGAACCTGGCAGCCGTCGCAGGCATCAATTGCATAAGCCCTTGTGCGCCTGCCGAGCTAACGGCTTTTTCGCGTCCGGCCGATTCCACCGAAATGACCGCCAGCACCAGCGCGGGCGAGACTTTGGTCCCAACTGTCGAGCGCAAGATGTCGACGCCGCGCTGCTGGGCAATATCCTGTAACGTCTGCAAACGCGGCGCGGTGACTCCGGTCGACGACAGGGCTTGGATAGCTTGACTCAGACGTCCCGAGCTTGCTCGGGCAAGTTCCGGCGAAATTCGATTCCAGAACGCCTTGTAGGATCCTACCGGCTTGGGGTCTGCACCGGCTTCCGGCAGGTTTGCGGGTGGCACCTTGGTGCGCGCGATAATCTCGGGCACTACCAGTTCTACACCTGTGCTTGGTGCCGAAGGCTTACTGGCATGTTCTTCAGCTGTGATTTGCACAGTCACACGCGGGCGGCTACCCGGTTTGGGCGCCTTGATACGTTTGTAAACTCCGCGCGGCTCTTGCTCGGCAGCGAACGCTGTACTAGCGCTCGTTAGTAGAAACGCTGCAAGACCGGCGCTCATCAGAGCGTCTCGGAAAGTCATCTGTGCCTGCCTCAGTTCTTCTTTTGGATCATTTTGAACTCTGAATCGGCCATCAACACCAGAAAAACAAAGCGAAATGGGGCAATTTCGCCTCATTTGGCGCAATTTTGCATCGCTTGAATAACTGCAGATCAAAAAGTTCAATATATTTTTCGTTTAAAATCAATTGTTTGCAAAAAGTGCCAACAAAAAGTTAAGCATACTGCGAAAAAAATGCCGTTTGGCCCAATTCCTGCCACGCACGACAGGCAATCATAGTGCCATACCGAGACGATCGGGAGCGGACTGAGAGAGAATGCTCTGGAAGACGCCGAGGTTGAATTACTTTTGATCCTTTAGGAGGGACGTAATATGATCAAGTTCATCAAGAACTTCCGCAAAGACGAAGACGGCGCCGTAACTGTTGACTGGGTTGTTCTGACCGCAGCCGTTGTTGCACTGGCCGCAGTTGCTTACAATCAGGTCCACGATGGTGCCAGCGATCTGGCCGGTGCTGTAGATACCGCACTGACCAACGCGTCTGTGAGCACGCCGACATTCAACGGCACCACTCCTTAATAGTGGGCTAGTTTGATTAAATCGACGTAATGTCGAGTGTGGGGGTCATGTCTTTTCAAAAGACGTGACCCCTATCTTTTTTAACCATAACCAAATCGGTGGTCTCATGCTGGCCGAACTACGGAACATTCAAAAAAACGAAGACGGAGCTATCACCGTCGACTGGGTTCTTTTGACCGCAGCCGTAGTCGCATTGGGCTGGCTGATGTATTTCTACCTGAACGATCCCATTCAAGGTTTGGACAAAAAAAGCGGAACAGCGATCGCAAACGTCCAGGTCGACCCGATTTCCTTCGACTAGGTTATTGCGTCGCATCCGACACACTAGTCCATAACCTCAATTTTTTCCGCGAAATAACGAGCAATATCTGGGATTGTCCCATTTTTGAACACAATTGGTGCCTAATGTGTAATCTGAACAGACATGTTGCGTGGCAACATGATTACTGCAAACAAGAATGAAACGAGGGACAAATGCGAGCTGTTTTTGGACTTGTTCTGATTATCGGGGTCGCCCTGGCTGGTGGGGCAGTTTATTTGGCCCGCGACTACATTTCGAAGAATCAGGCTCAATTGGCACTGGAAAGGCAGTTGCGTGAAGAAGCTTTAGCCAATGTCAAAATGGTGCCGACTGTAGGTGTCATCGTCTCCACCCGCTCTCTGCGATACGGAGAAAAACTGACTCCAGAAGACATACGCGTCGTTCAATGGCCGGAAGATGCGATCCCTGAAGGGTCGTTTGTAGATATGGCCGTGCTCTTCCCGGAGGCTAACAACCAAGACCGCTTCGTCCTGCGTGCCATGGAAAAAGACGAAGCCGTTATGGAAATGAAGGTTACAAGACCCGGAGAAGCCGCCGGCCTGACCTCGCGCATCAAAAAAGGCATGCGTGCATTTGCAATCAGCGTTGACGTGTCCTCTGGCGTTTCAGGGTTCCTGCGTCCAGGCGACAGGGTTGACGTCTATTGGACTGGGTCATTGCGGGGCCTTGTCGACGGGGATGGCGGAGAGATCACACGACTAATCCAAACCAACATCGAATTGATCGCCGTGGATCAAACTGCGGGTTCTGACGTTACCGGAACGACAATTGCACGCACAGTTACCGTTGCCGCGACTCCGGAAGAGATCGCGGCACTGGCACAGGCGCAGAATACCGGGCGATTGTCTCTGGCTCTGGTCGGCGTTCAGGATGAAACGGTTGCTAGTGCGGTCGAGGTCGATCAGCGTAAGCTACTGGGAATCAAAGACGCGGCTCCGGCGCCGATAAAGGTCGAAAAAGAGGTTTGCACCATTCGAACCCGTCGCGGAGGCGAGATAGTGGAAACCCAAATACCCTGCACAAACTGACGTTTAATCAGACTGTTAGTTGACAAAGGCCGCGCAGACTGCGCGGCCTTTGTTGTTGGATTGTTGCGCAATATCCACATAAGGAAAATTCCGGAAACCATTGATTATTGCAAAAAATCCCGTTTTCGAGCAGGGTTTCAGAACATAGGGCGCAAGACCCAAAAAACATAGTGGTGATCGGAGAGGCAGGTCACATGACAATACGTTCCTGGATTAGCGCAACCCTGATGGGGTTGGCGCTTGTTATGGGTCCGACCGGCGACGCCGCTTGGGCTGAAAATCTTCGCGTGGTAAAGAAAGGGACCGTCGAAATACTGGACGTCCCTATTAACCGTGCAATCGTAGTGGAAAGTGAACAGCCGTTCGCTGAACTCAGTATCGCGAATGCGGGCATTGCCGACATCTCTTCGCTGTCGGAGCGCACAATTTACGTATTGGGTAAGGCGCCGGGTCTGACCACATTGACCCTGTTCGATGGCGCAGGCAACCTGATTACGAACGTACAGGTTCGCGTGTCCCCGGACGTTTCCGAATTCAAAGAACGGCTGCGCCAGATTCTGCCAAGCGAGCAGATCGAGGTTCGTACCGCAAATGACGGGATTGTGTTGTCTGGCACCGTTTCCAGCAGCGCAAAACTGGCCCGTGCCCTTGAACTCGCTGAACGCTATGCGCCAGAGCGTGTTTCCAACCTGATGAATGTCGGTGGTGTTCAGCAGGTGATGTTGAAAGTACGCTTTGCTGAGATGAACCGGTCGGTCGCCAAAAGCCTGACTGCATCACTCGGCTTCCAAGGCAGTGACGTCACTGGCGGCTTTAACACGTTGAACAACCAGTTTGCTCTGGATAACGCGCTTGGCACCCTCACAGGTACCAATAACATCCCGTTCACCCAGACAAATAACGGTGCCATCCTGTTCGGCTTTGGCGTGGGATCAACCCAGGTCCGGTTGTTGCTGGAAGCCTTGGAAACCAAAGGGTTGGTGCGCAGCTTGGCAGAGCCAAACCTGTCCGCTCTTTCAGGGCAGGAAGCTACCTTCCTTGCCGGTGGTGAGGTTCCGATTCCAGTCCCGCAAGGTGACGGTGTGGTTGCGATTGAATACCGGGCCTTCGGCGTGCAACTTGACTTTGTTCCACGCGTTGTCGACGGGGATCTGATAAACCTTGAAATGGTCGCAGGCGTGTCCAGCATTGACCCCAGTGCAAGCTTCTCGATCAATGGTGACGTTGTTCCGGGCTTTATTGTTCGGCAAACCAGCACCACGGTTGAATTGCGCGACGGTGAGAGCTTTGCCATTGCCGGCCTTCTGCAGGATGACTTCACCGACCTGAACAATCAGGTGCCATGGCTGGGAGACGTTCCTATCTTGGGTGCTTTGTTCCGCAGTGCCGAATACCAGCGCGAGCAAAGTGAGCTTGTGATCATCGTCACGGGTCATCTGGTGACACCGACACGAGGCGAAGCACTTGCACTTCCGACAGATCGCGTGAAACCGCCCAGTGAGTTCGATCTGTTCATAAATGGACGTACGGCGCGGACAGAACGCGCGGGCAATGGTGCAGCTTCAGAAGTGGCCAATCAGAACTTTGGCAGTTCCTACGGCTATGTCCTGGATTAATTGGGAGGATAGACCAATGCAGAAATGGATCATCATCCTGGGTCTGAGTACCTCGATCGCAGCATGCACCCGCGAAGCCGGCTATGAGATCGACCAAGGCGCATTCGGAAACGCCACGCTGAACAACATCCAGGTTGCGAACGGCGAATTGACCTATGCTCAGATCCTTGGACAGCGCTTTGCTGCCGAGGTTCCGACCCAGATCAACTTTGCCTTCGACAGCGCACAGCTCGATGCTTCGGCCCAACGCATTCTTTTGCAGCAGGCCGATTGGATTAAACAGTTTCCCGAGGCACGGTTCCGTGTGTTCGGCCATACGGATGCCGTTGGTTCTACAAGCTATAACAGAGCCTTGGGTCAGCGCCGCGCGAATGCGGCCGTAGCGTTCCTAACGAGGCAGGGAATATCACGCAACCGTTTGGAAGCAGCAGTGTCATTCGGCAAAAGCAGACCTCTGATCGACACGCCGAACAGAGACCGCCGCAATCGCCGTACTGTTACTGAAGTTTCCGGTTTTGTAGACCGGCATCCACAGGTTCTGGACGGAAAATACGCGGAATTCGTGTATCGCGAGTACATTGCCAGCGCCACGCCGAGAAGCAATCTTTCTTACGAGACCGATCTCGGCGGCGACGATAACTAAGACAATGAAACGTGATTGGGCGGCATCGTCGCCCAATTCCCAACAATTGGTTCTTTTGCGCCTAAATCTCGCCCAAATTTCAAACCACATTGAAAACAATAGGGTGACCTGCGGCCAGGATTGACCGCACCAGGGCGACAGCAGACCAGAACAATCCTTTCCAAGTTCGCACGGTTTGCTCGGCCCACTCGACAAGGATTGAGTTTATGACGAGCGCTACGCCGCAAGACGAAAACACAAGCATTCTGGCCTGCACGGTCAGCCGGGACGTCCAGAATTTCGACCTACTAATCGAAGATATGGAAGCTGCGCTGGGTGAGAGGTGGGGCGACCTGGGATTTGCTGAGGCGCTCGCCTTTTTCAGCCAACCCGAGGCCGAATCGCTGCAATTTATTGCGCTGGCCCTGGACGGCGAAGATGAAGACAACCTGACCTTGATGGGTGAAATTATCACACAGGCCAAGGAAAAAGGTATCAAGGTCGTTCTGATCGCGGAAGACGTGACCCCTGCTTCTCTCCACCAGTTATTGCGCAAGGGCGCCGACGAGTTCGTGCCCTACCCTCTTCCCGAAGGTGAGCTGCAGGAAGCCATTGACCGAATGAACAAGCCTGAGCCGGTTGTAGCCCCTCAGGCCGCAGTCTCCCTTTCTGATAACAATGCCAAGGAAGGCGCGTTGTTTGTCGTGCAGGGCCTGGCCGGAGGCGTTGGCGCGACCACTTTGGCTGTAAACCTTGCCTGGGAACTGGCGACAGTATCAGCCAAAGAAGCCCCTAGTGTCTGCCTGATCGATCTGGATCTGCAATATGGCACCGTTTCGACCTACCTGGATCTGCCACGCCAAGAGGCGGTTTTCGAGATGTTGTCGGATACTGCGTCGATGGATGAGGAATCCTTTGGATATTCACTTCAGACATTCGAAGAAAAATTGCAGGTACTAACTGCACCATCCGACATGGTGCCTTTGGACATTATTACACCGGAAGATATTCAGCGTGTGATCGATACAGCCCGCAAGCACTTTGATTACGTAATCATCGACATGCCGAAAACACTGGTGCATTGGTCCGAAACAGTTCTGCAGGCAGCGCATGTTTATTTTGCATTGCTCGAACTGGACATGCGGTCAGCTCAGAATGCGTTGCGTCTCAAACGCGCGTTGCAGGCCGAAGAGCTTCCGTTCAACAAGCTTCGATTTGCAATGAACCGGGCACCTAAATTCACTGACCTTAGTGGTAAGGGCCGTGTCAAACGCATGGGCGAAAGCCTGGGCATTTCGATAGACTTGCTCCTGCCCGACGGTGGCAAGCAGGTTATGCAAAGTGGCGATCACGGACTGCCGCTGGCAAACTCTGCCGCGAAAAATCCGCTGCGCAGGGAAATCGCAAAACTAGCGCAATCGCTTCATAGCCTTGGCAGCAGCAGCGCCGAGGCCGCATAACACGAAGGGGACCCGCCGTGTTTTCACGATATAAAAAGCAACCAGCCGCGCAGCCGGTAGAAGCACAACCACAAGCCCAGACCGCGGCGACGACCGCAACTGAGGCACAAGGTTCGCCAACCACGGCAATGGTCCGAAAACCAGTCAAGAAAAAGGTGGCCGAAGTTGTTGGAAGCGACAAGGAGCGTAAACGGAAAGAACGTTTAGGCGAGATTAAACTGGAACTACACCGCGAGTTGCTTGAGAATCTTAACCTCGCAGCCCTGGAAAACGCCGCCGAGGCCGAATTGCGCGCCGAGATCAGTGCTATTGCCAGCGAAGTTCTGGAAGCGCGTAGTATTGTCCTCAATCGTGAAGACCGTACCCAGTTGAACAAAGAGCTGTATGACGAAGTCACTGGGTTGGGTCCGCTCGAGACCCTGCTACAGGACGATTCCGTCAACGATATTCTGGTAAACGGCCCGCAACAGATCTTTGTGGAACGCGACGGTAGGCTGGAAATCAGCGACATCACATTCAAAGACGAAAAGCACCTGATGCGGATCATCGACAAGATCGTGTCCGCCGTGGGCCGTCGAGTCGATGAATCAAACCCCTATGTTGACGCCCGTCTGGCTGACGGTTCGCGATTTAACGCGATGGTACCGCCGATTGCGGTGGACGGGTCACTGGTGTCCATTCGTAAATTCAAGAAAGACAAGCTCGGCATTGACGATCTGGTCAATTTTGGCGCTTTCACCGAAGAAATGGCCGCCTATTTGCAGGCTGCAGTGTCCACCCGGCTGAATATCATCGTATCCGGCGGTACGGGTTCGGGTAAAACGACTACTCTTAATGCCCTGTCCAGTTTTATCGACGACGCTGAGCGCATCCTGACCATTGAGGATACAGCGGAACTTCAGCTGCAACAAACGCATGTGGGTCGGATGGAAAGCCGCCCGCCCAACGTGGAAGGCAAAGGCGAGGTCAGCCCTCGCGATTGTCTGAAAAACGCCCTGCGTATGCGCCCGGATCGCATCATCGTGGGTGAGACGCGTGGCGCCGAGGTAATCGACATGCTGCAGGCCATGAACACCGGCCACGACGGTTCGATGACCACGATCCACGCCAACTCGGCCCGTGATGGTATTTCACGTTTGGAGAACATGATCGCCATGGCCGGGATCGAGATGCCGATCAAGGCGGTACGCAGCCAGATCGCCAGCGCTGTGAACCTGATCGTTCAAGCCAGCCGCTTGCAGGATGGTTCGCGTCGCATGACCTCGATCACCGAGATAACCGGCATGGAAGGTGACGTCATCTCAATGCAGGAAATCTTTAAGTTTCAACGCGTTGGACTAACACCGGACAACAAGATAATCGGTCACTTCACCGGGACAGGTGTGCGCAGCCACTTCTCGGAGCGCTTCCGTCTTTGGGGTTTTGACTTGCCGGCGTCCATCTACGACCCAACCACGATGTAGGAGACAAGGGATATGCAACTCCCTACAGAGGCGCTTATTTATGTCGCCATATTTGTCGGTGTTCTTGCCCTCGTCGAGGGTATCTATCTGGTCGCCTTCGGGAAATCCATTAGTCTGAACAGCCGGGTCAACCGCCGGCTGGACATGATCGACAAAGGCGTTGGTCGCGAGCAAGTTCTGGAGCAGCTGCGCAAGGAAATGCGCCAGCATATGAAAAGCCAGAGCATCCCGCTTTATTCGCTTCTGGCTGACAAGGCACAAAAGGCCGCGATTGCGTTTAGCCCGCGGCAGTTGATCATGATTATGGCACTGGTTTCAGCCATGGCTTTCATGGCTCTGAGTATCGGCACCGCAACCGATGTGGCCCTGCGCGCGGCACTATCCGTCGCGATCGGGGTTGGCGCCGTTTACGCCTGGGTAAACCACAAGGCCAAAAAGCGGATGAGCCTGATTGAAGAGCAGCTACCAGATGCCGTGGAGCTGATGGTTCGGTCGCTACGAGTCGGCAACCCGTTCGCCTCTTCTGTTCAGATCGTTGCTTCCGAAGTCGAAGACCCTCTGGCAACCGAATTCGGCGTTATTTCTGATGAGGTTGCGTATGGCCGCGAGGTCGGCGAAGCCCTCAAGGAAATGGCCGAACGTCTGGACATGCAGGATTTGCGCTTTTTGGCAGTCGCTGTGTCCATCCAGCAGCAATCAGGTGGTAACCTTGCCGAAATCCTGGCAGGTCTGGCCAAAGTTATCCGTGCCCGTTTCCGTCTGTTCCGCCGCGTCAAAGCAATTACCGCTGAGGCACAATGGTCGGGGAAATTTCTGTCCGGCTTTCCTCTGGCTTGTCTAGTTTTCATTCTGGTCAAGGATCCGAATTACTATGACTCGGTTCTTGACCACGAGTACTTCATACCGGCGTGCTTTTTTGTCGGCATCATGCTGACGTTGAACCTGATCGTCATGCGAATTCTCACCAACATTAAGGTCTGAGGCTACTGCAATGGAAATCCTTACCCAAGCGAACGACTTTCTGACGCAGCACCTTGGTGAATTCGGCCCGCTTATTGTGGTAGGCGTGCTGGGGTTGTTCATGATCCTTGTCACAGTTCCGTTGATGCTGAATCAACCCGAAGACCCGTTAAAGAAACTGCAGCGGTCGAACACGCCGTCCAAGAAAAGCAAGAAAGACAAAAAAGAGCGCCTCAGACATTCAGGTCAGAACGAGCAGCTCGAGAAATTCGCCAGTTTTCTCGAGCCAAAGGATCAGGAAGATTACTCTGCCATGCAGCTCAAGCTGCGTCAGGCGGGGTATCAATCCAAAGACGCGGTTCGGTTTTTCCACTTTGCTCAGTTTGCCTTGGGTTTGGCCGGGCTTCTGCTTGGGGTTTTGTTGGTGACGGTCTTTGCCGGCGACCAGGAATTCGACACTCAACAGCTTTTGATACGGGTCCTGGTGCCTGGCGGCGTTGGATACTTCATTCCCAAGTACTGGATCACCCGCCGTGTAGCCGAGCGTGAAGAGGCCATAACGGCCGGATTTCCGGACACTTTGGATCTGATGCTGGTCTGCGTCGAGGCAGGTCAGTCGCTGGATCAGGCTATCGTTCGTGTCGCAGCGGAAATGAAAGCCTCATATCCTGATATCGCGTTGGAGTTCGAAGTCGTCGCCTACGAAATGAAGGCCGGCAAAGAAAAAGACACGGTTCTACGCGATTTCGCGACGCGTTGCGGCGTTCAGGACATTAGTGCATTTGTCACCGTGATGATCCAGTCAGCCACATTTGGTACCTCGATCGCCGAGGCGTTGCGTGTCTACGCAGACGAAATGCGTGACAAACGAGTGATGCGCGCCGAAGAAGCCGCGAACAAGTTGCCAACCAAAATGACACTTGCCACAATGATGCTGACCGTGCCCCCGTTGCTGGTCATCCTTGTTGGTCCTTCGGCGAAAGGTATCATGGATTTCGGCAACGGTGCCGGCGCAATAAGCACCGGAGGTTAACGCCCTGATGAAACCGGCAGCTGAAGTTGCCCTAGGACGGCTTCGCAATACAGTTCAGGCCACCATGGTTTTCGCCATGGTGGCCTCTTGTACCGAGAGCGGCCTGGGTGATGACCCTTTTGCGCCAGGCGTTGATCCCGACGGACCGCCCGTAGATGAAATCACTGTAGGCAACCGATTGATGGTCGTCGGTGAGTATGAGCTGGCGTTAGAGTCCTTTACGCGCGCAGCCCTTGCCGAGGGGATGACACCGTTGGTTCTGACATCGATCGGAACTGCAAACTTGGGATTGCAACGCGTGGGGCAAGCAGGCCCCCTGCTGCGCCGGGCGGTCGAAGGTGATCCGGATTGGCCAGTAGCCTGGAACAATTTGGGTGTCTATCTGATGGAAGTCGGTGAATACCCGGAAGCAGCGCAGGTATTTCGGCAAGCCTATGCGCTGGACAATGGCGAAAGTGACGCAATCCGCGACAATTTGCGCTTAGCGCTCGCAAAAATGGAAAACCCTGTTAATAATACACCGCAAGAACAAGAATTTGAGCTGGAGCAACAAGGGAACGGAGAATTCCTGCTGCGTAAAATCCAGTAACAGAGGCAAGAGCAGTAAAGGACGCAAAAATGCGCCAACCCTTCTTGATTCCGACCATCGTTGCGTGCGCGGTTATTTTGACCGCCTGTGCAAAAGAGACCGAAGAAGAAAAGGTCGAGCGCACCTTTCAGGAAGTGAACGTCATCGACGAAACTAACCTGAATGACGTGATGCTGAGCGCAGCCAACCCGAACGAAGCCGTCACCTATTTCCAGGGAGCAGCCGCCAAAAAGCCTGACAGGATAGACTTGCAGCGGGGGCTGGCTTTCTCTTTAACCCGAGCAAAACGCAGCACCGAGGCCGCTGTCGCTTGGAAGCGGGTTACGGAAATGAAGGGCGCGACAAACTCTGATAAGGTTGAATACGCCGATGCATTGGTCCGCAGCGGCGATTGGAGCGGCGCCAAAGCGGCACTGGACAGGATTCCACCCACTTATGAGACGTTCAAAAGGTATCGACTTGAAGCCGTGGTCGCGGATTCCAGCAAAGATTGGAAACGCGCAGACCAGTTTTATGAAACTGCCGTGGGCCTGACGACCCGTCCGGCGGGTGTCATGAACAATTGGGGGTACTCCAAACTGACCCGCGGCCAGTATGAGGAGGCCGAACGCCTGTTTACCGAAGCGGTTCGACAGGACAACTCTCTGTTTACTGCCAAGAACAACCTTGTTCTTGCCCGTAGCGCGCAGCGCAATTACAGCCTGCCAGTGATCCCGATGAGCCAGATCGAACGCGCAACTCTGCTGAACACTATGGCCATTTCTGCGGTCAAACAGGGCGATGTGAACACGGCCAAGAACTTGTTCCGCGAAGCTATCGCGACGCACCCACAGCACTACGACGAAGCCGTACGCTCGCTCCGCGCACTCGAGGAAGCCTGATCTATGGCCATACCAGCGCTGGCAGCAGCATGGTTTTTGCCTTTCGTACTGCCGATCTGCTTTTACGTGGCCTTCACGGATATGCGTGAAATGCGGATTAAGAACCATGCGGTGATGGCTCTGACGTTGGTTTTCATAGTCGTCGGTCTATTTGTATTGCCTCCATGGTCCGGGGAATGGGTCGCAGGCAATATCGGGCCGATGACTTTGACCCTACCCGTTTATGCCTGGCAACTGCTTCATATCGTTGTTGTTTTATTGATCGGTATCGTTCTGAACGCCGCTGGCGTCATGGGAGCGGGGGACGCGAAATTCTGCGCCGCCGCAGCGCCTTTCATCTGGCTCGGGGATCTGATGATTCTTTTGATCATCCTGATGGCAACGACAATTGGTGCTGTTGCGGCGCACAGACTGGCAAAATACACCGCACTGCGTCAAGTCGCACCACATTGGGAAAGCTGGGACAGTGGCAAGAAGTTCCCGATGGGTCTCGCGCTGGCTGGTACATTGTCCATCTACCTGATTTTGGGCTTTATTGACGGTTCGTAAACAATCATAAGCCCGCCTTGCCTGTGCCTTGGTCATGCCACAAAGCCACGTCAAATTTTTTTCAAACAGCCCTGTTTGGGCTATTTGCATGACGACAGGACAGGCGAGCGACGCTCATGAATATGCAGACCACCTCAGTTATGGCCCCTCCCGCTCCCAAGGGGTTGGGCGAAATGCAACTCCCGTTGGTGATGATGCGGGATATCCTGTTGAAAACCATCTTTCGTAAGAACGCGGGCACTGTTTCCGAAGTGGCTCAGGCCATCTGCCTGCCGGGGTCTGTAACTCAGGAACTGATCGACATCGCCCGCGAGCAGAAATTGCTTGAGGCAACCGGCACACTGAACGCCAATAGCGGCAACGAGATGGGCTACCAATTGACCGATGCCGGCAAGGCGCGCGCACTGGATGCGCTCAGCCAGTCCGAATACTTCGGCGCCATGCCTGTACCGCTGGACGTTTATCGCGAGCAGGTGAAACGCCAGTCGATCCGCAACATTCAAGTCACCCGTGACCAATTAACCGGAGCGATGGGTCATCTGGTGCTGCCCGACAGCCTGCTGGATCACTTGGGCCCTGCGGTCAGCGCAGGCCGTTCAATCTTGATGTATGGCCCCCCGGGTAACGGTAAATCCTCGATCTCCAACGGCATTCGGGACGCATTGGGGGACAACGTCTATGTTCCGCGCGCAATCGAATATGCAGGTCAGGTGATCACCGTTTATGACCCGATCGTCCATACCGCGATCGATCAGGAAGAGGATGACCCCAACAGCCTGCGCCGCCGCAAGCGGTTCGACACGCGATATGTCCAGTGCGAACGCCCGACCGTGGTGACCGGCGGTGAATTGTCGCTGAGCATGCTGGACTTGGTTTATAACCCGACCGCACGAACTTATCAGGCGCCGCTACAGCTGAAATCGACCGGTGGGATCTTCATCGTGGACGACCTTGGCCGTCAGGCGGAACCGCCGCAGGCGCTGATCAACCGCTGGATCGTCCCGCTGGAAGAAAGTAAGGACATTCTGGGCCTGCAATCCGGTGAGAAATTCGAAGTCCCGTTCGACACTTTGGTCATCTTCTCGACCAACTTCCACCCGAATGAGATCTTCGACCAGGCCGCGTTGCGCCGGATTTTCTTCAAGATCAAGATTGATGGTCCAAATCAGGAAAACTACCTGAAGATCTTTGCCATGGTCGCCCGTAAACGCGGCATACCGCTTGATGAAGCCGCACTGGTGCATCTGTTGAAAGTCAAATACCCGACCATCAACAACATCTATGCGAACTATCAACCGATCTTTCTGATCGACCAGATAATCTCGATCTGCGAATTTGAAGGCATCCCCTATCAGATGAGCCCTGACCTCATCGACCGTGCGTGGGCCAACATGTTCGTCAAGGACGAGAAAATCGTCAATTAACCCTGTGCCATTCCAGCTCAGAGCCGGGTAATCTGCGCTTATGACGCAGATTCCCGCCCGGATTCACGATTGGTTCTCTACCCGAGGCTGGTCCATCCACCCGCATCAACAAGACATGTTCGACAGGACGCTGGCCCCTGCGACCTTGCTGATCGCTCCGACAGGTGGTGGCAAAACGATGGCCGGTTTCCTGCCTACGCTCTCGGAACTGGCGGACGGTGCGCATGCGGGGCTGCACACGATTTATGTCTCGCCTCTCAAGGCTCTGGCGGCGGATATCCGACGCAATCTGCGCACACCGGTTGAAGAGATCGGCCTGCCCATCCGCATCGAAGACAGAACGGGCGACACCTCGGCCACGCAAAAGAAGCGTCAGCGCGCAGATCCACCACACATCTTGCTTACAACACCGGAAAGCCTGGCTCTGCTGACCTCCTATGAGGATGCACCGCGCATGTTTAAAGGAGTACAGCGGGTAATCGTGGACGAAATCCACGCCCTCGCCGAAAGCAAGCGGGGCGATCAGCTGATGCTGGCGCTGGCGCGCTTGCAACACCTCTGCCCCGATTTGCGCCGCGTCGGGCTATCCGCGACGGTAGAAGACCCTGATGCAATTGCCCGGTTTCTAGCCCGACACCCTGACGCCTGTGAGATCGTTCACGCAGATCCCGGGCCGGACCCTGATATCTCAATGCTGGAAACACCGGAAATGCCGCCATGGTCGGGGGGCGGCGCGGCCTATGCTATTCCGGCAGTGCTGGAGCAGATCAGGCAACATAAGACAACGTTGATCTTCCACAACACCCGCGCGCAGGCCGAGATCTTCTTTCACAACCTGTGGCTGGCCAATGACGACGGGCTGCCAATCGGCATTCATCACGGCAGCCTGGACCGACAACAACGTGAACGGGTCGAGGCCGCCATGGTCCGCGGAGATCTGCGTGCAATTGTCTGCACTGGTAGTCTGGATCTGGGCATCGATTGGGGGGACGTCGATCTGGTGATCCAGATCGGAGCACCCAAGAACGTGAAACGGCTGGTGCAGCGGATCGGACGTGCCAACCACCGTTACAATGCACCGTCCAAGGCACTGCTGGTGCCTGCGAACCGGTTTGAAGTTGTGGAATGCGTCGCGGCCCTCGAGGCGGCCAAGGCGCATGAGCTGGACGGTGATCCGCGCGGCCCGGGCCCCCGAGACGTTCTATGCCAGCATATCCTGATTGCTGCCGCCGCAGGCCCCTTTCAGGCCGACGCGTTGTTTACCGAGATGACTTCGGCCGGCCCCTATGCGCAGCTCAGCCGGGCCGAGTTTGATGCTTGCCTGGATTTCTGCGCCACTGGCGGCTACGCCCTGCGGGCCTATGATCGCTGGCAACGGCTATTGCACCGTCCTGACGGACTATGGCAATTGCGAGATCCCCGCGCGGCGCAACGTATTCGTATGAATCTTGGCACAATTCAGGACACAGACACGCTTAAGGTGCGGCTAAAACGCAATCGGGGCGGCAAGCCTCTGGGCGAGGTCGAGGAAAGCTTTGCCGCCTCGTTAACACCAGGTGATACCTTCTTGATTGGCGGTCAGATCGTCCGGTATGAAGGCCTTCGAGAAATGGTGGTCGAGGTCAGCCGTCGTGCCGACAAGAAGCCAAAAATTGCCACGTTCTCGGGCACCAAATTCGCGACGTCAACTCAGTTGAGCGACCGTATTCTGCGCATGTTTACCCAACCTGATTGGCCACAATTGCCAGCGCACACTGCAGAATGGCTGGCGCTGCAACGAGACATGTCCCGCCTGCCCCAACGCGACCGGCTTCTGATCGAGAGCTTTCCCAATGACGGGCGTGAACATTTATGCGTCTACGGATTTGCCGGACGGAACGCTCAACAGACGTTGGGCCTGTTGCTTACCAAAAGGATGGAGGAAACCGGCCTCGCGCCGCTGGGCTTTGTGGCCACGGATTACGCCACACTGATCTGGGGCCTGGATGCGGTGATCGATCCGCGCCCATTGTTCCGGCAAGACGCGCTGCGCGACGGTCTAGACACATGGCTAGCCGGGAATGCAGTGATGAAACGAACATTTCGCGCCTCGGCGACAATTTCAGGACTGATCGAGCGTAACACCGGCGGCCAGCGTAAATCAGGGCGGCAGGCGACATTTTCCTCCGATATCCTGTATGACACTTTGCAAAAATACGACCCTGATCATCTGCTTATGAAAATCACACGCGAGGAAGCCATGCGCGGGCTGGTCGACTTCGGGCGGATCGAGACTATGATCGCTCGGATCGGCGACCGGATCGACTTGGTGCGGTTAGACCGTGTGTCACCGCTTGCGGCACCACTGTTTCTGGAAATGGGGAAAGTCCCTGTTAAAGGCGCTGCCGAAGAACGTCTGCTGGCAGAGGAAAGCGCTCGCCTGATGCAAACAGCCGGCCTTGCCGTTGACTGATGCCTCTTGCAAATCCGACAGGAAAAAGCAAAGAACGGACCATGAACGCTCTTGAGTTTTCGTTTTTCGGGCAACGCCTTTTAGCCCTGGGGACAGGTGCGCTGTGGTGGCCTGATCAGAGCCTCCTGTGCATCTCGGACCTGCATCTGGGAAAATCGGAACGCGTGGCCCGCCGCGGAGGCCCTGCTCTGCCCCCATATGACAGTCGCGAGACGCTGAACCGACTAGCGGCAGATCTAACGCAGACGAATGCAACAACCGTAATCTGCCTGGGCGACAGCTTTGACGATCTAGAAACACCCCGATCGATGGACACGGTGGACAGATTGCAAATTTCGTCATTGCAAGCTGGTCGACGATGGATCTGGATCGAAGGCAACCATGACCCCGGCCCTGTGGAATTGGGCGGAGAGCATTTAGCGGATTGGTCATGTGGCCCGCTGGTTTACCGCCACATCGCACAGGCAGATGCAAAGGGCGAGGTTTCGGGCCACTATCACCCCAAAGCCCGAATAAGAATAAAAGGTCGCTCGATCACCCGCCCAGCATTTCTGGTGGACGGCACGCGCATGATCCTCCCGGCTTATGGCACATACACAGGCGGTTTGCGCAGCACAGATGTGGTGTTGGCACAATTAATGGCTGAGGATGCTCAGGCTATCCTCACCGGGCCCCAGCCGCAGAATATCCCCATGCCTCGCTAGGTCAGACCAAGCCGACCTCTTCCAGTTGGGGACGGTATTTCCGGCTGACCGGAACCAGGTCACCATTGCAGAGTCTCAGGAACGTTTTGCTACCTTGTTTCTCTGGCCCAACGATAGCGGCCTCTGTAACCCAATGAGACCGGTGAGTGCAGTGACCGCGCACCGGCTCCATCTCTGCAATAGCGTCGGTAAAGCGCGACCGAATGGTGACTGTCCCCTCGGACGTTACTACATCCACCTGATGATCGCGCACAGTCAACCGGTATATGTACCCTTCAAATCCGGACGGCAGGCGATGGTACAGTCTGGGTAGTTGTTGGGGATGATCAGAATCCTCCTGATCGCGCTGCCGCACCAACATCAGGCCCGTGGCCAACATCACGCCATAAGGCATCACCATCAGGGGACCTGGCGCTTCCTGGCCGCTGCATGTGAACACCATCCAAGTCAACAGCCACAAGGCCGGCGCAAACTGTGCCAGGATCAACAGTGCAAAGGCGACATCGCGAAAAAAAACTGCGGAATGACAAATCCGCTCGCGCACCAGTCTCCCCGCAACCCATGTCACGGCCAAAGCAAGTGCGATCACTCCAGCCCAGAAGATAAGGCGGACTGAAAATGGCAGGTTCATTTCCCGAAACGGCGCAAAGGAGTATGCCAGCAATGGTGTGAGCACAAGAACGGCCAACACACGCTGAAAGCTGAAATGGTCAATGATGGGACGTAGTCTAAACATCGTACTTGGTAACACCCACCACCCGAGGCCCAGCCTTCGACCCTCGGCTGGCCTACAGAATCTCTGCTTAACCGGCTGGAATAGAAGGTTTATCACCGGTTGACCGCCAGTCAAACCATTAACGTGTGAATGAAAAAATCTATGTAAGTACAAAAAAGGGTCGAAAAGCGCAGTCGCTTTTCGACCCTGTAATTTCCTCGGTTCGCCGGAGTACCGGCGCACAAGTCTGCGTCAGGCCGTCAGGCCTTCTGGTTCCGGCAGGCTGTTTGCCCTGCAGCAGGCTGTCAGAGTATTGGCCAGCAGGCAAGCAATCGTCATCGGACCTACGCCACCGGGAACGGGCGTGATTGCACCAGCGCGCTCGGCAGCACTGGCATAATCGACGTCACCCACAAGCTTGTTTTTGCCGTCGCGCTCGATCCGGTTGATGCCAACGTCGATTACCGTGGCACCCTCTTTGATCCAGTCACCGGGCACCATTTCGGGGCGGCCTACGGCGGCTACAACGATATCGGCGCGGCGGACGACATCAGGAAGATCCTTGGTGCGCGAATGCGCGATGGTCACGGTGCAGCTGTCGCCCAGCAGCAGTTGAGCCATCGGCTTGCCCACGATGTTTGAACGGCCGATCACAACCGCATCCATACCCGACAACGATCCGTGATGGTCGCGCAGCATCATCAGGCAACCCAGTGGCGTACAAGGCACCATGGATTTCTGACCGGTTCCCAGCAGGCCCACATTCGAGATATGGAAACCGTCAACATCCTTGGCCGGGTCGATGGAATTGATAACCAGGTCTTCGTTCAGATGCTTGGGAAGTGGCAGCTGCACCAGAATACCATGCACGGCGGGATCATTGTTAAGCTTGTCGACCAGCGCCAGCAGGTCCTCTTCCGAAGTGTCCGCATCCAGCTTGTGCTCGTACGAGTTCATGCCGACCTCGACGGTCATCTTGCCCTTCGATCGAACATAGACCTGGCTGGCCGGGTCTTCGCCCACCAAAACCACGGCCAAACCGGGCGTGATGCCGTTTTCTTCTTTCAACTTCGCAACCTGATCGGCCACTTGCGCGCGTACTGTACCGGCAAAGGCCTTACCGTCGATAACCTGAGCTACCATCCTTTGATCCCTTCTATCAAAAAGCGGATCGGGCGCAGATGCGCCCGGTCATTCAGTCAGGGCCGAGCACGCGTTCCTCGCGAGCGATCGACCAGTCAATCAATATGCGCCAAAGTTGTTCGGCCAATTCTGGGTCCATCCCCAAGTCACCGGAACTTTCGCGCACGCGCTGCACCACTTCTTCGACGCGATCCGGAATTCGGGCAGGAAGGCCCTCGCCGGGTTTCAGCTCGGATGCGCGGTCAATGTACGCTGCGCGCATCACCAACATTTCGATCAATTGGCGATCAAGCTTGTCGATCTGAGCCCGCAGGTCCTGCATGGATTGACAGTCTTGCGGAGGTGTCAGAGTGGGCATTTTGATCTCCTCGTGGCCCGGGAATTCCCCGGACCACGAGATGTCCTATTCAGCGGCTTAGAACAAGCCCTCGATCTCACCTGCGTCATTGAGGCAGATCGATTCCGCGGCGGGTTTGCGCGGCAGGCCGGGCATGGTCATGATTTCACCGCAAACAACCACGATGAAACCGGCACCGGCGGACAGGCGAACCTCGCGTACCGGAACCGAGTGGCCGGTGGGTGCGCCGCGCAGTGTCGGGTCGGTCGAGAACGAGTACTGTGTTTTCGCCATGCAAACCGGCAGGTTGCCGTATCCGGCCGCTTCCCAATCACGCAGCTGGTTGCGGATCTTGTTGTCGGCCAGAACTTCGTCAGCGCGGTAGATACGCTTGGCGACGGTTTCGATTTTCTCGAACAGCGACATGTCGTCCGGGTAGATCGGCGAGAAGTTCGCAGAACCGCCATCGACGATCTCGACAACTTTCTCGGCCAGTGGTGCCGAGCCTTCCGAGCCCAGTTCCCAGTGACGCGACAGGATCGCCTCAACGCCATGCTCACCGCAATAGTCTTTCACAGCCTGCACTTCGGCATCGGTGTCGGTGACGAAGTGGTTGATGGCAACCACGACCGGAACACCGAACGATTTCACGTTTTCGATGTGACGGCCAAGGTTGGCACAGCCTGACTTGACGGCATCGACGTTTTCCGCACCCAGGTCGGCCTTGGCAACGCCACCGTTCATCTTCATCGCGCGTACGGTGGCAACCAGAACGACTGCCGACGGAGCGATGCCTGCCTTGCGGCACTTGATGTTCATGAACTTCTCGGCACCCAGATCGGCACCAAAGCCTGCTTCGGTCACGACGTAGTCGGCAACTTTCAAAGCGGTCTTGGTCGCGATGACCGAGTTACAGCCATGCGCGATGTTGGCGAACGGACCGCCATGGACGAAGGCAGGGTTGTTTTCCAGCGTCTGCACCAGGTTCGGCTGCATCGCGTCTTTCAGCAGAACGGTCATTGCGCCTTCTGCCTTGATGTCGCGGCAGTAGACCGGCGTACGGTCGCGGCGGTAAGCGACAATGATGTCACCCAGACGCTTTTCCAGATCCTGCAGGTCGTTGGCCAGGCAGAGGATCGCCATAACTTCCGACGCCACGGTGATGTCATAGCCAGCTTCGCGCGGGAAACCGTTCGACACACCGCCAAGCGAGCAGGTGATCTGACGCAGGGCACGGTCGTTCATGTCAACCACACGGCGCCATACGACGCGGCGCATGTCGATCTTCTGCTCATTACCCCAATAGATGTGGTTGTCGATCATGGCCGACAGCAGCGAGTGAGCCGAAGTGATTGCGTGGAAGTCGCCTGTGAAGTGCAGGTTCATCTCTTCCATCGGAACAACCTGAGCGTAACCGCCACCTGCAGCGCCGCCCTTCATACCGAAGTTCGGGCCAAGCGAGGCTTCGCGAATACAGATCATCGCGTTCTTGCCGATGCGGTTCAGACCGTCGCCCAGACCCACGGTGGTGGTGGTCTTGCCTTCACCCGCCGGGGTCGGGTTGATCGCGGTCACCAGGATCAGTTTGCCGTCTTCACGGCCCTGAACCGAATTGATGAAGTCCTGGCTGACTTTGGCCTTGTCATGGCCGTAGGGCAGCAGATCCGCAGATTCGATGCCGATTTTTGCACCGATTTCCTGGATCGGTTTCTTGTTCGCCTCACGGGCGATTTCGATGTCGGATTTGTAGCTCATTGGGCAGGGTCCCTAATTGAATGCCGTGCGAAACCAACGCAGAACGTCGGCGCTGGATAACCCATACCGTTGTGTACAATTTTGATGGATATGGATTCCGACATAATCGTGCCGTGAAACGGCGTGAGGGCAATTCAACGGTTTCGAATCGGAAACACCCAGCCGTTACGGCGCCCATGCCCGTTGATCCGGAACAAACAGCGTCATCCTGTCGCCCAACTTAACCACGCCTGGCCTCTCGATCCATGCCGTAACACCGCGCCGGTCCTTCGCCGCTGGCTTGAAGGCGGCACCACGGCTAGGCCAATCCGCTTCGATCTCTTTTCCCGGCAATACGCAGGGGCGGTTTTCCATATCCACGGTGATTGTCAGGCCATCAGCTACCTGCAATCGCGAAGAAGGTGGGATATGCGTCAAATCTGGAATACCGCGCAATACGATGCTGGCCCCCAAATAAGACGGTTCCAACCGGCACAGTCCCATGTCGTTGGCAATGGCTTCGATTTCTTCGGCCGATAGCACGGATAGCTGGCGGACATTCCGTATTTCAGTTCCCTGGGGATAAAGGTTCTTCACTCTGACACAGGACCTGCGGTTTACGCCTTCATGCCGGGCACCGCCATCGCCTGAGAAAGTCAGGTCGAGTTTTTCGACCGCGCAGGCACGTAAAGACCCACCGGTCGGGACATGACCTAGCCAGACGATTTCACCAGAAAATTCTGTTTTTTTGAGCACCGGCATTTCTTGATCACTTCCAGTTTTGACAGTCACGAATGGCTTTCGCAGCACACAGTTATCCGGAGCAGGATGTCTGGCGGTAACCAGTGCGCGGCTGAGTCATCTCAAGATTTTCTATAAATCAAATCGCCAGAATCGCAGTTATGACAAAGCCAAGCTCCATCATTTCTTCATCAACGATCAAGCAAAATTCCAAACAGAACCAAACTTCAGCCCACAAAGGGTGTCACCGGTGTTCTGACGCACCGTCAGAACACCTAGACTAACGAGACCTTGTCGAATCTCAGCTCGGGTGCAGTGAATAAAAATAATGAGCACGTGCCGGCTTTTCATTACTGTTTTGGAATGTAACTGCCGCATAGAAATTGCAGAACTAAGCAACCACCGGAATACCAGATACGACAAAGGCCGGAGTTGTACCCCGGCCTTTGTATTTCAGTCTAGCGTGACGACCCAGAGCTCAACCTGTCGGTTCAGGCTCCATGCCACCCTCTGGAGGGGTCTTTTTGGCTTTGGTCTTGGGGATGGCCGTGACGCTTGGCGCGTTGCCTTCATCCGGGCTGTCGCCCTCATCATCGCCCTCGTTGGGCGACTCACCATTCATGACGCGTTTTATCTCGTCACCGGTCAGCGTCTCATATTCCAGCAGGCCTTGCGCCAGACGCTCCCAGCTTTCGTTCTGTTCAGTCAGGATCTGGTACGCTCGCTCATAACCCTGTTGAATCAGCCGCTTGACCTCTTCCTCGATCAGTTCTTTTGTGTGCGCCGAAACTGAGAAACCAGCGGTATTGCCGGAATAACCATCATGCGCTTCGGCATAATCGATATTGCCGACTTTGTCCGACATACCCCAACGCATCACCATCGCGCGCGATAGCTGGCTGGCCTGCATGATGTCGCCGGCGGGGCCGTTCGACACGTGGTCTTCACCGTATTTTATCACCTCGGCCGCTTTACCGGCCATTGTCATAGCCAGCTTCTGCTCACACTCATCACGGTGATAGTTCAGGCGATCCATCTCGGGCAACGATACCACCATGCCCAGCGCACCACCGCGCGGGATGATCGTCGCTTTGTAGACCGGATCACACAGCGGTAGGCTCAGGCCGACAACAGCGTGGCCTGCCTCGTGATAAGCGGTCTTTTCTTTCTGGTCCTGGGTCAACACCATCGAGCGGCGCTCGGCCCCCATCATCACCTTGTCCTTGGCGTTCTCGAAATCTTCCATGGTGACAAAGCGACGGCCCACGCGGGCGGCCATCAGCGCGGCCTCGTTCACGAGGTTCGCCAGATCGGCACCCGAGAAACCAGGCGTACCACGCGCGATGATGCGCAGATCGACATCGGGGCCCAGAGGCGTCTTGCGCGCATGTACGCCCAAAATCTTCTCACGGCCTTTGATGTCGGGATTGCCAACAGTGACGTTTCGGTCAAACCGGCCCGGACGCAGCAGAGCGGGGTCCAAAACGTCCTTACGGTTGGTGGCCGCCAGGATGATCACACCTTCATTGGCCTCAAACCCGTCCATCTCGACCAGCAACTGGTTGAGGGTCTGTTCGCGCTCATCATTACCCCCGCCATAGCCTGCGCCACGATGGCGACCCACTGCGTCGATCTCGTCGATAAACACGATACACGGCGCGTTCTTCTTGGCCTGTTCGAACATGTCACGGACGCGGGACGCACCGACACCGACGAACATTTCCACGAAATCCGAACCAGAAATGGTGAAAAACGGCACGCCTGCCTCACCTGCAATCGCACGCGCCAGCAGCGTTTTACCAGTACCCGGAGGGCCAACCAGCAGCGCGCCTTTGGGAATCTTGCCGCCAAGGCGCGAGAATTTCTGCGGGTTACGCAGGAACTCCACGATTTCTTCCAGTTCTTCCTTGGCTTCGTCAATGCCGGCCACGTCGTCAAAGGTCACGCGGCCATGCTTTTCGGTCAGCATCTTAGCCTTGGACTTACCAAAGCCCATCGCGCCGCCTTTGCCACCGCCCTGCATCCGATTCATGAAATAGATCCAGACACCGATCAAAAGCAGGAAGGGAAGAATGCTGAGGATGAACGTCTGGAACCCGGACTGCTGCTGCTTTTCGGCACGTACAGGAATGTTCTTGTCGATCAGCAGCTTTGTTACTTCGGCATCGCTGGGCTTGATCGTGACATAGTCGCGATTGTCGCTGGTGCGATACCGAATCTGTTCGCCATCAAGCGTCACATTGGTGACGTCTCCGGCATCCACGGCGCTGACGAATTCGGTATAGGTTCTTTCGTTGCTCTGAAGCGTTCCACCCGATCCGCTGAACAAATTGAACAGTGCAAGAATCAACAGGAACAGAACAACCCAGAAGGCGATGTTACGAGCGTTGCCCAAGGAAAATCTCCCAAAAGGTTTCGACAGATGGGGATCTGTCGGTTGCTTCTTAAAATAGAGATGATTGTAGCAGGTTCAATGCGATAAAATCGAAGTGTAAAACTCGGGCCGTTCGGGCGGGGCATCTACGTGCCATTTATTGGGAAAACCGGCCAGCGGCGCAGCCAACAAAGTTTCATTGACCCAAACTGCAGGTGTGGACAAAAGAGCAGCGCGGGGTTTGCCTGCCTCACGCCAGTCTTCAAGCTGCACGATGCCGTCTTCGCCCAACGCCCGAATCCTAGTTTCTTTGGTCGCCGGGCCGGTCACGATCCAGCGCTTATCCCACAACTGACCGGGGCGTACTGTTTGGTCGGTTAAAGCGTTTAGCTCTCTGCAAAACCACGATTTTTTACCTTCGGGGATCAGAATGCAGCCACCAATCGTGAAGGTTTGACCCAGCGAAAGCGCCAGAAGTGCATTTTGAACCGCGCTTTGGCGCGGCGCGTACTCACCGCCCGCGATCCACCCAATCGCAGCGATCAGAATACGGCGACGGATTTCTTCTGGCAGTTTGGTAAACCCATCGCGATCAATACACAGGTCCCCGCCATCGACCTGTACAATCTGGCGGGCGGAGTCTTGCGCATATTGTGCCAAGGCTTCACGCGCTTGTGCCAAGTTTTCAGCCACGCGTGACAGAGTTTTTGCGGTTATCCCAATCTCGTCCAGCCCGGATAGGGCTGTACGGGCCTTAATCCGGTCGAAACGCTGGTCCTGATTCGATGGATCGTCGATCCAGGTGATATCTGCAGCCCGTAAGAAATCCCGCAGCCGCTCCCGGGTTGTCGACAGCAAGGGTCGCAGCAATTGAATACCGCTTTCCCGACGCACGGATGCCATTGCAGACAGCCCCGACACACCGGATGCACGCGCCAGACGCATCAGAACGGTTTCCGCCTGATCGTCAGCGGTGTGGCCCAGAGCAATCGCTTCCAGACCTAATTCATCGGCCCACTGGGTCAGCAACCGATATCTGGCTCGCCGGGCTGCATCTTGCAGATTTCCGGTCCCGTCCCAGCCACCCCAATTGAGCGTTTGGTGCGGGATGCTCCATCGCTGTGCCAATTCCGAAACCGCCAAAGCCTCGGCCCCAGATTCAGGTCGCAGGCCATGATCCACCGTCGCAGCAAACAGCTCCACCCGCTCGTTTCGCGCAATCTCGGCCAGCAGGCGCAACAGCGCTGTCGAGTCGCTTCCTCCGGAGATCGCGACACCCAACCGCCGCGGCAGCAGATCGGGCAATCCTGCCCGAACTTCATCAACAAGAGTGTCGGCGTCGGAGGTCAAGAACAGCCCAATGATGCCATTTCCTGCGCGGCAGAGCCCGCCGGGGCCGAAGTTGGGAATCTAACTTCCACTTCGCCCAGCGTGATACAAGCCTGATCGGTCTGTCCCAGTCGCCCCAGTGCTGCGCCAAGTTCAAACAACGCCTCGGGCGCCAAAGGACCTTCGGAGTCACCAGTGAAACTGGCCAGGAACGCCCGCGCCGCTTCGCGTGTATCTCCCATACCCTCAAGGGCCTGCCCACGTCGCAAATTGGCGCGCGGAGCAAGTGGGCTGCCGGGATAAGATTGGTCAAACTGTGAAAACAGGTTTGCCGCTGTCGGGAAATCGCCATCGGCCAGAGCCTGAGCTGCCGCGTCAAAGTCTGCCTGTTCGCCGACTGCGAGTTCGACCTGTTCAGAAGTCTCTGGAGTTGCAGGAGTAATAACCGCAGTGCCGTTCGCAGTATCTTCACCGCCCAGCGTACTGGTGGGCTCACCAGAGATTTCACATCCCGCTTCAAGTTCGCAAAGTCGGAACTCCATGTCGCCAATCCGATTTGTGCCGTCGGTGACAATGTTCTGCACGCGTTGGCTCAATTGTTCAGTCTGGCGCGTCAAACGCTGTAGCTCGGCCTCGATTGCGTCCACCCGCTCCAGTATCGAACTACCCGACAGGTTCGGCGACGGCGAGCCGGTTGTCGAGAACTCGCGCTTTAGCCGCTGGATTTCCACGTGCAGCACCGTCAGTTCCTGCCGGATATCGGCCAGTGTCTGCTGATCCTGCGCCTGAGCCACACCAGCGGCAGCTACCACCGCCGCTAGAACCAAACCTGCAATTCGCATCGTCTTACCCCGTGGTTGAACCCGTCAGCACTGTCACAGCGCGGCGGTTCTTCGTATAGCATTCCTCGGTACTGCAAATCTCGATCGGGCGTTCCTTGCCAAAGCTGACGGTTTGCAGACGGTTACCAGCCACACCGCGCGAGATCAGGAATTCACGGGCCGCGTTTGCCCGTCGCGCACCCAGCGCAAGGTTGTATTCTCGCGTTCCCTGCTCATCTGCGTGTCCCTCAATTGTGGCCACGTAATCTGGGTTGGCCAACAGCCAATCCGCCTGGCCCTGCAGGGTCGTCTGCCCTGCCGGCGACAATGTCGACTGATCCACGGCAAACAGCACGCGATCCCCGACAGTCTGCTGGAAGTAAGCTGGCGAACGCGGGTCGCTTGGTGATCCCGGAACCAGAGCACCGCTGCCGCCCGGGCCGCCTCCGCCTAAAGCCGAAGGGTCGTTGTTCGTACAGGCGGCGATCAGGGCCAACGCGCCCACCGCCGCGACTTTGCTCAGAAGGTTCATTTCAATGCCTCGTGTTCCGTTTTGTTTATTGTCGTCTCTCTAACACAGTGTGGGTTTCTTGTGAACTTTGCCGACCCGTTGCTTTAATTCAATTTTGCAGTGGTCCCCAAGACGGGTCGCTGCCACCGTCCGGCGTGCGGACCGGTCGCAGATTGCGTCCCGAGATATCGACCGAGTAGAGCGAAGACCGCCCGCTTGCACCCTGCGTTTCGCGCGTGAACATGATAACCCGGCCATTTGGCGACCAGGTGGGACCTTCATCCAGGAACGAAGCGGTCAGCAAACGCTCTTCGCTGCCATCAGTGCGCATGACACCGATATGGAACCGGCCCTTGTTTTGCTTCGTGAACGCGATCAGATCGCCGCGCGGCGACCAGACCGGAGTGCCGTAGCGGCCCTGACCGAAACTGATACGTGTCGCCTCGCCTCCGTTGGCTGGCATGACATAAAGCTGCGGCGTGCCCGAGCGGTCGCTTTCAAACACAATCTGGCTGCCGTCCGGGGAATAGCTGGGCGCGGTTTCGATTGCCGGTGTATTGGTCAGCCGCACGCTTTGCCCGGAAGCCAGATCCATCTTCCACAAATCCGTATTGCCGCCCTGTGTCAGCGAGTAAACGATCGAACTTCCATCAGGTGAAAACCGCGGAGAGAAACTCATCGTGCCTTCTTGCGTTTTCAGTTCCTGCGGTCGCACGCGGGCCACATCCATAACGTAAATACGTGGTTGGCCGGTTTCATAACTTGTATACAGCAACCGGTCTCCCGTCGGCGAGAAACGCGGAGCAAGCACGATCGCCGCGCTGTCCGTCAGGTACTGAACATTCACACCGTCATAGTCCATGATCGCCAGCCGCTTGCGCCGCTGATCTTTTGGCCCGCTTTCCGAGATGAATGCGACGCGGCTGTCGAAATACCCCCCCTCGCCGGTTATCCGGCTATAGACCTGATCGGCCACCTTATGCGCCATCCGCCGCCAACCATCTGTGGTGCCGGCAAATTGCAAGCCTGTGCCCAGCTCTTGCCCCGAGAATACATCCCATACCCGGAAGCGCACCGTCAGCCGCTTGCCCGAGACGTTGACCGCCCCAGTAACCAGGGCCTGTGCATTGATCGCCTTCCAGTCGGCGAATTGGACCGGCGCGTCGAAACTGCTGACCCGGCTGATGAACGCATCCGAAGAGATTTCGCGAAACAACCCGGTTCCCGTCAGGTCCGCTACAACCACGCGCGAGATATCCTGCGCATATTGCGCCGCGGCTGCGCTGTCTGGCACGAAGTTCGGTACTGCGAAGGGCATCGGCTCGATGATCCCTTCGTCGATTTCCAGACGCAGCGGTCCGCTTTGGGCGTAAACTGGTGCCGCCAGAAGAGAAAGGCCAACAAAGAGGCTGGTCAGAAGTTTCATCATTTGATCCGCATCCTCTCGGGATTGAATGTAATCTCAATATCCTGCCATTGCGCGTATTTGTCAGCAGGCAGAGTGTATCCTTTGGCACCACAGCGCAAAATCGCCCGCCGAGCCGCGTCGAAAGCCTGTTTTTCGGCGCCGGCCGACCCGCCGGAACTGTCCAGCATCCTGAGGCTGCCACCAATCACTTTGCCGTCTCGAGACAGCGAAAAACCAACGACAACAACGGTCTGCAAAGCGTCGGTCGACAGCGACCCGACATTCCAGCAGCGAGACACGGCCAACCGCATCGCGTCTTTCTCGCCGCTGGTCAGAGGCGGGCCGGAGGGCTCGCTGCCCTGGCCCAGTGCCTCAGCCAGCGCATCATCAATGGCCTGCTGGTTGTTTTGATCTGGTTCTTCCGCGGGCTCTGCTGTTTCTGCAACCTCGGGCTGGGCCGGTGGCTGCGGACGATTGGGGCGTGTGCGCGGGCGTGGTGATGTAAGGGGCGACGTTTCGTTTGTCTCTTCTGCCTCGGTCACAATCTGGTCGGTGGCCTCTTCCGGAGCCGTCTGATCCTGTTGCTCCTGTTGGGTCTCGGCCCCCTCATCCAACGACACTGGTGGAGTTTCGACGTCATCCGGCTTCACGTCGGGTGGAGGCGGCGCGACAGGTTCCGGGGCAACCCTGTCCACTGGTCGTGGTTGTGCCTCGGGGCCGGGCGGCACTGGCAACACCGCGACCTCTGGATCGGGTTGTTCCAAAGTCGGTGGTTCTTCGACCAGCTCTGGTTCAGGAGCTATTTCGACTGCTTCCGGCTCGGTCTCGGCATCAGGCTCGTCGGGAGTGACAGTTTCCGGGCTCGGCTGCACCTCATCAGTCGGTTGTGGTGCGTTGATTTCATCCTCGGGCTCTTCGGGTTGCTGAAGGTCGGCGGGGGGTGTCGGAACCTGTGGTGCTTCTCGCTGCGCGCTCAGAGCTGCAAATTGCTCTGCTGAAATCACGGAAACATCCTGCACGGCCATCGGCAGAGGCTCGGACCGGAACGTCCCGCCAAATAACGCCCAGCTGATTAGACTGACATGCGCAATCGCCGAAATTTTGGTGCCGGTCTCCACCGTGCGGCCTCACTCTCCACCATCGTCCAGCGTCGGCCCGCCGGTGTCAGTGACAAGACCTACATTGGAAAACCCACCCGCATTCAGCGCGCCCATCACCTGCATTACCTGAGCGTATGGGATTGCGCCGTCGGCCCGCAGGAACACGCGGTCGCTGCTGCGTTCCGACGCTATCGCGCGCAGTTTGCCAATCAATTCTTCGCGCAACACGTCCGTCGTTTGGATCTGTACCCGCCCATCGGCGGTAAGGGTCACGGTCAACGGTTCTTCGCTGTCGCCGGGCAAGGCACTGGCGGCGGTTTTGGGCAGGTCTACTGGCACGCCGACCGTCAGCAAGGGGGCGGCCACCATAAAGATGATCAGGAGAACCAGCATCACGTCGACAAAAGGTGTAACGTTAATCTCGGCCATCGGCTGCGCGCGGCCGCGCCGACGTCCACGTCTGCGCCCGTTATCGCCCGAGGATTGCTGAACCGCTGCGCCCATATCAGCTGTCCAACTGCCGCGACAGGATGGTGGCGAATTCGTCCGCAAACGCCTCGTATCCATTCACGATACGATCACTATCCGCACTGAGTTTGTTGTAGAAGATCACCGCCGGGATCGCAGCCAGCAATCCCAGACCTGTGGCAAGCAGCGCCTCGGCAATACCGGGCGCAACAACAGCGAGGTTGGTGTTCTGCTGTTCCGCAATTTCAATAAAGGCATTCATTATGCCCCAGACGGTTCCGAAAAGGCCGATAAACGGCGCGGTTGAGCCGACCGTGGCCAGAATGGGCAATCCTTTTTGGAGAGTTTCAGCCTCTTTGGCGATAGCCACGTCCATCGAGCGATCTATCCGCGCCGTGGCACCGGCGATCAATCCGCCATCGGTTCGATGCGACCTGCGCCATTCGATCATACCCGAGGCAAAGATCTTTTCAGAACTGCCGTCCGGCTGTGTCCCAATTTGTTCAAATAGCTCATCCAGCGGGTTGCCGGACCAGAAAGATTCATCAAAAACCAGCGCCTCGCGCCGCGCGGCACGATAGTTGATCAGTTTCTGGACGATGATTGCCCAGGACCAGAAGGACGCGATCACGAGGATCAGCATTACGATCTTGACGATAAATGTCGCACGGGCAAACAGCCCCCACATGGAGAAATCGATCTCCTGCGCCAGCGCCAGCGTTTCAGCTTCCATGAACCTGCTCTTTGTTTTTGCCTGACAGCCATTTGGCCTTGTTTTGCCAAACGCTAACGCAGATGGTCATGAAAAGCCAACAGAACCACCCCGGCAGGGCAATTTGTTACAGCAATGCGCGAATCTCTGCCGGAAGACGGACTGGTTTACCCTGACTGTTCATACACACGGCGGTGACAACAGCGCGAAACACCTCGGTCTCGCCCCGTTTTACCAATTGCGACATGGTCAATCGAACACCCGAGACCGCGACCACATTCGTTTCTATCGTCAACTCGTCATCGAACCTGGCAGAGGCCAGATAGTCCGCCTCGATCCGGCGCACGACCCAGACGATACCGGCATCCCGCATCGCGTTCTGATCGTTCCCCAGCTCGCGAACCCATTCCGATCGCGCGCGTTCGATGAACTTGAGGTAATTCGCGTGATAGACCACGCCGCCCATGTCGGTATCTTCATAGTAAACCCTGACAGGGAAGACATGTGTCACTGAGGCTGCTCCAATCTGGCAAACAGGCGCAACGCATGGGATGGGTCCTGTGCCGCGCCCGGCAGAACCGGATCGTAGGCTGCGCGGATCAACGCGGCAATATCCGGCCGCAGGATCGTCGCGTCACCTGCAATAGCAAGCGGAGATTTGTTACGAAATGCGGTTTCCGACCATAAAAGGATAGTCTGAACCACTTGGCTAAGAGCCAGTGTCTCGGCTGGAATCTTGGACAGTTCCTTGTCCATCCTAAGGAAAACAAAGGCTGCGCGGATGGCACCGTCTTCCTCGAAACGGAAGATGCGGTATTGGTTGGCATCTGCTGAAAGCAAACGGTCCACCAAAGGCCCAAGGTCTGGGATCAGGCGATCCAAATCAGGTACACTGAGCAGCTCATTCCAGTCCCTGAAAAAGAAGACCATACAATTGGCGCCCAGTTCCGGATCGGTTTCGGCCATCTTGTGGCCTGCCAGGGTGACTACTGCCTCGAATGCACCCTTGACGGTTGCCAGCGTCTCATCCTCAATCCCAAACACGATCGGCACTATTGGCCGCCCCCAGCGCGCAAACAAAAATTCACCGCTTTCGCGCGTGAACATCGCCTCGATCTCGTCCGGTGTCACACCAACCCCTTCATCTTTTCGAAAATACTCTCACCGAAGGCATAAAAAATCCGGGCGGCGGCTTCAACCAAACAGATCGGTTTGCCTTTTGGGGGCCGCCATGCCCAGATGCGTCCACGCCTTTTGTGCCAGCATGCGTCCACGTGGGGTCCTCTGGATCAAACCCTGCTGCAATAAAAAGGGCTCAATCACTTCCTCAAGAGAGTCGCGACTTTCCGATAACGCTGCCGACAGGGTTTCGATCCCCACCGGGCCGCCGGCATAGTTCTCGGCGATCAGCTTCAGATACCGCCGATCCGCACCGTCCAGCCCAAGATGGTCCACCCCCAACCGGGTCAGAGCGCCATCTGCAAGATCTCGCGTAATGCGCCCATCTCCTTCGACGATGGCAAAATCGACAACACGGCGCAGCAGGCGCCCGGCGATCCGGGGCGTTCCGCGCGACCGCCGCGCGATTTCGCGCGCACCGTCATCATCGGCAGGTGCACCCAGTTTGCGCGCATTGCGGGTGACGATCTCGTGCAACTCGTCAACCGTGTAGAACTGCAAACGTGTAGGAATACCAAACCGATCCCGCAGCGGTGTCGTCAACAGACCCATCCGCGTGGTGGCACCAACCAGAGTAAAGGGCTGCAACTCGATCCGCACTGTTCGCGCCGCAGGGCCCTCACCGATCACCAAATCGAGCTCGAAATCCTCCATCGCCGGGTACAGCACCTCTTCGACCGCTGGGTTCAGGCGGTGAATCTCGTCGATGAACAGAACATCACGCGTTTCCAGATTGGTCAGGATTGCCGCCAGATCACCCGCCTTGGCCAGGACAGGCCCAGAGGTCATGCGGAAATTCACACCAAGTTCTCGCGCCATAATCTGCGCCAATGTGGTTTTGCCCAAACCCGGTGGGCCATGAAACAGCGTGTGATCCATCGCCTCGCCCCGCTGCCGAGCAGACTGGATGAAGATGCGAAGATTGGCACGCGCCTCGGCCTGACCGATGAATTCATCCAGCCCCTGAGGGCGCAGCGCGCGGTCATTGTCTTCAGGTAAAGGCTCAGGGCGCAGGGCAGGATCGGCATCAACCATTCATTCAGCCTTTCGGGGCCAGTAGTTTCAACGCAGCGCGAATTAGGTCAGCTTCCCCCGCATCCGGCAAGTTTGCCGCCGCCTCCGCCACGGCTGACGCCGCATCGGAAGGGCCGTACCCCAAGTTCGACAAGGCCGACAACGCCCCCGCCGAAGCTGCCGCTGCACCCGAAGCCGGTTTGGCCTGACCTCTGGGTGCCGGTGCCGGTTCTGCCGGTTCGACGACATCCAGTCCAGGGCCATCCATAGCATCGCTCACTGTGCCCCCCATGGCCATCACGCCCGGCGCCTTGTCCTTAAGGTCCAGTACAATCCGCTGTGCGGTCTTCGGACCGACCCCTTTGGCGGCCTTGACCGCCCCCCAATCGCCCAGCGCGATCGCCCGGCTAACGCCCTCCGGTCCAAGTGCGGAAAGAATGGCCAGCGAAACCTTGGCGCCGACACCTTGCACCGAACACAACAACCGGTGCCATTCCTTCTCGACCAGTGACAGGAACCCATAGAGCTGCATCAGGTCTTCGCGCACGACCAAGTCTGTGTAAACCGATACCGCCTCACCCGCGCCGGGCAGTGCGGCCATGGTCCGGTTCGAACAGTAAACGATATAACCGACACCCCGAACGTCGATTAGCACATGATCCGCTGCGCGATAGTCCAGCCGTCCTGTTAGTTTTCCGATCATGCCCGCACCTCTTTCACTCGCGCCCGTTGCGTCTTGCCGTAATAGGCGTGGCAGATCGCAATCGCCAGAGCGTCCGCTGCATCCGCGCCTTTGGGTTGACATCCCGGCAATTGCAGCTTGACCATGTGAAGGACTTGCTCTTTCTCGGCATGTCCAACACCGACCACGGTTTTCTTAACCCGGTTCGGCGCGTACTCCCCTACGGGCAACCCGGCCTGCGCCAATGTCAGCAGCGCAACACCGCGCGCCTGACCCAGTTTGAGCGTCCCCGCCCCATCTTTGTTGACGAATGTCTGTTCGATCGCGGCCTGCTCAGGCAAATACTCAGCTATAACTTCGACGATCTGATTGTGCAGCGATAAAAGCCGCTCACCTAAATCGTCCCCGTCCGATTTGCACAATCCATTCGAAACGTGGCTCAGACGGCTGCCATTTGATTCGATGACGCCCCATCCCAGGGTCCTAAGCCCCGGATCAATGCCCAGAATTCGCATGTTTTGCCTCGGCCTGCTCGGATTTTATTGATCTTTTTTATCGATTAGCACGAAACATGAACATTTTCCAAGCGAATTGACTTTACGCCTGAAAACGACACGACTGTCTTGCTCGCGACAAAGTGGATTGTTTTCGACACCGAATAGTCCGGAACCGACCTGTTTCATGAACGTATTTTCATCAATAATTTAAGGGTTTTTCATCAACTGCGAGCGTTGCAAAAACTGCATAGGACACATGCAAAAACTGCTATTGCGCGGGCAATACGACATCACTAGATGCCGCTCAGATCGCAAGATCAGAGTTTAACACAAACCAGAAGGAAACAGGATATGGCTGCACTGGACACTACCCGCATCGCAACCACTGGCTCAATCGGCCTCGTTGGCCGTATCGGCGCATTTTTCGTATCGGCAGTAAACGCCGTTGTGGAATGGAACGACGCCCGCGTTACCCGCAACGCGCTGAACGTTCTGACAGATCGCGAGCTGGAAGATATCGGCCTGTGCCGTGGTGACATCGACGTTGTCGCTGAAGGCCGCCGGTAAGACCACTTAAGCTACCACTCACACGCCCCTCTCCTTCCTCCCTGTGGGGCAAGAAAGAACACCGCATGCCACTTGGCCTGCGGTGTTTTTTTATTCCCTTAGGAGGAGCGTCGGGGAGATCAGTACCAAATATTGACTATCTGTACCGACAGGAACTCGGATACCGGATCAATCTGCATGATCCAGGCACCGGCTTTTTCTACAGAGGTCCCCGCATCCAGGCTATCCACGCGGTTCTGATACGTTGATGCCCCAAGATGGAACAGTAAAAACGCCTTAAACGCGAAAAAACCAATCAATGCGAGAAACAGAACCCGCACCGGAATTGCTGACCGCACACGCTGCGGCTTCATCACAACCAATCCGTCCGATCGCATGGACGCGCGATACCCGCGATTAAGTTTCTTGTGTTTCTTGGTCAGTCGCGTCACGCGCTGATCGAATTCAAGTTGTTTTCCAGTCATGGCAGCCTCCGAAAACCGCCCCCCGATTGCATCCAATAAAGCTAGGTACAGAATGCGACAAAAGCGTGGCGAATCTCCAGAAAACTCCCGTAAATGGCCCAATTTTAGCCCTGTTTCGTTAAGATTAGCGTCGTCCACTCACCAATTTCGCCCCTTCGGGCCAGATTGAACCCATTTTGAGAATAAACTGACAGCACGTCATCCGCCTGTTCGTTCAGGATTCCAGACAGAATCGCCTGTCCTCCTGCGCGCAAATTTTCCGATATTTCAGGAGAGAGTGCGACAAGTGGGCCCTTCAGGATATTGGCAAAAATTAAGTCATAAGGCGCATGGGATTGCAGGACAGGATGATCGAAACCAGCGGCTTCGACGCAGTGAACCGCGTCCGCCATACCGTTTGCCTTCAAGTTGGCTTCGGCCACGTCGACGGCAACCTGATCTATGTCACTAGCCAGGATATCCCCTTCCCACACCCGTGCAGCGGCCATGGCCAGAACGGCAGTACCACAGCCGATATCGGCCACTTTGCTTGCCGAAAACCCTTGGTCCAGCAGCCAGTCCAACGCCTTGAGGCACCCAAGCGTTGTCCCATGGTGCCCTGTGCCAAAGGCCATCGCGGCTTCGATCAGCAACGGGATACGCCCTTCGGGCAGCTTGTCGGCATCATGACCGCCATAAACAAAGAACCGGCCTGCTTCGACCGGAGCCAACTCGCGGCGGACATGAGCCACCCAGTCGGTTTCGGGCAATTCGGATACTACAAACGGTTTGGCCTCGAACGCTGCTGCCAGCACCGCCAACGCGGTTTCATCCGGGGCTTCAGTGAAGTAGCCACCAACTTCCCAAAGGCCCGACCCATCTTCGATATCGAACACGCCCACTCCGGTGGGTTCGGGGTCAAGCCGCTCCATCGCTTCACCCAACCCCTCAGCAGCGGTTTTGCCGGTCAAGGTGGTCAGCGCGGTAAATGTGGGCATGGAGGCCTCCTGTCTAAACTGCTTCAGCGCCTAGGGCGACGGGCCGCCAAGGTCAAGCTTCAGCACTTATTCAGCAGGAGCAGGCGCGTATTTCGACAGGATCGTTTCATTGCCGGGCTCAGGGTGGCGCGGAATCAGAAAGGAGAGCGTTAGTGACACCAGCGCCATCAAAGCCGCCAATCCGAAAACCGCACCAGGCGACAGAACCCACAACAATCCCAGCAATGCGGGCAGGAATACCGCCGCAATATGATTGATGGTAAAGGCGACGGCAGCAGTCGGCGCTATATCTGCCGGATCGGCAATTTTCTGAAAATATGTCTTAAGGGCCAGCGCCAGCGCAAACAGCACATGGTCGACTACATAAAGGATCGCCGCTAAAAGCACGCCCCAACCGAACCAGTAGATGCCGCCATAGGCCGCAAAAACAATGGCCAGACCAGTATACTCAAAGATCAGCGTGCGCCTCTCGCCAAACCGTGCAACCGCTTTACCCAGCAGAGGGGCCGCCAGCATATTGATCATCAGATTGATCAGATAGAGGCTTGTGAGTTCGTGCACCTCGAATCCAAATTTCTCGACCATCATGAAGCCCGCAAAGACAACAAAGATCTGTCGCCGTGCTCCGGCCATGAATTGCAGCGCGTAGTACAGCCAGTAGCGGCGGCGCAGAATAAGTTTCTTGGTCTGTGGTGTTGGGGCATCGAATTGCGGATATGCGAACAAACAGAACAACGCAAAAAGGGCGGTCACACCGCCAGCAGCCATGAATACAGTATTATAGGACAGATCAAATCGATCCCAGGTCAGCACGATCAACCCATAGACCACTGCGGTGGCTGCAGATCCCATGGCTACCAGCCAACCCAAAACTTGCGGCGCCCGGTCCTTAGGCAACCATTGCAGTTGCAGCGATTGGTTCACTGTTTCGTAATAGTGAAAGCCTATCGAACTGAACAACGTTACAAAAAGCAAACCGCCCAAACTGGGGAACCACGCGGTCACGGCTGTAGCCACGCCCAGCATCATAAGTGAGATCATCGCCAGCACCTGTTCTCGGATGAACAGGATCACTGCGATCACGCCAATCGCCAAAAACCCGGGAATTTCGCGTACAGTGTGCAACAAGCCGATGTCGGCGCCATCGAAGCTCGCAACTTCAATGACAAAATTGTTTAGCAGCGCACTCCAGGCGTTGAACGCAATAGGCATGGTCAACGCCATCACGAACAAGAGCGTGATAGGACGGCGCCAGACCGGAAGGCTCTGCGCTTCTGAGAGCGGCATGGGTTTCAACATGAGAGTCCTCTACGCCCATTTCGTTATTTTGGCGAGAGGAAAGCCTGCAACGCACAAGGTCTCTGCATTGATGCAGAGTTTAGTAAAAGCTCTGCGGATCAATATCTACCGTCAGACGGATATCGCCTTTGAGGCGTAAAGGTGCGATCCAACGGGCAATAGCATCCTGAATGGGCGCGCCCTTTGGGGCTTTGACCAGCAGCCGGACCCGGTGTCGCCCGCGTATTCTCGCGATTGGAGCCGGAGCCGGGCCAAAAACCTGTGCGCCAACCTCGCGAAGCGAAGTGTCGTTTCGGGCCATCGAATTGCCGATATCAAAAACAGGTCCAACTTCAGGGCCCGATAGGACGATCCCGGCCATGCGACCGAAAGGAGGAACACCTGCAGCTTGTCTGCCAGCGGCTTCGGCTTTCCAGAACCCTTCTTCGTCGCCCGACAAGATCGCGCGGATGACAGGATGTTCAGGTTGGAAAGTCTGCAAAAGCGCCTGTCCCGGCTTGTCCGCCCGCCCCGCGCGCCCGGCCACCTGTCGCATCAATTGAAATGTCCGCTCCGCTGCGCGGAGGTCGGCCCCGTGCAAGCTGAGGTCTGCGTCAATCACGCCCACCAGCGTCAGATTGGGAAAATTGTGCCCCTTAGCGACCAGCTGGGTTCCGATGACTAAATCCGCATCGCCTTCGGCGATCTCCTCGATCTTGGCTTTCAACGCGCGTGCAGACCCGAAGAGATCAGAACTGAGCATTGCAATCTTGGCCTCGGGGAATGTCGCCTCAGCCTCTTCGGCCAACCGCTCAATTCCCGGCCCGACTGGCGCCAGCTTACCTTCCACTTGGCAAGATGGGCACGCATCGGGCATCGGCTTGGTTTCGCCGCATTGATGGCACATCAGTCGTTTGAGAAACCGGTGTTCAACCATGCGTGCATCGCAATGATCACAGGCAATCTGTTCCCCGCACGCACGACACAGGGTAACAGGTGCATAACCGCGACGATTGATGAAAAGCAGCGATTGCTCGCCCTTCTCGATCCTTTGGCGAACCGCCTGCCGCAGAGAAGGAGAAATCCATGTCCCCGGTTGCATCTGTTCTGCGCGCATGTCGATCGGCTTCATTTCGGGCAACACAGCTGCTCCGAACCGCGAGGTCAGGTCAAGCCGTTCGTATTTGCCCGCCTCGGCATTGGCCCAGCTTTCCAGTGATGGTGTGGCACTGGCCAGAATCACCCGTGCCCCGCAAATCGCCGACCGCAGCACAGCCATATCCCGTGCGCTGTAATGCACGCCGTCCTCTTGCTTGTATGATGTGTCGTGCTCCTCATCGACCACGACCAATCCCAGGTTGCGAAACGGCAGGAACAATGCTGACCGCGCACCTATCACCATCTGCGCATCGCCCTGCCCGACCATGCGCCATACTCGGCGGCGTTCGGTCATGGTCGCGCCCGAGTGCCACTCGGCTGGGCGTGCACCGAACCGCGCCTCGACCCGCGTCAGAAACTCAGCCGTCAGTGCGATTTCGGGCAATAGAACCAGCGCCTGACGCCCCATGCGCAATGCTTCGGCCACGGCCTCCAGATACACTTCGGTCTTGCCCGAGCCCGTCACACCCTTCAGCAGCGTGGTGCCATAATCCCCAGAGCGCTGGCCTTCCTGCAGTTTCGCAACAGCAGCTGCTTGATCGTCGGTCAAGGCTTTGCCCGGCAAGTCCGGGTCCAGATGCGGATAGGGCAAGTCCCTTGGACTGTCTTCCTCCCGCACTGCGCCTTGCTTGACCAACCCCTTGACGACCGAGGAGGTAACCCCTGCCTGTTCAGCAAGTTCCTTCAGTGTAAACGCCAACCCACCGTAATCGCGCAAAACCTCTAGCACACGCGTTCGGGCGTCGGTCATCCGGTCGGGTTCGCCATTACCCAGCCGATAAATCTTGCGCATCGACGGCGGATCGCTCAGTCCCGGCGCACGCGTCGCCAGACGCAGCATCGCAGGCATCGGCGTCAGCGTGTAATCTGCTACCTTACCCAGAAACAACTGCATCTCGTCGCGCATCGGCGCGACTTCAAGAACGCGGATTATCGACCGCGCCTTGCTCAGATCAAAGCCACCCTTCCCCGGCCCCCAAACCACACCCAGAACCTTGCGTGGCCCCAATGGAACCTCGACAAACGCACCCAGAAAGCACCCACCCTCGGGTGCTTTGTAATCCAGCGTTCGGTCCAGCGGCTGCGTTGTCAGCACCGAAACCAGCTCTCCTTGGTCGAAAAATCCGTTAGCGCTCACGGTATATCCTTCGCAGGGGGTTCCAGCATGGGTCTCTTTGAGGTAAAGCCATCCGCGACCAAGGCCAACCCATCAAAGGACTGCCCTCATGAAATTCTTCGTAGACACAGCCGAGATCGACGCCATCGCCGAACTGAACGATCTGGGCATGGTGGACGGCGTGACCACCAACCCGTCGCTGATCCTGAAATCTGGCCGCGATATTCTGGAAGTGACCAAGGAAATCTGTGATCTGGTTGACGGACCGGTTTCTGCCGAAGTTGTCGCGACCGAGGCGGACGACATGATCGCCGAAGGCCGCAAGCTGGCCAAGATCGCGCCGAACATCGCGGTCAAGGTGCCGCTCACCTGGGCTGGTTTGAAAACCTGCAAAACGCTGACCGACGAAGGTCAAATGGTCAACGTCACCCTCTGCTTCTCGACCAACCAGGCCATTCTTGCAGCCAAGGCGGGCGCGAGCTTCATCTCGCCCTTCATTGGTCGTCTGGACGACATCAACATGGACGGCATGGACCTGATCGCCGACATTCGTCAGGTCTACGACAACTATGGATTCGAAACCGAAATCCTGGCCGCGTCGATCCGCACCGTGAACCACGTAACCGACAGCGCCCGCATCGGCGCCGACGTGATCACCGCCCCACCTGCCGTGATCAAGAAGCTGGCCGACCACCCGCTCACCGACAAGGGCCTGGAAACCTTCTTGTCCGACTGGGCCAAGACCGGTCAGAAAATCCTCTGAACTGATTCACCACCGCGCGGCGCCAACAGGCTCCGCGCCCGGCCCACCTGAAAACCCTAATCCAATCATAGGTATTCAGGTGGGAGTCTATGCTGCCACAACACGCAACGAAATCCACTTTTGCGTGCATTTTTCCCAAGGAAAATTCGGCACAACATGCTATAAACCGCCAAAACAAAAAATAACCGGACGGGACATGAGCAGTAACTCGACACTCAAGGACAATCTCCGCGCCGCCATTCTGGCCGAACCGGATACCATTCTGGACGACAGGGACCTGATGCAGGCGCTCGTGGCCGCAAATGAACAGGCCAGGGGCGAAAACATAATCGACCTGCGCGGCATTGCCATGAAGCGGCTCGAAGACAGGCTTGGTCGCCTGGAAGACACCCACCGATCAGTGATTGCTGCTGCCTATGAGAATTTGGCCGGTACTAATCAGGTCCACCGCGCAATCTTGCGCCTTCTCGAACCAGTCGAGTTCGAGGATTTTCTGCGCACGCTCGGCAACGAGGTGACCGAAATCCTGCGAGTGGACAAAGTTACCTTGATTCTGGAAACTACTGCAGTGCGTGACGATCCGGCGGTCGACAAGCTCGACGGTGTCCTGAAGATCGTCGAGCCGGGTTTTATCGACCGTTACCTGACGCACGACCGGAACACCCCGGCCCGCGAAATCACCCTACGCGAAGTTCACCAGCCTAACCGCCAGATCTACGGCGATCAGATCAATAATCTGCGATCCGAAGCCTGCCTTAAATTGAATCTGGGACCGGGTCGGCTGCCTGGAATGATCGTAATGGGTGCGAGGGATCCTCGTCATTTTACTCCGCAACTTGGAACCGACCTTCTGGCCTTCTTTGCTGGCGTCTTTGAACGTTCGATGCGCCACTGGCTGTCGTGAGCCTGATCTCCCCAGCCTGCCGCGACGCGCTTCAGCGCTGGCTGGACAGTTTGGGGGCTCTGGCTGGGCGGTCAAAGAACACTCAAAATGCCTATTGCAGCGATGTTACCGAGTTCCTGTCGTTCATGACTTTGCACCACAGCGAACGACAGGGGCTGGCTGCGCTGGAACGCGTCACGGTAACCGACATGCGTGCCTGGATGGCAGATCAGCGCGCCTCTGACGTGGGCGCGCGGTCATTGGCGCGAAAGCTCTCGGCCGTCAAAAGCTTCTACCGCTGGCTGGCAGAGCGCGAGGGATTCGAGCCTACGGCCGTTCTGTCCACCCGCGCGCCGAAGTTCACCAAGAAGCTACCCCGCCCCCTCGCCGAAGATGCCGCCCGAGCCATGATCGAAACAGTCGAGGCGCAATCCACCTCGGATTGGGTTGCCGCGCGGGACGTTGCAGTCGTTACGATACTATACGGCTGTGGCCTGCGGATTTCCGAAGCCCTGTCCCTGAAAGGCGCCGATGCACCCCTGCCAGAAACGTTGAGAATTCTGGGAAAGGGCGACAAAGAACGGATCGTACCTGTTTTGCCGGCCGCACAGGCTGCAGTGGATCGCTATTTGCGCCTTTGCCCTCACCCTCAAGCCCCAGATGCGCCCCTGTTTCGCGGTGTACGTGGTGGCGCTCTGAACCCAAGGGCCATTCAGGGCGTAATGGCCAAAGCACGGATGCAGCTGGGTTTGCCAGCTACCGCCACGCCGCACGCCATGCGCCACAGTTTTGCTACTCATCTGCTGTCCGCAGGAGGCGATCTGCGCGCGATACAGGAACTGCTGGGTCACGCTTCTCTTTCCACCACTCAGACTTACACCGCCGTGGATACCGCGCGGTTGATGGAAGTCTATAACCGCGCCCATCCCAAAGCGTGAGACCAGGTAAAATGCAAACAGTTTCGGGACGCTTAGCTGTCAACCGGCTTTTTGCTTTGCATCTGCTTCACGCATCGTACATGACACCTGCATGACACTCAGATTCAAAGCGCTTGCCGTCCACCTGTTCACCGCCACAGGCGCCGTTTTCGCAATGCTGGCCATGCTGGCCGCCGTCGAAGAAAAATGGAGCCTCATGTATTTGTGGCTGGTGGTTTCTTTTGTCGTGGACGGTATCGACGGTCCTCTGGCCCGCCAGTATCACGTCAAAAAGAACGCGCCCGAATTCGACGGCGTACTGTTGGATCTGATTATCGACTATCTGACTTATGTCTTCATTCCGGCATTTGCGCTGTTCAAGTCCGGGCTGATGGATGGTTGGACCGGCTGGTTTGCGATCATCGTGATAACATTTGCAAGCGCCATGTACTTTGCAGATACACGAATGAAAACAAAGGATAATTCCTTCTCCGGATTTCCCGGCTGCTGGAACATGTTCGTCGTCGTGATCTTCGCACTTGAACCCAATTTCTGGGTTATTCTGTCTCTGGTCACGCTTTTGTCGCTGGCGATGTTTCTGCCGCTGAAATTCGTCCATCCTGTCCGCACCGAACGTTGGCGCGCGCTGACCCTGCCAATGGCCTTCGCCTGGACCTTTTTTGCTGGCTGGGCGGCTTGGGTCGACTTTCACCCGGAAAGCTGGGCCCACTGGGGGCTGGTCGTCACCAGCCTCTATCTGGTCTCTGCTGGAATTGCGCAGCAGATCATCCCGCCGCGCAAAGCCTGATACCGGCAGTCTGGTTTACAGAATTTCCTGCACTTCAAATTCGGTCCCGTTGTGGGTGAATACGTCACCTTCTTGAAGGCCTGCCATAGCGAGATAGATGGGGCTTTGAGTCGAGATTCCCATATACGTCTTGCCGTCCACATCGAACCGGGTTGTTGACACGCAGACGATAAACCGTCGGTTGTTGAATTTGATCACGGCGCCAGGTCTGACCGTATCGGTCACGCTGAAGTCGGTATTCTCAATCACATCAATCTTGGCATGGTGCGCGTGAACAGGCGCGTCAAACGCCGCTGCAAGATCAGCATTCTCGCGCGAGGCCGCAATGTCATCCTTGTCATGACCCTCGCGGTCGTCCAACTGAGAATCCTTCAAAAACGCATCATAATGGGCCTGTGCAGTCGCCAGTTCCTGTTCTTCCAGCGACATCAGGCGTTCAATGATGTTTTTCTTGCGCACAGCAGCGTCTGTTGGGCCAGTCATTCAAAACAGTCCTTCAAATTCAGTATCGGATATAGGTTGGAGATCGGACGCGCGGATTGCAATAGAAATCCTCTGTTCAGATCAACAGGCTCGCCGCGCCCTCGTGCCGCAACAGCGCGACCTTTGTCTCTACACCGCCCTGCCCTGAGAAACCGACCATACGGTCATCTGCACCGAGAACCCTGTGGCAGGGAATAATGATTGGAATAGGATTTCCGCCGCAGCCACGCCCGACCGCCTGCGCCGAATAGCCGAGCTCTTTCGCGATCTCGCCGTAAGTCCGTGTATCTCCAAACGGTATTGCGTTCATCGCATCGCACACACGGCGTTGGAACTCGGACCCCTTGATACGGTATGGCAGATCAAATCTCTGCAACCGTCCTTCATCATAGGCACGAAGCTGCGCCGCTGCCTCGCGCTGCAACGGGGAGTCCGGGTCACCTTCGGCACCGTCCCAAGTCAAGCCAATGATGGCCTCATCCTCTTCGACAATGCCCAAGCGTCCGAAACGGGTTTCTATCGCAATCAGTCCCATAAGCGAATGCTGACAGAGGAGGCACTGATCCCGCAACCCGTTTTATGACGATCTGTTCTGTCTTTTGCTCTAAATCAGGAAACCGCGCGGGGCTAGAACCTCAAAAAAGGTTCTTCCCCGCACAACCCGAACAGTGTCAGCCCAACGCCTCGTCGCAGCGACCGCAAACACCGGCATTTGCGTGGCGGCCAACATCCGGCAGGATCTTCCAGCAACGCTGGCACTTGGCGCCGTCTGCCTTTTCGAACACCACACCCACGCCCTCGATCTCGGGCACACGGAATGCTTCGGCCGGGGCCGGATCGCCGGTGACGGTCAGGCCCGAGGTGATGCACATGTCGTCAACGTCAAATGTGCTCAGCAATGCACGCGTATCGGCATCTTCGACATGCACGATCGGCGCGGCTTCGAGGCTGGAACCGATCACCTTGTCCTGACGCTGAACTTCCAACGCGGCGGTCACGGCGCGGCGGACGCGGCGAATTTTGGCCATGTTGGTTTCCAGTTCCGCATCCCGCCACTCGGCAGGTGTTTCCGGGAAATCAACCAGATGGACCGAGCTGTCGTCGCCCGGGAATCGCTCCAGCCAGACCTCTTCCATGGTAAAGACCAGGATCGGGGCCAGCCAGGTGGTCAAGCGGTGGAACAGGATGTCCAGCACGGTACGAGCCGCTCGGCGACGCTCACTGTCACCATCGCAATAGAGCGCATCCTTGCGGACGTCGAAGTAGAACGACGACAAATCCACGGTGGCAAAAGTGAACACAGCACTGAACACACCCTGAAAATCGAATGAGGCATAGCCCTTGCGCACCTGCTCATCCAGATCGGCCAGACGGCTCAGCACCCAGCGTTCCAGACGCTGCATATCCTCCGGGGCGACACGGTCGGCCTCGGTAAAGTCGGCCAGCGAGCCCAGCATGAACCGCATGGTGTTGCGCAGACGGCGATAGCTGTCGGCGGTGCCTTTCAGAATCTCCGGCCCGATCCGCTGGTCTGCGGTGTAATCGGTCTGTGCCACCCACAGGCGTAGAATATCGGCACCGTATTGCTTGATAACCTCTTCTGGCACGATGGTGTTGCCCAGCGACTTGGACATCTTGTTGCCCTTGGCGTCCAACGTGAAGCCATGGGTCACCACGTTGCGATATGGCGCGCGACCTTTGGTGCCGCAGGACTGCAGCATGGACGAATGGAACCAACCACGGTGCTGGTCGGTGCCTTCCATGTAGACATCGGCGATGCCGTCCTCGGTCCCGTCCTCACGGTCGCGCAGAACGAAGGCGTGGGTCGAGCCCGAGTCGAACCACACGTCCAGCACGTCGAACACCTGATCGTAGTCGTCCGGGTCGGCAATGCCGTCAAGGATCTTCTCTTTGAACCCGTCGGTGTACCAGATATCAGCGCCGTCCTTCTCGAACGCCGCTTTAATACGGGCGTTGAGCTCATCGTTGCGCAGCAGGTAATCCGCGTCGGTAGGCAAAGCGCCCTTCTTGGTGAAGCAGGTCAGCGGTACGCCCCAGGCGCGCTGGCGCGACAGAACCCAATCCGGGCGCGCTTCGATCATCGAGAACAGCCGGTTGCGGCCGGTTTGCGGTGTCCATTTCACCAACTCATCGATAGACCGCAGCGCGCGTTCACGGATGGAGTCGCCCATCTCGCCCATGCCGTCCTCTAGCTTGCGGTCAACGGATGCAAACCATTGAGGTGTGTTGCGATAGATGATCGGAGCCTTCGAGCGCCACGAATGCGGATAGCTGTGCTTGATCTTGCCGCGCGCCAGCAGTCCGCCAACCTCGACCAGCTTGTCGATGACCGCCTTGTTAGCGTCTCCCTCGCCGCCCTTGCGGGACAGGATGAACTTGCCGCCAAAGAACGGCAGATCGGCGCGGAACGAGCCATCGTCCATCACGTTGTAGGTGATGACCTGCTCGAGCATCCCCAGATCGCGGTAGAGTTCAAATTCCTCCATACCGTGCGAGGGCGCACAGTGGACGAAACCAGTACCTTCAGTGTCGGTCACGAAATCGGCGGCACGGAAGTCACGGATGTCGTCCCACTCGCCGTTGCCGCCTTCGGACCCAGCCAGTGGGTGGGTCAGACCCACGCCCTCCAGTTCGTCCGCGGTCACGTCACGTACACGGGTCCACTGGTCGTCGTTCAGGCGCGCGCGGCCCAGCACGTCAGCGGCCAGATTATCGGCCAGCAGGAACTTGTCGCCAACGCTGGCCCAGCATTCGTCGGGTGCGCCGGTCACTTCGTAGAGGCCATAGGGGATGTCTTTGCCGTACACGACCGCCTTGTTCGACGGCATGGTCCATGGCGTTGTGGTCCAGATCACCACAAAGGCGTCATCCAGATCGCCTGCGTTCACAACTTTGAACTTCACCCAGATCGTGAAGCTTTCCTTGTCGTGGTATTCGACCTCGGCCTCGGCCAGCGCAGTCTTCTCGATAGGCGACCACATCACGGGTTTCGAGCCCTGATAGAGCGTGCCGTTCATCAGGAATTTCATGAACTCGTCCGCGATCACCGCCTCGGCGTGATAGTCCATGGTGATGTAGGGATCGGGCCAGTTGCCGGTGATGCCCAGACGCTTGAACTCGTCGCGTTGGATGTCGATCCAGCCCTCGGCGAACTTGCGGCATTCCTGACGGAAGTCGACGATGTTCACCTCGTCCTTGTTCTTGCCCTTCTTGCGGTATTGTTCCTCGATCTTCCATTCGATCGGCAGGCCGTGGCAATCCCAGCCGGGCACGTAGCGCGAGTCGAAACCCATCATTTGATGGCTGCGCACGATCATGTCCTTGATGGTCTTGTTCAGCGCGTGCCCGATATGCAGGTGGCCATTGGCATAGGGGGGCCCGTCATGCAGGGTAAAGGGCTTGCGGTCCTGTTTCTCGCGCAGGCGGTCGTAGACGCCGATCTTCTCCCAGCGGTCCAGCCATGCGGGCTCGCGCTTGGGCAAGCCAGCGCGCATTGGGAATTCGGTTTTGGGCAGGTTCAGCGTGTCTTTGTAGTCAGGTGTCTGGGGCGTGTCGGCGCACATTGGGGGCGTCCTTAGGATGATCTTGTCGTGTATGGATCGAAGCGGTCAGTGCGAATTCTCAAGCACCTTTGCCCGGCGTCTCGCGATGTCAGAGCGCCGGGGATATAATTCGAATAATGATGGCCAGACGGTCATGCATGGCCGCGCTTATAAGACGCCCACACCTAATGGTCCAGAGGTTCCGCCCCCTGCGGCGAATGGCGCAACTGAGCCCAGCGATTGAGCCACGCCAGCCCCGCCAGAGCGAGGCCCAGCGCCAGCAATGAGAAGACCCGGATCAAGCCGCCCAGCCCTGCGATATCGATCAGGAACACCTTTGCCACGGCCAGGCCGATTACGACCAACCCCGCCTTGCGCATAATGTCCGAATTTCGGGCCAGCGACTGGTAGAACAGTGCAGCTCCGACCAACAGCAAAACCATCGTGTAGGTGTATAGTTCGGGCTGTGTGACGCCATTGCCTTCATACATGCCTGAGGCACCCTGCCAGACGTGGCGGATCATCAACGCAAGCCAGACGGCCGCAAGAGCCCCAGCGACACCGAAGCTGACCTGCCTGAGCCGGACAGGCATCGCCGTAATTCGCCAGGCAGAAAAACCGATGGCCAGCGCGGGCAAAAGGTAAGCAACTGCAAGTGTATTCACGATGGGCGGGCCCAAAACCGGGTCAGCGTATTGGGTCAGCAGCGGGTTTTGATCGGTTAGCGCCTCGATCAGACGGATCCCGCCATGCGCTGCGAAAAAAGCCGCCAGCAGGTAGCGCGCATAGTTCAGCTTGCCTCCCAACTCGAACCGTTGCACCTGAGCGAACGCCAACAGCAGCCAGATCACCGCCAGCAGCCCCAGCCCCCAGTGGCTGTCAGACGCTCCACCATCGCCGAACCCTTCGAGCCAACGCAAAAGCAGAAGAGAAAGCAGAATGCCTCCAGTCGCCCAGGCGGCGCTCTCAAGCAGTAACGCCGCAAGCGGGCGTGTCAGAGGTTTCAACAACCACCAGGCGATCAGGAAGCCTGCGACCGCGGCCGCGTAAACCAGGGTCATTTCGTGTATCGGAGCCGTGTTTGCCCAGTCGAGCCCTGGATCCAGAACAAGGCGCACCGTAACGGTGAAGACACCTGCCCAGATGAACCAGCTCATCGGCGGCAATGTGAACTTCCGGTCCAGTGCAGCGGCCACGACAATCATAACCACCAGCGCAATTGTCAGCGCTGCTGAGCTCATTACGATGACACACGCAAAAGTCAGACAAGAAAGCGCCGATAATGTCGCAAGCGATGCGCGCATCCGGTTCTCTCTATCGACGCGCGCGAAACGCTCTGCCAGCACGACCATCAGAGCGCCCAACGCAATCGCGTGCAATGCCCAGGGGTAAGCCCCGATCACCGATGCCGGATCCCAACCGATCTCCAAAGCGATCGCCATCAAGGGTGCAAATAGCGCCGAAGCACCCGCCCAAATCGCCGCGTATTGCATCGCGCCGAAAGACCTCCAGGCCGCGAGAACACTGACCAGAGCGCCCAGCGCAACCAGCACTGTTATCACTAACGGATAGTCCGCCTCGGCGGTGACCGCATAGGTTTCCGAAAAGACCCGTTCGACGGGGCCGCCATACATCCCGTGGGCCAGGACGAACCAGACAAGACCGACAGCAGGAAACAAGCTGATATCTTGCAATGCCGGAGCATTCCTTGCCCACACGACCAAGGCCAACACGAGCGTAGTGAACAGACAAATCGTCAGCCAGAACTCAGCTCGGGAATCCGCCCAATGCAATGACAGGATCACAGAACTGGCAGCGGTTGCGCCAAAGGCCAAACGGGTAGGAAACTCAGGCCACGCAGCGCCCTTTTTCCGTCGGGCGATCTCGAAGACCATTGGGCCCGCGTGGTCAGGCCACACCCGTCGCGACGGAATCGAAATTGTGATCAGTGCTAAGGCCGTCACGCAGACAAGATACCCCGGCTCAGTCACAGGTGAAGACAGCACCAGCAGCAAAGAAGCTGTATACGCCCCGAACAGTGTCAGTACCGACACCCACGCCCAGCGACGAACCGTGTCAATTCCCAGGCCAAAAACGGCGACAACGAAGAAATAGGCGTACAGCCAGCTGGGGTTATCCGAGGCACCGCCTACGACGAAGGGTGCGGCATAGGCACCAATCAATCCAACGGCGGCCAGCAGCGGCCCATGGAACCAGCCCAGAACCAGACCGACCAGCGCGATGACAACCATTCCCGTCAATGCTGCTTCGGCTCCGATAAGGTTGTATAATTGGCGAGCGGCCAACACGCCGCCGAACAAGGTCACCAGACCAGCGCCGGAAAACACAGACGGCAGGTAGGCCGTGGCCGAGGCTTCGTCATCGCCGAAACGGCGGCGCACAATTTCACCAGCAATAATCAAAACTGCGCCAAACCCCAGCGACGCCAAAACGCGTGCCGTTGGCGGGAGCAGTCCATTTTCGACGCCGTACTGGACCAAGAATATGCCAGCGAGGGCCAAAGACAGCGCGGACACCGCATAAAACCAGTTTTCGCGCAACCACACGCCCAGTGCGGCTAGACGGTCTTCTCGCAAAACGATCGCCGCTGGGGGACCATCTGACGGGTCAGGCGACAGGTCTCGATCCTGTTGTGTTCTATCCGGTTCCGTCGATTTCGCGACTTTCGGTGCTGACCAAGGAGCAGGTCGGGGTTTATCTGCGCTCGTCAGGGATGTGTCCGGCGCAGGAGGCGCCTGCGGTCGCCTCACCTCCGGGGCGTCTGATCCGGCCTGGGCTTGATGCGCAATCCGCCGTTCGAGCTGTTCAATCCGTTTTCGCAATCGAGATTGCCCGATCAACAGGGCAATAATCGAAACCGGGATGGCCAGGACGATCAGGCCAACAATGCCAAGCATAAAATCCAAGTATCACCTCCGGACGAAACAGATGCCAGATTAACCCGGTGCCGACGCGGGCAATAGTCCGGAAATTCTTACGAAATCAGCCTGTTGCCAACCAACCTGTGTCAGACCCATGAAATGTCCGGTCGTGACAGCATAATCCAGAGAATGGTCAAGACCGCCAGAAAAGCGGGGACGCCGCAGGCAAACCAGATGCGAAACAGACGTTGGTACTCAATAGGTAAAGGAGCGTTCTGGCTTGCGGCCTTCTGGGCAAGTCCACGTAGTTTCGTCTGTATCCAGACCACTGGCAGCCAGAATAAGCCGGTCAGGACATAGAGCGAAAGGGACAGCACGATCCAACCTTCGGTAAGACTCCAACCCAACCGCCAAGCCAATAGGGCACCAGTTATCGGTTGCAGGATTACGGCAGTCGCTGTGAAAAGCAGATCGGCCAACACTACGACACCCGCTGTGTGCGCGATGATACGTGGATTCCCGCTGCGATGGGCCATAAGCATGAAGAACGCGATACCTGCTCCGGTACCCAGCAGAACGCAGGCGCCAATCACATGCAACCAGCGCAATAGCAAAACCCAATCCATTTAGCGGCTTTCCAACAATGAGCGCACAAAAAGCGCTAGCAGAACTGCCGGCAGGATCTTGACCAACGGCCCCAGTGGGTCCGCCCACAAAGATGGAACTGTGATCGTTGCCGCAAGCAAATAGAACAGTGCGACAGCTGCTTGCGCCAGACACACTCGCGCTGCCCAGGGACGCCACAGAAGGCCCAGCCCAAGCGCGATATCCACAAAGGACCAGAAAACCACACTGGCTTTTGCCCAAGCCATTGACCATCCTACGCGGGTCAGTACATCGGCTGCCTGCGTCAGTTTCGTTAAGCCAAACACACCTGACAACAGCCAGAACAGGGACAACACGCCAATCGCAAGCGGCATGAGCACACTCATCCGCGCGGAAAGGCGATGCTCGCGCCCGCAGATGAAGCCATCATAAATCTGACGCAACGAGGCTATTCGACGCCCCGAGGCCATACGGTAAGGTTCGGGATCGCCGGTAACCCCGTGCGCCATCACCGACATCGCCGTGCTGCGCAGCGGCGAGCGCCATCCCATCCGGCCCAATAAATCCGCCCCGGCTGCGATGCCGTGTGTAAAAATGGGTGGAACGTTCAGGATCAAACGCGCGGCAGGAAACCCCAGCCACTGACGCGTCTCAGACAAAACCTCGGACAGAGTGTGAGTTTTTTCTTCTATAAGATCATAATTGCCCGGAGGGATATCAGAACAGACTGCCAGAACGATGGCATCACACAGATCGTCCATTCCGACGCAGTGCACGGGCGTTTCGGGATATGCAATCGGTTGCACCAGCGGAACTGCTGCCAACATTCGCAACAGGGCAGTTCCGCCATAGTCGCTTTGCCCGATGACAAGGCCGGGCTTCATTAGCCACAATCGAACACCACTGGTGCGCAGCGCCGTGTCTCCTGCAGCTTTGGTTTGCATGAAATCGGTCGGTGCGTCCGGTTCGGCACCAATAGCCGAGATTTGAACGACCGCTATGTCGCGTTCTGCACAGGCCTTACCCAATGCCTCAATGGCTGTGTGATGCACGGCCTCAAGATCATCCCGCAAACCGTCTTGTAGCGCACCCGCGCAATTCACAACCACATCAACATTGGTCAAGGCGTCGCGCCAATCACGGGCGACCGAAAATTCTCGCAGGTCGCCCTGAATCAGAGGTATCCCGGGCAAAACCCGACGACCGGTTTCAGGGTTTCTGGCCATACCGGTCACACGGGCGCCCCCGGCCTTCAAAGCGCGCATGACTGCGGCACCAATGAACCCATAAGCGCCCAATACCAAAACACTTTTGTCACGCAAACTCTGACCCGGCATGACAACCTGACCCTCTTTTTGCGCAACACTAGCGAATCCTGACTCACGGGCCAGTGCAGTTTCACCCTCTGCGACAACAGCGCTCTTCAGGGGTGGAACAGGGATCCAACCATATAAGCGATCAGGGCTGCCGCCCCACCGATCACAAAGGTCTCAAGCCCCGAACGCCACCAAGGTGCCAGGGACCAATGGCTCTTTAGTGCTCCAATGGCGAAAAAGACGCCCATCGTCATCCAGGCCGAAACGGCAAATGCCCTGTCGATGGACATTAGGAACGGCAACAAGGGAATCATACCAGCCACCAGAAACGCAAAAAAAGTTGCCATCGCTGCTTTGATGGGGTGCGGGTCGACGCTGCCCAGTCCATATTCGCCCTCGATCATCAGATTGACCCAGTTGTCGCGATTGGCCGTGATTGCTTCGGTCGCATCGTCCAAGACCTGACCAGACAAGCCCTTTTGAAGCAGAATCTCGCGAACCTCATTTCGTTCGCCGTCTGGGTAAAGATGGATATGGCGCTCTTCGATAGCACGTATTCGATGGATATTGTCCGCTTCGGCTTTGGTTGCCGAGTAATTTCCTGCGGCCATCGAAAATCCATCTGCCAGCACATTGGCCAAGCCCAACGCCACGATTACAAAGGGTGAAAGGCCTGCTCCTGCCACTCCCGCGACGATAGCGAAGGTGGTGACCGACCCGTCGATGCCGCCGTAAACCACATCGCGAAGTACACCCCTACCGGGCGGCGCATTGATCCGCGCGGCAATTTCCTGCTGGCTGTGGCCGTGATCGGTCATGGCTGGCTCCGTCCCGGTTATGCCGGTTCAGCCTGACCATGACTTTGCGTCAGATCAAGTCTTCGAGAAAAGCCCACCCAAAGCCCGTTTGATCATCACGCGAGTCGAAGGTTTGTGCCGGTCGGAAAAGGGCAGCGGTCGACAGACCTCCATTGCCGCGACACCGACACGGGCGCTGAGTGCACCATTGACCAGCCCTTCGCCAAACCGGCGCGACAGTTTGCTGAGAACCGATCCGCCCAGAATGGGCTCCAACAGATCATCGCCGACGGCGACCGCCCCGGTCGCCACCAGATGCACAAAGACCGCTCGGGTCAGCCGCCAGCTGCCCAGAAACCCCGCGCGCCCCCCGTAAATCTCGGCAATTCGTCGGATCATTCGAAGCGAGGCTGCCAGAGCCGTCACAACGTCCGCAAGGGCCAGGGGAACCAGGGCAGTCACGGTTGCCACCTGTCTGGCGGCGGCCTCCGCCTCACGACTGGCGGCGGCGTCCAAAGGGGCCAACACTTCGTCCTCGGCCAGGGTCAAAAGGGTCGAGGCATCGAATTGTTCCCCCATCCGTTCGCTCAGACGCTCTCGGCCCCACTGCGTTTCTTCGCGTCCTTTGTAGAAAGAAATCAGCCTGTTCGTAACAGCGCGGGCTTGCGCAAGGTCTTCCTCGGCCAAGGCTGCATCTGCCGCGCGGCGCATCCCATCCACGCGCGATAAGCGACCGATAGCGGCCAGTTCGCGCAGTGCTATTATTAGGGCCACCAGCAACAGTGCAGTGATCAAGCCGGTAACAACTCCACCCAATACCGGCGAGCGGTTCAACAGCGACGTCGCAAAATCCCAGGCTGCGACAGAGACAACTGCACCAATGACGGCCAGCGCCAGCCCCCAGAACCAACGCGACAGCATGGACGGTTTGCGCGCGGCCAGACGTGCTGCTCCCTGCATTGCTGCCCCCCGAGGCGGCGCTGTGTCCGGCACCGGCGGTGCCTGCGACACATCAACAATGGGCGCGTCATCTTCGAGGTCGATCAAGACGGGACCTTTAGCCATTGGCAACCTCCTCGCGGCACCAGACATATTTGATATCAGGCAGGTTTTCATCGTTATCAGATCCGTCACTGCGCGCGACCTCGACGAATCCGTTGCCTTCATAAAACCGACGCGCCGGATCGTTGGCCTGAAACGCAAACAGCGACAACTGTGATTGGACTGACTTTGCGTGTTGCAGCAGCTGTTGACCAATCCCTTGCCCACGTGCCGATGCCGTCAGATACAATGAGTGAATCTCCTGACCGTTGAGAGCCAGAAATCCGACTACACCGGCATCCGTCTCGGCCACGGTGACCCAACCCTGGTCGATCATCCTACCGCAAAAGGCAATGGTCTCCGCGCACGTGTGCAATTCTGGCATCCACGGGTTTTCCCGAGCGAAAGCATGCAGGATTTCACCTGTGCGACCGGCATCCGTGCTGCGAGCTTGACGAAGACTTACGTTCACAGACGGTCTCCAATCAGAAATTGGGCAGCCCGGTCCAGTCGAATATGCGGCGGGCCGTCACCGGGTTGTAGCGTAAGGGGTGCAGGAGCAAAGGCCATGAATCCATAATCCTCGCCCAGCCACGCATCCGCCCCGTTCCTTGCGGGCCCCAGCAGGTGCGAGGGGTCTTCGGGTAGCTCACCGGGATAAAAAGCCGCTTGTTTGCCGCTGTCCAGCAGGGTGCCGCGAACACAAGGCAATTCAATCCCATTGTGGTTTCGCATCTCTTCTGTCGTGGCCCGCAGAGCCGCCAACGAAAGCGCTGCAGTTTCCGCGCGGGCAAAGCTTGCACGGTCGCGAGCTTCGCGGGTCAGGGCTTCCATGATGGCGGTCAGGCGCGGATGCTGCAGATGGTGCAGATGGTCAGCCTTGGTGGCGGCAAAGAGGATGCGTTCGACCCGTTTTCCCAGCAACAGCTGGCTGAGCCACGCATTTCGTCCAGGGCGGAACGCGGCCAGAATATCTGCCATAGCTCGGCGCATATCTTCGACTGCCTGCGGCCCCTTGTGGATCGCGCCAAGTGCATCGACCAGCACGACCTGCCGGTCAATTCGCGCAAAATGATCCCGGAAGAAAGGTTTGACGACCTGCGCCTTGTATGCCTCGTAACGGCGTTCCATTTCGCGCTGCAACGTGCGGCGACGGGACGGTCCAGAAACTGGAAGCGGGGCGAAGGTCAATACCGGTGACCCCGCCAGATCACCGGGCAAAAGGAACCGCCCGGGAGTGCAGTCGTAAAACCCGGCTTCGCGCGCGGCGTTCAGGTAGTTCGTGAAGCCGAGCGCCAGTCTTTGTGCCGTGGGTTCATCATGCGTCCCCGCGGGATCAGCGGCGTGTACGTTTGCAAGAAACTTTTTTGCTTGCTGACGGTTTTCGATCCGCGCCAGGGTGTCCTTTGACCAATCAGCATAGGATTTATCTAACAAAGCAAGGTCCAACAGCCATTCGCCCGGATAATCCACGATATCCAGATGGATCGTCCGCGGCCCTTGCAAACCAGACAGCAGACCGCCGGGTTGAACTTTGAAGGACAGGCGCAGCTCTGACACTGCGCGCGTGCTGTCCGGCCAGTGTGGAGACGGCCCGGTCAAGGCCGATAGATGCGTCTCGTAGTCGAAACGGGGCACGGTGTCGTCAGGCTGAGGTTGCAGATAGGCCGCTCTAATCCGCCCTTCTTGCTGAGCGACAAGACCGGTCATGCGCCCCCGGTCCAACAGGTTGGCAACCAGTGACGTGATGAACACGGTCTTGCCAGATCGTGCCAGCCCTGTGACTCCCAGCCGGATAACCGGCTCGAAGAACGTCTCGGACACGCTGTCGCCGATGGATTCCGCACCGCGCACAAGACTGTCTGCCAGTGATGAGATGACCAAACTGTCGCCCCGCAATTATTGTTTCATCCAAGATAGGTAGAGGTCGCAGAGGTTGCCAGCGCTTTTGGCCTCTTGCCCGACTGCGCGGACCGCGATACCAGCGCCTCATGCCAAGATTTGCGTTGAAAGTTGAATATCAGGGGGAACCGTTTGCCGGATGGCAGCGGCAAAAGGACCTGCCATCGGTTCAGGGCGCCATTGAAGAAGCCCTGTCGCGCATTCAGCCGGGTGAACATACTATTGCTGCGGCCGGACGTACCGACGCTGGTGTGCATGCGTTGGGACAGGTGGCTCATTGTGATTTGGTCAAGAATTGGGAACCGTTTCGCTTGTCCGAGGCACTGAATTACCACCTCAAGCCGCAACCGGTCGCAATCGTGAAGGCCGCACGTGTTGACGACGACTGGCACGCGCGTTTTTCGGCGGTCGAGCGGCAATACCTGTTCCGTATCCTGATGCGCCGCGCACCTGCGACCCACGACAAAGGTCAGGTTTGGCGGATCAACCACCAGCTGGATATTGAGGCAATGCAGCAGGGCGCGAATATGTTGATCGGGCGCCACGATTTCACAACTTTCCGTTCGTCGATTTGTCAGGCCGCCAGCCCCGTCAAAACTTTGGACGAGTTGAAGGTTGAACAGGTCGAAGGCTTTTCAGGACCCGAGATGCACTTCCACGTCCGCGCCCGATCCTTCCTGCACAACCAAGTGCGCAGCTTCGTTGGAACACTTGAGCGCGTCGGCGCGGGTGCATGGACTCCTGAAGATGTCAGAAATGCACTGGAAGCAACTGACCGCGCGGCCTGCGGGCCTGTTTGTCCACCGCAAGGCTTGTACCTGGCGCGGGTGGGATATCCGGAACCAGTGTTCTAGAGCGTTCGCAGCAGCAATCCACCGGCAATCACGGCGATCAGCAGTCCCGCCACCAATTCAATTGTCGGAGCCAGCACGGACGCAAATCGCGTCGCAGATGCCGAGGCCAGCAACCCGCCGCGCAACCCGAACGAGGTCCAGCCGACCAGAGTCGTGACTGTTGCCGTACCCAGGGCCATCGCGAAGGCTCCGGCAATACCCACCATCGCGATGCCCATTTGCCAGGTCAGTATAAGAACGAACAAGGCCCCCGTGCAAGGCCGCGCGGCGATACCTGCGATCAGAATAAGGGCTTCGCGCAGGCTGCCAACATTGGCGACTTCTTCGGGGCTGGGACCGTGGCGGTGACCGCAATCCGAACAAACATCGTCGTCATGATGATGGTGGTCGTGATCATGGTGATGATGATCCTGATGCGCGTGGACAGTTTCAGTGCGGTGTCGCCTTGCAAAGCCTCGAACCGCACGAAAAACCAGCCAAAGGCCAATCGCCGCAATGGCTGCGTAGCTGATCGGGGCCATCACCTGCTCGGTCGCGCCGACAAGGCTCTGTCGGGACATCTGAAAGACCAATATGCCGGCGTAGACCAGAACGACTGCGGTGACGGCCTGACCGAGACTGGACAAAACGCTGATCGCGGACAAGCGCCAGAAGGCGACGCGACGGCCCAGCCCATACCCCCCGATCAGGACCTTGCCGTGGCCGGGGCCGATGGCGTGAAAGAATCCGTAGGCAAAACAGACGCTCAGCAGAGTTGCGACAGCTTCCGGCTGTTCGGCGCGGGCGGCTCTGAGGGATCGCGCAATCTCGTTCTGAAAATCGCGCTGCTCTCCGGCAGCCCAGGCTGCGAGGCTGTCAAACCCACCGCTACCCCAGAACCAGAGGAGCAGGCCGCAGGCGATGGCGACCGGAACAATCAGGTATCTGGACATGAAACGCGGATCTCTGTTGCAAAGCTTTCACCGACCAGAGGGATATCGTTCTCTTCAAGGTCGTAATCCGCATCTAGCGTAAGCAGGAACGCCTGCATCTGCGCCAGTTGTCCATCAATGTCCGGTTCAAACCGGTCAATCGTACAGGAAACCGAACCCGAAACTGTAACCGGGCGCGTGATTTCGTAGGCAGTGTAAAAGCTTTCGTCAAAAGCTTTGGCTGAAAGGGCAGACGTCTGGACTGGGCCGTCACTGACTGCACGCAGATGGCTTGACACAATGCGGCCATCTTCAGTCGTGGCTGATGGCTCCATAGGGCCGGACAACACAACAGGCTGGCCATCTGAAAACACAACCAGATCTCCGTTGTACCCTTCAACCCACTGGGTATCGAACCCGGCCAGAAGTTGCCGCTCTGCCGGTGTCAGCTGACCATCACCATCCTGATCCAGCTTCATGTCTTCCAGAACCAGCAGCGAGTAAAAGTCATCATAGGCCCAAGTCACACGGACATGTGTCAAGTGACCGGCCTCATCCACGATAAATTCCAGTCCGGTGTCTATGAAGACATGCGGATGGGCCAAAACGGGCAGAGGAACACAGCAAGTCAGGAACGGTATCATCCAACGCATGGCGGAAAGATAGGGCCTGCCACTGATCCCGGCAACGCGTTTCCAAACAAAAGCGCAGTTTCCAGCCGGTTTACTTCAACCTGGCGGGAACAGTACCAAAGTCTGCAGGGCTGTTCCGATTGGTCCCTGAGTGTCATACAGGACTGCCTGAGACATACCGACTCCTGTCGGTTGCCAATGAGAAATCGACTCAGAGGCCATCCAGTCCGAAACAGGTTCGCGGTGGATGTTCACCGTCAGGTCCGTGTTCATGAATCCCATTTCGGTTGGCTGCGCGTTCCAGGAAATCCCATTGCCGCAATCCGCCAGCGCACAGAGCGATTGGATAGGAGACTGCATTTCGCCCTGCAACAATTGCGGAGTACGCATCCAGATCGTCTTTGGACCCGCGCCCTGGTTGCCACCTTTTGGGTAAAGTACATCGGCAAAATGGGCAAACCCGGACAAGTCATGGCGTAATTGGTTTAGCGGGAACGGGCCTTCGACAACCGCATTCATGTCCGGATGAGACGTCTGCGGATTTGGAACCGAACCCAGATCCCTGCGCACAACGTGCATTGTGGTCGCAGTGGCGCATAGCGTGTCATCCAGATCGTGCACGGTCACACGGGTCGTAGCCAGCGTTTTGGTATGCCGCGTGGTTTCCGCAGCGACGCGCAATCCAGCCAGCGGCAGTGGCCGCAACAGATCTACCGTCAAGCGGGTCAACATCTTGTCCGGCCCCACTTCGATTTCCGCTGCGCGCACAATCAGCCCGCTGACGGGCCCCGCATGGCAATGGTTGGCCGACCATGGGCCCCGCGCCGGATCATTGCCGACAAAGGCGCCGTCATCGCGCAGCTGAAAATAGGGCATCTTGTTCGGATCGTCCTGCATTGTCTTCGCTTTAGACCTTTTCCTGCGTGTGTTTCTTCAATTCGGCCCGGGCCACCTGCCGGCGATGGACCGCGTCCGGCCCATCGGCCAACCGCAGCGTACGGACATGGGTCCAGGCGTTGGCCAGAGGCGTATCCTGACTTATCCCTTGTGCTCCGAACATCTGAACGGCCTCGTCGATCACCTTCAGGGCGACACGCGGTGCGATGACCTTGATCTGGCTGATCCAGGGGGCCGCAGCGCGCGCATCGCCCTGACCCATGTACCAAGCCGCCTTGAGACACAACAGACGCGCCATTTCGATTTCCATTCGACATTCCGCGATGATGTCGAAATTGGCACCCAGATGCGCCAGTTTCTTGCCGAATGCCTCACGCTGCAGCGACCGCTTGCACATCTGTTCCAGCGCGATCTCTGCCTGTCCGATAGCCCGCATGCAGTGGTGAATGCGCCCAGGCCCCAAGCGGCCCTGCGCGATCTCGAAGCCGCGCCCCTCGCCCAGCAATATATTCTCGGCGGGTACCCGGACATCAGTGAACCGGATATGCATATGCCCATGGGGCGCATCGTCGTGGCCGTAGACTTCCATTGGGCGTAAAACCTCAATCCCCAGCGAGTCAGCAGGTACCACGATCATCGACTGACGCTTGTGTTTCGGTTGTTCGTCCCCGGCGGTTCTGACCATCACGATATAGACCTTGCACCGCGGATCACCGGCCCCGGACGCCCACCATTTCTCGCCGTTTAGCACATATTCGCCGCCGTCCCTCACACAACTCATCGCTATATTGGTCGCATCTGAAGAAGCGACGTCGGGTTCAGTCATCAGGTAGGCCGACCTGATCTGACCGTCGAGCAAAGGGCGAAGCCATTGCTCTTTCATCTTCTCGGTTCCGAAACGTTCGAACACCTCCATGTTGCCGGTATCCGGAGCTGAGCAATTGAAGACTTCGGCGCCTAAGGGTGTCTTGCCCATCTCTTCGGCGAAGTAGGCGTATTCGACTGTGGACAGGCCGTATCCTTTATCGCTGTCCGTCAGCCAAAAGTTCCAAAGCCCGGCGGTCTTGGCCTTGGACTTGAGCCCTTCGAGGATCTCGGTCTGCCGCTGAGTGTACTGCCAGCGGTCACCCTTGTTGACCTCGGCCTGGTATTCCTGCTCCAAAGGCATGATCTCTGCACGGATCATATCCGCCACGCGTTGCAGCAAAGCGCGGTTTTCCTCGCGCAGTCCGAATGTCATGGTCATCGCGAAATCCTCCTCGGAGGCCCTTGGTGGGCTTTACCTTTGGCAAAAGGATGGCTTAGCTGCCCGCACACTGTCCAGTTGGGTGACGGAACGTCACTCTGCCCATTTTGAAAAGAAGGAGCCAAAAGATGGCTTTGTTGATTGACGCCGGATTGTCCGACTGGATGAGCGATGCAGACATCGCCCGTGATATTCGCAAAACGGCCCCCGATCTGGACGTGCGGACGGCCGATACAATTGGCAATGCCGATGAGATCACAATGGTCGCGGTTGTTGGTCTGCGTGACGATCACCTGACGAAGCTTCCCAATCTGAAACTTGTGCAGAAGCTGGGTGCCGGCGTCGAGACAATTCTCGGCAACCCTGCTCTGCCCGACAACATGCGCATCACCCGCCTGAAGCCCGATGCACCAGCGCAAGGCATCGCCGAGTGGTTCCTTGCTTATGTCCTGCGCACCCAACGCCAAATGACGTTTCATGAAGCCGCTCAAAAACGGGCTGAATGGGCACCCAAAGCGCCTATATTTTCGCCTGAAACCGTTGTCGGTGTCCTAGGCTTGGGCCACATCGGTGGTCGTACGGCTCGTATGATGCACGCCGTGGGCTTCAAGGTTCTGGGGTGGAGCCGTTCGCCAAAACAGATAGACGGAGTCACGTGTCTCCACGGCTTGGATGCCCTGCCGGAAATATTAGGCGAATGCGATCATGTCTGTGCAATACTGCCTTCGACGCCGGACACGATCGGAATGTTTGACTCTGACATGCTGGCGGGGATGAAACCTGGTAGCCAGCTGCTGAATGCTGGGCGCGGAGATCTGATTGACGAAGGTGCGCTTGTTGCGGCGCTGGACATTGGTACCCCCGGTCATGCAGTTCTGGATGTAACCAGTCAGGAGCCCTTACCCTCAAACAGTCCTCTCTGGCTCCATCCGGGCGTCACGATCACGCCCCACGTGTCCGGCTGGTATCTCGGTGATGCTCTGTCAGACGTTGCCCACAACTTTCAGAACCTGATGGCCGGCGCCCCTTTGCTGCACGAAGTGGACAGGGCGCGCGGGTACTGATCAGGACTCTGGCGCGGTTACGGGGCCAACAACCAGTTACCACTTGCATCCTTACAGCGCCGCGTTCTGATCTCGCGGGACGCATCAGCCCCGGCAGGTTGAACGAAATGCTGCAGAATAACGCAATTGTTCTGCACATTCTGCACTCGGATCGTTCCTTTCGAGCCGGTATCCTCGTTGACCCAGCTACGCTCTTTTCCAACGCTTGGGGTGCCGCTCGAAAGCATAGCGTTCGAAGTCGCGTTTACCACTTCGAAATCTGCCGGGCTCAACCCCATTTCCGCGATGATTCGCGAAAGCGACTTAGCTTGAACCGTACCCGCGGCTGCAAACACCGCCAGTGTCGCCATTGTAATAATGTTCCGGGCCTTCATCTTTGCCTCGCTATTCAGAAATCAATTTGCAACCAAGGATATACCGCGCGACGAGGGGGGCCAAGCCCACCTTCAAATAATCCCGAACAAACCTATCGTGATGCCGATGCTAGGCCCGGCGCCGCGATCCCTCCATAGTGCCCGAAACAGAATTCCGAGGCTATGATGGTACACCCCACTTATTATGCGCCCAGCGGCGGACACCCTGATCAAACCCAGCTTTTGACCGACCGCGCCATGTTTACCGAAGCCTACGCGGTCATCCCCAAAGGCACGATGCGCGACATCGTCACCAGCCTCCTGCCCTTTTGGGAAGGCACACGGCTCTGGGTTCTGTCCCGTCCGCTCAGTGGATTTGCTGAGACTTTTTCCCAGTACATCATGGAAGTTCAGCCCGGCGGTGGCAGCAACACGCCGGAGACCGACCCAAAGGCGCAGGGCGTTATCTTTGTAGTCGAAGGTGTCGTCACGCTGACATTGAACGGCGAAGAGCACATTATGGCAGAGGGCGGGTATGCCTACATCCCGCCGGGCAGTGATTGGACCCTGCGTAACCGTGCCGATGCAGTCACCCGTTTTCATTGGGTCCGAAAGGCCTACGAAGCTGTCCCCGGCCTGTCAGTACCTGACCCCATCATCACAAACGAACGCGATATCGCCCCGACGCCGATGCCGGGTACAGAAGGACGCTGGGCCACCACCCGATTTGCCGATCCGCAGGACCTTCGCCACGACATGCACGTGAACATAGTCACGTTCGAACCCGGCGGTGTGATCCCGTTTGCCGAGACCCACGTGATGGAACATGGCCTTTACGTACTCGAAGGGAAGGCTGTCTACCGTCTCAATCAGGACTGGGTCGAAGTTGAGGCCGGCGATTACATGTGGCTACGCGCCTTCTGCCCGCAGGCGTGCTATGCAGGAGGACCCGAACGATTCCGCTACCTTCTGTACAAGGATGTGAACCGCCACATGCCGCTGTCACTTTCGGGGCGTTAAGGGGTAAGTCGCATCAGGGCTTCACAGAAGCGGCTGAATCTGTTGAAATCAGATCAGATTTTCAGCACTGGAGATTTTTGATGCGACTGCGCTTAGCACCTCTGGCTCTGGCAACCGCGATTGGTCTGACAGCCATTGTCGCGGCACCCGTTGTAGCCAAGGAAGAAACCAAAACCGTCAACGTCCTCAGCCGCACCTGGGCGATAACTCAGGTATCGGACGAACCGGTCGTGTACAGGGCGACGCGTGATAACAACAACCTGAACCCGTTTGGTCCACCGCCGCGCTTGCGCACCGTGCAGGCTATCGCTGCGATTCAGAAAGCAACCGGGTGCAAAGTGATCTTTTCCAGCATGTACCAGAACATTTCCGGCCAGTTTTTCTCGCAAGTCAGCTGCGGTTCATAAGTCTGGTCAACTGGCATTGAGGTCAGCGGTGCAGCCTGCCATAGCTTGCACATGAAACTCGCGATCAACGGATTCGGCCGTATAGGCCGCACGATCCTTCGGCAGGTTCTGGCCTTGCCTCAGGACACGGATATCGAAGTGGTGCTGATCAACGATATCGCGCCGCTGGAGACCTGCGCCTATCTTTTCAAATACGACAGCACCTTTGGCCCCTACCCCGGTGATGTAGTGCAGGGAAACGAGGCGTTGGAGGTCGGCGAGCGCAGCTTTCCAATGACTCACAGTCAGGATTTGACGCGTGTTGATCTTTCAGATGTTGACGTCCTGTTGGATTGCACTGGAATCGCGCGAACATCGGATGTGGCCAGTCAGGGGCTGACGGCTGGCGCTGGCAAAATCCTGATTTCAGGCCCGTCCCCAGCGGCCGAAGTCACTGTCGTTCTGGGCGCAAACGAAGATAAACTGGGCAATGCACGGATCGTATCAAACGCATCCTGCACCACCAACGGATTGGCTTCGCTGGTCTCGGTTCTGGACCAGATCGGCGGCGTCGCCACCGCCCACATGACGACCATCCATTGCTATACCAACAGCCAACCGATGGTCGACGCACCACGCGGTGATCTGGCCCGTTCGCGGGCCGGTGCACTGTCTATGGTGCCCACGACCTCCAGCGCCACGCATCTGATTGACGAGATCCTGCCCCACCTTGCAGGGCGCATCTCGGGTGCGGCTGTCCGTGTCCCTACAGCCAGCGTTTCGGCGGTGGATCTCGTGGTGACGCTTGAACGCAGTATGGCGCCTGCGGCCTTGCTGTCAGCCCTACGCAAAACCATCGACCAATCACCTGTTCTGGGATGGACCGATCTGCCGCTGGTATCCTCTGATCTGCGCACACGTCCGGAATCCCTTGTCATCGCCGGCCCCGAAACACGCATGGTCGGAGAGAATCAAGTTCGAATCTTTGGGTGGTACGACAATGAGTGGGGCTTCTCTGCTCGCATGCTGGATGTTGCCCAGCTGATGGCCAATAGCTGACCGACCGGGAGAAACCTAGCCTCAGCTCGCAACGACCTCGTAAGGCACATCAAACCAATGCTCCTCCAGATTGGCGCCGCCACCGATCCGATCAACAACCGCAAACAACCCTGGTCCATGCAGCGGCGTCAGGACACCATGCCATGTTCCACGATGATAATTCACTGCCTGCCCCGGTTGGGTCACAAAGGCGCGTGGCTGACCCGGCTTCCCTCCGTCATCCGGCGCAACAATGACAAGAAACGCCTGATGCGTCATCGGGATAAAGGCTTGGCTGCCGTCCGGGTGTCGCTCGACCATGTCGAGGTGATAGGGTAGCGCGCGAGGGTTGGCATCGAACAGGCTGATCCCGGCGCGACCATCGCCAAAATCCAGCGTAGCCCGGTCATGATACCGCCCGCATAACCCTTGATTGATAATCTTGTCCGGCGCGCCAGACACCTCGACAAGATCCCCAAATGGCGCAAATGCTTCCGCGGAAATCAGCTCAATCACGACCCGCCGCGTCATGACGGCAACAAGTCTCTCAACCGAAACTCAGCAATACGTTCGACCTGGCGGCAGGCCTCGGCGAATTCCGTCTCACGATCCTGATCAATCCGTCGTTCAAAGGCTTGCAGGATCGAAGCTTTGTCATGGTCCCGAACGGCGATAATGAAAGGGAAACCAAATTTTTCCACATATTGCGTATTCAGTTTCGTGAACGTCTCTCTTTCGTCATCTGTCAGAGCATCCAGACCGGCCGAAGCCTGCTCGGACGTGCTTTCCTGCGTCAACCGTTTAGCTTGCGCCAACTTGCCGGCAAGGTCGGGGTGTGCGGTCAGTACGCCCAACCGCTCGTCCTCGGACGCAGTGCGGAACATTCGGGTTAGGGCATTGTGAAGCCCGCCGGCAGTATCATGCGCCGGTCCTAACTCAAGGTTGAATGCACGCTCGGCAATCCAGGCCGAATGTTCGAAAACCCCGCCATAGGTAGAAACAAAGGCATCCTTATCCATTTGCGATGGTCTTGCCCGTGTCGCGGCGGGATGCGTTGCTGCCCAGTGCTGGGCGATTTCCAATCGCGTGGCAAACCAGACGTCGGAGAACCCTTGCGCATAGTCCAGAAAACGCTTCAGAGCCATCACGCGGCCCGGTCGCCCGATCAAACGGCAGTGCAGACCGATAGATAGCATTTTGGGGGCTCCAGCCTCGCCTTCCGCATAAAGCGCATCGAAACTATCTTTCAGATACGCAAAGAACTGGTCGCCGGAATTGAACCCCTGAGGCGTGGCAAAGCGCATGTCATTGCAATCCAATGTATATGGAACAATCAGCTGATCCCGCGCGCCGATCCGCATCCAATAGGGTAAATCGTCGGCATAAGTGTCAGCGACGTAGGAGAACCCCCCTTCCTCAGCCACCAGTCGGACCGTGTTTTCCGAACAGCGCCCCGTATACCAACCTCGGGGCCGTTCGCCCACAACCTCGGTATGCAGGCGAACCGCTTCGTCGATCTGGGCGCGCTCTTCCTCTTCGGGCATGTCCTTGTATTCGACCCATTTCAGACCGTGGCTGGCGATCTCCCACCCGGCGGATTTCATCGCGGCCACCTGATCCGGTGAGCGCGCCAAAGCCGTTGCAACACCATAAACGGTGACCGGAAGGTCTTTCATCAGCCGGTGCAACCGCCAGAACCCGGCGCGTGAGCCATATTCATAGATCGATTCCATGTTCCAATGGCGCTGGCCGGGCCATTGCGCCACGCCCACGATTTCAGACAAGAATGCTTCGGATGCGGCATCACCATGAAGAACGCAGTTTTCGCCCCCCTCTTCGTAGTTCAGCACAATCTGAACGGCCAGCTTTGCGCCCCCCGGCCATTGTGCGTCGGGCGGGTTGGCGCCGTATCCGATCATGTCACGAGGATATCGAGAGGGCTGCATGTTGTCTTCCATTCCGGTTTGGGTTTCGACAGCCTTACATTAGAAACACACGTTTGATTATCAAATCAATCCGAACGGTGTTTCCGGTTCTTTCGGCATTTCCTCTGTTTTGATGTTTGTTCCAGACTGTGGCAAACCAAAAAAGCAAATCAAAGGAGATGACCGTGGCAGGCTATCTGACGACCCATGTTCTGGATACGGCGCGCGGCTGTCCGGCCCAGGGGCTGAAAATCGTGCTATATGAGGTGTCCGGAGATTCTCACCGGAAGCTGATAGAGATGGAGACCAACGCTGACGGTCGCACTGACAGCCCGATCTTGCCGCTGGAAGTCTTCAAAACCGGCACGTACGAGTTGATCTTCTTTGCCGGGGACTATCTGCGCGCAACCGGTCAGGACGGGGACGATCCACTCTTCCTGGACGAGGTACCGATCCGGTTTGGTATGTCCGACCCTGACGCCCACTATCATGTGCCGCTGCTGTTATCCCCCTATGGGTATTCAACGTATCGCGGCAGCTAACCAGCTTTGGCTTCGACGCTTTTCACAACTTTGCTGATGCGCGAAATCATGAAGTCCATGAACAAACGCACCTTGGGGTCCTGATGGCGGCGGTGGGTGTAGAGGCATGCCATTTGCACTGAAACCGGCGGGGATTCCGTTGCTACCGCAACAAGTTTTCCTGTTTTCAGATGCTCGGACACCTCGAACATGGGCTTCATGGCGATGCCTTGGCCGGACAAGGCCCAATCGGTCAGCACATCGCCATCGTCACATTCAAACCGCCCCGACACAGCGAAACGCTTGGGGCCCTCGGGCGTTTCCAACTGCCACTGAAACTCGGTTGCACCCGGAAAACGCAAATTCAGGCATTCATGCCCAGCCGAGATCAGGTCTGCACCGGTTTCCGGCATCCCATGCTTTTTCACATAATCGGGCGCAGCACAGAGCACTCGCTGGCAATCTGCGATTTTACGGATGCGCAGGGTGCTGTCTTCAGGTTGGCCGATGAAAAACGCCAGATCCAACCCCTCGGTCGTGAGGTCGACAGACCGATCGGTCAACCGCAAGCGTACATCGATTTCGGGGTATTCCGACAGAAAATCAGGCACATGCGGGGCAAGCAATCGACGCCCCACCCCTAGCGGTGCAGCGACAAATAGCGACCCACGCGGTGCTTCGGTCAAGTGTATGACTTTCGCCTCGGCTTCATCCACCGCATCCAGCACCGAAACTGCACCGGGATAGAAAGCCCGGCCCTGTTCCGTCGGGCTCAGGTTTCGAGTCGTGCGCTGAAACAGGCGCACGCCCAGATGATCCTCGAGCTGAGAAATCCGCGCCGACGTCACCGCGGGCGAGATGCGCAGATCCCGACCTGCGGCGGACATGCTGCCCAGATCGTAAACTCTGACGAAGGTGCGGATATTGTCGAGATAGGACATCTTATCGTTTTTTTTGATACAGTTTGACAATATACGGGAATACCGAAGAAAAGCCCGTTTGCCTAGTGTGACGGCAAGCAATCGGAGAGCTTTCTATGTACGACTTCGCCGTGTTCTGGGATTGGATGGCATTTGCCGTGCGTTGGCTGCACGTGATCACAGCTATCGCCTGGATTGGATCATCCTTTTATTTCATCGCGTTGGACCTTGGTTTGAACCGCGACATCCCCGGCCCTGCCGACGGCGAAGAGTGGCAGGTACACGGCGGAGGCTTCTATCACATCCAGAAATACCTGGTGGCCCCTGAGCGGATGCCGGACCATCTGACCTGGTTCAAATGGGAAAGTTATGCCACTTGGCTCAGCGGCGCTGCGTTGCTGATGATCGTCTATTGGGTCGGCGGAGAGCTGTATCTGATCGACGCGCAGAAAGCCGATCTGGCGCTGTGGCAGGGCATTCTGATTTCGGCTGCGTCGTTGACCATCGGCTGGCTGGTTTACGATTTCCTGTGCAAATCCGGTTTGGGTGAGCGCCCGACCCTGCTGATGGTGCTGCTATTCGTGCTTCTGGTGATCATGGGCTGGGGCTATAACCAAATATTCACCGGCCGCGCGATGATGCTGCATCTGGGCGCATTCACGGCCACGATCATGACGGCAAATGTGTTCTTCATCATCATGCCGAACCAGCGCATCGTTGTGGATGACCTCAAGGCCGGGCGCACGCCCGATCCAAAATACGGCAAGATCGCCAAGCTGCGCTCGACCCACAACAACTATCTGACCTTACCGGTCGTGTTCCTGATGCTTTCGAACCACTACCCACTGGCCTTTGCGACCGAATACAACTGGATCATCGCGGCGCTTGTATTCCTGATGGGCGTGACCATCCGGCACTATTTCAACACGCGCCACGCCCGTGCAGGCAACCCGACCTGGACCTGGCTGGTCACTGCCCTGCTGTTCATTGCTATCATGTGGTTGTCGACTGCCCCAATGTACAAGCCCTTGGAAGAGGCCGAGCTTCAGCCCCTTACACCTTACGAACAGAAATTTGCGGCCGCGGACGGGTTTGAAGAAGCACATGACATTGTCTTGGGCCGCTGCTCCATGTGCCACGCGCGTGAACCGGTTTGGGAAGGAATTCTCTGGGCGCCCAAGGGCGTTCTGCTGGAAACCAAAGGCGATATCGCCCGCAACGCCAAGCAAATCTACCTTCAGGCAGGCGTCACGCACGCCATGCCACCTGCAAATGTGACCTATATGGAACCAGAGGACCGCGAAGCCATCATTCGCTGGGTCCAGGGTGTCGGCCTGTAAAACCGGACCCAGCGGATCACATAGCAGACAAATCACTTTGCTCTGACCGATAAGTACTTCCCCTGAATGCCAACAGATGTTCTAAGATGAATGAAACACGCCGCTACCAAGTTCATTGCGGCAAAAAAGATTTCGACTTGGGGCAGTTGGGACTACGCGATGACAGGGAACAGGCCGCGAGGTGTTCTGGGATACTGGCTGCTTGGAGCAGCAGTCACATTTGTCCCGAATGTTGCCACTGCACTGGAAATCACACTTTCGGCCCCTGGCGCCTCGACGGAATTGGTTGACCGGTTAGAGGAAACTTCGTCGGTCTACACCGCAGACTCGCGTGGGCTTGATACCTCACTCGAAATATTGTCCGCAGCGCTTTCCGATTATCGGACTATCGTACAGATCATGTATGACGAGGGCTATTTCAGTCCGGTCGTCAGCATCAAGCTGGACGGGCAAGAAGCCGCAAAAATCAGTTCGCTCGACGCTCCGACTCAGTTCAAAAGTGCGGTAATTTCCATTACACCCGGACCAACCTACCGCTTTGGGACAGCCGTCGTGCAACCGCTGGCGCCGGGCACTGAATTGCCGGAAGAGTTCGCCACCGGCAAACTGGCAACCACAGGCGCGGTTCAACAAGCCACCTCTGCCGGGGTGCAGGGATGGAAAGATTTCGGCCATGCCAAGGCGGAAGTCGAAGACCAAAAGATCATTGCCCGCCATGCGCAAGCTCGGCTTGATGCCGAAATCGATCTGGCTCCGGGCCCACGTCTGACATTTGGCAAGATGATCATTCAGGGCGACAGCAAAGTGCGCCACCGGTCCATTGAAAAGATCGCAGGCTTCCCGTCTGGAGAAGTCTACTCCCCGCAGGAGCTGCAAAAGGTAGGCACGCGGCTGCGACGTACGGGCACATTCAGCACTGTCTCGATCCGGGAACGGGAGACACCAAACCCTGACGGAACACTGGACTTCGACGCGACCTTCGAAGATTTGCCCCCACGTCGCCTGACTTTCGGCGTCGAGATTGCCTCGCGCGATGGGGTGGATGTGACCGCCACATGGACGCATCGAAATGTTTTCCGTCGGGCCGAGCGATTGCGATTCGAGGCCGCCCTCCGCAATATTGGCGGGTCCGAGGACCTTGATGGCCGCATCGGGTTACGTCTTGATCAACCCGACAGGCTGGGCCCGGATGACAGCACGTTCTGGAACGCCTTGCTGGAACGGCGCAACACCGAAAACTACAATGTAAGTGTGGCGTCGCTTGCTTATGGTGCCCGGCGCACATTCTCTGACCGGCTCTATGCCGAGGCTTCAGCGGGTTTTCAGTATTCGGACGCTGATGACGCCTATGGCTCTGGACGAAAGTTCAGGTATTTTATTATCCCGTTGCGTTCGGAATGGGATGAACGTGACAGCAAAATAAGCGCCACACGAGGGTTTTATCTGGATTCCCAAGCGATGCCGTTCGTCGGGCTTTCCGGGACTGACACCGGCATCCGGTTGTTTGTTGACGGTCGGGTTTACAACGATCTGGGTACCGGTGGTCGACTGGTTCTGGCAGGCCGGGCGCAAGTTGGCTCGGTCATCGGGCCTCCAGCCGATAGCGTCACACCGGACTTTCTGTTTTTCTCGGGCGGCGCTGGTACAGTACGTGGTCAACCCTTTGAAAGCCTCGGCATTCCGGTCGGAACCGGTGTGGCGGGCGGCAAGTCGTTTATTGGCTTGTCTGGCGAAGTCCGTGGCCGCGTTACCGATGCGATTTCTCTTGTGGGATTTTATGATTACGGAACTGTAGACACATCGTCATTTATCGGCAGCGGGGCCGAATATCACGCGGGGGCCGGTGTGGGCATCCGCTATGATCTGGGTGGTTTTGGCCCCTTGCGGTTTGATCTGGCTTTCCCGGTTCAAGGTAGTACCGGTGATGGGTTACAGTTCTATATCGGTATCGGACAGGCCTTTTGATGCGTCGCGCTGTATATCCTTTGTTGCTCACTTCGGTGGCAATCGCCGTACCTGTACCGCTTGTGGCGCAGGACGAAGACGGTGGCAGCATGATCGAACGTTTCCTGCAGGATACCCTGTCGGGTGACGATCAGAATGTCCGTGTCATTGGCCTGCAGGGCGCACTGAGTTCACGCGCCACAATTCAAGAGATCACCGTTGCAGATGACGAGGGCATTTGGCTGACCATCAAGAATGCGGAACTGGACTGGAACAGGCTGGCCCTGATCCGCGGACGGTTCTCGGTCAACGCCCTCACGGCTCAGGAAATCGACATCGCGCGCACGCCGGGAACGACAACCAAGGACACGCCGCCGCCTTCCGCTGAAACGCAGCCCTTTCAGTTGCCTGAACTGCCGGTCGCGATCGAGATCGGCGAGCTCCGTATCGACGATCTATCGCTGGGCGAACCTCTTATCGGTGTCGCTGCCGAGTTACAGGTAAACGGAAACCTGTCCCTTGCCGACGGAGCGCTGGAAACAACACTGGATATCGACAGGCTGGACCGCGCGGGAGACACAATTGATTTGACCGCCGGATTCAACAACGAAAGTCGCCAGATCGACCTCGACCTGACCGTGGCCGAAGCTTCTGGCGGGCTGATTGCGACGGCCCTGAACATCCCCGACGCCCCCCCAATCGGATTGGCGGCAAAAGGATCCGGTCCCATCACGGATTTCACTGCCGATATCGGGCTGAGCAGTGATGATCAGCCGCGTGTGACAGGTCAGATTCGGTTGCGGGCCGCCCCGACGGCAGCTGCCAGCGCAAGCGACGGCATCGCGTTCACTGCAGATCTCGGCGGCGATCTGACACCGTTTTTGGCCGAGAGCATGGATATGTTCTTTGGTACGGATACAAAGCTGTTCGTTGACGGACAGACGCATTCCGATGGCGGATTGGACATCTCCGACATCGAAATCACCTCTCAAGCGCTGAAGTTGGAAAGCCAGCTCAGCCTCGCGCCGGGCGGAAAACTGCAACTAATGGCTCTGCAAGGCCGTATCACACCCCCGGATGGCGACAGCGTCGTTCTACCGGTCAGTGGTGGCGAGACTTCCATCGGCGCGGCACAGATCTCTGCGTTGTTCGACGCCAAGAACGGCAACCTGTGGGACCTAAGCCTGACGGCCAACAGCGTCGTGGCCGAGCAATTGAACCTGAACCACGCGCGGATCACCGGTCAGGGCACACTGGACCAAAGCAGTGGCCTGAACATCGACGGAGATCTGCAAGCTGCGCTGGACGGCATAGATATGTCCGACCCGGCACTGAATGCCGCAATAGGGGACCGTGTGACGCTGGACGGTCAATTCGACTACGGGGCTGACCAATCGCTGCAACTTTCCGGCTTTGAGCTGGTTGGCAGCGATTACACGCTTGCTGCTGATGCACTGATCAACGGCCTGGCCACCGGATTGAAGGTTGACGGGTCGGCTTCGCTCCAGGCCTCGGAACTCTCGCGGTTTTCGGAATTGGCCAAGCTAGATCTGGGTGGCAAGGCTTCGGTCAGTATTCAAGGCTCCGGTTCGCCGCTCGAAGGTAGTTTCGACGGGAAAGCGGTGGTGAACGGTAGCAACCTCTCGACGGGTCGCAATGACATCGACCCGGTGATCGACGGTGAAACCGAAATCTCGTTGGACGGCAAGCGCGACTCGGACGGCATCACAATCCGCGATTTTTCGATCACGTCCGAAGAGCTTACCGCACAGGCAAGCGGTGACGTTACGACCCCTAGCGGCAACCTGACCATAGACGGTCAGGCCAGTGTCGATGCGCGTGACCTGTCGATTTTTTCAGGTCTGGCCCAACAGAACCTAAGCGGGGCAGTTCAGGCACAATTGAAAGGCAAAGGATCGGTCCAATCGCTGGAATTCGATGGCACTGCCAGTGTCACCGGGGACAATATCCAGACCGGGCTGGCCAAATTCGATCCGTTGCTGGCAGGCCGCGTCGCAATTGAACTTGACGGTGCCCGAACCGGTGATCAAATCACCATCCGCAACGCCACGGTGAACGGCAACGCCCTGAACGCACAGGTTGCAGCGACTATCGACGATCTGACCGGCGACCTGAGCGTCGACGGTCAGGCCCGAGCGAACGCACCTGACCTGTCGCTGTTTTCGGGAATTGCACAGCGCGATCTGGCCGGGTCCGTCACCGCAAACGTGACCGGAAAAGCTGCTCAAGGAAGCAAGCTCTTCGATATAAAGGGCAATGTCTCTGCCGACGACATCGCAACTGGCATTGAACTGGTGGACGAGCTAATCCAAGGACGCACGACTCTGGCCGTTGATGCGGTGAACGACGATCAGGGTCTGAACATCCGCACGTTCCGCCTGAACGGCACTGCGCTGACTGCCACGGCGTCAGGTCAACTGGACCGCGACGCAGGCGGGTTGGATTTTTCGGCCGAACTGGACAATTTGGGGCGCCTTTCTCCTACTCTCTCCGGCGCGATGAAGCTCGATGGGAATGTCGCGCCAACTGGGTCGGGATTGGAAGGCTCTGCTCGTCTGCAAGGCCCCGACAGTTCTTATGCCAATCTGACCGGCACAGTCGAATCCAACGGGTCGGCAGATTTGGATTTCGAAGGCCGTTTTAACCGAATTGAGCGGTTCGTGCCCGAGTTCCCCGGCACAGTATCAGCCAACGGTTCCGCCCGCAGAGATGCAGGCGTCTGGACAATTGATGCAAAAGCGGATGGTCCGGCCCAGATCAATACCACCGTAGCCGGAACATTCGACGAAGGTAGCAGCACAGCGGACCTGACCATGCAAGGTGGCGTGAATATCGGGATCATCAACGCTTTCATTTCGCCCAACAATATCGACGGCACAGCGAAATTCGACCTTGTCCTGAAGGGCGCCCCGTCTCTTGACGCGCTGAGTGGTACCATTTCAACCTCGGGCACGACCGTAGCGGTACCCAGCGTGACACAGACAATCAAAGGGATCGAAGGATCGGTCAACATCGCACAAAGCCGGGCCACGATTTCATTGAAGGGCGGGCTACGCGCAGGGGGTGGTTTCACTGTCAGTGGACCGGTCGACCTGACACCACCGTTCAATGCCCAGATCACCACTGCGCTCAACGACCTCGTCCTAACCGATGACCTGCTTTATGATACAACGTTAAATGGCCAGATCGCGCTGAGCGGAGCGCTCGCAGGCAACAGCGCGTTGGCCGGTCAGATCAATTTCGGAGAGACTAATATCAATCTCGCCGCGGCGGGGGGGGCTGTTGGCGCGGCGCCTATTCCGCCGATTGTGCATGTGAACGAAAGCAACGCCAGCTTTGTAACCCGCGAGCGTGCGCAACTGGTCGAAACCGAAGAGAAAAGCAAAAACAACTCGCGCATCTCGCTGGACATCGGACTGCTAGCACCCAAGGCGGTCTTTGTGAGAGGGCGCGGTGTGAATGCGGAACTGGGCGGCCGTATCCAGATAGGCGGAACAACGGCTTCGGTTGTTCCGTCCGGCCAGATCGAGCTTATTCGCGGTAACATCGACATACTTGGTCGTCGCTTGGCGCTGACCAAAGGACTGGTGACGCTACAAGGGGACCTGACGCCCTATATCGAGTTCGAATCCTCAACCAGTACATCAGATGGAACAGCAACGATTGAAATCGCCGGACCGCTGGATTCGCCCAAAGTTGAAGTTTTTTCCGAACCTGAACGCCCAACCGAAGAAGCTCTGGCCATACTCCTGTTCGGCAACCGCTTTTCCGAGCTGTCGCCCTTTGTCATAGCCCAGATGGCGGCATCGCTGGCGCAGCTAAGCGGCGCAGGCGGCGATTCAACCAAGGGCGTACGCGAGGCCACCGGGCTGGACAACGTCGACATCGGCACCTCGGAAGGCGGAGCGGGCCGGTTGGGCGCGGGCGCTTACCTGAGCGATAACCTCTATACGGATTTCACCGTCAACACGGAAGGTGATACCGAGGTGAACCTAAATCTGGATGTTACCGACAATTTCACCGTTAAGGGCACAGTGGATGGCCGCGGGGAAACCGGTATCGGCCTGTTTTTCGAGCGAGACTATTAAGCGTCGGAACAGCGCGACGGTTCTTACTTTCGTCGAATACCGATTGTTTGGCCGATCTGGGGTGCAGCTTCCAGGTATTTATGATCCTCGACCATTTGCGCCAAACGCTCGACCGCCCATCCGGAATAAGCGGTTGAACGCCCGGTGGCATGGCTGACATTCATGAAGATTACTTCCTGCGTCGCGCATACTTGATTACTCGCGGAGGAAAGCAACTGTGCGAAATAGTGGCCGCGCTTTTGATCAGCGTCCAACATGCGGAAGTGGAAATGAAAATCTCCGTCAGCCCTGATCTCATTTAAAAAATGCAGATGCGACTGTAGGACATACGGCCCCTGCCCCAATGCCTGCACCTGCGCTTCCCCCAGACCCAGTTGATCGGCCAATACCTTCTCGAAGGCCATATCGAAAACGACACCATAAAATCCAACATTCATGTGGCCGTTATAATCGATCCATTCTGGCTGCACCGTGAAACCTCTGACCTCAACCGGTGCGGCGTACGGGCCATCATGACCTCCAATGGGCTTAGAATTGTCCTGCATCCTTTGTCCCTATTGGTTCGTTTTGATCATCGAAAATCGCAACGGCCCGAACGAAGCCAGCAGATGCACCCTTGATCTTGAATGGGAAGCAGGAAATCTCGAATCCGGTGGGTGGCAGGATTTCAAGATTTGTTAGCTTCTCGATATGGCAGTAGCCGATGTCCATCGAGGCACGGTGCCCTTCCCAGATGATCGACGGATCGCGCGTCTCGGCATATTCCTGTGCTGTCAGGGGAAACGGAGCATCCCAGCTCCAGGCGTCCGTACCGGTCACGCGAACTCCGCGTTCCGTGAGATACAGCGTCGCCTCACGCCCGATCCCGCATCCCTTCATCAAATAGTCGGGCTCACCGTAACGCGTTCCAGCAGCGGTATTGACCACGACGATGTCGAGCGGCCGCAACTCATGACCGATGCGTTTGAATTCGGCCTCGAGATCCGCCGCGGTGACAACATACCCATCTTCGAAATGACGGAAATCCAGTTTAACGCCGGGGTTCATGCACCATTCCAGAGGTACCTCGTCGATTGTAATCGCCCGTTCGCCTTTGTTCATTGTGGAATGATGGTGGTATGGCGCATCTAGATGGGTGCCGTTATGCGTTGCAATCTGCAGCCGTTCGATAGCCCAGCCTTCGCCACCGGGCAGGTCTTCTTTCTTCAAACCGGGAAAGAAGGCCATAACCTGCTCGGCGGTCTGATCGTGGGTAAGATATTCGATTTCGGGCAGCATGATCGGCGGATCCGACACGATGCCGGTTTCCAACGGAACGGATAAATCGACAAAACGGCGCGCCATGAACACCTCCGTGCTTAGCAACCGCCTTAGGGTTGGCCGCACGCAACCCGCTGTCAAGAATTGAAAAAGGCGACCCTTCTGGGCCGCCTAATCCTGCTGTGTGAGTGGTAGTACAATTATTCCGCCGCGACGGCGCCCTCGATTTTTTCGACCCGGATCGCTGAGAATTTGAACTCGGGGATTTTACCGTAGGGGTCGATGGCCGAGTTGGTCAGGATATTCGCCGCCGCTTCGACGTAGGCAAATGGGATGAACACCATATCCTCGGCGATGGCCCGGTCGGCCCGTACCATGATCTCGATGGTCCCGCGGCGGGTGGTCAGACGGATCATCTCACCCGGTTCGATCCCCATCAGCTTAAGCGTACGAGGGTTCATCGAGCAGTTGGCCTCGGGTTCCACCGCGTCCAGAACGTTGGACCGGCGGGTCATTGACCCAGTGTGCCAATGTTCCAGCTGACGCCCCGTTGTAGCGATCATCGGGTATTCGTCATCCGGCGCTTCATCCGGCGGGATGACGCTGGCTGGGGTGAACCTGGCCCTGCCATCAGCACGCGGGAATCCATCGCCAAACACGATCGCCTGACCGGGGTCGGTTTCGCTTAGCGACGGGTAGGTGATTGTCTCGGTCTCCAGACGCTCCCACGTGATGTTGTTGAGCGAGTTCATCGTCAGCTTCATTTCGTTAAAGATCTGAGACACATCTGTGTAATCCCAGTTCAGCCCGATCCGCTGCGCCAGTTCAACGGTGATCTTCCAGTCCTCACGCGCCTCCCCTGGAGGGGTCACGGCTGGCCGCACACGCTGTACCTGACGGTTGGTGTTCGACACCGTACCGTTCTTTTCATACAGCGCCGAGGCCGGCAGGATGATGTCGGCATAGTTCGCCGTCTCGGTCAGGAAGATGTCCTGCACGATCATCAGTTCCAGCTTGGCCAGCGCTTCGCGCGCATGGCCAACGTCCGGGTCGGACATGGCCGGGTTCTCACCCTGGATGTACATGCCCTTGATATTGCCGGCGTAGGCCTGATCAATGATTTCAGTAACCGTCAGGCCCTTCTCGTTCGAGAAGTCCTCGGAATCCCACACGTCGTTGAACTTCGCACGGATGCCGTCATCGGTCACCGACTGATAATCCGGCAGGAACATCGGGATGAGGCCCGCGTCAGACGCGCCCTGAACGTTGTTCTGGCCCCGCAACGGGTGCAGACCTGCGCCCGGTTTGCCCACATTACCGGTCATCAGAGCCAGCGAGATCAGGCAGCGCGAGTTGTCGGTGCCGTGGATGTGCTGCGACACGCCCATGCCCCAGAAGATCAAACCGGCCTTGGCTTGCGCAAAGGTGCGGGCTACGCGGCGTAGCTGATCCGGTTCAATGCCGCAAATCTCGGACATCTTCTCGGGTGTGAAAGCGCGCAGGTGCTCTTTCTCGGCTTCCCAGTTCTCGGTCCACCGATGGATATACTGGCTGTCATACAGCTCTTCCTCGACGATCACGTTCATGATCGCGTTGAGCATCGAAACGTCGGCACCCGGACGGAATTGCAGCATTTCATCGGCAAACTTGCGCATGCCAACGCCACGCGGATCCATCACGATCAGTTTGCCACCACGCTTGGTGAACTGCTTGAAATAGGTCGCTGCAACGGGGTGGTTCTCGATCGGGTTCGAGCCGATGATGATCGCCACATCCGCATTTTCGATCTCGTTGAAAGTCGCGGTCACGGCGCCCGAGCCCACGTTCTCGATCAGCGCAGCCACCGACGACGCATGACACAGGCGGGTGCAGTGGTCGACGTTGTTGTGCTTGAAGCCCTGACGGATGAACTTCTGGAACAGATAGGCTTCTTCGTTGGTGCATTTGGCCGAGCCAAAGCCTGCAACATTGCGTGGGTCATCCCTGCGCAGCGCCTTCAGTTTCGTGGCGGCCAGATCCATCGCCTCTTCCCAGGTCGCTTCGCGGAAATGGGTGCTGATGTTGCCGGGATCGACGTTCAGCCCCTTGGCAGGTGCATCTTCGCGCCGGATCAGCGGCTTGGTCAGGCGGTGCGGGTGGTGGATGTAGTCGAAACCAAAGCGGCCTTTGACGCACAGGCGGCCTTCGTTGGCGGGGCCGTTGATGCCCTCGACATACTTGACCTTGCCGTCCTTGACCTTGAGCGTGACTTTACACCCAACACCGCAGAACGGGCAGACGCTTTCGGTTTCGCTGTCATAGTCCTTGCTGTCGCCCTGTTGCTTGTCGTCCAGCACTGTGGCAGGCATCAGCGCGCCCGTTGGGCACGCCTGAACACATTCACCACAGGCCACACAGGTTGAATCGCCCATCGGATCGTTCTGATCAAACACCACTTGCGCAGTATGCCCGCGGCCGGCCATGCCAATCACATCGTTCACCTGCACATCCCGGCAGGCCCGGACGCAGAGGTTGCAGTTGATGCAGGCGTCAAGGTTTACGCGCATCGCTATGTGGCTGTCATCCAGCAGCGGGATTTTCTCGGCCTCTTTCGCAGGGAAGCGGCTGCCGCTGACATCGTTCAGCTTGGCCATGTCCCAGAAATGGCTGGATTTGTCGTGTGCTACTTCGGGTTGGTCCGCGACCAGCAGCTCCATCACCATGGCGCGGGATTTCTCGGCCCGGTCGGTGTCGGTCTTGACCACCATACCTTCCGCCGCTGGACGGACGCAGGAGGCGACCAATGCGCGCTCGCCATCCACTTCGACCATACAGGCGCGGCAGTTGCCGTCCGGTGTGTAACCCGGCGCCGGTTTGTGGCACAGGTGTGGGATGATCAGGCCCTGGCCATTGGCCGCGTCCCAGATCGTGGTGCCTTCGGGCACGGTGACGTCATCGCCGTTCAGGTTGAAGGTGACGGTCTTGGTTGGGCTTGCATCAAGCATGGCTCTGTCTCCCTCAGATTTCGTCAGCGAAATGTTTCATGACCAAACGGATCGGGTTCGGGGCCGCCTGCCCCAGACCGCAAATCGACGCGTCGCCCATGACCTGACACAGATCTTCCAGCAGGTCCTGATCCCACTTGTCGGCCTGCATCAGTTTGACCGCCTTTTCGCAACCCGCACGGCACGGCGTGCACTGACCACAGCTTTCGTCCTCGAAGAAGCGCAGCATGTTCAGCGCCGCGTCGCGGGCGGTGTCCTGATCGGACAGAACCACCACGGCGGCAGAGCCGATAAAGGTGCCATGCGGTTGCAACGTGTCGAAATCCAGCGGGATGTCATCCATCGACGCAGGCAGCAGGCCCGAGGATGGACCGCCCGGCTGATAGGCCTTGAAGATCTGGCCTTCGGCCATGCCACCAGCCGCTTCGATCACGTCTAGAATGGTCGAGCCAGCGGGCAGCAGATAGACGCCCGGCTTCGCCACACGGCCCGAGACCGAATAGCTGCGCAGACCCTTACGGCCGTTCTTTTCGGTGCTGTTGAGGCACTCTGGCCCCTCGCGGCAGACTTTGGTGACCCAATAGAGCGTCTCGACATTGTGCACCAAAGTCGGGCGGTTAAAGACCCCAACCTGCGCCACGAACGGAGGACGGTGGCGCGGCAGGCCCTTCTTGCCCTCAATCGACTCGATCATCGCGGATTCTTCACCGCAGATGTAAGCACCGGCACCCCTGCGCAGGTCGATATAACCTTTCTCGACGATTCCGGCGTCTTCCAGCGCAGCAATCTCTGTCGCCAGGATTTCCAGAACCGCCGGGTATTCGTCACGCATGTAGATGAAGCAGGTCTCGGCCTCGACCGCCCATGCGGCAATCAGCATGCCTTCGAGGAAGACATGCGGCGTGCGCTCCAGGTAATAGCGGTCCTTGAACGTGCCGGGTTCGCCTTCATCCCCGTTTACGGCCAAGTAGCGCGGACCTTCGTTCATCCGAACAAAGCCCCATTTCTTGCCGGACGGGAAGCCTGCCCCGCCCAGACCACGCAAACCTGAGGACAGGACATCTTCCTGCACCTTCTCCCAATCGCCGCCGCCGCGCAGCTCTTTCAGCTTGGCGTAGCCACCGTTTGCCTCATAGGCCGCGAAGGCTTCGTAATCAGGCAGATGTGCATGGGTGTCATCGGCAGCAATCGCGGCCTGCACCTTTTCAGGGGTCGCGTGGTCGATATGGTTGTGGCCAATCTCAAGTACCGGAGCGGTGTCACAGCGGCCCATACAGGGCGCGCGGACAACGCGGACCTCAGCCGGGTCCAGACCGTCTTCCAGCGCCTTCTGCAACTGCTGGGCACCGGCCATTTCGCAGGACAGGGAATCACAGACACGGATGGTCAGCGCGGGCGGAGGCGTCTCGCCTTCTTTCACCACATCGAAATGGGCATAGAAGGTCGCTGTTTCATAAATCTCGGCCTGTCCGATCCGCATCTCGACCGCCAGCGCGGCAATATGGTCGGCGCTGATATGGCCGTGTTCGTCCTGAATCAAATGCAGGAATTCGATCAGCAGGTCGCGGCGGCGCGGGCGGTCGCCCAGCAGGCGATGAATCTCAGCCTGCGCCTCATCCGTGAACTGACGGCCTTTGGGCGTGTGCCGCCCTTTGCCTTTACCTGACTTCCAGACGCCCTTGGGTGCGCCTGATGGCTTGGTGTCTAATGGTGCCATGATGCCCTCCGATTGAGGCTCCGTGTCTCATCAGAGTATCATATCGTCAAATCGCCAAATCCAATCGCACGATAACGACAACTTATCACCGCAAAGACGTCACAACAGCCCGCAACGCTTCGACAGTGGGCAATTCCGGATCACGCAACAAAGTCGCCAAACAAATCGGCTTACTGACAACGGGATCAACCAGAGGCAGCACCTTCGTCCCCTTGAGGTCACCCAGCGCCCGCACCAGAACGCGGGGAACGACTGTAGCCGCCAACCCCTCGCGCGCCATGACCATCGAGGCGGTAAAGCCGCTTGTTTCGGCCACGACGTGCGGGTGCAGGCCCTGTTCGGCGAATATCCTGTCCAAGATGCGCCGGTTCTGCATCTGTGGCTCAAGCAAGCTGAGAGGAAACTCGGCTACGCGAGCCCAGGGTATCGATCCGGTTTTGTCTGTCATATGAGACGGGATGAGCAGCACGTATGCCTCTTCATATAGCGGCTGCACCAGCCGCAAGTCCGTGCCGATGCTGTCTCCGTAGGTAATACCCGCATCCAGGCTGCCTTCATCCAACCGGTGCTGAATGGCCGATGCCGACATCGTTTCGATACGTGTCAGAATACGCGGATGGGCTTGCTGCAAGTGTTTGATCAGCCGCCCGGTAAAGGCAATCGCGGTTGGGATAACACCCAAAATCAATGTTCCCGTAATCTCGCCTCGCGCCGCGAGGACCTGCTGCTCCAACGCCTTGGCATCATCAAGGATACGACGGGCACGGCGGACCATCATCTCGCCTTCTTCGGTCAACCCTTGAAACCGGTTGGCCCGACGGACGATAGAGACCCCCAACCTGTCTTCAAGATTCCGAATGCGCATGGAGAACGCGGGCTGAGAAATCCCGCATTCCTCGGCGGCCTTGGCAAAATGACGATGCCGCGCCAAGGCGCTGAGCAGTTGCAGGTCGCGGATTTCGATCATGCGGCGGTGTCCCAAAGTCTGGCCCGACGCACAGTAGCGCGTTTGCGTCGCGGTGAAAGGCTAGTTGTGGCCCGGTTATCGCGCTGAGTCTTGAATTGCACTTTCTTCTTTTACTTAGAGCGCGCTATCGTGAACCGGAGTCGACATGATGGGCGGAGGACGTCAATGGTCAGTGAACGTTTCGGCTTGGTTGTACGTATCAGCGTGCTGGCGTTGTTTGCTTTTTCGTCAGGAGGAGGTGCCGTGGCACAAGAGAATGAAATTTCTGTAGCTAAGAACCTTTCCCGGCAGGCTGTTGAAATGTGGGCTGCGGGTACCGCCATTAACGAGTCAATTTTCGCCGATGGCTATCAGAACCATCAAGCACCTTTGGCGAACGGCGACACAGGGAGCATAAACCTGACCACTTGGGTCGGCATCGTTGAGGACAATCATAGGGCTTTCTCCGACCTCAAGGTCGAGATTTTTGGGCAGACCGCCGAAGGCGACCGCGTGTCCACCCACTGGCGTTTTTTCGGGACCCAAAACGGTTCTTATCTTGGACTGCCCGCTTCTGGCCGTTCGGTTGATTGGACCGGGGTTCAGATTGACCGGATCGCCAATGGTAAGATAGCGGAAAGCTGGGTCGTCTGGGATTTCTTCACACTGCGACAGCAGCTTGGGATCGGCAACTAGAGCCACCGGGTTTGTTGTGCCCGATCCCGAATAAACCGGGCACTCCCGCATTTCTCAGGTATTGAACAGAAAGTGCAGCACATCGCCATCCTTGACGATGTACCCCTTGCCCTCAGCCCGCATCTTGCCTGCCTCTTTCGCCCCCTGTTCACCATTAGCGGCGATGAAATCGGCATAGGCGATGGTTTCGGCCCGGATGAATCCCTTTTCGAAATCGCCATGAATCACACCTGCGGCCTGTGGCGCGGCGGTGCCTGTCCGGATGGTCCACGCACGGGCCTCTTTCGGGCCGACGGTGAAGTAGGTTTCCAGCTTGAGCAGGTCGTATCCAGCGCGGATCAGACGGTCGAGGCCGGGCTCTTCCAGCCCCATCTCTTCGAGGAACATCTGCGCCTCGTCATCTTCCAGCAGGCTGATCTCTTCTTCGATCTTAGCGCTGATGATCACATGAGCATTACCCTGAGCCGCGGCCATTTCGGCCACGCGGGCGGAATATTCGTTGCCTTCGGCGGCTTCTTCCTCGGACACGTTGCAGACGTAGAGAACCGGCTTTGTGGTCAGCAGTTGCAACATCTTCCATGCCTTGGCGTCTTCGTCCGACACCTCAACCAGACGTGCGGGCTTGCCATTTTCAAGCATAGCCTGTGCAGTTGCCAAAAGGCGTTCCTGCTGCTGCGCCTCTTTATCATTGCCCTTGAGCTTGCGCACCAGATTGGCACGGCGCTTTTCGATGCTTTCCAAATCGGCCAGCATCAGCTCGGTCTCGATGGTATCGGCGTCGGCAACGGGATCGACGCGACCGTCCACGTGGGTCACATCACCGTCTTCGAAACAACGCAGCACATGGGCGATGGCATCGGTCTCACGGATATTGGCCAGAAACTGGTTGCCCAGCCCTTCACCTTTAGATGCACCCTTCACCAGACCAGCGATATCTACAAAGGTCATGCGTGTCGGGATGATCTGTTTCGAGCTGGCAATCGCCGCCAGTTTGTCTAGCCGGTCATCAGGAACCGCGACATCACCCACATTGGGTTCGATCGTGCAGAACGGAAAATTTGCCGCCTGCGCAGCCGCGGTTTTGGTCAGCGCATTGAAGAGGGTCGATTTGCCCACATTCGGCAAACCCACGATTCCCATTTTAAAGCCCATGACGGCCTCCTGATACCATTCGAGCGCTGCTTCTATGCAGGTCCGCGTTGATACGCAAGCAAGACAGAAGGAACATCGGGGATGTCCATTTTTGCAACATCACAAAAATGTTGGAATCTCGTGAACTTGCGCGGATTGTAAACTGCACCCTAAGCTTCCCACGTAAAGGTTAAGAGCAATTAAGTAGTGAAGAAAATGAAATCTCTCATCGTTACGGCTGCACTTGTGGCGGCCTCCACATCCGCGCATGCTCAATCTCTGGTTTTTGGTGCGGGTTACGCCGACTTTTCTGACAGCCAATCCGACGATCAGGCGATCTTTTCACTGGAATACCAGCATAAGCCGTTTCATGAGGCCACCAGATTCAGCGCAACATGGGGGGCTGCCCTGTCCGTGGACACGGAAGGCGACACCCACATCGGAGCCGGCCTGATCGGGATCTACGCGTTTTCCAACCGCTGGTTTATCGAGGGCAGCGTCATGCCCGGATATTTCAGCGAGGCCGACGAACTGAACGATCTGGGCGGCAGCTTTCAGATCCGCAGCCTTTTAGGCCTAGGTTATACACTAAACAACGGCAACAAAATCTCCATGGCCGTCACTCATAAATCCAATGCCAGCACGCAGGAAGAAAATCCAGGCGTAAACTCATTGCTCTTGAGATATCACTTCGCATTCTAAACCTTCGCCTATGCTGTGGGATTGATTTTCACGCAAAGTTTCTGCACATCAGGTCCAAACCCGAGTGCAAGGACATCTGATGACCCGTATCGACGCCAAGTTCGCCGCCCTTAAGAATGAGGGCAAAAAGGCCTTTGTCGCCTATATCATGGCCGGAGATCCCGATTTCGAAACTTCGCTTGAAGTCGTAAAGGGCCTGCCAGAGGCCGGTGTCGACGTGATCGAGCTGGGTTTGCCGTTTACCGATCCCATGGCCGATGGACCGACCATTCAGGCCGCGGGACAACGGGCACTGGACTCGGGCATGACACTGCAACGCACTCTGGACCTGGCGCGCGCGTTCCGCGAAACAGACAACACAACGCCAATTGTTCTAATGGGGTATTACAATCCCATTTATAGCCGGGGCGTCGATAAATTCCTTGTCGATGCCAAGGAGGCCGGGATCGATGGTTTGATCGTGGTCGACCTTCCCCCCGAAGAAGATGACGAACTGTGCTTGCCAGCACAGGCCGCTGGATTAAACTTCATTCGGCTGGCCACGCCCACTACGGACGATAACCGCCTGCCCCGCGTGCTGCAGAACACATCAGGCTTTGTCTACTATGTCTCGATCACCGGTATCACCGGCGCTGCCGAGGCTCAGGCGACGGATGTCGGCCCCGAAGTTTCGCGGATCAAGGCCGCCACCGATTTACCCGTAATTGTCGGATTTGGCATAAACACGCCCGAAAAGTCCCGGACCATCGCCAGTGTCGCGGATGGTGCCGTGGTAGGCTCGGCCATCGTTAGTCAGATCGGCGCCGGCAAACCTGTGAGTGAGGTTCTCGATTTTGTCAAAACACTGGCGGACGGGGCCCACGCAGCCTGATCATCGCTGAAGTCCGGGGGAACTGGATCATCGCGGCTGGCCTTGGTCAGCCGCTTTTTTGTGTTCGCATTAACGCGGCAACCGACCGCATCTGCGCTAAGTTGCGGTTGGTCGAAAAAATTGGTAAAGAAACTTAACCAATCCTGAGAAGGCCGCGACTCATGCCCGTCATCACCAATATTCAAGACCTCAAACGGATTTACGAACGCCGAGTGCCCCGGATGTTCTTCGACTATGCCGAAAGTGGCAGCTGGACCGAGCAAACGTTTCGGGAAAACACCTCTGATTTCGAGGATATCCGCCTGCGCCAGCGGGTTGCGGTGGATATGTCAGGGCGTACAACTGCGTCACAGATGATCGAACAGGATGTCGCTATGCCAGTGGCGCTTGCACCGGTTGGATTGACCGGAATGCAGCATGCTGACGGCGAGATCAAAGCCGCCAAAGCGGCCGAAGAATTCGGTGTGCCGTTCACACTGTCGACCATGTCGATCAACTCCATCGAAGATGTTGCAGAAGCCACGACCAAGCCATTTTGGTTCCAGCTGTATACCATGAAGGATGAGGACTACGTGGGCCGCCTGATCCAACGCGCCAAAGACGCGAAGTGTTCCGCGCTGGTGATCACGTTGGATCTGCAAATATTGGGTCAACGGCACAAGGACCTCAAGAACGGCTTGTCGGCGCCGCCAAAACTGACCGCCAAGACAATTGCAAACCTGATGACTAAATGGTCCTGGGGCATAGAAATGCTGGGGGCAAAACGACGCGAGTTCGGCAATATCGTTGGCCATGTTGATACCATTACAGACACTTCTTCACTGGGCACCTGGACCGCGGAACAGTTCGACCCCAGCCTGGACTGGAAGAAGGTCGAAAAACTGATGGAGCAATGGGGCGGCAAAGTGATCCTCAAGGGCATTCTGGATGCCGACGACGCCAAAATGGCTGCAAAACTGGGGGCCGATGCCATCGTCGTCTCAAACCACGGGGGGCGCCAGCTGGATGGCGCGCTCAGTTCTATCCGCGTGTTGCCGGAAATTATGGACGCTGTTGGAAGTGACGTCGAAGTGCATCTGGACAGCGGTATCCGGTCCGGGCAAGACGTTCTCAAGGCTCTGGCTCTGGGCGCCAAGGGCACCTTTATCGGCCGCGCCTACATCTATGGTCTGGGTGCTATGGGGCAGAAAGGCGTAACATCTGCACTTGAGGTCATTCAGAAGGAACTCGACACAACTATGGCGCTGTGCGGCGAAAAGAATGTTGCCGCTTTGGGGCGGCATAATCTGCTTGTGCCCGAGGATTTTGGCGGCCGCTGGCAGGATTGATACGCGTTCCATTTCAAGGGTATAAAAACCCCTTTCCAATTGCGCTGAAACAAGCTAAGGACGCGGCTTCACGCGGGTATACAGCCTTGGAGGATGCCCGCCCTAACATTGGAGATATATCATGGCTGGTGAGATTCCTGATCTCGTAGCTCTGGAACGGACGGGGACAGGCAAGGGCGCCGCTCGTAAAGCACGCCGCGAAGGCATGGTTCCGGGCGTTGTGTTTGGCGGCGACAAAGACCCGCTGGCAATCCAGATCCCGTTCAACGAACTGTTCAAACGCCTGAAAGCTGGCCGGTTCAAGTCGACCCTGTGGAACCTGAAGGTTGAAGGCCAGGAAGACGTCCGCGTCATCTGCCGCGACGTTCAGCGTGATGTGGTCAAAGACCTGCCGACCCACCTGGACCTGATGCGCCTGCGCCGGACCACCAAGATCGCGCTGTTCATCCCGGTTGAGTTTGTCAACGAAGAAGAAGCACCCGGCATCAAGAAGGGTGGCGTTCTGACCGTTGTCCGTCCGGAAGTTGAACTGGTCTGCACCGCGGGTGACATTCCTGAGAAGATCACCGTTGATCTGACCGGCATGAACATCAACGACGTTGCGACGATTTCGTCTGTTGATCTGCCGGCCGGCACCAAGCCGACTATCGATCGTGATTTCGTTATTGCGAACATCTCGGCTCCGACCGGATTGGCAACGGATGACGAAGACGAAGGCGACGAGGCCGAAGTGGCCGCTGACGAGGTTGAAGTCGTCGGCAAGGAAGAAGAAGAATAAAACCGGTTCAATTCATCCGGATTTAGAAACGGGGTTCCATTGGAGCCCCGTTTTCATTTTCGAATTTTGGAATTTGATCCCATACTGTGTTAGGCTCGCCGATAGTGGCCCTGTTTTTTAGCCACTTTTCCACCAATCATTTCTTTGGAGCCTGCGATCATGACAAATCGATTCAAGTTCACAGCAACTTTGATTTCAACGATCGGCGGAGTTGTTTGCGGATGCGCGGCGTTCGCGCAGGTACAGGACACGCTGCCAAGCAAAGACGATGTGGCCGATCGGTTTACTTCTGATCATTTTTCGCCCTATGCGGGGCGCAACTTTCCAACTCAGCCGCTTTGGGGCGACACGCACCTGCATACCGAAGTCTCTGTCGATGCTGGTACGATGACACGTTTGAGCCAGGAAGACGCTTACTTGTTCGCGCGCGGCCATGAGGTCACAACGACCCATGGACTGCAGGCGAAACTGTCCCGACCATTGGATTGGCTGGTCATCTCAGACCATGCCGAAATGTACGGGTTGATGCCTCAACTTCTCGGCGGCGATCAGAACGTTCTGTCCTCACCGCAGGGCAAGGTTTGGTACGATGCACTGACCAGTAACGACAACGATCTGGTCTTTGCGACGGCGATGGAAATCGTCGCATCGCTGTCTGACGACGAACCCCCAATTGATAACCCCAAGGCCATTAAGGACGCTTGGCAAGAATACACTGCTCTTGCAGATAGATACAACGAGCCGGGGGTTTTTACTGCTCTAATCGGATACGAGTGGACGTCCGAAGGCGGCGACAATATCCATCGCAATGTCATCTTTCGTGACGGTTCGGATATGGCCAATCAAGTGCTGCCGTTTTCTCAATTCGACAGCAAAAATCCCGAAGACCTTTGGGCACATCTGGCCGAATACGAAGACCGGACTGGTGGCGACGTATTGGCGATTCCGCATAATGGGAACCTTTCCAACGGACGTCTTTTTTCGATCTCAAATTTCGATGGCACCCCTCTGACCGAAGAAAACGCGCAACTACGCGCCCGGTTCGAGCCAGTCATTGAGACGACGCAGATCAAAGGCGACAGCGAAGCGCACCCGTTTCTAAGCCCGGATGACGAGTTTGCCGATTTCGATACGTGGGATGCGTCGAACCTGAATGGGACCGAAGCCAAGACTGAAGACATGCTGCAATACGAGTATTCCCGCGAGGCCTACAAAACCGGTCTGATGCTTGAAGAGCAACTGGGTATCAACCCATACAAGTTTGGCCAAATCGGTTCAACCGATGGCCACACCGGCATGACAGCAGTGGAAGAGGATAACTTTTTTGGCAAACATTCTGGTGTAGAACCCGAACCGCACCGTTGGGAACACATAGTGATCGAAGCTCCTGAGCCGGAGTTTTCTATCTACGGCTGGAAACAGGCCTCTGGTGGGTATGCCGCTGCTTGGGCGATCGAAAACACACGCCAGGCGATCTTCGACGCGCTGGAACGGCGTGAGGTCTACGGCACGACTGGTTCTCGCATGATGGTGCGATTTTTCGGAGGGTGGGGTTTCGCGGAAGAGGATGCTCTTTCACGACTGCCAGCCGATATCGGCTATGCCAAAGGCGTCCCGATGGGAGCAGACCTGCCCGCCAGAACCGGTGACGGCGCCCCAAACTTCCTGATCGCCGCATTGAAAGATCCATATAGCGGAAACCTAGACCGAGTGCAGGTCATCAAAGGTTGGCTGAATGCAGACGGCACGCGAGGTGAAAAAGTTTACGACGTTGCATGGGGCGGCGACCGAACACCCGGGTCGGATGGCAAGGTACCGCCTGTCGGCAACACAGTGGATGTTGAGAATGCGACCTGGACGAACACGATCGGCGCACCGGAATTGATCACCTATTGGCAGGATCCTGATTTCGATCCGTCTCTAAGGGCATTCTATTATGTCCGGGTGATCGAAATCCCGACACCTCGCTGGACCGCATATGAGGCCAGGAGATTCGGTGTTCAAATGGACGCAGAGGTGCCAATGACGACGACCGAGCGGGCCTACACCTCACCTATCTGGTACACGCCGGAGAACTGACTTCTTTCGGCGGAGCAATTGTTGTAGGGCTCGACTGGATTTCCCATCCATTTCCGGGCATGACAGGGCGAGGCGAATAAAGACACGCGGAGCGCTGCTATGAAACTTTTTGTCGGATTGGGTAATCCGGGGCAGAAATACGCCCGGAACCGACATAACATTGGCTTCATGGCTGTAGATAGGATTGCCGAAGATCATGACTTTGGCCCTTGGCGATCCAAGTTTCAGGCCGAGATTACCGAAGGCCGCCTGGGTTCACAGAAGATCCTTCTGATGAAACCCCAGACCTTCATGAACCGCTCGGGCCAGTCCGTCGGCGAAGCTATGCGGTTCTACAAGCTGGATTCAACGGACGTGACGGTGTTCCACGACGAATTGGATCTCGCTCCCGGAAAAGTGCGTGCTAAGGCTGGCGGCGGACATGCGGGCCATAACGGTTTGCGTTCGATCCACGATCATATCGGTGCCGCCTATGACCGGGTGCGTTTGGGGATCGGGCATCCGGGCCGCAAAGAGATGGTCTCTCCCTACGTGCTGAGCGATTTTGCCAAAGCCGACGCTGATTGGTTGGAGGACGTCCTGCGCGGTGTCTCGGATGGCGCCAAATATCTGGCTGAAGATGAAAGTGGCAAGTTCATGAACGCCGTCGCACTGCGCACGGCACCGGCCCGGTCTTCGAAGACTCCTTTGCCCTCCGACGCGAAACCCAAACCCGCAGAGACACCGGAACTCGCAACCGACGAACGTTCGGCGATGCAAAAGTTGCTGGACAAATTCAGGTAGTTCTCAGTCGGATGCCGTAACGTTTTGATTGCGAACCAGATCGCGCCGCGCTCCAATGAAGCAGGCTAAAGGGAGGCGACGGATGAAAATCGTGTTCAAATGGCTATTGCGCATCGTGCTGGCTTTGGCTCTGGCCGCTGTGGTCGTCGGAGTCTGGAAGCGCGAAGAGATTACCCGTTTGATGGCCGTGAACTCTTTGTTCACCGCAGAAAAGATAGTTCACAACTTTTCGCATATGAATGACGCGTTCCTGACTGTCGACTTGCCTCGTGGCAATGGCCCAACTTGGGAGCTTCCTTATGGCCCCGGATTTGACCTGCCAGAGGGTACGGACGCATGGATTGACGAACGTGCCGTGACCTCTTTGCTGGTGTTGCAAGACGGGCAGATTCGGTTCGAAGAATACTACCTGGGCACCGGCCCGGACGACCGGCGGATTTCATGGTCGGTTGCCAAAAGCTACTTGTCCGCCCTGTTCGGCATTCTCATGGACGAGGGCGCGATCGAGTCACTGGACGATCCGGTGATAAACTACGCGCCGAAGCTCGCGGGCAGCGCTTACGAAGCCGCAACGATCCGTAATGTTTTGAACATGGCCAGTGGTGTCACGTTTGACGAAGACTATCTGGACTACGACTCGGACATCAACCGGATGGGCCGCGCAATTGCACTGGGCGGGGAGCTGGACGATTTCGCGGCCTCGCTGCATGACAGTTTCACCGCTCCGGGAGATGTCTGGCAATACGTGTCAATCGACACGCATGTGATCGGAATGGTGATCCGAGGCGCAACCGGGCGGAACGTGGCCGATCTGATGACTGAAAAGATCGTGCAACCGCTGGGGTTGGAACGCGACGGATATTACATCACCGATGGGGCCGGCGTCGCTTTTGTTTTGGCGGGCCTGAACTTTACCGCCCGCGATTTCGCCCGTTTCGGGCAGATGATCCTGCAAAATGGAGTACGAGACGGTAACCAGATAGTCCCGGCAGATTGGATCGCGGAAGCCACATGGCCCAGCGCCCCTACCGCACCCGGCGAAACCGGGTATGGCTACCAATGGTGGATTCCCATCGGCGCACATGAAGGTGAGTTCTTCGCGCGTGGAATTTATGGCCAATACATCTATTTTGACCAGCCACGCGGCGTGCTGATCGTCACCACCGGGGCCGACCGAAAATTCCGCGAACCCGGCGTCAGTGACCAGAATGTCGAAATGTTCCGCAAGATCGCACAAAACCTGTAAGATGCCCCTATGCAGAAACAGGATAGCATCAATGTGCTTGGCGGAGTTTTGGCCCCTTGTTCGCGCAAGCCGCTAACAGGGTTCTTTCGCGACGGGGCCTGCAACACCTGCGCAGAAGACCAAGGCAGCCATACGGTCTGTGCAATCATGACCGCCGAGTTTCTCGCGTTTTCCAAATACGTTGGTAATGACCTGAGCACACCCCACCCCGAGTTCAATTTTCCCGGCCTCAGTGCCGGGGACAGCTGGTGCCTGTGTGCAGCACGATTTCTACAGGCTCATGACGAAGGTTGTGCACCCAAGGTTAATCTGGAGGCGACACATCAGCGGGCTCTGGACATTGTGCCGCTAGAAATTCTGAACATTCACCGATCAAGGCACCAAGCATAGATTGCCGGAACCCAGTACCCGCGCGCCGTGTGCAACGGTGATCCGCAGATTGAACCACAGATCAGGCCTCGGAAAATGGGCCAGCACCGCAGCGGGTATCCAACGCAGTCACGCCCAACGGCCCATTTGGGTTGCCGCCAGGAAATCCGGATAGGCGCCAAAATACCTGGGCAATCACATCTTGTCCGCCCATTTAGGCGCGACAGCATCGTTTTTCCGACCAAATCGTCCGGCGTCATCTGAATTGGCCAGGTTGCGCAAACCCGGCAACCTGACACAAGGTTCTTAACCCCGCCAGACGAAGGGATCAGTCGGCTGAGCGGCCTTCGGTGTCTGACATGTCAAAATTCAGGTACTTTGCGACGGTCTGAACATCCTTATCGCCGCGTCCACACATGTTCATGCAGATCAGGTGATCTTTGGGCAGGTCCGGGGCAATTTTCATGACATGGGCCAGTGCGTGGCAGGGTTCCAACGCGGGAATGATGCCTTCGGTCGCACAACACAGCTGGAACGCCTCCAGTGCCTCTTTGTCGGTGATCGAGACGTATTGGGCGCGGCCAACATCATTCAACCAGGAATGCTCAGGCCCGATTCCGGGATAATCCAGCCCCGCCGATATGGAATATCCTTCCAGGATCTGGCCATCGTCGTCCTGCAACAAATACGTCCGGTTGCCATGCAGCACACCCGGGCGCCCACCAGTCAGCGAAGCGCAATGCTCCATCTTTTCATTTACGCCTTTGCCCCCGGCCTCGACACCGATGATGTTGACGGATTTATCGTCAAGGAACGGATAGAACAGGCCCATAGCGTTCGATCCACCGCCGATGGCGGCAATAATCGTATCCGGCAGGCGGCCTTCTGCCTTTTGCATCTGCTCTTTGGCTTCCTTACCGATGATCGACTGGAAGTCGCGAACCATCGCCGGATATGGGTGCGGGCCTGCCACAGTGCCGATGCAGTAAAACGTGTCGCGCACATTGGTCACCCAATCGCGCAGAGCATCGTTCATCGCATCCTTCAGCGTGCCGCGGCCCGAGGTCACCGGAATCACTTCTGCCCCTAGCAGGCGCATACGAAACACGTTCGGTGCCTGACGCTGAACATCATGCGCACCCATATAGACGATACATTTTAGGCCAAACTTGGCGCAGACAGTGGCCGTGGCCACGCCATGCTGCCCTGCCCCGGTTTCCGCGATGATCCGGGTTTTACCCATGCGCCGCGCCAGAATGATCTGACCCAGCACGTTGTTAATTTTGTGCGCGCCCGTGTGGTTCAGTTCATCGCGCTTTAGATAGATTTTTGCACCGCCCAAATGCTCGGTCAGGCGTTCCGCATAATACAGCGGCGAGGGCCGGCCCACATAGTTTGTCCACAGATCATCCATTTCGGCCCAGAAGGTTGGGTCGTCCTTGGCCCTGTCATATTCCTCTGCCAGCGATAGGATCAGCGGCATCAGCGTTTCGCTGACAAATCGCCCGCCAAAAATGCCAAAGCGGCCCTGTTCATCGGGGCCGGACATGAAGGAATTGAAAAGATCGTTGGCCATGGATGTCTCCCTCGTCGTACCCGTTGTTCATAGGAGGTGATGACGGGATTTGCCATCGCAAAACGTACTATTCCGCCGCCTGGGATTGCTGCTTCCAAACGTCCAGTGCCTGAGCACGGGTCGGAACGGCGATGCAGGTGAATTGGCAGAAATGATTTGTTTCTGCCAACCGGGACGCCACTTGCATCACGCGGCGATGGGGGCCGGATTGGGCAAAGGTCAACATCGCCTCGACATCGTGCCATACGGTGAGCGAGAAATAGAGTCCCTGATGCGGGAAAACTTCAGTGTGAAAACACAACGGATCGCCCTGAGCCTGACGCAATGCCTGCCCCGCACGCCAGAAAAACTCCGGCGCGTGATACCAGCGTTTTAGGGTAATTCCACCAATCGCAGCCAGCATATTCGCGTCCTCCACAAAGAGAGATACGCGGTCAGTGCCCGATCAGATCACCGGGCGGCGTCGATAAATGCTTTGATTAGGCTCGGGTCCTTGACGCCCGGCGCACTTTCGACCCCGGATGCGACATCGATTTGGTTTGCGCCGGTCATCCGAATGGCCTCGGCCACGTTGCCCGGATTAAGCCCGCCCGACAGCATCCACGGCGTGCGCCAGTACTTACGCCCCGCCAGCAATCGCCAGTCGAAAGGCAATCCGTTTCCACCCGGCAATTCCGAGTTTTTCGGGGGCTTGGCATCGATCAGCAGCAGATCAGCGGTCTCTGAATATACGTCGATCGCGGCTAAATCCTGGGCTTCGGCCACCCCGATCGCCTTGATGACTGGCAGCCCATAGCGCTGCTTCAACTCGGCAACCCGTTCGGGGCTTTCCGCTCCGTGAAGTTGCAGCATGTCCAAGGGGACACCAGCAACAATTTCATCAAATTGCGCGTCTGAAAAATTCACGGCCAGCGCCACTTTGGCCACACCAGCGGGCACCTCACCGGCCAGAGCTGCCGCTTGCGCAATCGACGCGTAGCGCGGTGACTTAGGAAAAAAGTTGAACCCAATATAGCGCGCGCCAGCGTCAACGGCCGCGCGCACATCTTCTTGCGCGGTCAGACCGCAAATTTTGACATTTACATCAGTAGACATCGAATGACCTCAGCTGGCCTCGTCCAGCAGCGCCAGAACGTCGTCCTGACCTTCGTTCTGCTTTCGCTTGAGCTTTTTGACCTCACGCTCAAGCTTGCGCACTTCGCTTTTCTTGACGGTGGCGTCCCTGCGATGCTTGTGCTCACGCAGCCATTCCCACAAGAAACCAATCACCAGACCAGCCACAACGCCACCCAGAACCACAACAAACAAAGGCAAAGTGGTAGACAAGTTGAAGCTCAGCAATTCGGACAGAGCATCCGGCATCAGCCTCAGCTCAACCATCTGTCGGTTGGCCAGCGAGATCGACACCAGAATGATCCCAAGAATCGCCAGAAAACCATATCGAAGATAACGCATCATGGGGTCAGGCTTTACCGTTCAAACGGTCCCTTAGCAACTTGCCAGTTTTGAAGAACGGCACACATTTTTCATCGACCTGTACAGTCTCTCCTGTACGAGGGTTGCGACCAACGCGCGCATCGCGCTTTTTGACGGAAAACGCCCCGAACCCGCGCAGCTCGACACGGTCACCGCGCGACATGGCATCGGTCACTTCCTCGAATACGGTATTCACGATCCGTTCGACATCTCGCTGGTATAGATGTGGATTTTCGTCGGCGATTTTCTGAATCAATTCTGAACGGATCATGCGTGTTACCCTCCCAGGTGACCGGTTAACCAAGCCTATTGTTCTGGACAGTATAGGAAAAAACCCGGAACGGGGGAACGTATACTCTGCGTGCAAAGGCTTCATTTTGCAGGAAACTCACGCGATTTTTCGCTTGTCAGGCGGAAATTCACACCTATTGCGCGAGCAATAGCAAAATTAACCCAGGAAATTAGAACACATTGATTCGCAACAAAAACGGCCCCGCGCTTTCGCGCGAGGCCGCAAATCACGTTCGGGATACCCCTGGGATCAGTCGCCGGACTTCAGCGCTGCACCCAGGATATCGCCCAACGATGCGCCCGAGTCGGAAGAACCGTACTGTTCCACGGCCTCTTTCTCTTCGGCGATCTCGCGGGCTTTGATCGACAGACCCAGACGGCGGGTCTTACTGTCGACGTTGGTGACGCGCACGTCGACCTTGTCACCGACCGAGAAACGCTCGGGGCGCTGTTCGGCACGGTCACGCGACAGGTCAGAGCGGCGGATGAAGGACTTCATGCCTTCGTATTCCACCTCGATGCCGCCATCCTCGATTGCAGTGACTCCAACGGTGATGACCGAGCCACGCTTCACGCCGCCCACGGCTTCGGCGAACTTGTCACCGCCCAGGGCTTTGATCGACAGCGAGATACGCTCTTTCTCGACATCCACTTCAGAGACGACAGCCTGTACCACGTCGTTCTTGTGGTAGTTCTGGATGGCATCCTCGCCACGCTCGTCCCAGGAAAGGTCCGACAGGTGAACCATGCCGTCGATGTCGCCTTCGAGGCCAATGAACAGACCGAATTCGGTGATGTTCTTGACTTCGCCTTCGACCTCGGTGCCCTCGGGGTGTGTTTCTGCAAACACTTCCCACGGGTTGCGCTGAGTCTGTTTCAGGCCCAGAGACACGCGGCGCTTGGCGCCGTCGATTTCCAGAACCATGACGTCGACTTCCTGGCTGGTCGAAACGATCTTGCCGGGGTGGACGTTTTTCTTGGTCCAAGACATCTCGGATACGTGCACCAGACCTTCGACACCGGCTTCCAGCTCGACGAATGCGCCGTAGTCGGTGATGTTGGTGACGCGACCCTGATGGACCGAGCCCAGCGGGTACTTGGCAGCAACCAGATCCCACGGATCGTCCTGCAGCTGCTTCATGCCCAGGCTGATGCGGTGGGTCTCTTTGTTGATCTTGATGACCTGAACCTTGATGGTTTCGCCGATCGTCAGGATCTCGGACGGGTGGTTCACACGACGCCAAGCCATGTCGGTGACGTGCAGCAGGCCGTCAACGCCGCCCAAGTCAACAAATGCACCGTATTCGGTGATGTTCTTGACGACACCCTCGACGGTTTGACCTTCGGACAGGTTGCCGATGACTTCGGCACGCTGTTCGGCACGTGATTCTTCCAGGATGGCGCGACGCGAAACAACGATGTTGCCACGGCGGCGGTCCATTTTCAGAATCTGGAACGGCTGCTTCAGACCCATCAGCGGGCCAGCGTCGCGCACGGGGCGAACGTCAACCTGCGAGCCGGGCAGGAACGCAACTGCGCCACCCAGATCGACGGTGAAGCCACCTTTGACGCGACCAAAGATTGCACCTTCGACGCGCTGGTCGTCGGCATATGCTTTTTCCAGACGATCCCATGCCTCTTCACGGCGGGCCATCTCGCGCGAGATGACGGCTTCGCCACGGGCGTTTTCTGCGGCGCGCAGGTAGACTTCTACCTCGTCACCAACAGCGATTTCAGGGGCTTCGCCGGGGTTTGCGAATTCTTTCAGATCAACGCGGCCTTCCATTTTGTAGCCAACGTCGATGATGGCCTGGCCGGCTTCGATCGCCAGAACCTTGCCTTTGACAACAGAACCCTCTTCGGGCGTGTCCATTTCGAAGCTTTCGTTCAGGAGGGCTTCGAATTCCTCCATGGTTGTATCAGCCATCTGGCAGTGTTTTCCTTTACATACGTTTTTACTGGCCGAGCGGTTGTCTCCGCCGGTCTTAATGGATTGGTCAGACGATCTGACTTAGTGCACAAAACAAAGAGGGCCGGTTGGTTCCGACCCTGCTCGTCTCATTGTTTTATGGCTCAAATCGCCTTGTCGACGGGCGCTCTATAGCGGCTAAGGCAAGACGCTGCAAGTCCAAGGCGAAAACCGGCGCTGCAGAATTCTGCCGAACTCAGATTTCTTCACCCTTTTTTAAAAGCTCTTCAATCAATTTGCGCTGCAGATCGTTGCTGTCCCCACTACCGAATTGGGCCGCACCGCCAGAATACAGCGTCCCGTAGGTCTTGGCGATGTTCACGGTCTGAGCAAGCCCAGAGATCAGCTGGTCCTTTTCCAGTGGTGAGAGCGGATGGATAAAAGCTGCCCAAAGCGTTCCATTGGCTATTGCATATCTGGCGTCTAATGCAGTGTCGAAATTGGCTTGCATCATTCTTTTCAAATCGTCCTGAGACAGCTCGGATGCACTGCGGATTGGAACCATGGCACGCATCCGGTCAGCATTCGTGTCTGTAATCACCAGAACCGGAACATCCGAGACCGTCAGTTGAAACCCTGGTCCGCGCGGCTGCGCCTCGGGGTCCAGCGCGAAAACAATCTTGCCCAAACGCTCATAGGTCATTGGCGGTTCATTGTCATGCGCCTGAGGCTGACTTTCCTGAGCGGCCAAGCTCCCCGCCGTGAAAATCAGAAAAATGGCTAGTCGGATCATGAGGTCACTCCTGCAAACACTCTTTCACCATAGGGCTGCACGTCTGGGCTGACTAAACAAAGCTGTGTGAACACATTGGATCAAAGGTACGTACTTACGAACTATCTGCAATGTTTGCTGACCTAACTGCGATTAAACGTCCGGGAAACTCTGTCTAGCTTTGTCACATCGGTTGACACCATGTCGGCCCGTTTCCAAACTAGGAAGGAAAAACACTATGAAGTCCCTTGTTTTCACCGCCCTTGCGGCAACTCTGGCTCTGACCGCTCCGGCCTTTGCAGTCGACGAGATTAACGTATCCAAAGGCATCGCCGCCGCCGGCGCCCCGCTGGCGGTGCACGGTGTGGATCTGGTTGCTCTGGTCACCAGCGGTAACCCGGTCGAAGGGTTTGCCAACCATTCGGCTACCTATGACGGCGCATCCTACTACTTCACCAGCGCCGAAAACCTCGAGACGTTCGAGACCAACCCGTCAGCGTATCTGCCTCAGCATGGCGGGTTCTGCTCCTTCGGTGTGTCCGTCGGCAAGAAGTTCGATGGTGACCCGGATCAGTATCTGGTCGCTGATGGAAAGCTGTATCTGTTCCTGAATGCGGCGACCCGCGCCAGCTTTCTGGAAGATGTGACCGGAACAGCCAAAACCGCCGACGATCAGTGGGCCAATATCAAAAGCATCGCGGTTGGCGAGCTGTAATTTTACCGGCATTGACAGTCTGCGGCGGCCCTACGCCGCAGACATTTTTTGAGAGATCACAGCAATAGCCTGCGCCAAAGCCTCGTCAATACTCAGGTCAGACGTGTCCAGAACAACCGCATCTTCGGCAGGCTTCATTGGCGCCGTGCTGCGTTCTGCATCACGTATATCGCGCTCGCACACGTCGGCGAGAACCTGTTCCCGGGAAAGGTCCGAGCCCTTGGCGCTGAGCTCCAGAAAACGCCGTTCCGCCCGAACTTCGGCACTGGCTGTGACGAACAACTTCACATCCGCTTGCGGGCAAATCACGGTTCCGATGTCGCGACCGTCCAGAACCGCTCCACCAGAACGCCGAGCAAAGGCCCTTTGGAAATCAACCAGCGCGGCACGCACCTTGGGAATGACTGCGACTTTAGATGCCGCTTGCGCTATCTCAGCCGTGCGGAGGTCACCCTGCTCCAGTTCTTCTGCCGTAAGGGCCTGTGCCGCCGCCACAGCATCCAGACCGCCCAGCATTCGCCGTCCAACCGCGCGATACAGCAGACCGGTATCGAGATGTGCAAAACCGAATTTCCCGGCGACCGCCTTGGAAATCGTCCCCTTGCCTGCCGCAGCAGGCCCATCAATGGCAACCGTGAAACTGCGGGCTTCCATTAGATCTGCCGGTTCTTGCGAGCCAACTTAGCCCCCAACCGCTCCATCAATGGCTCGAAAATCGGGAAGGATGTCGCAATAGGTCCTGCGTCATCCACGGTCACAGCATTCTTTGCGCCCATACCCAAAATCATGAAAGACATTGCAATGCGGTGATCCAGAAAGCTCTCGCAGATTCCGCCACCCGGGACATTGCCGATGCCTAGCCCCTCGACCGACCACCATTCTTCACCCTCGTTTACCGTCACGCCATTGCTGCGCAGGCCGCGGGCCATGGCATCGATCCGGTCGCTTTCCTTAACGCGCAGTTCTTTGACGCCGCCCATCATGGTTGTCCCGATTGCATTTGCCGCCACCGCTGACAGGACGGGGTATTCGTCGATCATCGAAGCCGCACGTTCCGACGGCACGGTGATCCCTTTCATGTTCGGCGAATATCGTGCGCGCAGGTCAGCGACGGGTTCGCCTCCCTCTTCGCGTTCGTTTTCATAGGTCAGGTCTGCCCCCATTTCGCGCAGCGTTGTAAACAGGCCCGCTCGCGTTGGGTTTAGCCCGATACCTGGCACCAACACATCCGATCCCGGTGTGATCAGCGCCGCGCAGACCGGAAACGCTGCGCTCGACGGGTCGCGTGGCACCGCAATCACTTGCGGCTTAAACTCGGGTCGACCGGTCAGCGTGATCACACGCCCTTCATCGGTGTCCTCGACCGTGATGTCTGCTCCAAACCCGGCCAGCATCCGTTCAGTGTGATCGCGTGTGGCCTCTTTCTCGATCACCACGGTTTTGCCTGGAGCGTTCAGTCCGGCCAGCAGCACGGCTGATTTCACTTGCGCCGAGGGTACCGGTACTTCGTAGCGCACCGGAACCGGGTTAGCGGCACCTACTATGGTCATCGGCAAGCGCCCTCCCGAGCGTCCGATGGATTGCGTTCCAAAAAGTGCCAGCGGATCGGTGACCCGCGCCATGGGGCGTTTGCTCAGGCTCGCATCACCGGTGAAGGTCGCCGTGATCGGAGAGGTCGCCATCGCCCCCATGATCAACCGCACGCCGGTACCCGAGTTGCCGCAGTCTATCACCTGATCCGGCTCGGCGAACCCACCGACGCCGACACCATGCACTGTCCAATCGCCGTTGCCGTGATCCGTGACCTCGGCCCCAAAGGCGCGCATCGCCTTGGCTGTGTCCAGAACGTCCTCGCCCTCAAGCAGGCCGGAAATACTGGTTTCGCCCACGGTCAGCGCGCCCAGGATCAGTGAACGGTGCGAGATCGACTTGTCGCCGGGCACCTCAGCCGTACCGTTCAGCGGGCCGCAGGGATGCGAGGTCATCGGGATGGGCGTGCCGTGTCCGGACATGGGGGCTCCTTTTGCGCTATCAGTCCTAGGCCGATTAGCGAATTGGGACCACTTGGTCCAGCGACAATGATGCGGTGTATGGGCGCGAAGCAGTCTGTTAGGCCTCTCCCAGCCATTTGGCCGGGTTCTCTTCGGCGATCTGCCGGAACACTTCTTCGCCCAGCGCGTTTCGAAGTCGAATGCACACAGCTTTTTCCGACAGCTTTTCCTGTCGGGTCATATAGTAATCCGACCCAAACAGAACCCGAGACCTCAGTCGCGCGCTTTCTTCGTCGTCACCGGTCAGGAAAATTCTCAGAAACGGGGCGTAATCCTCGAACTGGAACAGGGTGTAAGAGATGTCGGTCCACAGCCCTGGGTAATCTCCACTGCCGATAATACGCCGGATCGCCACCTGCCAGTTTCGGTTGAATGCATCGTCCAGAGGGTTCTGCCGGTCCGGGTTGGCATAAGCCTCCCAGTCGCGTTGCCCTCCGAAATGCGCGAGACAAATCCGAAGCGCGGGATGTGCACGCATGACAGGGATAAAGGCGTCGGGCTCTGTGTATCGATCCGCCCAGTAATCCGACAGGTATCTCCCCTGAACGCCACCCCGCGAACAATGGGACATCACAGGCAAATTCTTTTCGGCCAAGCGAGGATACACATGTTGCATCAGTACAGGATCATCCGGGGCAAAACCCAGTCGCGGGTAAAGCTTAAGTCCACGAAACTTAAGGCCATCAATTGCCCGCCATAGCTCTTTCGCCTCGGGATCCGCCCGAGGGTCAATCGTTGCAAATGGGATAACGGACCTGCCAATCTCTGAATCTCCGGCGAGCTTCGCCAACTCGTCATGTTGCGCGCGCAGCGGCACTGATGGAGCACCAAATCCAAACGCCGATAACTCCATCGGCAGCACGACAAAACGAGTATTGCCCGGGTAGTGCCGCCTCATATTTTCGAGGATTTCCCGCTGATTGTCTTCAGCGGTCTCCTGTTGAAAACGGTACAGCCGGTCCAGTTTCTCCGCGACGGGATGCTGCCCGATCAGGCGCGCGCCAAATGCCAACGCTTTCAGTAGCCAAGGCATTTTCTTGAATGGTTTCAGCGCCGGATAAGGATAGTCCTCGGGAACATGGCGCGCGTGGAACAAATGGGTGTGGCAATTTGTGATCTGAATTTCGGACATGTGAGATCCTGAAAATACTTGTACTAACAAAGCGCATGTGGCGCGCTTAACCTAGCATAGCATTCAGGATTGCAGAAATCTGGTCAGGATCAGTTCTCGGTCCGGCGGAAGGTCAGGTAATGGGGCGTTCTACCTTCGCGCAGTGCTTTTTGTTCGTACCGGGTCGAAATCCAGTCGTCCCACGGCTCTTGCCAATCGGCAGGACCTTCGGCCAACCATTCGAAACCGGCACGCGGTACTTCCTCCAGGGTTTGGCGAACATAGTCCGGTATATCAGTCGCCACCCGGAATATCGCGCCAGGCTTCAGCGACCTGGCCAGCGGTTCAAGATGTTCAGGTGTGACGAAACGGCGGCGATGATGTCGCGTCTTTGGCCACGGATCGGGGTAAAGCAGAAAAGCGCGCGCGATGCTGGCCTCGTGCAGAACGTCGAAGAGGTCACGGGCGTCACCGGGATGGACAGCAAGGTTTTCAACGCCTGCCCGGCGGATCTTGCCCAACAGCATGGCAACTCCGTTGATATACGGCTCTGCCCCTATGATACCAATATCCGGATTATTCTTTGCCTGATGCACCAGATGCTCGCCGCCGCCAAAACCAACCTCAAGCCAGACCGGTTTGCCGCCAAATAGCCCATCCAGATCGAGCGGAGTGCGTTGGGGATTGGTTTCCCAATCGACCGCGCCGGGCGACAAAGCGGTTAGGTCTTCCGACAGATAAGTCTTTTGACTGGACTTCAGGGTTTTGCCCTTGAAGCGGCCATAGAAGTTTCTGCGGGGGCGTTGTGGGGTCTCGGTGCTCATGGCGGTGCCCATACTGCGCAGCTTGGATCGTTGCAAGAGGTGGCTGTCGCAGGTCTGATAGACTGCCCCCAAATCGCTGAGGCGCATCCAAATAGAAAAAGCGCGCCTTTGAGGGCGCGCCTTTGTATAACAACTGGTCAGACTGCCTGCTTCAGCGCGTCAGTCAGATCTGTACGTTCCCAGCTGAACCCGCCATCAGCCTCGGGGTTTCGGCCAAAATGACCATAGGCCGCAGTACGCTGGTAGATGGGTTTGTTCAACTCCAGATGCTGCCGGATTCCGCGCGGGGTCAGGTCCATCACCTGAGCTACGGCCTTTTCGATTTCTGTATCTGCAACCTGACCCGTTCCGTGGGTTTCGGCATAAATCGAAAGTGGCTTGGAGACACCAATCGCATAGCTCAGCTGAATCGTGCAGCGTTCAGCCATGCCCGCGGCCACGACGTTCTTGGCCAAATAACGTGCGGCATAGGCAGCCGAGCGGTCCACTTTGGTCGGATCTTTACCCGAGAACGCGCCACCGCCATGAGGCGCGGCACCTCCGTAGGTATCCACAATGATCTTGCGTCCGGTCAGACCCGCGTCACCGTCCGGCCCGCCGATCACGAACTTGCCGGTTGGGTTTACGTGCCACTCGGTCTCAGCCGACAGCCAGCCCTCAGGCAGGGTTTCACGGATATAGGGCTCGACAATCTGACGAATGTCATCCGAAGTCAGCGACTCGTCCAGATGTTGCGTCGACAAAACGATCGAATCTACACCCACTGGCTTGCCGTCTCGATAGACCACCGACAACTGTGATTTCGCGTCCGGTCCCAACACGGACTCGGTGCCGTTCTTGCGGACTTCGGCCAGGCGCCGCAGGATGGCGTGTGAATACTGGATCGGCGCAGGCATCAATGCCGGCGTTTCCGTCGTCGCATAGCCGAACATGATGCCCTGATCACCGGCACCTTCATCCTTGTTGTCAGCGGCATCCACGCCCTGCGCAATATGAGCGGACTGCTCATGCAACAGGTTCGTCACCTCGACCGTCTCGTGGTGAAACTTGTCCTGCTCGTAGCCGATATCCTTGATACAGGCACGAGCGATCTCATCAATGCGGCCCATATAGTCGTGCAACTTGTCCTGATCCGACAGGCCAACTTCGCCGCCAATAACGACACGGTCGGTAGTGGCAAATGTTTCGCACGCCACGCGCGCCTCGGGTTCTTCGTTCAGAAAGGCGTCGAGAACGGCGTCCGAGATTCGGTCGCAAACCTTGTCTGGGTGCCCCTCGGAAACGGATTCCGAAGTAAAAGTATAATTCTGTCGGGACATGAAAGTGCTCCATTGAGATTTCCCCGTCACGCCAGGAAGCCGTTGTGACAGGCATCCGAGGGGATACGCCTGCAGTAAAACAGGGTCAATTGGAAATTACGCGTGAACCCGCCGGGCGTTGCGCCAAAGTAGCAATAAAAAGACCAATAGCGCGATGAGGGTCGGATTATCCCCAATTCGCGAATAAAAAGTCGGCGACAAAGGTTGCGGTAGAATTGCGTCGATGTACCCTGCCTGGCCCAGCGGTAGTGCATCGGTGATCCGTCCCAGCGGATCAATCATCGCGGAAACACCTGTGTTGGCCGCCCGCATCATCGGAAGTCCCTGCTCAATCGCGCGCATTTGAGCCTGGGCCAAATGCTGATACGGACCAGATTGTGTTCCGAACCAGGCATCGTTTGTGATCTGCAGCAGAAAATCGGCGCGTGCCGGAGCTGAATGAACGTCTTGCGTGAACACGGCCTCATAGCAAATCAGTGGCAGGGCTGTGCCCAGATTGCCCGCTTCCATCACGGCTGCACCAGAGCCTGCGCTGAACCCGTTACCAGTGGTTGACGCCAGACCCGCGACTCCAAACCGTGCCATCAGGTTGCCAAAGGGCACGTATTCCCCAAATGGCGCCAGATGATGCTTGTCATAGAGACCGGCCTGCTGCCCCTGAGTGTCCAGATAGATCATCGAGTTGTAAATCTGTGCCCCCTCGGCCCGCTGGATGCCCAAGAAAACCGGTGTTCCCTGAGCGGCGTCGGAAATTGCAGTAAGGTAAGGCTGCGCATTCCCTAACCAGGCGGGCACCGCGGTCTCGGGCCACACGATCAGATCTGGTCGGGGATTGACCGCAGTAAATTCAATCTGGCGGGCGAAGAACAGCGGCGCGTAGTCCGGATCCCATTTCTGATGCTGGGGTGCGTTAGGCTGAACAAGCCGGACGACGTGCTCTGTCTCAGCAATGATCGGACGCGTAGTCCCATGGACCATTGCAAGGGCGGCCAGGCCAATCGTGATAGCCACTGGCATTGCTAACCCTCGCAAGGAGCGGTGTTCAACGATTGCTGCGCCCAAGGGAAAGGTCGCGGCAAAGGTCAGTGCGCCCAAGCCATATGGTCCCACCAGCGACAGAATCTGAGCGACCGGCGAATTGACCCAAACTTGAGCGACTCCGGCCCAAGGAAACCCGGTTAGCAGATATCCCCGACCAAATTCAGCCAGCGACAAGCATACTGCCAGAAACACGGCCTGCTGAACCGGTCCGGCACCTGGCCTTCTGGCGGCCCAGAACGCCAGCCCCCAGAACAGTGCAAGCCCACCAGCCAATAAGATCAACGCAAATGGAGCCATCCAGGCATGGCGTTCAGCGTCAACCAAAAACGGTTCGACAATCCAGCTAAGTGCGTTTGCAAAATACCCGGTTGCAAACACCCAGCCCAGCCAAGCGGCGCGACGACGCGTTTCACAAGTGAGGAATAACGGCGCAATCAGAACAAACGCCACCAGTGTTGCGCCCCAATAGCCGAAAGGCGCCAATCCATACGCACCGAGCACGCCCAGCGTCGCTGCAATCACAAGCCTCAGCCAGAAAGGCCAACCCTGCGCTGGGTTCATGTAACGATATCCGGCAACATGACACGCAGACGCTTGATACGGCGCGGATCGGCGTCGATCACTTCAAATTCGGGGCCTTCGGGATGCAGCACAACCTCACCCCGGGCGGGGACCCGGCCGGAGAGCATGAAGACCAATCCTCCCAGCGTGTCGATCTCTTCTTCGTCCACATCCTCGTGACTGGTCAGCGATCGACCAATTTCGGCCTCGAATTCCTCGAGCGGCACGCGGGCCTGCACTACGTAGCAACCCGGTTTCTCCTGCACCCACAGTTGATCCTCGTCCGCGTCGTGTTCGTCCGCGATTTCACCTACGACCTGTTCGATAAGGTCCTCAATCGTCAGCAAACCGTCGACGCCGCCGTACTCATCGATCACAAGTGCCATGTGGCGACGTTCGGTTTGCATCTTGGTCAGAAGAACTCCAATCGGCATCGACGGCGGTACAAACAACAAAGTACGCAGCATCGAACCCAGTTTGAATTCGGTCGAGTCTCCGTTGAAACCATGGGTCAGTGCAAAGTCTTTGAGATGAACAAAGCCTAACGGGGAATCCAGCGTTCCGTCAAAAACCGGTATCCGTGACAGTCCGCTGTCACGAAACACAGTGGCCAGTTCGTCCTTGGAGATTGTCAACGGGACCGAGATGATTTCCGCTGTCGGGATCGCCACGTCTTCGACCCGCATCCGGCGCAAGTTGATCATGCCCCGAGATTGCGGACTGATCGTATCGTGCCCGTTGACGGAGCTCGGCTCTTCGTCTCCCGGCGGGGAAAACGCATCAAGGATACGCGAGAAGAATCCGCCTTTTTCTTCTGCTTCAGTGCTGCTGTCCTGAGGTTGCGCGCGCTGCGCCGCCCTAGAACTGCCGTCTATATCGCCCATTACTCTGTTCCAGTTGATCGAGCCATATGGCCCACATTAAGCATTATATGGGTCATCTTTACCCATTTTGCCAAGTATCTCGACCTCTACGGCCTCCATTAAAGTGGCGTCCCGGTCACGAACGTGATCGTAACCCAGCAAATGCAACATTCCGTGAACAATCAGATGAGTGACGTGGTCAGCCATAGTTTTACCGGCCTCGGCAGCTTCCCGAGCGCAGGTGTCGTAGGAAATCGCTATGTCACCCAGCGCAATCTCGCCCGTGAAATCTGGCTCCGCAGGCGCCGGCATTTGACCGGCTTCTTCCGGAGACAGGTCCACTGCTGGCCAGCTCAGGACATTGGTGGGAACGGGCTTTTCCCGAAACTCGGCATTCAGCTCGGCAATCCGAGCATCATCGCACCCCAGCAAACTGACCTCGCAGATTTCTGCATCCAGACCGCAATAATCGACGACAGCCGTTATTGCCGCGCGCGCCAACACCGTCAGCTCTCGCCAACGGTCATCCTCAATGGTTATCTCAAGGTTCATGACGTCAAATACCAAGGTCCCACACGCGGGACCTCGGCAACTCAACCTGTTTCGCGGCCCGCATCGGCCTCATACGCCTCAATGATGGCGGCGACAAGCGGATGGCGTACGACGTCTTTTGACGTGAAATAGTTGAAGCCGATATTGGGAATCGTCTTCAGCAACCTTTCCGCATCCTTCAGCCCCGACTGCACGCCGCGTGGCAGGTCCACCTGAGACCGGTCGCCGGTAATGACCATGCGGCTGCCCTCGCCCAGACGGGTCAGGAACATCTTCATTTGCATGGTGGTGGCGTTTTGCGCCTCGTCCAACACAACGAAAGCGTTGGCCAAAGTGCGGCCACGCATAAAGGCCAGCGGAGCAATTTCGATTCGCTTTTCCTCGATCAGCTTGGCGAGTTGCTTGCCTGGCAGAAAATCGTTCAGCGCGTCATACAGCGGCTGCATGTAAGGATCGACCTTGTCCTTCATGTCGCCCGGCAGGTACCCCAGCTTTTCTCCGGCCTCGACTGCTGGGCGGCTCAGGATGATACGATCCACATGGCCGCCAATGAACATCGAAACACCAGCGGCAACTGCCAGATAGGTCTTGCCGGTACCTGCCGGACCGATGCCAAAGGCCAGTTCATTTTGAAACAGCGACTGCACATATGCTTTTTGTGCGTCCGTGCGCGGCTCAACCAGTTTCTTGCGGGTCTTGATTTCAACCGTGCCGCCTTTGAACATTTCCAGCTGGTCGCCATCGCGACTGCCTGTCCCGACTTCCGAGTTGCCCATACGGAGCTCTCGGTCGACATCCGCGGCTTCCACCTCACGCCCGCCTTCCAAACGCGTGTAGAGCGCCTGCAAGACTTCGACAGCCTGCTTTTGCGCATCCTCTTCGCCCATGACAACAATCTGATTGCCCCGTCGCACAATCTGGACGGTTAGTTTTTGTTCGATCTCAGCGAGATTGCGATCATATTCGCCGCATAGATCAATCAACAATCGGTTGTCTGGGAATTCAACAAGCGCCTCACGCTGGGGCATGTCATCTTGCGGTGGGGTAAGGGCACCGATGGCCAATCCGTTCTCCTGTCTTGGCGTTTCACCCTGAGCGTGACAACAAATCCGGATCGACGCAAGGCGCAGATTCAATTTTTCCCGACCAGATGACAAAAGCGCCGACGAGTCAGGTCAAATCACTGCAATTGCTGAAGGGAAATGCGTGCAAAAAGGGCGCGATCAGAACGTATAGTTCAACCCGAACCTGATCCCACGGAAGCTGGGCGTCGATTTGGTGGAAAACCCCGACCCCAGATCCACGACCTTCGAATCGAACTGCATGTATTCGATTTCACCGGTGATCGACCAGTGCTCGGTCAGCTGGTGCTCGGCACCCAGGCTTGCCGAAATTCCGTTGCGCCGTTCCTGGTCCTGAAACCGTTGGGTCGGGCCACTTGAAGTCAAAGCACTTGAGGTTGTGATATCGCCGCTGACATACCCTAAGGTCACGAAATAGAGGATCGTGCGGCTGCGATTGCTCAGGCCGTTGCGAAGCCGCACAGAGAACACATCGGAGATCGAAGACTCGGCCGCGACCGTTGTTCCGCCGATCTGTGTCGAGGCGCTGTCTTCGAGGGTTCCGAAATCATAACCGATCTCAAGCCCATAGACATAATCCCGCCCGCCACGCGCAGGCAGAATGCCACGCCAGCCGCCACGGAACCCGCCATAGCCACCCGCGGGCTCAAGATTACCAACCGGAAAAAGCCCGCCCGAAGTTCTGAGACCGAATTGATCGGATCCGCCCGATCCATATCCGCCACTCACGCCCAAATAAAACGCGCTGGCATCACGAGATAACTGCTGTGGAGCGATGATTTCGGGTTCAGTTAAAGTTCCGTTAATATCCCCTGCCAAAGTCGGCGCGGCACTGAACGCCGCAAACACCAACGCAGAGAAGGTACGGGACAAACACGACCCCTGAAAACACGTCCGACTCACTACTCGCGCCCTCCATGGCACAGATCTCAAAACCGCAGATCTGGCAGTTTCCTCACGAGAGCAGAGTGCACTCCGTGACAAATCTGGCTTACCTCGGAACATAGTTCCAAGTCATAAATCAAGGGTTAATTTCTGGAAAACCCGTCAGTTATGCCTTTCACGCATCTACTCAGATCAGTTCACCAGCCAGTGAGTTTGCGCCCGATCCAGTGATTTTCACCTGCCGCAAATCTCCAACCGCAATATCCGCGTCTGTGACGTGAACTGCGTGAAGGTATTCGGATTTTCCGACCATCTGCTGCGGAAGGCGGCCGGCTTTTTCGAAAAGAACGTTCACGGTGCGACCGACCATGGAATCTTGGATATCGCGCTGATGACGCGTGATCATGGCCTGCAGCCGCTGCAGGCGCTCATCCGCCACTTCGGCCTCGACCTGTGGTCGTTCTGCCGCAGGCGTTCCCGGGCGGGTAGAGTATTTGAAGGAATAGGCATAGCCGTATTTCACCTCTTCCACCAAATCCAGCGTAGCCTGAAAATCCTCTTCCGTTTCCTCAGGGAAACCGACGATAAAGTCACCGGACATCAGAATATCCGGCCGTGCCGCGCGAATTCGTTCGATCAGGCGCAGATAGCTTTCGGCAGTATGGCTGCGATTCATCCGTTTCAGAATTTTGTCCGAGCCCGATTGAACCGGCAGGTGCAGATACGGCATCAGCTTGTCGCAGGTCCCGTGTGCTTCGATCAGATCATCGCCCATGTCATTTGGGTGCGACGTGGTAAAACGGATGCGCTCCAACCCATCAACTTTGTTCAGTTCCCAAATCAAACCTGCCAGAGACATGTCCCCGTCCGGCCCTGCACCGTGATAGGCATTGACGTTCTGGCCCAGCAAAGTGATTTCACGCACGCCACGTTCGACCAGATCCCGTGTCTCGCGTAAAATACGATCCGCCGGACGGCTGACCTCGGCGCCGCGTGTGTAAGGAACCACGCAAAAGGCGCAGAACTTGTCGCAGCCTTCCTGTACCGTCAGAAACGCGGTCGGCCCGCGCTTGGCCTTTGGCCGGTTTTTTAGCTTCTCGAACTTGTCCTCTTCGGGGAAGTCCGTATCCAGCGCTTTTTCGCCTTGGCGCGTCTTCGCTTCCATCTCGGGCAGACGGTGATAGCTTTGCGGACCCACGACCAAATCGACCAGCGGCTGACGGCGCATGATCTCTTCGCCCTCGGCCTGCGCGACACAGCCCGCAACACCGATCTTCAGGTCCGGCTTTTCGGCCTTCAAACCCTTGAACCGTCCCAGCTCGGAATAAACCTTCTCGGCCGCCTTCTCCCGGATATGACAGGTGTTCAACAGGATCATGTCCGCGTCATCAGGAGACTTGGTCTCGACATAGCCCTGACCGCCCAGCGTCTCTGACATACGCTCACTGTCATAGACATTCATCTGACAGCCATAGGTCTTGATAAACAGCTTTTTCGGTTCGGACATGAGACGGGCCTTTGCAGTCGCTGGATCGGCGTCATTTATATGCTTAGAACGCCGCTTGCAATGCTGGCGCAATTACCCGAATTTGGCCTGTAATTCCAGCAAAGCGGAACCGAAACAGGCAATGCACTACGAATCCTCTGAGCATTTTCTGAAATCAGGCCAGGCAGCCCTTGCAAAGGGGCCTGTCGCGCTGATTTTCGCCGAAGACGACGTCGAACTGAACGGCACGCTGCGCCACCACCTGAACCTTGGGTTCAAATCGGTGATCGCCTTCATGCCGCAGGATTTTGACATCGAAACGGATATCAACGATGAAATTCATCGCGTCACACTGACCTGCGCCCCCCGAAATATTGTGTTCGATACGATCAACCGGATCATTCAGGCAGCACCAGGGCTGTGGATGTATTACTGTTACAACGCCGAGTACCTGTTCTTTCCCTTTTGTGAAACGCGCACGATTAGCGAAATGCTTGCGTTTCATACCGAGGAACGGCGCGCTGCGATGCTGACGCACGTCGTCGACCTGTATGCTGATGATCTAGCCGCTTTTCCCAATGGGGTTAACGCCGAGGGGGCTATGCTGGACGGCAAGGGCTATTACGCACACGCCCGCCATGACACGACTGGGCACCCGCTGGAGCGGCAACTGGACATGTCCGGCGGTCTGCGGTGGCGGTTCGAGGATCACATTCCTTATGAGCGTCGCCGCATCGATCGCATTGCCCTATTCAAGGCAAAGAAAGGTCTGTCGTTGCGGCTGAATCACTCATTCAACGTGGCAGAGTACAACACCTACGCCTGCCCGTGGCACCACAATCTGACTGCTGCAATCTGCTCGTTTCGCGCAGCCAAAGCCCTGAAGACAAATGCCGGGTCAACGTTCGACATTCCCAGCTTTCGCTGGCGCAATTCGATCGAGTTTCAGTGGTCCTCGCGCCAATTGCTTGACCTTGGACTAATGGAGCCCGGGCAGTGGTTCTGACCGCCGGTCTGCAGTCCAATAGCTTATGCGCGGGCTGCTGGCCGCGACAGCGGCCGAGACCCGATTAGCGCCTCAACAGCAGAGGGAACCAGTCTTCGCGCAGGCGCTGCCCCGGCTCCATGTCATGACCTGGGAACGGCGGAGAAGTCCTCCCCGCTCGTTCGACATATCGCGCATCATCTCCAACAAGACGCAGAGAGAATGCCCGGCGTCGGCTGTCGGACTGATTGCCGCGCGCCCCGTGAAGAGTACGATAGTTAAAGGCCACGGCATCGCCGGGCTCCATCTCGAACTCCACAACCTTCATTCCTTCGGCATCCGGATCGGGAACCGGGATGTATTGCCCTTCATCGGCAAAAAACCCCTCCTCAGAGACCCAACGCGTGGGCAGAACCTCTTTTTCCCACCGATGTGATCCGGCAACACAGCGCAATGTTGCCTGTTTCACCGGATCCAGCGGTGACCAGAAGCTGATCGTCTGCTGACCTTCAACGAAGTAATATGGCCCGTCCTGATGCCACGGCGTTGCCATTGATGTTCCCGGTTCTTTGACCAGCACATGATCATGGAACATCTGAACGGTCCGCGACTGCATCAAATCTGCGGCCACCTCAGCAGCCGGAGACGCTTCTATCACCTCGCGGAACTGCGGAATGCGCGTCCAGTTGCAGTAGTCGTCAAAAAAACGACCAGTCTCTCCGTCTTTCTTGTTCTCTGATGCGTATGGACCGGGCTCGGCCATATTTGCTGCCACCCCATCCCGAAGGGTTTCAACATGATCAGCAAACAGGCCTTTGATCAGAACGACTCCATCTGCCTGATAGATATCGATCATCTCTTGGGTAACGAGGGGATGGGGCATGTCGGTCTCCGTGGAAAAGTTGACTGATCTGTGCATGAAAAGTACGTCTGTTCAAATCATATCTTTCAAAGTTAGTATTAACTTCATGTTATATATTTCTCTGCGGCAATATGAGTATGTCTGTGCGATCGGAAGGTATGGCAGCCTGTCAGCCGCGGCTCAGGTTCTGAACGTATCGCAACCCGCTTTGTCGAACGCTCTGACACGTGTCGAATCGCATCTTGGGCATCAACTGTTTGTCCGCCGCCGCGGCGCTGCGATGGCATTGACCCCGCAGGGGCGAACATTTGTCGAAGAGGCGGAGGTGCTCCTTAAAGAGGCTGCGCGGTTGGAAGGATCGGAACAGCCCCGTACGGGTTCAAACCGGCTGAGATTGGGGTGTTTTGTGGATCTGGCACCGTTCGTTCTGGCCCCTGCCCTTCATATGCTGCGCCAACAGCTGCCGGATGCTGAGGTAAGCAGCCTCGTCGACGGGTTCGAAGGATTGATCACCGGTCTTGTTGACGGGCAGATCGATTTGGCAATCACTTATGATCTGGGAATGGACGCGGGATTTACACGCGACAAACTCTTCGACAGTACGCCGCACGCATTGATGTCACCGGATCACCCTTTGGCCGTTGCCGAAGAAATCAAACTCGAGGATCTGGAACCGCATCCGTTGATTCTGTCTCAGGAGGGGCTTTCGGCCCAACATGTTTTGGGGTTGTTTACGCGCAAAGGATTGCATCCGATCGTTTCGCATCGCGCCGCATCGCTGGAGATACAGCGCAGTCTGGCAGCCCATGGAGAAGGAATCGGGCTAAGCTATGCAAACCCGCCCGGTGATATCAGCTATGACCGGATGCGACTTGTCAGCGTTCCAATCAGCGACCCTGATGCCGCAGAATCCGCCGTTTTGGCATTGCACGGCACCGGCCCGACCCGTGCTTTTGTCGCTGGCGCGCAAAAGGTACTGAAAGAAGGTCTGTAAGGATTCCGACTATTGCTTCTTGCGCAGACGGATCACTACATCCACTGACGCTATCTCGACCCCTTCGGGTGCCTCCGGCAGTCGTTGTATCACCAACTGTTCCGACGGCGCATCGCTCAGACGGCTTTCATCTTCCCAGAAGAAATGTGGGTGATCGTGGGTGTTGGTATCGAAATAGCTTTTCGAGCCATCCACAGTGATTTCCTGCAGCACTCCGGCCTCACAGAAAGCACGCAGAGTATTGTACACCGTCGCAAGCGATACTGCGTCACCATTACGCTTTGCGGATTCAAACAGGCTTTCGGCGGTCACATGGCGATGGTTCCCGTCACCGACAAGCAACTCGGCCAATGCAACCCGCTGACGCGTGGGCCGCAATCCGGCATCGACCAGCCAGTTTGTCGCAATGTCTCGGCTCTGAAGCGTCATGAATCCGATACTCGTTGTTGCTGATAGTATATATAGGGTTGCTCGACCTGCAATTTCAAATGAAATTCATTCGCAAAGAATGTCGTAAGCCCAACAAGATGTGGCGAGGCGGTCTTGCAGGACCTTGCCTACGGGTGATAGACGAGGCCTGATTGAATGAACGGACCCCTGGCAGGAGAGGCGGCAGAATGGCCCAATTCCCGAGCAGTTTTGACAAGGACGATCTGCTGAAATGCGCCCGCGGCGAATTATTCGGCCCGGGCAATGCGCAGTTGCCTGCTCCGCCCATGCTGATGATGGACCGGATCACCGATATTTCGGCAGATGGCGGTGCGCATGGCAAAGGCCACATTTTGGCAGAGTTCGATATCACTCCGGACCTCTGGTTCTTTGACTGCCACTTCCCCGGCAATCCGATCATGCCGGGCTGTCTGGGGCTGGATGGTCTGTGGCAGCTGACCGGTTTCAACCTGGGCTGGCGCGGATGGCAGGGTCGCGGCATGGCAGTCGGCGTCGGCGAGGTCAAATTGACCGGAATGGTACGCCCGGACCGCAAGATGCTGACCTACAAAATCGATTTCAAAAAGGCGATTCAGACCCGCCGCCTGACCATGGGTGTGGCGGATGGTATCGTCGAAGCGGACGGCGAAATGATTTACGACGTCAAAGACATGAAAGTCGTTCTGTCCGAAGCCTGAGCCTGACCGGCCCGAAATAAGGAGCACGCACATGCGTCGAGTAGTTGTCACCGGGTTGGGGGTTGTCTCCTCCATCGGGAACAATGCCGAAGAGGTTCTGGCCTCACTCAAAGCCGGTAAATCCGGGATCGAGGCCAATGAGCAGATGGTCGAACATGGCTTCCGCAGCCAGATCGCCGGAACGCTGAAGATCGACGTCGCCAAGCATGTGGACAAGCGCACCCTACGGTTTATGGGGCCCGGCGCTGCCTACGCACATATCGCAATGAGCCAAGCTATTGACGACGCTGGCCTGAGCGAAGATCAGGTTGTGAATCCGCGCACCGGTTTGGTTGCTGGTTCAGGCGGACCGTCGACCAGCGCCATGTTGACAGCACACCAGACCGTTCTGAAGACAGGCGCGACAAAGCGCATAGGCCCCTTCGCCGTGCCCAAATGCATGTGCTCGACGATTTCGGCAAACCTGGCAACCGCGTTCAAGATCAAGGGCATCAACTATTCGATTACCTCGGCCTGCTCGACTTCGCTGCATTGCATCGGCAACGCGGCGGAACAGATCATGCTGGGCAAGCAGGATGTGATGTTCGCAGGTGGCGGCGAGGAACTGGACTGGACCCTGTCCTGCCTGTTTGACGCAATGGGCGCCATGTCGTCGAAATATAATGACACGCCGGAAAAGGCGTCCCGCGCCTTCGATCAGGATCGCGACGGTTTCGTGATCTCAGGCGGCGGCGGCATTGTTGTCCTTGAAGATCTGGAGCACGCTCTTGCACGCGGAGCCAAGATCTACGCTGAAGTCACCGGCTACGCAGCCACGTCAGACGGCCACGACATGGTCGCTCCCTCCGGCGAGGGTGGCGAGCGCGCGATGCGGCTGGCCCTATCGACCGTGCCCGACGGGCATAAGGTAGGCTATATCAACGCCCACGGCACTTCGACCCCGGTCGGGGATGTGGGTGAGGTAGAAGCCGTCCGCCGCATCTTTGGCGAAGGCAACGTGCCGCCGATTTCTTCTACAAAATCAATGACAGGCCACGCTCAAGGCGCGGCTGGTGCGCTCGAGGCGATATTCTGCCTGCTGATGTTGCACCATGACTTCATTACTCCGTCGATCAATGTCGACACTCTTGCCGAAGGCATCCTGCCCGGTGAAATTGCAACTCAAGTAGTTGAAAACGCAGGACTGGACAGCGTGATGACCAACAGCTTCGGCTTTGGCGGCACCAACGGTTCCATGGTTCTGTCAAAGTATAACGGGTGAATGTGATGTCGGATCTTCTAAAGGGTAAACGCGGCCTGATCATGGGCGTGGCCAATGACCGCTCGATTGCATGGGGCATTGCCAAGGCCATGCACGAAGCAGGCGCTGAACTGGCATTCACTTATCAGGGTGAGGCATTCGGCAAACGACTCGAGCCGCTGGCCCAAAGCCTTGGCAGCGATTTCATGGTCGATGCCGATGTCACCGATGACGAATCTCTGGACCGTGCTTTTGATGAATTGGCGGCGCGCTGGCCGACCATCGACTTTGTGGTTCACGCCATCGCCTATTCGGACAAATCTGAACTGACGGGTCGGTTCCTGAACACCACACGGGCGAACTTCAAACACTCGTTGGACGTATCCGCCTATTCTTTCATCGAAGTCGCACGCCGCGCGTATCCCATGATGCAGGAAAGCGGCGGTACGCTGCTAACGCTGACCTATCAGGGATCAAACAAAGTCGTGCCGAATTACAATGTGATGGGTGTGGCCAAGGCTGCGTTGGAATCGGCCACACGCTACCTGGCCAACGATCTTGGGCCTGAGGGGATCCGTGTGAACGCTATCTCTCCTGGTCCGATGAAGACTCTGGCCGGGGCTGCCATTGGCGGTGCACGGAAGACTTACAAGTTCTGCGACCAGAACGCCCCCATGCGCTCGAATGCGACGCTGGAGGCTGTAGGCGGCACAGCTGTTTATCTGGCCTCGGATGCTGGTGCCTATACCTCGGGCGAAATTATCCGTGTGGATGGCGGGTACCATATTCTTGGCATGCCTCAACCAGAAGCGATGTGACCATAACTTTCCCTGCCAACGCCTAGATTTAACCATCTTTCGGCGGCAGGGATTGGGTTATGAGCAAAGTTGACCACATCCTAGCCAATAACGGGCGCGTTCAGCACACCAGAAAGACACCCGCAATCCAGGGAAGTCGTGCACGTGTTCTGCTGGTAGCACTGATTGCCTTACTGACTGCGTTTGTCTTTTTCACGCAGCCAGAAGTCGTTGAAGCATTTGAGGCACTCAGAGGCTGGGTTCCCGGCCTCTGATCCTTGCCGTTCAGCTGACCGAAACGATCTCGAAATCGAAGACCAGGTCTTGTCCGGCAAGCGGGTGATTTGCGTCCAGCGTCACGGTGGCTTCGTTCGCATCCACCACTGTTACCGGTACGGCCTGCCCCTGAGGTGTCTGCATCTGAAGCTGGGTTCCGGGGTCCAATGGAATATCATCGGGAATACCTTCGCGCGGGATTTCCTGTCGCATGCCAGGATTGATCGGGCCATAGGCGTCAATGCATGCAATCTCGACCCGTTTTTTCTCACCCACTTCCATTCCGGGCAATACGGCGTCCAAACCGGAGATGACTTGCCCGGACCCGACCACAAACTCCAGCGGATCGCGCCCATCAGAGCTGTCGAACACTTTGCCGTCCAGCAATGTGCCGGTGTAATGGATGCGAACTGTGTCGCCTTGTTTGATTGCGGTCATGTTGGCCTCCGGCCTCAAGGGGGTTGAACAGCGCAGCCTAGGGCCTCACACCATATTGTAAACCCTAAGGCCTTTAACCCTCGCGACCGTTATGTTTACCTGCGCCCGACCAGGGGAGGATCAGATGGCAATCACAACTTGTGTATTCGACGCCTATGGCACGCTGTTCGACGTGGCTGCTGCCGCGCGACAGGCCGCAGCACAGCCTGGCTTTGAGGCATTGCAAAAGAAATGGCCTGAGCTGGCCAATCACTGGCGCTTAAAACAGCTGCAATATACTTGGCTGCGGGCCGTGGCAAACGCCCATGCCGATTTCTGGGATGTAACTCAAGATGGTCTGGATTGGGCGTTAGAGGCCGTAGGCCTTCAAGGTGATGACACGCTGCGCCAGAGATTGCTGGATCTCTACTGGGAGCTGCAGGCCTACTCCGAAGTGCCCGCGATGCTGGCCTCCCTCAAGGCCGGAGGAATGCAGACCGCTATTCTGTCCAACGGCTCTCCCCCGATGCTGAATGGCGCCGTGCAATCTGCAGGGATCGGCGATGTGCTGGACGACATTTTGTCGGTAGAAAGCGTCGGCATCTTCAAACCTCATGCGCGGGTTTACGATCTGGTGCAGGAGAGGTTCGGATGCGCCTGTGACGAAGTTCTGTTCGTCAGTTCAAACGGCTGGGACGCCGCCGGGGCCAGCGGGTACGGTTTTGTCACCGCCTGGGTCAACCGTGCAGGTGAGCCGATGGACCGCCTGCCGTGGAAACCCGCTCATGTTCTGTCTGATCTGACAACAATTCCAGATCTGGCCGGGCTGTAATGGCAAGTTTCACGACGTCGGACGGCAAGCGCCTTTATTTCGAAGACACCGGCGCTGGAACACCTGTAATATGTTTGGCCGGTTTGACCCGAACGAGCCGCGATTCTGGGTACTTGGCGCCTCATATCACTGACCTGCGCATGATCACGATGGATTATCGCGGGCGCGGTCAGTCAGAATTCGACCCGGATTACATGAACTACAACATTTTTCGTGAATCTCTTGATGCGATCGAGTTGCTTGATCATCTTGGCCTGGATAAGGTCAGTATTTTGGGAACGTCGCGCGGCGGTTTGATTGCGATGGCGCTCGCCGCCAGTCATCCCAAGCGGCTGTCGCGTGTCATTCTCAACGATGTCGGCCCGGTTATCGAACCCTCGGGGATCGCGCAGATCATGGATTATGTCGGTAAGCAACCCGGCTCAAAAACCTATGACGAAGCCGCGCAAGCGCTGAAACATGCGATGGAGCCGCGTTTTCCTGGCGTGCCCATCGAAAGGTGGCGCCAACAGGCCGAGGCGCAGTTTTCGGAAACCGACGGTGGGCTGGCGCTGCGCTACGATCCAGCTTTGCGTACTGCCTTGATTGAACAATCCGCGATCGGCGCCCCTCCTGACCTTTGGCAGTTCTTCGATGCGCTACGCGCGATTCCGACCGGCGTGATCCGCGGCGCAAACTCGGACGTTCTGAGCGCGGCAACGTTGACTGAAATGCACAGCCGGTATCCCGGTATGATATCCGTTGAGGTGCCAGACCGTGGCCATGTTCCTTTTCTGGATGAGCCAGAGTCACTAGACCTTATTCGCAGAGTTTTGGGGGCCGCATGAGCACGTTGGAGTTGATCGAGGCTGCAGCATTGCGGTTGAAGGGGCATGTGCGTGAAACACCGATCCTGACCTCTCCCTTCCTGGACGAAATCGCAGGCCGCAGGGTTTTGGTAAAGCCGGAATGTCTGCAGCATACCGGCAGTTTCAAATTTCGCGGGGCGTGGTCAGCCATTTCGGCGCTGGATGAGGCAGCCCGCCAGCGCGGCGTCATCGCATTCTCGTCGGGCAACCATGCACAAGGCGTGGCATATGCAGCATCGCAGCATGGCATCTCTTCGGTCATCATCATGCCCTCGGACGCGCCGCAGCTTAAAATTGAAAACACCCGCGCATTGGGGGCCGAAGTGGTGCTGTATGACCGCGCCAACGAAAGCCGGGAAGAGATCGGCGAGGCTCTGGCCGCGCAACGCGGCCTGACGCTGATCCGCCCGTATGACGAGCCGCAGGTGATCGCCGGGCAAGGCACTACAGGGCTGGAATTGGCGCGACAGACGCAGAAGCTGGGTGTGACAGAGGCGGATGTTCTGATCTGTTGCGGCGGTGGCGGTCTGACCTCGGGCATCGCACTCGCACTTGAAGGGCATGCGCCGGGTTTGCGGCCGCGACCATGTGAACCTGAAGGGTTCGACGACGTCAAACGCTCGTTGGTGTCGAGTCGCATTCAGAAAAACGATGCCACCTCCGGTAACATCTGCGACGCGATCCTGACACCGCAACCGGGACAGATCACCTTCCCCATCCTGAACCGCCTCTGTGGTCCGGGCCTATCTGTTTCAGAACAAGAAGCCCTGCAAGCCATGGCCATTGCCTTTCTGCGCCTCAAGATCGTACTGGAGCCTGGCGGCGCGGTCTCATTGGCTTCGGCCTTGTTTCGCAACGACGAGATCGAAGGTGACGCGGTAATCGTGGTGGCCTCGGGTGGAAATGTCGACCCGCAGATATTTGCACAGGCGTTGGAATACCTGACCTGACAATTCGGCAAGACCGGTGCACAATCCACCAACAGATACTCACTCAAATGTGTGAGATTACGGGGACCAAAACTATGCACATCGCCGACCTCGGAGACGTTGGTCTACACTATCGTATCGACGGAGATGACGATGGCGCGCCATTGGTCTTTGCAAATTCGCTGGGAACCGACATGCGTCTATGGGATCCAGTGTTGCCGTTTCTGCCAAAGGGTCTGCGCATCATTCGCTTTGACAAGCGCGGACATGGCCTGTCGACGCTGCCTCCCGCACCCTATTCCATGGGTAGTTTGGTGCGCGATACGGAAAAACTGCTGGATCATCTGCAGGTCAAAGACTGCGTTTTTGTTGGGCTGTCCATCGGCGGTATGATCGCGCAGGGACTGGCTGTGAAACGTCTGGACCAGATCCGCGCGGTGGTGCTGTCGAACACGGCGGCTAAGATCGGCACCCCTGAAATCTGGAAAGATCGCATCGCTGCCGCACGTTCTGGCGGTGTCGAGGCGTTGGCGGACGCGACCATGGAACGCTGGTTCTCAAAACCATTCCGCGCAAGCCCCGACATGGTCCTTTGGCGCAATATGATGGTTCGGCAGCCACTCGATGGGTTTCTGGGCTGCTGCGCGGCGATCTCCGGCACGGATTTCTACACCCCGACCAGCGGGCTGCGTCTTCCGGCGCTAGGAATTGCCGGCAGTGAGGACGGCTCGACCCCACCTGATCTCGTGCGGGAAACAGTTGAATTGATCCCGGGCTCTCGGTTTGAGCTGATCCGAAAGGCGGGCCATTTACCCTGTGTCGAGCGCCCTGAGAAATACGCGGCGTTGCTGACAGGTTTCCTGACCGAGATAGGGCATATCTGAGGAAGAACGATTATGGCGGATATTCTGTTAGTTCATGGTTCTTGCCACGGCGCTTGGTGTTGGCGCGATCTGGCTCCCGCGCTGGCATCTCTGGGCCATTCTCCCCGCGCCATGGATATGCCAAGCCACGGTTCCGATCCAACTTCGATCTCAGATGTTACATTGGACCTGTGTCGTGATTCCGTTCTGGCCGCGACAACGCCAGAAACAATCGTTCTTGGGCATTCGTGGGGAGGCTATCCCGTCAGTGCGGCGGCTGAAGCTAATCCGGATGCCATGCGAGGCCTGATCTACCTATGTGCATATGTGCCGCAATCGGGCCGGTCGATGGTCGAGATGAGAAAGAACGCATCGCGCCAATTGATTGGCGATGCTGTCGAAAAGTCAGCTGACGGCTTATCATATAGCGTGCTGCCGGACCGGGTGCAGGACTTGTTCTATCACGACTGCCCGTCCGAGGTCGTGACCTATGCACTCGCCCGTCTTTGCCCGCAGGCGATCCTGCCGCAAGATACGCCTTTGCCTACAGGCGATAACTTTGCCAAAGTGCCCAAAGCTTATATCCGCACTGCCGACGACAGGACGATTCCAACGGAATACCAGGCGCAGATGGGCCAATGCGCCAAACCGGATTTGCGGTTGACCATAGATAGTTCACATTCGCCGTTTTTCTCTCATCCCAGGCACTTGGCCGAGTTGATCGACCGGGTTGCACAACAGATGTGACGGCACCATTGACCGACAAGACCTCTCTTTTCACTAGACAGATCCGCAGATAGGGTCCGGCTACGAACCAGCTCCGGATTCCCATGCGCCTGCCATTTCTTTTCGTTCTTGGAACCGTGATGATCGACGCAATGGGCATCGGTCTGGTTTTGCCTATCATGCCGCAACTGATCGTGGACGTTCAGGGCGGTACGCTGGCCAGCGCCGCCATTTGGGGCGGTGTTCTCAGTACAGCCTTTGCCGCCATGCAGTTCCTGTTCGGACCGGTTCTTGGCAATCTGTCGGATGCACATGGGCGCAGAACGGTTCTGTTGGTTTCGCTTTTTGTCATGGCTCTGGATTACGTGGTGATGGCTATTGCGGGCAGCATCTGGTTGTTGTTGGCCGGTCGCGTTGTCGGGGGGATAACCGCTGCCACACATTCCACCGCGGCGGCCTTTATGGCCGATGTCTCAAAGCCTTACGAGAAGGCGGCCAATTTCGGGCTACTGGGCGCAGCGTTCGGTGTAGGGTTCGTTCTAGGTCCGCTAATGGGCGGATTACTGAGCGAATTTGGCACCCGCGCGCCCTTTTGGGCCGCGGCGGGACTTTCTGCATTCGGGTTTCTGATCGGGCTTCTGGTTATGCCCGAGACCGTCACGGAAAAGACCAGACGACCCTTCCATTGGAGGCGGGCAAACCCGGCCGGAGCGTTACGAGCTGTTGCCTCTCTTCCGGGCATTCGACCGCTTCTATGGGTCTACTTCCTGTACTCGATTTCGATATACGTCTACCCGGCGATCTGGTCCTACTTCACTCTTGAACGGTTCGGGTGGTCGCCACAGATGATTGGCTTGTCACTGGGTGTCTACGGGCTTGGCATGGCTGCCGTACAAGGCGGGTTGATCCGCCCGGCAACCCGATATTTGGGTGAAAGAGTGACGATCATCTGGGGTATGGGGTTCGAAATCATCAGCTTTGTTCTGCTGGCCTTTCTGACCAATGGGTTCATTGCCCTGATGCTGATTCCAGTAACGGCGTTGGGGGCCGTCGTGACCCCGGCCCTGCAGGCGATGATGTCCAAGACGACTCCGGACTCGCAACAAGGCGAGTTGCAGGGCGTGCTTGCCGCATTGCACGCATTGTCGATGATCATATCGCCACTGGTGATGACCTACGTTTTCGCGAAATTCGCCGAACCGGGCGCCCCGATCTATTTGCCAGGTGCACCGTTCTTGCTGGCATTGATCCTTATGCTAGCAGGTTTGCTGTTATTCCTGCGCCCCGCACGCGCCGTAGCGTAAAACGACACGGTCGTGACGGAAACCGTCTTGCAGGCTGCACCACGACGGTTCACCGTGGCCTGAACAGGAAACGGGGACAGAAATGCAATCCATCAAAGCCGCTGTTTGCCGCGCGTTCGGTGAACCCATGGTCATCGAAGATATCCAGATCGCACCGCCCGGCATGGGCGAGGTCGAAGTCACTCTGGACGCGGTGGCAATCTGCCATTCAGACATCACTTATGCCAGCGGTGCCTGGGGCGGGTTTCTGCCTGCCGTTTATGGGCACGAGGCCGCAGGCGTCATCACGGCCGTGGGCGACCATGCAGGTGATTTCAAAATTGGCGATTCTGTCGTTGTTACTCTGATCCGCGCGTGTGGGTCCTGCCCGTCTTGCGCAAGCGGCAAACCGACTATTTGCGAAACACCCTATGACACAGTCAAGGGTCCGTTGCGCACGGCAGACGGTGGGCCATTGGAACAGGCGATGGCCTGTGGCGCTTTTGCCGAAAAAGTCGTGATCAGCCATCGGCAGATCGTGAAAATACCAGAGGCCATGCCAAAGGACGTGGCCAGCCTTCTGTCCTGCGGAGTAATCACAGGCGTCGGCGCAGCGGTGAATGCCGCCGGGCTGCGCGCGGGTCAAGACGTTGTTGTGATAGGCGCCGGTGGCGTTGGACTGAACGCCATCCAAGGCGCCCGTATTGCCGGCGCACGGCGCATCGTAGCCGTGGATATGACCGAAGAAAAACTGGAGATCGCCCGTGAATTCGGTGCGACGGATGGCGTGTTAGCCAGTCTGAAAGAGCCGTGGAAAGCAGCCTACAAGGCTATGGGAGGCCGGGGCGCGGACGCGGTTCTGATCACCGTAGGTGCAATTCCGGCTTATGATCAGGCCCCGCGCTATCTCGGTCGCGGCGGCAAAGCCATCATGATCGGGATGCCGCATTCCGGAGATCAATCCTCTTATGAACCCGTTATCCTGGCTGCACTGGGGCAAGGCCTGATCGGCTCGAAGATGGGCGATGTGGTCATCCAGCGGGATATCCCATGGATGATTGACCTGTACGAACAAGGGCGGCTGAAGCTCGACGAACTTATTTCGGGCCGCTGGTCCCTATCGCAGATCAACGAGGCGATCGAAGACACCAAGACAGGTTCGGCCAAACGTAACGTGATCATGTTCGACAAGGGCTGAGCCCAGGCGAAAGGACATCCGATGAAACTTCAGGATCTCGATATCATTGTCACCGCCCCGCCTGCTCCGGGTTGGGGTGGGCGCTATTGGATACTGGTCAAGGTGACGACCGATACGGGGATCACGGGCTGGGGCGAATGCTATGCCTCCTCTGTAGGGCCCGAAGCCATGCGCCATGTGATCCAAGACGTTTTTGACCGGAACATGGCGGGCGAAAACCCCGAAAATATCGAACTGATGTTTCGCCGCGTCTATTCCAGTGGCTTCACCCAACGCCCGGACCTGACCGTGATGGGCGCGTTTTCGGGGTTGGAAATCGCATGCTGGGACATTCTGGGAAAAGATCGGGACAGACCGGTCTATGCGCTGCTCGGAGGGCTGATGAATGACCGTATTCGTGCCTACACCTATCTCTACCCGCTTCCCCAACATAATCTGACAGGTTTCTGGACATCGCCGGAACAAGCCGCCGATTGTGCGGCTGAAATGGTCAAAAAGGGTTATACGGCCGTTAAATTCGATCCCGCTGGCCCCTATACGATCCGCGGCGGCCATATGCCTGCGATGTCCGATATCTCGATGTCGGTTGCGTTCTGTAAAGCCATTCGCGAAGCCGTCGGCGACAAGGCCGATTTGCTGTTCGGCACACATGGCCAGTTCAACACAGCTGGAGCCATAAGATTGGGTCAGGCGCTGGAGCCTTATTCCCCACTGTGGTTCGAAGAACCCACGCCGCCCGACATGATCGAAGATATGGCCCGCGTGGCCCGTAATGTCCGTATTCCAGTCGCGACTGGCGAACGCATGACCACCAAGGCCGAGTTCAGTGCCGTGCTGCGCGCCGGCGCCGCTGAAATCCTCCAGCCCGCGCTCGGCCGCGCCGGAGGTATCTGGGAGATGAAAAAAGTCGCCGCCATCGCCGAAGTCTTCAACGCCCAGATGGCGCCACATCTTTATGCGGGTCCTGTTGAATGGGCCGCTAACGTACACCTTGCGGCTTCGATCCCGAACTTGCTGCTTCTGGAAACCATCGAAACTCCGTTCCATGACCAGCTGATCAAAGGCGCGATCCAGGTTCAGGACGGTTTTGTTCGCGCTCCCATGGCGCCCGGGTTGGGTATCGAAGTGGATGAAGACCTTGCCCGAGCGCATCCCTACACCGGCGACGGCCTACATTTACAGATGCAAGAAGACCCCTGCGATTACGTCAATGGTAACGCCTTTCAAGGCGGAGCCCCAGCGACGGAGGGGTGACAAACCGTCAGGGATTAAGGCATATTGCAACGACCCCTCGTTGCAATACGGTTCAAACGTGACTGTTCAAGACCTCAATTCTGGCGCTCTTTCGCCGAAAACTCCGGCGGACATGGAGGAAAGCGCGGCTCAGGCCGCCGCGTTTCTCAAGGCTCTGGCACATCAGGGGCGGCTTATGATCCTGTGCCATCTGAGCACGGGTGAACAGTCCGTAGGCGAGTTGGAAGCCCTGTTGGACATGCGGCAGGCCGCAGTCAGCCAGATGCTGGCGCGACTGCGAGAAGAGAAATTGGTGACCACCCGTCGCGAGGGTAAGACGATTTACTATGCCCTGCATGACGGAAAAACCGCTCAGGTCATCGAACTATTGTACGACTTATTCTGCAAACCCGGCGGATGAACACTGATCAGTTGGAGACGTACCCAGCTATCACCTGCAACAGCTTGAATGCCGTCGCCGCGTCGTTTTCCACGACAGCCAGGAATTCCTCTTCTCCGATGCGCAAACAGGACAGCTGGGTTTCTGCGATCATGCTCAGTGCACGGGGTTCTTTTCGGATCAGGCCCAGTTCACCAACCAGAGCACCTGCGCCGACCTTGGCAATCAGCTGATCGGGCCCGTCGGGCTGCGGCAAGTACAAGCCAGCCTCGCCGTCCAGAATCACATAGGCCCCGTCTGTCGGCTGATCATCTTTCAGAAAGACGACTTCGCCCGGTCTCGCATCAAACCAGCGTGCACCAAAGGCCAATAGCCGCAATTGGCGCCGGTCCAACCCCGAAAACAGCGGGGTCTGTTCAAGCGCACGCAGCTTGCGCGCCAGATCGGCTGAGGAAGCACCATCTTCTTCCACGTCTGCGGGTCCTTCGTCCGAAACAACCCGCCCCTGGCGAATTTCGACAAACATGTCAAATGCCTGCGGGTTCTGAAACTGGTCATTCAAGTATATGACAGTCGTCTCTGGTAACAAAGCACGCAGGTTTTTGTATACGGCCACCTGAGTTTCCATGTCATAGCTGGCCAACGCATTTTCCAGGATCAGAACATCAGGCTTTTTTATTGTCGCGCGGGTGAATGCCAAAGGTTCAGCAAAAACCGCAGGCAGGTTCTGCCCGCCCAGCGCCACGGGTACATCGTAGATCAGTTCGACCACTAATGGACGTGCACCGTTCTCAGCCAGCACATCGATAATTGTCTTGCGAACCTCATCCGACCGTGCACCACCAATCTGGCTGACTTTGCCAAACAAGGCGTTTTCCATGACCGTCAACCCGGGCGCAAATTCATCCACATCCAGCGGCACGAACACATCATGCAGCCGCTCCATTAGCTTTTCTGAGTGGCTTGCACGCAGCTCGAGAATGCGGTTTTTCAACTCGTCCGTGAAGGCCGGTCCAATCTGTTCCGCCGAGATAACGAAGGGAACTGCCAAAAGGCTGGCCAACTGTTCGTCATCCAACCCGGAGACGCCTTCGTTCCTTGTGTACTCCATCAAGTCAACGGCGGCTTCGTAAGTTTGGACCTCCAGCCCCAGCTTGCGGAACAGCGGGTGATCTGTGCCGTCCAAACCAAAGATCTGACGTAACATCTCGATCACATCACGCGTCAGACCAATCAGAGTCTCGTCCAACCCCAATTCACGCAATTGTCCCAGGAACACCGTCTGCCGGGCAAGTACCTCTTGGGTGACGGGAACGCGCGGCGTGGCAAACAGAAGGTTCTCGACCACTGGCAATGCCGGGTTGTAGGTATTCCGGTCAAAGATCAACGCTTGGTGCTCCAGCCCGGCGTACTGTATGGCTTGTCGCACCCGCGGACGTACCTCAACCAGTTTTTGCGCCAGTGCCGGGTGCTCGCTCGCATCAAAAGCCTGTTCCGCGCCGCGCAGGAACAATGCGGTTCCGGATCCCATTCCGTCGATCAGCTTCAACCACCAGTCACGCAGGTTTTCAGAGCTCTCAAAACCAGCTAATGACGGGTCCAGCCATTCGGTTCTGAATGGATCGTTACTGTTGCCGGCACGCAGGGTCTCGGCGAAATCGGGATCATCCGCAGGCGCCGCAAGTGGCTTGAAACGCATCGGCATCATAACGTTGTCACCCAGCGAGCCCTGGAACATCACCGGTCGGGATGAGGCATAGCCGATGCGTGATGCCACCACCGCCTGATGCAGCTGCGAAAGGTTCTGACCCCCGATTTCAACCCGTCCGGAACCAGGCAGAACTTCACGCGTCAACAGATCAGCCAGCGCCCGCCGGTCCTCTTCACTGGGCGCGGAAATGCCAATGGTCTGACCCGCTGGAAAGGTCAGCTCCAGATCGTCCAGAATGTGATTGCCATCGATATCGCGGACCGAGACGTGATCCAGTACGATATCGCCGGTCAGATGCGGCCGTGTTTCCGGCTCACCTTCGAACAGCTTTTCATCCAGCATGCCAGAAGGCGCAAACCGTTCGACCACAACCTCCCAGCGCAACGACATGTCCTGAGTCTGGTTGTAATAAGTCAGCAGCTCTTTCCACGGCGAACTCAGATCCTTGTATGCCGCCAGCGCCGCAACCAGCGCCCCCAACGAGACCGAGCCTTGCAAAACCAGCAGACCACCGACCAGATAAAACATGAATGGGGTCAATTGCGAAATGAAGTTGTTGATGAACTTCATGAAGAACTTTTTCTGGTAGATATCGAACCGAATGGCGAACAAGCGCCCCAGCTGATCCGAAACCTTGGCGCGGCGATACCGCCATCCCCCATTGGCACGCAGGGTCGAGGCGCCGGCTGCGTTCTCGCCGATCTGAGCGGCCAGTACGCGCACTTCCTGGATTCGTTTCTTGTTCAGCAAATTGATCTGCCGCTGCAGGCGTGGGATCAGCCAAGCCTGCAGCGGGATCAGCGCAACCGCCGCCAGGCCAAACCAGACACTTTGCAGAAACAGAAAGGACAGGATTGTTATCATCTGCCCGGCCTGCAGAACCGGTTGGCTGATCGCATCACCCATCAACCCGCCCATCGGCTCGCTTTCAGCGGTGATCATCGACACCATTTCGCCCTGGCTGACCCGCTCAAAATACGGCTGCGGAAAGCGCAGCGCGCGGCTGATTAGCTGATAGCGGAACCGGCGCAACATCCGTTCGCTCAGTACGCCTTTCATGGTGTTGATGCGCATCTTCATCAACCCGTGGGCCAGAACCGCGATCAGAAAGGCAAAGCACAGGACCATCAGGAACGTAGTCTGTTCCAGACCATACCCCCAGACGTCCACAATCGGGCTTGCGGCCCCGATGGCGTCATTGATTATACGCTTGGGTAATTCCAACGTCAGGTAGAGCAGCGGAAACAGCGTTGAGGTCACGGCCAGTAGTATCAACTGGTCGCGTTTTGAGTATTTCCAAATAAATCGAAAGATCGTGCTTTCTATGGAACCTGCCCCTGCTACTGTTCCGTCACTTAAATCACTGACTTCGTCGCGAATACAACGGGCCGAATTTACCGCAATCGTATCCAACGACGCAAATGAATTCCCGATTTACGCCAATTTTCAATTGTGTGAACAAGTTCATTTGCGTGCAGCACTTTTACCCCCTAGTCTTTGATTCAGGACGATATCGGGAGGGTCCATTTGCCTGCAACAATAGGCGCTGTGTTTTTGTTGCTCTGCCTGCTGCAGATCAAACACATGTTTGCCGACTACTATTTACAAACGCCCAAGATGCTTTCGGGGCGGGGCTCATATCTTCATATGGGCCGAGCACAGCATGCGGCAGTGCATGTCGTGGGCTCTGTCATTATTTTTGCCCTTTTTCGCGCGCCGATTGAATTCATCCTGATCATCGCGGCGCTTGAATGGATTGTTCATTTCCACATCGACTTTGCCAAGGCCAGCTATTCCGACAAAAAACAGCTGCAGCCCAATCAGGCTGCTTTCTGGCGCGCGGCGGGTTTGGACCAGTGTCTGCACAATCTCACGTATATCGCTATGGCGTGGGCCTGGGCGACATTCGCGGCCTGAGGGTCAAGGCACAATCGGTCGATTACGTTTGATCGTGCGTAACACTACATTCGTCTGCGCGCTGGCAACGGCGGGCAGACGAAACAGAAAGTCTTCCAGAAATTCATTGTAAGTCGCCAAATCTCGGCACAGAACACGCAGGTGGTAGTCTGCCTGCCCGGTCGTGGCATAGCATTCCTGCACCTCCGGGCTGAACTCTACCGCCCTGATGAAATCGACAATCCTTTCCGGATCGTGGCGCGTCAAATGCACGTGAACGATGGCTTCGAAAGCCAACCCCATGGCGGATGGGCTGACTACTGCGCCATAACGTTCGATGATCCCCGCCTCTTCCAGCCCGCGTACCCTGCGCCAAAGGGCCGAGGCGGACATGCCCACCCTATCCGCCAAATCAGCATTCGACATACGGCTGTCATTCTGCAGATGCTCCAGAATACTACGGTCTCTGTCGTCCAACTGATCCACTTCGGTGATTCCTTTCTAATATTGCCATACTAGTGAACAAATTTTTCGGAATTTCTTCAATACCAAGTCAAACATGGCACATCTCTTCATCCTAAGTGGGCTAGAATTCCTCAACAACACAGACAATCCGACGGACGCACGCGATGACCCAACACACCCCCGCGCTACGCACTTATCAACTTGAGGATCGATACACCCAGACCGTGGGCCGCGTCTTTCTGACCGGCACACAGGCCTTAGCCCGGATCATGATGGATCAGGCCCGGCGCGATCGACAGGCAGGTTTGAACACGGCTGGGTTTGTCTCAGGGTATCGCGGGTCTCCGCTGGGCGGTCTGGATCTGGAATTGTGGCGTGCGAAGGATCGACTAAAGGCCGACCGCATCACCTTTATGCCTGCGGTGAATGAAGATTTAGGGGCAACAGCTGTTCTGGGCGCGCAACAATCCACCCTTGATCCACGTTGCGAGGTCGAGGGCATCTTTTCCATGTGGTACGGTAAAGGACCTGGCGTCGATCGGTCGGGGGACGCGCTGAAACACGGCAACGCCTATGGATCGTCCCCCAAGGGCGGAGTGCTAGTGGTAGCGGGCGACGATCATGGCTGCGTCAGCTCTTCAATGCCGCATCAGTCGGACGTTGCATTTATGGCGTGGTTCATGCCAACGCTAAACCCTTCATCAGTTGCGGAATATCTGGAATACGGGGAATACGGGCTGGCGCTGTCCCGGTTTTCGGGTACTTGGGTGGGGTTCAAAGCGGTTTCTGAAACCGTAGAAAGTGCGCGTTCAGTAGAACTGCGCCCGGATCGTCAATTCACTTTGCCTAAGATCGAGCTGCCGCCGAACGGGTTGCACGTGCGTTCGGCCGATCTGCCCTCTCCTGAAATCGAAACCCGCATTCAGCACAAGCTGCGCGCCGTCCGTGCCTTTGCCGAGGAAAACCCAATCGACAGGCGCATCTATGACATCGAGAAAGCCAAATTCGGGTTTGTCACCACTGGCAAAGGCCATCTCGACCTGATGGAGGCTCTGAGACTGCTTGGTCTGGGCGAGGCCGCCTGCCGTCGTTTGGGTATCGACATTTACAAGGTCGGCATGGTCTGGCCTCTCGCCCGCCGCAACGCTTTACGCTTTGTGAAAGGCAAAGCCGAGGTGCTGGTGGTCGAAGAAAAGCGCGGCATCATCGAAAGCCAGTTCAAAGAGTATTTCTATGACTGGCCCGGCGACAAGCCGCACAAAATGGTTGGCAAATACGACAGTCACGGTGAACCGCTGATCCCCTGGACGGGCGAACTGAGCCCCCTGATGCTGGCCCCCATCGTCGCCGCGCGGTTGCACACTTTCTTCCCGGAAGAAAACCTGCCTTCCAAAGCCAAAGCTCTGACGGATACGCCACCACAGCTGATTAGTGTGCCAGGTGCGACGCGCACGCCGTATTTCTGTTCGGGCTGTCCGCACAATACTTCGACCAAGGTGCCCGAAGGCTCGACCGCGGCCAGCGGAATCGGGTGTCATGTCATGGCGTCGTGGATGGACCGCGAGACCGCCGGGTATGCACAGATGGGCGGAGAAGGAGTGCCGCATGTAGTGGCCTCGAAGTTCAACGGCGGAAAACACATCTTCCAGAATCTTGGCGAAGGGACCTGGTATCACTCAGGGTCTCTGGCCATCCGGCAGGCAGTCGCTGCCGGGACGAATATCACCTACAAAATCCTCTACAACGACGCCGTCGCCATGACCGGAGGGCAGCCGGTGGACGGGCCGATCAGTGTCGCAGGCATCGCCCAGACTTGTCGCGCCGAGGGCGTGGACCGGATCGCATTGGTCTCGGATGACATAACTAAATTCCGTCACTCGGATTTCCCGCAGCGCACCACCTTTCACGACCGGATCGATATGGATTTGCTTCAGAGGGAATTACGTGAAATCCCCGGTGTCACGGTCCTGATCTATGAACAAACCTGCGCCACTGAAAAGCGCCGACGCCGGAAACGGGGCACGATGGAGGACCCGGATCGGTTCGTGTGGATCAACGATCTAGTCTGTGAAGGTTGCGGGGATTGCTCTATCGCCTCGAACTGCCTCAGCGTCGAACCGCGCGAAACACTGTTTGGCCGCAAGCGCAAAATCAACCTGAGTACGTGCAACAAGGACTACTCGTGCCTGAACGGGTTCTGTCCCAGCTTTGTGACCATTGAAAATGCCAAGCGTCGGAAACAGGCCGTCGACCTGAACCTGACCAATCTTGAAATCGACCTGCCCGTGCCTCCCTTGCCGACTTTGGACCAGCCATACGATTTGTTGGTCACCGGCGTCGGCGGAACAGGCGTCGTGACCGTGGGTGCACTGATCACTATGGCTGCGCATCTCGAGGGCAAAGGGGCATCCGTTTTGGACTTCACCGGGTTTGCTCAGAAGTTTGGAACTGTCCTCAGTTATATTCGCCTCGGATCAACTCCGGATGCTCTGAACCAGGTTCGGATCGACACGAGCGCCGCGGATGCCGTGATCGGATGTGATATAGTCGTCAGCTCGGCGCCCAAGGCTTCGGCGCATTACCGAAAAGGAACGGCGGTTGTGCTGAACCGGGCCGAGATGCCGACCGGGGATCTGGTACTGCACCGCGATGCTCAGCTGAACGCTACCGCCCGTGAACAGGCAATAGAAGGTGTAGTGGGGGCTGAGAACCTGTCGGGTTTCGATGCGAACCGGGCTGCCGAAAACCTGCTTGGGGATACGGTTTTCGCCAATATGATCCTGCTGGGCTTTGCGTGGCAAAAGGGTCTGGTGCCCGTTTCGCACAGCGCATTGGGACAGGCCATTCTGCTGAACGGGGTCGCCGTTGAGAAAAACCGGCTGGCCTTCGCCATCGGTCGTTGTCTGGCGGCTGACCCCGACCGCATTCCTTCGGTGACTGGTGAAAAAGACAGTGATGAAACTCTGGATCAGATGATCGAGCGACGTGCGGCATTTTTGCGAGACTATCAGGATGCAGACTATGCGAAGCGCTACACCGACCGGATCGCTGCCTTACGCGCAGCGCAGCCGTTGATCACGGATCGCGTTATTGAAAGCACCGCTCGCAACCTGTTCCGTTTCCTGGCTTACAAGGACGAGTTTGAGGTGGCCCGCCTGCAAACCTCTGATGCGTTCGCGGACGAGCTTACTCGCACCTTCGATGGTGACTTCAAGACGAGATATCATTTCGCCCCTCCCCTGATGGGTTGGCGAAAGGACGAACAGGGTCGCCCGGTGAAAAGGCAATTCGGTCCTTGGTTCCGCCCTGTGCTCACGACACTTGCCCGTGCCAAAGGGCTGCGCGGCAAGATCTGGAACCCATTCGGCTATCACACCGAGGCACGACTGCACCGCAGTATCCTAGTTTGGTACGAAGGCCTGCTAACCCAGCTTGAAACAGATTATTCCAGCCGGTCGGAAACAGACTGGATGGATATCCTGTCGACAGCAGATCAGGTTCGGGGTTACGGGCCCGTTCGGGAAGAAAGCTTTGAACAAGCACGCAATGCCTCTGTCTAGCCCAGCACCGAGAAGCTGCTATCCGTGTTGATCGGGCGTTTGCGAGAATAGAACCCAACGTCGATTGTGTGCTTTATATAGGGCAACTCGAATTGTAGGGGTTCGGTGTCATGGTCTGCCCCGCCCTCGCAATAGTCTATGAGGGCGGCCATCATCTTGCCGGCGATCGGCGCATTCTTGTATTGGTTCCCGCTGGTGCCACAGGCCATGTAGAATCCCGGCAAGCTGGATTTGTCGTATATCGGTATCCAGTCGGTCGAAGCGTCATAAAGATCGACGACCCCGCGCGTTTTCGACGGAATTCCCAAGCTTGGAACGCGTTGCGCATATCGCATTGCTTGGGTCGTCCACTGGTCCGTGAACTCGTGGTTGTAATTCTGGTCGTCATCACACCACTGATGTGGATCGCATTCAGGGTCTTCGGATCCGATCAGAATGTGGTTGCCATGCTCTGGCCTGCAATAGAGCGCAATGTCACTGTCCGACACGATTGTGCCCTGATGCTCAAAATCAAAGCCCGCCGGAGCAGGCACGTGTACAACTTCCTGTCGTAAGGGTCGGGTTTCGATCGTCATATCGCCCAGAACGCCAGCCATTTTGTTGACGATTGCCGATCCGGGGCCCGCAACGTTCACAACCACCTTAGCGTTTATTTCTTCACCAGAGGCCAGTCTGACCCCCGAAACACGGCCATCATGCGTCAGGATTTCAACCACTTCCGCCCCAGTGCGCACTTCAGCGCCGTGTATTTTGGCCGCATCCATCAGGTTTTGCGCCGACAGCGCCGGGTCCGTGACATAACCGGCTTTCGGCCAGAACACTGCACCTTGCAAGTGGCCGCCATTTGGCTGCCCAAATTCCGGGTCGTCCATGCGCCGGGCGGGGGCAAAACTGTCCAGTGAATAGATCGGCAGGTGATCGACAATCTTCTCCGGCGACCATTCCTCGAACGGGCATTTCAACGCGGCGCTGTTCTCTTTGTGCTTTTCCAGCATTCCGTTGGCTTCGGTCTTCATGACCAGACATCCGGTTTCTCGGAACTGCGCCAGGTTCGTGTTGGGCAATCCCAGATAGTCGGCCCAGTCGCGCCAGTAATGGTATCCCTCCCATGCGAATGCCGTTCCGTCGAATGTCGAATAGTGCATGCGAATAATGGCGCAGGACCCAGCGGTCGAGCCGTGGCCTACTTGTAAATTGCGATCCAGCGACAGGGCTTTCCAACCCTTCTTGGCCATTTCGAACGCGATGGCTGCGCCGATCACCCCGGTTCCGATGATGATTGCGTCAGGTTGGCTCATGATGTGCCCCCTCCCACAAACGTTTTGCATAGGCGCTGAATTCTTCGATTTCTTCGGGCCGTGGTTCGACCCCAGTGAAGACATAGAGGTAGTGCGGAACCATCGACAGTCGGAAGGCCATCGGCTCGTTCATCTGTGCCAGATCGTACCCGATCTGCATATAGTACAACACACGCGCGCGCGTCTCAGCCTCGGTTTCGTCATAATGGTATCGAATGAACATCGCACACAAAGCCGCCAGGCGCCGTACGTCCGACTGATCCAGCATCCGCCGCACTTTGCCCGAACGACGCGCCCAATCACGAACTGCGAAATCCAGCGCTGTATCGAAGAGATCGGTATTCACCACGCAGCGCTGGACATTGCACACCGCCGCCGTGATCGTTTCCGCTGGCAGCTCGGACTGCGCAATCAAGGCTGCGGTGTTGGTCGCCTGCCACCGAGCGAGCAGCGCATCCAGCAATTCTTGCCGGGACTTGAAGTACCAGTAGAAGGACGACCGCGACACGGCCATCCGCTCAGCCAGGTTCATGACTTTGACCTGCTCTACCCCGTCTGAAATCAACACGTCCAGCGCCACATTAAGCCAGTCATCGCGCGTGACCTTGATGTTCCCGACCAGAGGTTCAGCCTCGGGATCGTCACGGTGAAGGATGGGTTTTGTGTTCATTTAGCTCTCCGGCGGCGCGCCGCCCTCTTCGGTACGGCGTGCGATGAAATCCTGCAATGCACCAAGGCGGTCCGCATCCTGATTTGGCGCTTTGAAATTCGCCAAGATGTCTTTCCAAACCCCAGTCGCACGGTGATTAGCATCCAGTGAGCCACGTTCAGTCCACGTGCCGAAATTGGCGTAATCGTGCAGATGCGGCTCATAAAACGCTGTATTATAGTGCTCCATTGTCTGACTGGTGGCGAAGAAATGGCCGCTTGGCTCAACCTCGCGCAAAGCAGTGTCGAAACCGATCTCGGATGCCCCGGCCTGCGCCCCGGCGCACAGTTCGGCCACCATATTCAGCACTTCGGCGTCACAAACCAGTTTCTCGAAAGAAACCGTCAAGCCCCCTTCCAACCAGCCCGCGGAATGGATGATCACAGTTGCACCGGCCATCAGGCAGCCCCAAAGGCCGAACTGATTTTCATTAGCCGCCTGTACATCATTGGTATTCGATGCCGATCCCGCCGCCGAGCGCCAAGGCAGGCCCAGGTGCCGCGCCAGCTGACCGGCCGCCAGCGACGCCTGGAAATGGGAAGGCGTCCCAAAAGCGGGCGCGCCTGATTTCATGTCCACATTGCTGGTAAACGTTCCGTAGCAGACCGGCGCGCCAGGATTTACTAGCTGCGTCAAGGTTAGTGCAGATAGCGCCTCGGCATGAGAAAGCGTAATGGCTCCGGCGACCGTGATCGGAGCCATCGCTCCCATCAGGGTGAACGGTGTGATGATCGACATCTGACCGTGGCGGGCAAAGTCGATCAGACCCTGCGCCATCGGTATATCCAATGTGCGAGGGCTATTGGTATTGATAATTGTGTAACTATGTGGATTTGCGCGAAATTCGTCGTCAGACAAGCCGCGCGCAATGGACAGCATCTCGAAGCAGTCCAACACCTGCGGCGTGCCGCGCGAGAAAAAGAACGGGAACTTGTCCGTCAGCTCCATCTGCGCCCGCGTGGTGAAGTAATGGCGCAAATGAGTCGGCACATCCTGCGGTTCGACCTGTGGCGAAATCATCTGGAACACATCAAAATGATGAGTGAGTTTCAGAAAATCCAGATAGTCCCCTCCGGTCGCCGGGCGACGCCCGCGCTCCAGATCGGTCGCGTTCGGAGCCCCTGCCCCCGGTTGAAACACCAGGTTTCCGAGCTCCAGCGTGAAATCGCGACGCCGGGCACCGGCACGGCACGCAATCGATTTGGGAGCCGAGGCAACAGCTGCCTCGACCATATCCCGCCCGATAAAGACCATCTCGCTGTCTTCATCCACGAGCGCGCCGGCCTTTTCGAAGATACGTCGCGCTTCGGGCAACAGAACCTTCACGCCAAGCTCCTGAAGCGTACGCAAGGCGGTTTCGTGTATGTCCGCGATCTGATCCGTAGAAAACACTTCCATCAACGGGAACGGGTTCTTCAACTGACGGTAATTCACATCGCGACTGGCGACAGGAGCGGCTTCCGCGCCGCGCCCCCGCCGTCTTCGCCCGCGTTCTTGGGTTTGAGAGATCATCCTTGGCCCCTCATCGCTTTGCCTTGCGGGTCATAGGGCGACGGCGCAATGACGCGCGCTGACCGCTCGACACCGACAACATGCACGGACAGGTCCGTGCCCGGTTCCGCCATTTCGCGGTCCACCAGAGCCATCGCCAGCGACTTTCCGGTGTAATGTCCATACCCGCCCGACGTCACGAACCCAACGCGCTTTTCGCCTGACCACACAGGCTCGTACCCACTGGCATCCGCATCCAGCGCATCCACCTCAAGCGTCACCTGAACCTGTGCCGGGCCATTGCCGTCACGTTCGGTCACGGCGGCCCCTTTGCCGACGAAGTTCTTGTCCCAGTCAATCCAGCGATCCATGCCCGTCATGCCCGGCGTATAAAGCTGGGTGAACTCCGCCGACCAAATACCAAAGCTCTTTTCCAACCGCGTGGACAGCATGGCGTTGAACCCGCACTCGCGAATTCCTTCCTCGGCTCCGGCATCCAGCAACATGCGGCGCAACTTGATGTGATCCCCGTAGCGGCAATTGATTTCATAACCCATTTCACCGGTCACCGACATGCGGGCGACGCGCGCGCGAACAAGACCGATATCGAAATCACCACACCCCATGAACATCATGTCTGAGATATCCTGCTCGGCCAGCTTCTCGATCACAGTCTGAGACTTCGGGCCAACAACACTGAAACCGCAGTATTCTTCGCCCAGATCACGGATTTCAACGCCATCAATCATTTGGTCGTCGAACCAGCGCATATGCCAGGCACGCAAATAGTAACTGCCCATGATCCACCAGCTACCATCGCCCCAATTCAGTACGGTCAGATCGCCTTTGAGACGCCCGTTCTCGCCCAGCATCGGCGCAAGCTTGGCGCGGCCTGGCGCCGGCAGCTTCGAGGCCATGACCTTATCCAGCCACACCTTGGCATTAGGTCCCGTCACTTCAAACCGCGAGAAGCCTGAAATATCCAAAAGGCCAACACCTTCGCGGATCGCCTTGCATTCCTCGGCGACAATGTCATGCGCGTTCGACCGCTTGAGCGTCGGGGTTTCCTCGAACCCTTTCGGCGCGAAATACAGCGGCACCTCGAGATCCCAGCTGACGCCCCATTTGCACCCCGCCTCGGTCATCGCGTCATGAGCGGGGGCCATTTTCAGCGGACGCCCCGCAGGCAGTTGCTCATTCGGATAGGTCATCACGAAGCGGCGGGAATAGAACTGGCCGGTGGTCTCGCGGATATATCGCTTGTTCTGAGCGAAATCGCCATAGCGCGCCACGTCCATGGGCCATGCGTCTGCCTCTGGCTCGCCATGGATCATCCATTCAGCCAAGGTCTTTCCAACGCCGCCACCCTGAAGGAACCCGGCCATCACGGCACAGGCCGACCAGTATCCCCGCTTGCCGGGCACCGGACCCACCAGCGGGTTGCCGTCGGGCGAGAAAGTAAAAGCCCCATTCACCCATGTCTTGATGCCGACATTCTGGATCGACGGATAGCGTTCAAAGCCAAGCGTCAGTTCGTTTTCGATCCGATCAAGTTGTTCCTGAAACAGCTCCTCGGCATAGTTCCAGGGTGCTCCGTCCATAGCCCAATGCTCGTGGTCGACCTCGTAGATACCAACCAGAACACCTTTCTGGTCCTGCCGCATATAAGTGAAGCCTTCCAGATCCACGGTCATCGGCATTTCGAAATCAGCCGCCGCAACTTCGGGCACCGTGTCAGTGATCAGGTAGTGGTGTTTGAGCGGAGAAACCGGCAGCTCGACACCTGCCATACGGCCTACTTGCTTGGCCCATAGACCAGCCGCGTTGACCACATGCTCGCACGTGATCGTACCCTTGTCTGTCACAACCTTCCAACCATCATCGGTCTGGATCAGTTCGTCGACCTTGGTTTCTTCATAGTACTCAGCGCCACGTTTCTTCGCGGCTGTCGCGTAGGCCTGCACGGTGCCGGTTGTGTCGATATAACCTTCGCGGTCCGCCCACATGGCCCCAAGCACACCATCAGTAGACATAATCGGGCAACGTTTCTGCGCCTCTTCCGGTGTCAGCAATTCGCAATCGTCAATACCGATAGACTGGAAAATACGATAATTCGCCTGCAACCACTCCCAGCGTTCGGGCGTTCCAGCCAGCGTCAGGCCGCCGGTCATATGCAAACCGATATTCTGGCCGGATTCCTTTTCGATCTCGCTCAGCAGATCAATGGTATAGGCCTGCAACGAAGCCATGTTCGGGTCGGCATTCAGCGCGTGAATTCCGCCAGCAGCATGCCACGAGGACCCCGACGCCAGCCGACGCCGCTCCAGCATGACCACGTCTGTCCAGCCGAATTTAGCCAGATGGTACAAAACCGAGGCACCAACAACGCCGCCGCCAATGACAACTACACGATAATGGGTTTTCATCCCGACCTCCCCTGGATGAGTCTCGACCGAAGCTAGTAGCACTGTTCACTTCTGTCTAGACATTTCTGTACAGTGGGGGAGAAGTGCTGATTGCACGCCAGACTTCCTGTCAGAGTTGAGCACTGGGGCGTGCTTTAATCGCATCAAACCAAGCCTGAGAGGCCACGTTTTCGGTAGGGATGCGCATCTCGATAACCCGGGCAAAGTCGACAAAGACGAATGTCGAAATATCGGCCAGCGAAAAAGCCTTGCCGGCCACAAATGTGTTTTCTTGCAAACGCGTTTCAAGCAAATCAAAGAACCCACCAACCCGATCACGACCACGTTGCGCCAGTTCCGGTATCTGACTGTAGTTGACCGGACCGGGAATGGCGCGGTTCTCGAAGGCTGGGTGCGTATTACGCAGGGTTTCAGCAATAGGCGCTCCGCCTTGCTGCTCGACAATCGCGTTCCACATCAGAACCGCGCCTTTTTCATCTGCGGTTCGCCCCATCAGCTGGGGTTCCGGAAAGCGTGCCTCAAGATACGCTGCAATGCCGAGGTTTTCGGTCAGAACGGTTCCTTCGTCTGTTACCAGCACGGGGACCGTCGCCCTCGGGTTCACTGCCTTGAATGCATCTGCCAGTTGCTCTCCCTTCGCGATCGAGATGTCGCGGGTCTCGATCTCAAGACCCTTTTCCGCAATGAACATTCGGGCACGGCGTGGGCTTGGCGCGGTGGAGCAGTCGTAAAACAGCATTCGGGCAGTCCTTCCTGAGGCAACACGCCAGCAGGTTAGACCGACCGAGGACAATAGCGCGAGTCAGAGCCGAAGTGACCTGACGACAGATCAGCGCTGATAGATGAAACAACGCCCTTCGACTGCACCGTCAGGCAGCTCCAGCTCGGTCAGGCCATTGAAATACATCCGGTCACTGGACACCATCAGCCCGCCCGGCGCGAGAAGCGGCTCGATCAGAGGTGAGACAAAGCGGGCAAACGCGTCGTTCTTTTCGCGATTGTGCCCTCCAAGATCCGCATGGATCAAACTGGCCGTTGCCCCAAACCGCTCAACCGAAGCCGGCAGAGTCTCCCTCACATCACCCAGAATCACCTGTTCGTCAGGCGGAGTGGAATCCGGGTGAGAGGCGACCGCGCGTTCAAATACGTATACGGGGCGGCCCTGAATACGCTGCATCATGTGGTGATATGTGCGCCCATTGCCCAAGCCCAATTCAAACACCGGGCCGGACTGCCCCGCAGTTTGCGTGATGGCAAAATCCAGGCAGGCGCGTTGCGATACCATGCGGTCAATAAACAGATCCAGGCGGCTTTGACTTTTGGACACGGGCTAAACCTCTTTTCATTCAATCGACACATAAACGGTGCCGAACGCGCACTTGATGACAAACTCTCAACACTTTGTGTAGTCGATCTGACCGGTATTTCGTGATTCCGCGACGTTTCTACCGAAGAAGGTGTTTGACTAGCCCGTCCCAACCGCGCGAAACTGCACAAAAAAGTCAGGGAGTTCAAAAAGCCGATGCCAATCCACGGCCAACCGGGTGGAAAACCCGCATGAATCCGTTGTTGTCCGTCCGGGATCTCAGCATCGGTTTTGGCGCGGGGGCCGACGTCGTTCAGAATGTCAGTTTCGATGTCGCTCCGGGGCAAACGCTTGCACTGGTGGGCGAATCCGGCTCGGGTAAGACAATCTCGTGCCGAGCGGCGCTGCGCATATTACCGCGGACGGCACAAATCCGCAGTGGTACAATCACCCTGAACGACTCCAAGGGAACAGCAGATCTGACCGCCATCACCGAGCGTCAGATGCGTTCCGTTCGTGGCGACAGAGTTTCAATGATCTTTCAGGAACCGATGAGATCACTGTCGCCCTTGCATAAAATTGGGAACCAGGTGAGCGAAGTGCTGTGGTTGCACCGCGGCGCATCAGAGGCTCAGGCCCGAAAAGAGGTTCTGATCCAGTTTGAACGGGTCGGCTTTCCGGACCCGCAGAGAGCCTACGATTCCTATCCGTTCGAGCTGTCAGGAGGAATGCGGCAGCGCGCCATGATCGCTATGGCGATGGTCTCCAAGCCCGAACTGCTGATCGCGGACGAACCGACAACGGCGCTGGACGTGACCACACAGGCGCAGGTTCTGGGGCTGATCAAGGAGCTGCAAAGAGAAACGGGAATGGCCTTGATCCTGGTCACCCACGATCTGGGCGTCGTGGCCAATATGGCCGAGCACGTTGTGGTCATGCACAAGGGACGCGTGATGGAGGCAGGTCCTGCCGATCTCATCCTGAACGACCCGGCACATCCTTACACACAACAGCTGTTCGACGCCGCCCCTGAAATCCCGGACCAGGAAGCTGTGGGCCTACCGATGCCGGACGAAGACCTGATCCTGCAGATGGCCGATGTTTCGAAAACCTACACAATGCGGTCAACTCGCGGCTGGAAGGCGGACAAGTTGATCCATGCCTGCCGGGGCGTGGATCTGAAGCTGGCACGCGGCAAAACACTGGCGATTGTCGGTGAAAGCGGCTCGGGCAAAACAACGGCAGCGCGAATCGCGCTGGGGGCTGAACTGCCCGACCCGGGCGGCCAGGTTCTGTTCCGGACATCTGCCGACGAAGATCCCATCACTGTACACCGGATGACGCGTACAGAGCGCACGGCCTTTCAGCGCAAGGCGCAAATGGTGTTTCAAGATCCTTACAGCTCGCTCAGCCCCCGAATGCGCATTCAGGACGCCATGACCGAACCGTTGGAGATTCATCGTATTGGTTCAATTGCCGAGCAACGGGACAAAGCCGGTGAAATGCTCAAACGGGTCGGGTTAAATGCCGACATGCTAAAACGCTATCCGCATGCCTTTTCTGGTGGTCAGCGGCAACGCTTGTCGATTGCACGCGCCATGATGCTGGACCCTGCGTTGATTGTCTGTGACGAGCCGACCTCGGCACTGGACGTGTCAGTACAGGAACAGATTCTAACCCTGCTCGAAGACCTGCAGGACAGTTTGAACCTGTCCTATCTCTTCATCTCTCACGACCTTGCCGTCGTGGCCCGCATCGCCGACGAAGTGGCGGTCATGCGTCAGGGGCTGGTAGTCGAACAGGCACCGCCCGAGACGCTTTTCTATAATCCTCGTCATCCCTACACCAAGGCCCTGATCGCTGCCCAGCCGGAACCCGATATCAACCGCCCGATCGACTTGAAACTGGTCGCTTTGGGTGCGGGTTCGCCAGACAGTTGGGAAGACGCCTTTCGTTTCTCGGACTCCGTGATACCCTCGCTTGTAGAAATGGAGCCCGGCCATAAGGTACGTTGCCATGTTTAAGACCACTCGACATTTGTTTTTGGGCTCGGTGCTGGCCCTAGCGGGAATGCTGCCCGCTACGGCAGAAGTCCCGACTAACCTGCAAGAAAGCGCGTTCTGGAAGTCCGAAGTCGAAAGCGGAAACCTGCCGCCCGCCGCTGAACGCGTCCCGCAGGACCCACTGATAATCGATCTGGCCGCCAAGGGACGCGCATTCGGGACGCCGGGCGGAACCTTGCGCACCATGGTCACGAGATCCAAGGACATCCGGCAGATGGTCGTCTATGGCTACGCACGCCTGGTGGGTTTCGACGCCAATTACGAAATCGTTCCGGACCTGTTGGCCTCAGTCGAAAACGAAGACAATCGAAAATTCACTTTGCATCTGCGCGAGGGCCACAAGTGGTCCGATGGTTCACCTTTCACGACCGAAGACTTCCGTTATTGGTGGGAGGATGTCGCAAATAACGAACTTCTTAGCCCCTCTGGCCCACCCGATTTCCTTCTTGTCGAAGGTAAACCGCCCGAAGTGACCTACCCGGATGAAAAGACAGTGATCTATCAGTGGGAGGATCCGAACCCGAACTTCCTGCAATCGCTGGCACAGGCCCGCCCGCCGTTCATCTACCGACCATCGGAGTTTCTCAAGCAGTACCACGAGAAATTCGCCGACAAGAAAGAGCTGGCCTATCATGTGGAGGATGCGCGCGTCAAAAGCTGGGCCGCACTTCATAACAAACTGGATAACCTCTATAAATTCGACAACCACAATCTGCCGACGCTGCAACCTTGGCTGAACGCCAGCTCGGGTAAGAAAATCCGGCACAACTTTGTGCGCAATCCCTATTATCACCGCATCGACAGCAACGGCGTGCAACTTCCTTATATCGACGTTGTCGAGATGGAGATCGTAGCCGCAGGTCTGGTCGCAGCCAAAACAAACGCAGGCGAAAGCGATCTGCAAGGGCGCGGTCTGGCATTCCGCGACGCGTCGATCCTGAAAAAAGGTGAAACCCAGGGTGACTATAAGACGCTGCTTTGGAAAACAGGGGTCGCATCACAGATTGCCATCTACCCAAACCTGAATTTTGGGGATGAGGGCTGGCGCAATGTTCTGCGCGACGTGCGTGTCCGGCGCGCGCTGTCGCTGGCGATCGACCGCAAGACGATTAATCAGGCTCTGTATTTCAAGCTGGCGCAACCCGGTGCAATGTCAGTCCTGCCGGCATCGCCGTTCTACAACGAAGAGAACGCGCAAGCCTGGGCGCAATACGATATTGAGATGGCTAACGCCCTTCTGGATGAGGCCGGCCTGACCGAACGGAACAGGGACGGTATCCGAATGCTGCCCGACGGCCGCCCGATGGAACTGGTCGTTGAAACCGCGGGTGAGCGGCAGGAAGTCGAAAACGCCCTGCAGATCGTTACAGATAACTGGCGCGAGATCGGCGTCAAGCTCGTAATGCGTCCGCTGGATCGGGACATCCTGCGCAACCGCGTTTTTTCAGGCAGCACAATGGCTTCAGTCTGGTTTGGGTGGGACGACGGTATCCCGCAGTACCACACGTCCCCGGCCTATCTTGCCCCGACGGATCAGGTATTTTTGGCCTGGCCCAAATGGGGACAGTATTATCAGACCGGCGGCGACGCTGGCGAACCGCCTGACATGCCCGAGGCCGAACGCCTGATGGAACTGGCTCATTCCTGGGAAATCGCCACAACTGACGAGGAACGCAACGCCGTCTGGACAGAAATGTTGAAAATTCACGCCGACCAGCAATATGCCATTGGTATTCTGAACGGCGCCCCCCAACCGATCGTCGTATCGAACCGCCTGCGCAACGTCCCCGAACAAGCCATGTGGGCTTGGGAACCCGGTGCACATTTCGGCATTCACCGCCCGGACGAATTCTTTTTCGCCGACTGACAGGAGCGACTAAATGATCATGCTCCGCTATGCGGTGTATCGCTTTTTCACGATGCTGCTTACGCTGCTGGTGGTTTCAGTATTGGTCTTCGTGATCATCAACTTGCCGCCCGGTGACTACCTCAGCAACCAAATCGCAGAACTGCAGGCTTCGGGTCAATCCGCGGGCGTGGCTAAGGCCGAGTTCCTGCGCAAAGAATATGCCCTGGATCGACCAATGTGGGAGCAGTACCTGGTCTGGGTGGGCTTCTGGCCAGGCCCCCATGGGTTTGAGGGGCTTTTGCAGGGCAACTACGGTTGGTCCTTTGAGTTTGACCGACCCGTGTCCGAGATCGTCGGTGATACGCTTTGGCTAACCGTCGTTGTCAATCTCGCCGCCATCCTGTTTGTCTATGCGGTTGCCCTGCCGCTTGGTGTCCTTGCCGCCGCACGGTCACGGACATGGATCGATTACACTTCGGCCTTTGTCGGCTACCTTGGGCTGGCCACGCCAAACTTTCTGCTGGCGCTGATCCTGTTCTACTACGGCCACCGTTATTTCAACCTGCCCATCGGCGGATTGATGGACCCGGTGTACGAAGGTCAGCCGATGAGCTGGGACAAGCTGAAATCCATTCTTGTCCACCTGATCGTGCCCACCTTCGTCATCGGCACATCTGGTGCGTCAGCGATGATGCAGCGCCTGCGGGCCAATATGCTGGATGAGCTGGGCAAACCTTACGTGGAAACCGCTATTGCCAAAGGCATGGCACCGTCCCGGATGCTGGCGAAATATCCGCTGCGCGTCGCTTTCAACCCGTTCGTCGCAGACATCGGCAACCTGCTGCCGTCGATGGTGTCGGGTTCGGTTCTGGTGTCCGTCGTGCTGGGGTTACAGACCATCGGCCCGACTTTGCTGACCGCCCTCAAGACACAGGATCAGTTCCTGTCCGCCTTCATTCTGATGTTCGTCGCTTTGCTGACTCTGATTGGCACCATGATCTCGGACATCCTGCTGGTCATGCTCGACCCGCGCATTCGTTATGAGGGGCGCGAAGCATGACCCAACAACCCGACGGCCGCTATGTAGACGACGCCCCTTACGACCCGCAGGAAGCTCTGCAACAGCTCGAGCGCGCGGATCTGGATGCTCCCAACTGGGTGCTGGTCTGGCGCAAGTTCAGAACCCATAAGCTAGGGCTGATTTCAGGCATCTTTCTGCTGCTGTGCTATCTGATGCTGCCCTTCGCAGGGTTCATCGCGCCCTATGGTCCTAATGATCGGAACGGCGAACATCTTTATGCGCCGCCACAGTCGATCAACTGGTTCCACGATGGTGAATTCGTCGGCCCTTATGTCTACCCGATCGTGGCCGAGGCAGATCTTGAGACGTTCCAATGGAAATTTGTTCCCGATACTGAAGATCCCCGGCCGATCCGTTTCTTGTGCGAAGGGTCCGAATACAAACTGGCTGGTCTGATCCGCACGGATACCCATCTGTTCTGCGCCCCCGAAGGCGCAACGTTATTCCTGTGGGGGTCTGACAGGCTGGGCCGGGACGTGTTCAGTCGCATTCTTTACGGCGCGCAACTGTCACTGACAGTTGGTCTGATCGGTATCTCTGTTTCGTTTTTTCTGGGTATCCTGTTCGGATCCATTGCCGGGTATTTCGGCGGTAAGATCGACTGGGTGATCAACCGAGTGATCGAGATCCTGCGATCCTTACCGGAACTACCCCTGTGGTTGGCACTGTCCGCCGCCGTGCCTTCGAACTGGAGCCCGGTCGCAGTCTTCTTCATCATCTCAATCATCCTCGGCATCCTGGACTGGCCCGGCCTCGCCCGATCCGTACGCGCGAAATTCCTGTCCCTGCGCGAAGAGGAATACGTGCGCGCGGCCGAAATGATGGGGGCCAGTTCGGGCCGGGTAATCCGCAAGCATCTGCTGCCCAATTTCATGTCGCACCTGATCGCCTCGGCCACCTTGTCGATCCCGGCGATGATCCTGGGTGAAACGGCGCTCAGCTTCCTTGGCCTTGGCTTGCGCGCACCGGCTGTCAGTTGGGGTGTTATGCTGAACGACGCACAGAACCTCGCGTCGATCGAGATCTATCCGTGGACAGCAATCCCGATGCTGCCGATCATCGTCATCGTGCTGGCCTTCAACTTCCTAGGTGACGGGCTGCGCGACAGTCTGGACCCCTATCAGCAATGAGCCTGCTGGCATCCCTCCCCGCCGCTGACACCTATGAGGTGAAGGGGACAGGAACACGCCCAAGCGCCTTTGCAGTGTCCGAGCTTGCCAGTGCCAGTTTCGCCACTGTCGGCCGGGAACTGGCACGCCTTTCGGTTGCCCTGAATTTGTCAGAGAAGCCGCCCAAAGTGACAGTTGATCACCGGCTCGCCTCGCTGTGGTTCGGATATTCGTTCAGACCGGACGGTTGGGACATGCCTAACCTCTGGGACACAGTCGCAGGTGACTACAAGGCATCAGACGGATGGATCCGACTCCACACCAATCTGCCGCATCACCGCGCCGCAGCTCTGAAGGTACTCGATGTAAAAGCCGACCGAAGCGCCGTTGGCGAAGCTGTTAAATCCTGGGCAATTGCTGAACTGGAAGCCGCAATCGCGGCTGAGGGAGGCGTTGCAGCAGCCATGCGCAGCCGGACCGAGTGGCTGGACCACCCGCAAGGTCGCGCGGTGGCGCGCGATCCGTTGATTGGGTGGCAGGGGCCGCGCAGCATCACGTTGCGTGAAAGGCCGCAAGCGACAGCTGAACGCCCCTTGGCTGGTCTGCGAGTACTTGATCTGACGCGCGTGCTGGCCGGACCCGTCGCCACCCGTACCTTGGCCGGGTTTGGTGCCGAAGTACTTCGTATAGATCCGCCCGGATGGGACGAGCCCGGCGTGATCCCGGATATCTCGCTTGGCAAGACATGCGCCTTTCTGGATCTGAAAACACCAGCCGGGCTGGATCGATTAAAAGACTTGCTGGCACAGGCTGATGTTTTTGTCCACGGCTATCGGCCAGGCGCGCTCGACGCGCTCGGGCTGGGCAAGCCCCAACGGGATACACTGGCCCCCAACCGCGTTGAGGTGACGCTGGACGCCTATGGCTGGCAAGGCCCCTGGGCTTCGCGGCGTGGTTTTGACAGCCTGGTCCAAATGAGCTCGGGGATCGCGGATGCCGGTCGCGACTGGGCAAAGACGGACAAACCGACCCCATTGCCTGTTCAGGCGCTGGACCATGCCACCGGTTACCTGATGGCAGGTGCGGTTCTGTCGGCGCTGGCCGAGTCCGCTTCGCACAGCACGGTGATGGATGCGCGTCTGTCGCTTGCCCGTACCGCTGAATTGCTTGCAAGCCTCGCCAAGACCGGCGCTGGCGACGACATCACGGATGCAAAACCTGAAGACTATACTAAGACAATTGAAGCGTCCGGCTGGGGTCCGGGCCACCGGCTGAAACCCGCGCTTAGCGTTGGAGGCGCAACCATGCGCTGGTCCTTGCCAGCGCCGAAAACAGGAACATCAGAACCGGCCTGGCCATCGCTGGAAGACTGAGAACCCGCCGCGCGAAACGCGCGGCCCGGCCCAACGCTTTGACCAGCGTCTCATCAGAGACGCAGATCAAAAGGGGCGGGAGAACCATTTTTAGCGGTCGTCCCCGCCCGGGCCGATATCGTCCAGATAATCCTCGTCAATCGCTGCCTGAACCGCGCCAGTTACCGCCTCGCGTTCCTTCGGTGTCAGGTCTTCGGTGTCCTTACCATCAGCCAGTCGTACTGTGACTTCGCGGTGCGCAAAGCGGATGCCTTCGCGCGCAAAGAGTTCGCGGATTTCCTGATAAACCTTCTTGCGTACAAGCCACTGATCACCCGGCTTGGTCATGAATTTGACCCGAATGATCATTGCCGAGTCCTGCATCTCGATAACACCCTGAGACTTCAGTGGCTGAATGAAGTTGTCTCCGATCACCGGATCACTCAGCAATTGCTGGCCCAACTTCTTGATCAGCTTGCGCACCTTCTCGACATCGGTGTCATACGTAACCCTCAGCGGCAGCTTCATGATTACCCAGTCACGAGAATAGTTGGTCAGCACCTTGATCTCGCCAAATGGGATGGTGTTCAGTGCGCCCAGATGGTGGCGCAGCTGGAAGGACCGAACCGAGATCTTCTCGACTGTCCCCTTCACATCCCCGATGTCGATATACTCCCCTTTTCGGAACGCATCATCCATAAGGAAGAACGCACCCGAGAAGATATCTCGCACCAATGTTTGTGAGCCGAAGCCAACGGCCAGACCCACAACGCCCGCACCCGCGAACAACGGACTGACATTGATGCCCAGCTCCATCAGCACGATCAACGCCATGGTGACGACAACCACGGCAAGGATCGCGCCCCGGAACAGCGGCAGCAGAGTTGCCAAGCGGCTTTGCCCGCCTTCACCACCTTCATCGCCGAGCTCGGCTTCACCGATTCCGTCATCGGATTCCTCGGCGATCTTGCTGTCGATCCAGATGCGGAAAAAATGGAACAGGACGTACCCGATGAAGATGATCACCATCACATCCAATGCCCGTTCAACCGGCAGATCTTCGCTCCAGTCCGCGTCCGGATACCAGATCACCACAAGAGCATAGGCCCCGATGACAAAAGCCAGAATACCGGCCACCCGGCGGGCCAGATCCTCATAAGTCAGCAGATAGTGTTTTCTCTGCTCTGCCTCGGCGGATTCAACAACTTCGGTGTCTTGAAAGCTGTCTGGACCCTCAGCATTCATTTCCTCGATCTTGCGCGAGCGATCGAAGTAACGCTCCAGCATGTAGTTCATTGCCCCATATGCTATGACAACGGACATGAAGATGAGGTAGGTGCTGGCGATCAGCGGTATCGGCGTCGGATTTTCCAGCGCCAGATCAACCGCCAGCCGGAACCAACTGAACACGATATAGACGATCAGTGCCGGAGCCCAGCCAAACGAGACAACGCGCAGAATCCACGAGACCTGATCTGCAGAACGCCCACCCCGAATGGCATTCGAAATAGCGCGCGCATTGAACAGGATCATCAGAACATTACCCAGCGCACCAATCATCGTCAGAACGCCGTAAACCATGGCGTAGACGTTGTAGTTCAATCCAAAATCCGCCACCCAGGTCGCGAACAATACAACCGAGATATCATAAGTCGCCAAAGCTGACGCCCAGATATACAACCGTTTTGCATGGCCGTCCGAAAACGGAGGCAGGCGGTACTGGCTCAGATACGGAGACAGAACCATGCGCCACAGGTCAGAAACGGTGCGGGACAGAAAAAAGGCGGTGAAGATGGCAGTCACCGTGAACTGTATCGAAATGTCCTTTTCTGTTCCGACAAAGAACAACTCCCCAACGATGTATGCCAGCAGCATCGCAAACACCGTTGCGCCAACTCCCATGAGGAAACGGAACACCAGAAACGGCATTTTTTCGCGATAACCTTGGGGATTATCCTTGATACGCGACACCACATGTCGCCGGGCGATGCGTTTTCCGTATATCTCAATCGACAGCCATCGCCCGATCATCAGGAACAGAATCGCCCAGAAGAATACCTCGACGTAAGTCATGATCCGCCCGTCCGGGCTTGTCTGGCGCAGAACGTACTGAACCTCGAAAATTGAGTAAGGTAAGGCCTGCAGGCGCGACTCGAGTGATGCGCGGAATTTCGAAAACTTCTCTTGCGCCTTCATCAGTTGCGAGCCATCTGCCATCGGATCGGAAGGTGCTTCTTCCCCAGCTCCACTGGCTTGCTGACCTGTAGAAGTGACCACCTGACCTGCGCTGTCGATCACAATGACACTTGCGCCTGCCTCGGTGGCAGCACGGATCGCTGCCGACAGATCTCCTTCGGGTGTGGCGGAAGTCTCTTCCGTCGTGCCGGATGGATATCCCGGTATCAGCGACGTCTGCGCAGCCACCCCTTGTGCAAACCCCAGGGTTGCCAGCCAGAAAACCAGGATCACCCCGGCAAGAAAGTTTGTTTTCATAGTGTGTTGCATCCAGTTCGCAGGTAACGGCCAGATTACAGAAGCCGGTCAACCAGCACAATCTTCCGCAGAAATCTCGCGAAATCGTGTCGAGACCGGGTTCCTGCCGCACGAGCGGGGATAATGTGTTTTCAACTCGCAGATTTTTGAATATGACTTTTTCTGATAGTCTGTGTGCGCTCGGCGAGATTTAGGCGATCTCGGCAAGCCGCCTGCCGCCACGTGTGCAGATCGGCTGTTGCCAAATCGCAATGCTTGTCGCATTTGCTGGTTTACAAAAGTCCCTTTGGCAAGCATGGGCACAAGATATACGATAACAGGTGCAAGCGCGCGGATTTGCACTGAAACCTTAAGCAGGCGAAGGCATGAGCCTAGGCACTATGAACGAAAAACACGGCCGCGCTCCGCGCATCCTGTTCTATAGCCATGACACGTTCGGGCTGGGCCATTTGCGCCGGTCGCGCGCGCTGGCTTCTGCTATGACTCAGGCTGACCAACGCGCTTCGGCTTTGATCCTGACCGGATCACCAATAGCTGGGCGATTCACGTTTCCCCGCCGCGTTGATCACGTGCGTCTGCCTGGTGTCACCAAACGTGCAGATGGCACCTATGCGGCGCGGACGATTGGCATGGGCATCGACGAAGTAACCGAACTGCGCTCAAGTCTGATTCAGACCGCAGTCGATCAATTCGATCCTGACGTTCTGATTGTCGACAAAGAGCCGACGGGTTTTCGTGGAGAGTTGTTGCCAACTCTGGAACATCTCGAACACTCCCAGAATACCAAGCTGGTTCTGGGTCTGCGCGATGTTCTGGACGAGCCCGAAGTTCTGGCCGCCGAATGGGAGCGCAAAGACGCCGTTGCAGCGACCGAGCGGTTCTATGACGAAATCTGGGTTTACGGTTTACGTTCGGTCTATGACCCGACCGAAGGCTTGCCACTGAGTCCGGCGACACAATCCCGCATTCACTGGACCGGTTACCTGCGTCGAGATCTTGGTCCTGTCGGCGAAGCGCCCGAGCAACCTTACATCCTGATTACCCCTGGCGGTGGCGGCGATGGCAAGTCGATGGTCAACCTGGTCCTTTCCGCCTACGAAAAAGACCCCGACCTGAACCCACGGGCGATACTGGTTTACGGCCCGTTTCTTTCGGGCGAGCTGCGCGAGGAATTCGAAACCCGTGTGGCTGCGTTGAACGGGCGGGTCACGGCAGTTGGTTTCGAATCCGAGATCGAAACCTTGTTTGCCGGTGCTGCCGGCGTTGTCAGCATGGGCGGTTACAACACATTCTGCGAGGTGCTGTCCTTTGACAAGCGCGCTGTGATCGTCCCACGCACCACACCTCGTCTGGAACAGTGGATTCGCGCCTCACGCGCCGAAGAACTCGGATTGGTGCGGATGCTGGATGAAAGTCGCGATGGACTGACCGCAGACGCGATGATCAACGCGATCCGGGAGCTGCCGCATCAACCGTTGCCTTCGCAAGCAATCCAGGCCGGACTGCTGGACGGTTTGAAATACGTCACACATCGCATTGACGCCCTGCTGGGTACGGAACAAGAGCGCGCGACCGGATGACGGCGACAAATCCTAAACTTGCGGTGCTGGTCAAAGGATGGCCGCGCCTGTCCGAGACATTCATCGCGCAGGAACTGGTCGCCCTGCAAGAGGCAGGACACGCATTCGATATCTGGTCGCTGCGTCATCCCACAGACACCAAACGGCACCCGCTGCACGACCGCTTTCGTGGCACAGTCCACTATCTGCCGGAGTACCTTCATGACGAACCATCTCGCCTGATCGCTGCGCGAGAGATCGCGACCCGCCTGCCCGGCTATGCGCAAGCCTACCAAACCTGGCGTCAGGATTTGCGTCGAGATCCCACCCACAACCGCATCCGCCGCTTTGGTCAGGCCTGTGTTCTGGCCGCCGAATTGCCGGCGGAGTCGCGCGCACTCTACGCGCATTTCATGCACACACCGTCTTCGGTCGCACGCTATGCGGCAATCATGCGCGGCTTGCCGTGGAGCTTTTCGGCACACGCCAAGGACATCTGGACCTCACCCGATTGGGAAAAGCGCGAAAAGCTGCAGGCCGCGACTTTTGGGGCCGCCTTCGGAGCGACCTGCACGGCTGTTGGCGCCGACCATCTGCGCGGCCTCGCAGATGACCCGGCGCGGGTCGACCTGATCTATCACGGGCTCGATCTCTCCCGGTTTCCTACGGCACCTGAGCGTGCAATGCGGGCGGCGGATGGGCCATTTCACATGCTTTCGGTCGGGCGATTGGTGGAAAAGAAGGGCTTTGACCGATTGATCGACGCCTTTGCCCTGCTGCCCCGGACGCTGGACTGGCATTGGACTCATATTGGCGGCGGCGCGCTTGCCAACACATTGCGCGCGCGGGCTGCCTCGGCCGGTGTATCCGACCGGATCACCTGGAAGGGGGCTTGCGATCAACCTGAGGTCATTGCGGAAATGCAACGTGCTGATCTGTTCGTTTTGCCCAGCCGAATTGCAGCAGATGGGGATCGGGACGGACTGCCCAATGTTCTGATGGAAGCAGCATCACAACGCCTGCCGATTTTGTCCACGCCGGTTTCGGCTATTCCCGAGTTCATCGTCAACGGAACTCATGGTGTTCTGTCCGACGACGACCCAAAAGCTTTGACCAAGGCGATCGCAGATCTGGCCTCCGATCCCGAAAGCGCTGAACGGATGGCCGTTAAAGCCCACGAACGGCTGATTGCCGAATTTCGCATGGATCCAGGTATTGCGCGCTTATCCGCGCGTCTGAACTCCCTTTGCTCGGGTGACACCTGATGGCGCGCGTGGCTTTCTACGCCCCGATGAAACCCCCCGACAGTTCGAAGCCCTCGGGTGACCGAGAAATGGCCCGCAACCTGATGGCGGCCATCGGCGCTCTGGGCGACCGGGTGGATCTGGTGTCCCGGTTGCGTGTGTACGACAAGGCAGGCGACGCAAAGGTTCAGGAAGTTCTGCGCGCAGAGGCTAAGGCTGAAGGAAACAGACTCATAGCCGAATTGCCTGCCGACATTGATCTGTGGGTCACCTACCACAATTACTACAAGGCTCCCGATCTGCTGGGACCACAGGTTTGTCGCGCCCGCAGCATTCCATACGTTCAGTTGGAAAGCACACGTGCGACCAGCCGCCTCAACGGAAACTGGGCTGGTTTTGCTCAGGCCGCACATTTGGCCTGCGACGCCGCCAAGGTCATCTTTTATCATACGGCAAACGATCTGATCACGCTGGAACGGGAACGGTTCGGGGATCAAAGCCTCGTTGAACTGCCGCCTTTTCTGCCTATTTCGACATTGCCTGCGCCGTCTACGGGCGACGGGCCGATGTTGACCGTGGGAATGATGCGACATGGAGACAAACTTGCGTCCTACCGGATACTGGCCGAAACACTGAAGGAACTGACCGGTGAGTGGGCCTTGAACATCGCAGGCGACGGACCCGCCCGGCCAGAGATCGAAGCCCTATTGGCGCCATTCGGGGCACGGGTGCGATTCCTGGGGCAGTTGGATCGCGATAACCTTCAACGGGTTTATCAGACGTCCTCGATGTTCTTTTGGCCCGGTGTGAACGAGGCCTACGGCATGGTTTATCTTGAGGCTCAAACCGCCGGATTGCCCGTTGTCGCACAAGACCGACCTGGCGTGCGCGATGTCTTGGCACCGTCGGACCACCCTACTGAGGAATGCGGACCAAAAGGTCTAGCGCGACGCATCCAGAATTTCATTTCTGATCCCGACCTGCGCCGCACCGAGGGAGCACATGCTCGTGCCTATGTGGCGGAACGTCATCTGATGCCCTCGGCAACCGAACGCTTTTGGGCGACCGTGCGACCCTTGTTGGAGGCAAACCCATGACTCGATTGGCATTGCTACGCCACGGACACACGGCCTGGAACCGCGCGGGTCAGATACAGGGCCGCAGTGATATCCCACTGGACGCCGAAGCCCGATCTGATCTTGCCAGCTATCGACTGCCCGATCCGTGGGGTGCAGCAACCCTTTGGTCCAGTCCGCTGTCTCGTGCTGTTGAAACCGCGCAGCTGGTCGCGGACCGTGACCCGCTCACCTCACCCGCTCTGACCGAGATGAATTGGGGAGATTGGGAAGGCAAACGCGGTGCAGATTTGATCGAACAACCCGATAGCGGATATTGCCATATCGAGGATTGGGGATGGGATTTCCGCCCCCCGTCTGGGGAAAGCCCCGCCGAGTTGTGGAACCGCCTTGAACCTTGGATAGCAGAGCTACAAGGCGACAATCTTGCCGTCTGTCACATCGGCATCATGCGCGTCATTCTGGCAAAGACATGGGGATGGGAGTTCCGCGGCGACCCGCCATTCAAAGTTAAACGCAACCGTCTGTTTATCGTGGATCTCGACTCCATGCGACCCGAAGTCGAACCCGTTCGGTTGCAACAGCGTCAGGTGTCCTGATGAAAGTTATGATCGTCGTAACTCATCTGTTGGGCACCGGGCATCTGAGCCGTGCTTTGACGATTGGTCGGGCGTTCGTCGAAAATGGGCATGAGGTATTTGTTGTGTCGGGTGGAATGCCCGCACCGCAGTTGAGTAGTGCGGGTATGTCCCTACTGGGACTTCCGCCACTACGGTCGGATGGTGTCGACTTCGCGCGCCTACTGGATCAAAGCGGTCGCGTTGCAGGGGATGACTATCTATCCGCACGATCGACAGCGCTTGTGCAAGCTGTGCGCAGCTTTCGGCCTCAGGTCCTGATCACCGAGCTTTATCCTTTCGGCCGCAGGTCCCTGACTGCAGAATTTCAAGAGTTGCTAGCAGCTGCACAAAACTTGCCAAACAGCCCTATCATTCTCGGTTCGGTCCGCGACATCCTTGCGCCACCTTCCAAACCCGCCAAGGCCACCCGAACTGATGAGATCCTGACACAATTCTACGCCGGTGTGCTTGTTCACTCCGATCCGCAGATCACACCGCTGGAGATCAGTTGGCCGGTTTCAGCCAGTCTGGCAGAACGTCTGCACTACACGGGATTTGTCGCACCAGAACCCGTGTGCCCGCACCCCGATGGCGTTGGGCAAGAGGATGTACTGGTCAGTGCCGGGGGCGGTTCCGTGGGGCAACCGATCTTTCGCGCGGCCATCGAGGCCGCCCGCAAGATGCCCAACAGGCACTGGCGATTGTTGGTCGGCGGGCCCGACGCGCGAGACCGCATCACGGAATTGTCCGGTTTGGCAGAAGGTGCACCAATCGAACTAGAGCCAGTACGACCCGACTTCCGGCAGATGCTGCCCCTGGCCGCGGCCTCGGTCAGCATGTGTGGCTACAACACGGCGATGGATCTGTTGCAAAGTGGAACCCCTTCGGTACTGATCCCCTTTGACGATGGTAAGGAAGTGGAACAGAGCCTGCGTGGAAAAAGCCTGTCTCAATTGAAGGCCGTGAAAGTCCTGCGCAGCGCTGATCTGACCGGGCAAGCACTGGCGGAGGCTGTTTCGAGGGTGATCGCAGAGGGGCCGCGCGCACCAATGACACAGGGCTTTGATGGCGCACTGCGGTCTGTCGATATTGCGGCAGCTATGGTGGAGGCGAAGGGTTGACGACGGATTGGACGCCCTTGCGAACTGAATTGCGGCGATGGCAGTCCGATGGCCTGTCCTTGCCTATCTGGTGGCGTGATGACGACGCGATTGCAGTGACGCCTCAACTAGAAAGCTTGTCTGCTTTATCCGAAGGCCTGGGCCTGCCGGTGTATCTTGCCATCATTCCACGAAACGCAGAATCCGTCTTGGCCGAATACATCGCCGACACGTCGTGTCTGATCCCTGTCGTGCACGGTTGGGCTCACCAGAACCACGCGCCTGCCGATGAGAAAAAATCCGAATTCCGCCTGCATCGTCCCATGGACAATATCGTAGAGGATGCAAGGGCCGGATTATCCCGTCTGATCGAGCTGTTCGGAGATCAAACGCAGCCCATGTTCGTGCCCCCATGGAACCGTATCGCACCGGAAGTGGCGGTAAATTTGCCCGGTTTGGGCTATCGTGTGCTGTCCACTGCAACTCCACGCAGCAGGGCAATGGCCGCGCCAGGGTTGGAACAGGTCAACACTCATCTGGATCCGATCGACTGGCGCGGAACCCGTGGACTGGTCAGTCCAGACGTCCTGATTGCCGATACAACCAACCTTTTGCGAGACCGTCGTGAAGGACGCGCAGACAACACCGAGCCATTTGGCGTGTTGACCCACCATCTTGTTCATGATCAGGACATCTGGAGTTTTACACGTGACCTGCTTTGCCGATTACTGGACGGCTCCGGTGTCATGTGGACCGGAATAAGACGCTGAAATACCAAGGAGACCCTGAATGAGCCGACTCGATTCCATGCTGCGCCGCCTGACCGCGCAACGTGACGGGCTGAACTGGGCTGCCGCGCAGATCGGCGAACTAAACGGCGATATTCTGGACATGGGGCTGGGCAACGGTCGGACCTATGATCACTTGCGAGAAATCCTGCCTACTCACCGGATCTGGGTGATGGACCGGGTTCTGCAATGCCACCCAGAAAGCACGCCTCCGGCCGAGGATTTCCTGCAGGGTGAGGCGGAGCCCATGCTGGCAAAACTATCCGAAGAAGGTCATCGCATTGCACTGGCGCATTACGATTTCGGGCGCGGCATCAAGTCCGAGGACGTGGCCGAGGCCGCCCGTCTCAGCCCCCTGATCGCGCAAGTGATGCAACCGGGAGGGCTGCTGATCTCGGGCCAACCACTGGTCAGTTTCGAACAGATCAAAGGGCCCGACACCATCGCGCCGGATCGGTATCTGTTCTATCGCGCCTGATCAGGCGACGCGCTGGCCTCGCGACCAGACCGCCCTCAGAGCGGGAACGTCTGCACGCATCCTAAATCGGATCAGATCCGCCCGCGCATCGACGCGCAATGCTCCACGGTCTTCCAATCCTGCAGCTTGAGCGGGCGTTTGTGTCACCGTTCGCATCCCGCGTGCCATGTCGCCCCACAACTGGCCCAGCCGTGTGGCGGACAACAAAAGCGCCGAGGGGACGTAGTCCGAAGACATAATATCCAGATGCCCTAGCTGAGCCAGTTCGCGTGCTGCGACATTGCCGGAATGCGACCCACCCCGAATGACATTGGGGGCGCCCATCATCACCTTGATGCCGTGATCGTGACACGCACGCGCGGCCTCGACCGTGGTCGGGAATTCGGCCAATCGAATACCGTGATTTGCGGACACGCGTACCTGCTCTTCGGTAGTATCGTCGTGGCTGGCCAACACGGCGCCAAACCGGCGGGCGGCCTGAACCACTTCGACCTCGTGCTTGTCCCCGTGATGGTCACGCAGTGCTCTTAGCTGAGCAATGTGCTGCTGGTATGCCTCACCGACGAGGCCGTACTTGCCTTTCATGTATTCCTCGAGCTTCGACAGATCTCGGAACTGGCGTTGTCCCGGGGTGTGGTCCATCAGTGAAACCAAACCAACCCGGTCCTCGGGACCGAATTCATCCAGTTCATCAACCAACGTTTCCGAGCAAACTTCGGCTCGCAAATGCAGGAAGTGACTGATCTTCAACGCATCTTGCTCGCGCAATTGCCAGAGTTCCCGAGACAAGCCTCGCGCGTATTTCAGGTATCTTCCGGCCCCGCTAGGGATCGATCCCACTCGCATCGCGTCGAAAACGGTTGTGATGCCGGTGCTGGCCAGCTCGGCATCATGCGCGATAATGGCCGAGGCATGGGGCCAGTCCACTTTGGGACGAGGCTGGATATGACGTTCAAGGTTATCCGTGTGCAGTTCGACCAGACCGGGGCTGACGTAATCCCCGCCGCAGTCCACTGCTCCAGCCGGAACAACCGCACCTGTGTCGATATTGGCGATGGTTTCCCCAACGACCTGAACGCTGCCGGTGACGATCTCATCAGGCAGAACAAGCGTGGCATTGGCAAGGATCATTTCTTCTGTCATCTGAACTTCACGTGGTTTGAGCTATAGGGATGACCACGCAATAGGAGGCCAATGTGACATTCACGCGATACGCAATCTACTATGCGCCCCCGGCCGAGGCGGAATGGGCGAAATGCGCCACCCATTGGCTGGGTTGGGACATGGAGACCGGGCAAGCGGTCGCGCACCCGACAATCGATGGGGTGGATGTTGCAACCGTTACCGATGTGCCGCGCAGATACGGGTTGCACGCGACGATGAAACCACCGTTTCGATTGCAAGACGGGCAATCGATTGACGGTTTGCAAGACGCCTGCGCGCAGCTCGCGGCTTGTTGTGCAGCGGTCACGCTCGATGGGCTCGAAATCGCGCGGCTGGGCCGGTTTCTGGCTTTGCGGCCGTTGGGCGACACCACTGATCTGAACGCATTGGCTGCGGCCTGTGTTCGCCATCTGGACATGTTCCGCGCGCCGCCGCCAGAGGCGGAGCTGGCCCGCCGACGCAATGCGAACCTGACATCCGAGCAAGACGCCAATCTGGCCCAATGGGGCTACCCCTACGTGCTGGATTCGTTCCGCTTTCATATCACGCTCAGCGGCAAGCTGGGCAAATCCATGCTGGCGCAGGTGCAGTCCACGTTGGAACATCGTCTTACCCCGCTTTTGCCCTCGCCGTTCCTGATCAGTGATCTGGCGTTGGTGGGCGAGGCCGAGGACGGGCGGTTTCACCTGATCCATCGCTACGCCCTCACTGCTTGAAGCTGGAGCAGTATGGCGTCTACGGTCGCTTCCAATGTGCCGGAGTTGTCAATTTCGATCAGACGGTTCAATCCACCCGGTAGCGGAGCCTTGGATCGCCCCAAACGCCGCGCCTGCTCATCGCCGCTTTCTCGGCCCCGGGCCGAGAGGCGTTGTGCCAGAACCTGCTTATCCGCAGTCAGTGATACCACGATGAGGTTACCGAAAACCTCCTGCGCCTGTAGCAATACGCCCCGCGACAGGTTTACCAGTACGGCTTCGGCTTCGCACCTCTGCGTCTCGATTTGCCGGGGTATTCCATAGGACAGCCCGTGTGCAGGCCAACTCAGAGCAAAGCCTCCGGCCTGAGCCATCTGGTCAAACGTTTCGACAGAGACCCGGTCGAAATCTTCGCCTTCTTCACCTTCGGGCCGCGTGATCACCCGGCGCACCTTTTCAAAACCGGGCGCTCGTGCGACCAGCGCTTCCATCACGCTGTCCTTACCGACACCGGACGGACCGACAACTGCTATGACCGGGGCAAGGCTCATGCCGCCAATCCGGGTGTGAAATCCGAAACGTTGACCTCGCGATCACAGACACGATCCCGGGCACCGACATCATGGAAGATCCCGACAATCGACGCACCGCGCGCCTTAGCCTCATCGATCAAAGAAAGGACGGTTTCACGGTTTTGGACATCCAGACTCGCCGTTGGTTCATCCAGCAGCACCGCAGGGTATTCGTGCGCAAAACCACGAGCGATGTTCACGCGCTGCTGCTCACCGCCGGAAAACGTTGTTGGGCTGAGGGACCACAGGTGTTCGGGGATGTTCAGCCGCCGCAGCAGGACCTTGGCCTTTTCCATCGCCTGCTGCCTGTCACAGCCAACTGCCAGCAACGGTTCGGCCACAACTTCAAGCGTCGGAACGCGTGGAACCACCCGCAGAAACTGGCTGACATAGCCCAGCGTTTCACGACGCAAAGCCAGAATCTCGCGAGGTTCTGCCTGGGCGACATCCAGACCACCCACCAAAACCTGACCTGACGCGGCAAGGTAATTGCCATAAATCACACGCATCAGCGTCGACTTGCCCGCACCAGAAGCCCCGGTCAGAGCCACGCACTCACCGGGCGCGACCTTCAGCGAGGCACCATCCATCACCGGAATGACCGCACTGCCCTGATTGTGCAGAGTAAAACTCTTGCTCACATTTTTAAGCTCAATCATCTTTCTTACCCTCACACTTGAAGAACGCTCGATACGAGCAGCTGCGTGTAGGCATGCTGCGGATCATCCAGAACCTGATCCGTCAGCCCGGCCTCGACCACATGGCCGTCTTTCATCACCATCAGCCTGTCGGCCAGCAGGCGCACTACGGCCAGATCATGCGTGACGATAATCGCGCTCAACCCCATCTCGCGAACCAGTCCGCGCAACAGGTCCAGCAACCGCGCCTGCACCGAGACATCCAGGCCTCCGGTCGGCTCGTCCATGAACACCAGCCGCGGCCCGGTCACCAGATTCCGCGCAATCTGCAATCGCTGCTGCATCCCGCCGGAAAACGCGGTCGGCCGATCATCGATGCGAGATTCATCGATCTCGACCCGACCCAGCCAGTCGATGGCTTGGCCTCGAATATTGCCATAGTGGCGGTCGCCTACGGCCATCAACCGTTCACCAATGTTGCCGCCGGCACTGACCGACATGCGCAAACCGTCGCGAGCATGCTGATGGACAAAAGCCCAGTCGGTGCGGCTTAGCATCCGGCGCTCGGGTTCCGACATGGTGACCGTATCGACCGGTCCATCGACCCGCGTGTCAAAGATCACCTGCCCCGCATCGGGCTCAAGGTGACCTGCCATGCAATTGAGCAAGGTTGACTTACCCGAGCCGCTTTCTCCGACGATTCCCATCACCTCACCGGGATACAGATCGAAGCTCACATCCATGCATCCGATCCGCGCGCCATAGTGTTTCTCGATGCCTTTTACCTGCAACAGAGGGGTCATGCCGCATCCTCCTCGGCCAGTCGGCCCACATGGCCCGCCTCGCGGCGGGACCGGCAATAATCGGTGTCAGAGCAGACGAACATCCGGTTGCCGGCGTCATCCATGATCACTTCGTCCAGATAACTGTCTTCCGCCCCACACAAATCGCAGGGATGATCTGCCTTAGTCGCTTCGAAGGGGTAATCCTCGAAGTCGAGGCTAACGACCTTGGTATGCGGCGGCACTGCGTAAATCCGCTGCTCGCGCCCTGCACCGAACAGCTGGATCGCGTCCATCTCAAGCTTTGGATTGTCGAACTTCGGGATCGGGGACGGGTCCATCACATAGCGGCCTGACACTTTCACCGGATAGGCATAAGCGGTCGAGATCGCGCCGTGCTGACTAATGTCCTCATACAGCTTCACATGCATCAGCCCGTATTCCTCAAGGCTATGCATCTTGCGCGTCTCAGTCTCACGCGGCTCAAGAAAGCGCAGTGGCTCCGGAATCGGCACCTGATACACGATTATCTGATCTGCGCTCAGCTTGGCCTCGGGAATGCGGTGGCGGGTCTGGATGATCGTCGCCCGGTCGGTTTCCTCGGTCGTCGCGACGCCTGCGGTATTCTCAAAGAACTTGCGGATGGAAACCGCGTTGGTCGTATCATCCGCGCCCTGGTCGATCACCTTAAGCGTGTCATCTGGGGTCAACGTCGCAGCCGAAACCTGCACCCCGCCTGTGCCCCACCCATAGGGCATCGGCATCTCGCGGCTGGCAAAAGGCACCTGATAGCCCGGAACAGCCAAACCTTTGAGAATTGCCCGGCGGATCATCCGCTTCGTTTGCTCGTCCAGGTATGCGAAGTTGTATTCGCTCATAGGAAACCTCTTTCAGTCAGTGCGATTTCCAGCGCATGTGGAGTGGTGAAGTGGATTGCATCCATGCCAACGGCTTTTGCGCCATCGACGTTATGAGGGCTGTCATCGATGAAGACACAATCTTCAGGAATGATACCTGCCCTGTCGCATAGCAGGTGGAAGATCCGCGCATCCGGCTTCATCATACCTTCCTGCCCCGACACCACCAACGTTCCGAACGCCCTGGCTAAACGAGGATGCGCTTTCACACCTTCCGGCCAGGTCTCGGCAGACCAGTTTGTGATGGCATGGACTGGCGTGCCATTTGCTTTCAGCCTGTCCAGCACCGCCCATGTCCCATGAATTGAATTTTCAACGGTGCGGGCATAGAGCCCGACATAGGCCGCAAACAAACGTTGGTCGTCGGGATCATCAAGCTCTTGCGCCATTTCGGCGAACAGCTCTCCATTATCCCCCCGCGCATTCTTTGCCCGGAAATCCGTGCGTTCAATAAAGGCGCGCGCAGCTTCTTCCGAACCCAGTTCATCAACCCATGCCAGGTGTGGCTGCCAATCGATCAGCACGCCGCCTATGTCAAAAACAACAGCTTTCATTCTGCGGCCTCCTTCAGCGTGATCCGTTCCTCTGCCTCGCGGCGCAGTTTGCGCACCAGTTCAAGTTCCGATTGGAAATCCACGTAGTGCGGCAGTTTGATATGTTCGAGAAAGCCAGTGGCCTGAATATTGTCGGCATGGCTTAGAACAAATTCCTCGTCCTGTGCGGGCGCGCCCAGATTGTCCTCGCCCAGCTCCTCCCATCGCAGGGCACGATCAACCAGAGCCATGGCAATGGACTTGCGCTCGGACTGACCAAAGACCAGACCATAACCGCGGGTGAATTGGGGTGGTTCCGTCTTGGAGCCTTTGAACTGGTTCACGGTTTCGCATTCCGTCAGTTCGATCTCACCGATATCGATAGCAAACCCCAGTTCGGGAATGTCCATCTCAACTGCAACCTTGCCAATCCGCAACTCGCCGACAAAGGCATGATTGCGTGCATAGCCACGCTGTGTCGAGTAAGCCATGCCCAGCACAAATCCCTCGTCCCCGCGTGTCAGCGATTGCAGGCGCAACGGGCGGTTCGACGGGAACTCCATCGGTTCGCGTGTCAAATCGCCCGGCGTGATGTCGTTTGCAGGTTCGTTCTGAATAATACCCTCGCCCCTTAAGAACTCTGTGATATGTGGCGTTGGTTCATTCCGGGCCGTCCCTTCCGGCGCGGGCGGCGTTTCACCATCAGCCGTCAGTTTGAAATCCAGCAAACGATGGGTGTAATCGAAAGTCGGCCCCAGTACTTGTCCTCCGGGCGCTTCCTTGAAGGTGGCCGAAATCCTGCGATCGCATGCCATATCTCCGGTTTCAACCGGGTTGGAATACCCAAAGCGTGGCAACGTCGTGCGATATGCGCGGACCAGAAAGATCGCTTCGATCAGATCTCCGCGCGCCTGCTTGATGGCTAGTGCGGCAAGGTCAGGATCGAACAATGATCCTTCGGCCATCACCCGGTTTACGGCAAGGCTCAGTTGCTCACGAATCTGCGCTATGCTCAGTTCGGCCACACCCCTATCACCGCGCCGTTCCTCGGCCAGCCAGGCATGGGCGTTTTCAATGGCCTTTTCGCCACCTTTGACGGCAACATACATCTCTAGCCCTCCACTTCGATCTGCGTGCTGCGCGGCAAAGCCGCAACCTGGTCACCGCTTGTGAAAAAGAAATCGCAACCCAGCGGATAGAGCCTCGCATTACCTTGCAGCGCCGCAACATCCGGCAGCGAGAATTTTGCCGAATTCTCTATGCCCGGCCCTCTCAGCACAGTGCCATGAGGTTGCAAGACGTCACTTTCGACGATCAGCGTAGCAGCGCGGTCGGGGTATTCTGGTGTGCCAATGCGATAGTCGTGTAGGGGCATCAGGTCTGTCCAAGTGCCAACGGCAAAATCAGCTTGGGCTGGGCCAACAATCGGTGCGCTCGTGTGGAAAGTCAGCCACTGACGCACAGACGCTGTATTGATTTTGCCCGCCAGATAAACTCCGGTATCTGCATCGCACAACGTCAGCAGCAAAGCGCCGGCAGCAACGGACAGGGGTACCGGAGGCTCGCACCCCTTCAAAGACCGGATTTCACCCGGTCGAGCCATGACGGTCATCGCCGCGCGAAATGCAATAGCAGCGTCGCAGGGGGCATCCTGAAATCCACCTGTGTAAGGCGTTTGCGCAGCCATCAATCCTCTCCCCGAACCATCGTGAAAAACTCCACCTTGGTTGCCGCCGCCTTCGCAGCCCGAGCTGTCTGGGTTGCATTTATCTGCTGCTTCAAAGGCTCGATCACAGCGTCGCGGATCGCATTCTCAGCCCCGGTCTGCATCAGCGCATCAACTATTGCCGCCGCCTCGGCCTTGGGCTTTGAACGGCCCTGGACATAGCCGTGCCCAACGGTGCCGTCCGGAAGTACCAGCGAACAGCGCGTTACTGTCATTTCTCCGAGGTTGAATGGCGCACCTGTCGCACCTGTTCGACCGCGCACCATCACGCCGCCGATTTCCGGTTTGCGCAACCACTCGAATGACGGTCTATCCGCAACTCCGGCCCAAAGCTTCATGACCGCCTGTTCAGGAGCACGTGCCAACAGCCCCATCCATTCCTGCCGCGCGGCGGTATCGGTTTTTGTCTGATCTGTCATCGAAGGCCCTTGTCGCGGTTGTCTGTGTGAACTATACAACTAGACAAATACTAACTCTTACGCCCACGTCCCGCAATCCATGTTTCCATGAAGTTTTAATGACATGAACAAAACGCCTGTCTGGAAAAGCATCGCATTGAGCCTAACCTCGGACATTGCGGAGGGTCGCTACGGGACCGGAGATCGCCTGCCGACCGAGGCGCAGTTAGCCGCAAAACATGGGGTTAACCGCCATACTGTCCGACGCGCTCTGGCAGAACTGGCCAATCAGGGCTTGGTCCTTGCTCGGCGCGGCGCAGGGGTATTTGTGACTGCGCAGCCCACGGATTATCCGATTGGCAAACGGGTCAGATATCACAAGAGCATTTCAGCCAGCGGCAAGATCCCGGGCAAGCGAATACTGTCCCTGACGACACGAGCCGCAGACGAGACAGAGGCAGAAGCGCTTGAGCTGAACCCTGGCAACCCCGTTCATGTCTATGACGGCTTGTCCCTTGCCGATGGTCAGCCGGTGGCTGTGTTTCAAAGCTGTTTTCCGGCGATCCGCTTCCCGGACATCCTGCAGACCCTGACTGAAACACAATCTGTCACAAAGGCCCTGCAGCGGTGCGGTGTTGAGGACTATGTACGGGCATCCACGCGTCTAACGGCTCGCGCAGCCACTGCCACGCAGGCCTTGCACTTGAACCTGAGCGAAGGGGCTCCGGTTTTGCATTCTGTCGGTATCAATGCTGACCCGGACGGGCGGCCGGTTGAATATGGCAAGACCGTATTTGCGGGCGAGCGTGTGACCCTGACCATCAGCGATACCTGACACCCAGAAGCGCTCCCGCCGGTTTTCGACCTACCTCCGGAGGCCTCATTCCATTGGGCGCGGCGGGCGCGAGCACCCGCTGCTCGATCAACCAGTGCTACTCGTATTTCTCCAGAAACGCCTCAGCCTGCAGCGCGCGAAAGTCTGGCAGGGCGGCACGTAGCTGCGCATTGCCCCAATCCCACCAGGCCAATGCCGTCATGCGCTCTGCAATACGGTCAGGGAAACGGCGGCGGACTACCTTAGCGGTCACTCCGGCGACGATGGTGTAAGGCGGCACGTCCTTGGTCACGATCGCCCCCGACGCAACCACCGCGCCATGGCCGATGGTTACTTCGGGCTTGATGATGGCCGCGTGCCCGATCCAGGTGTCATGGCCGATAAAAGCTGTGCGTCCAGCACGGTGGGCAAACCAGTCGGCATCATCCTCAGCATCATCCCAATAGTCGGCAGAGCGATAGTGAAAATGATGTAGCGAGGCCTTCTCCATCGGATGATCAGTCGCCCCGATCCGCGTGTAGCTGGCGATATTGGCGAACTTTCCAATCCGGGCATTGGCGATGTCGCAAGTCCGGTCACAATAGGAATAGTCACCAAACCTGGAGTTCGCGACCCGCGTTCCAGCTCCAATCTCGACATATTCTCCGAAGGTGCTGCCGCTGATCTGACAATCGGGATGGATGAACGGCTGGTCGGAACGCAGTCGCGCCATGGTTAATTTGTCCTTGTTCTGAGTTCACGGCAGCAAGAATGATTTGGCCTTGGTGTCCCGCGGCTTGCGCTTTTTACCGGCCTCGCCCTGGATAAGACGCTTGCGCAGCCAGCCCGAAAACCAATCCATCAACATCACCATCAGGATGATCAGGACGATGTAATAGGCCACTTCCTCCCAGTCTTTCTGGGTGATGATCGCTTGCGTCAGCAGCAAACCGATCCCACCACCGGTGATCGCACCGATCACGGTTGCGCTGCGGGTGTTGGACTCGAGGAAATAGAGAAGCTGGCTCAGCAGGACAGGAGTGATCTGTGGGATCACACCAAAACGGTACCGTTGCGGTGCGTTCGCTCCCGTAGACTGAACGCCCTCGATCTGTTTCTGGTCTACATTTTCCAGCGCCTCAGAGAAGATCTTGCCGAAGGTGCCAGTGTCTGTCACCAAAATGGCCAGCGCGCCGGTCAGAGGGCCAGGCCCGAAGGCACGGGCCAGAACGACGGTCCAGATCAGCGCATCTACACCGCGCACGAAATCGAATACCCGGCGGGTCGCAAACCGCACCGACCGCAGCGGGTTGAAGTTGCGCGTTGCCAGAAAGGCCAGCGGCAGCGCGATCATGCCGGCACCGAGCGTTCCGAGGAACGCCATCAGGATCGTCTCGAAGATAGCCCAGGCCACGTCCTGATGCCGCCACATCTTGTTGGTCCAGAAATCGTTGAAGATCGCTCCGGCTTCACCCGATGCCGCACGTCCTGCCAGTTCAGGAAAGGACTTGCCGTAATAGGGGCTGTCGAGCGTGAACCAGAACAGCTCCCACCCGGTGAAGTAGCGGAATACTTCTGACCGGTTACGCGTCACGGTCAGGCGGCCCGCATCCGTGGTGATGGCCAGACGGTTCTTTGAAACGTTGATCCAGTCGGGCACGTCCCCCGCTGGCAAGTCGGCCTGCACACCTGCGGACCGACTGGGCGGGGCGCGCACGGTACCATAACCGGGAATGTCGTATTCGACGGTCTCGGGCCCAAACCGCACTTCGTGACCTCCTTCCAGATCGATCACGGTGGTCTCGCCCGGCGCCACCCATTCGGGTGCGGTTCCGTCGGGATAGGCCCCTTTGCGCTCTCCCTCGATGGCAACAGACACTTCGCCCTTGCGATTGTCCCGCGTCACATGCGTTTTAAAGCTGTAACTGTCCGATACAAGCGTCTTGCCGTTGTCCCAATTGACACGTTCGGTCAGGCCGGGCACGTCGAAGGCAAAGAAGACGTAGATCAGATAGACAAGAACCAGACCCGGCAATCCAAAATTCACGATCCGCTTGCGGCTGAACAGGTGATCGGCCTCGGCCTTGAGCTCGTTAATGGACAGGTCGGTCGCAAAGGTACTCATGCCGAGGCTCCTTTTTCCGACCCATGGGTCAGACGGTCGCGCAGATAACCGGACAGCTGATCTACGACGACAATTGTGACGAAAAGCAGGATGAAGATGGCGGCGGCCTCATCGTAGCGCCCCTGCCCCCAGGACATGGCGTTGCGCAACTCGTAGCCCAGTCCGCCCGCGCCGACGAACCCCAGAATGGCCGAGGCGCGAATGTTGATCTCGAACCGCAGCAACGCATAGCTCACATAGTTTGGCCCGACCTGCGGGATCACGCCCAGATACATGCGCTGGGACCAGTTTGCGCCCACTGAATGCAACCCCTCAACCGGCTTAAGCGAGGCGTTTTCGTTTACTTCCGAGAACAGCTTTCCCAGAGCGCCCGCCGTGTGAATGGCAATGGCGATCATTGCCGGAATCGGCCCGCCGCCCAGAATGAAGATCAGAACCAGCGCAATTACGATTTCCGGGATGGCGCGAAAGATATCCGAGATACGGCGGAAGACAGGGATCAGCGAAGGCCACTGCGCCATGCCGCGCGTCGACATCAGCGCCAGAAACGTACCCACGATAGTACCGACCAAGGTCGCAGCCGCTGCGATATTCAGTGTCTCGACCAGCGCCGGGAAGAACGTGACCAGATGCGAGGGCATCTCGGCGATCTTTTCCCATGCTTCTGCAAGCACTTCGGACGGGTAGTCCAGAATTCGATGCCAGCCATCGATAAAGCTGCCTGCGTTGCGGTCGTCGGCGGTGCGGAATCCCGCCGCCATCAGCGCAACGAACAGGATCAGGAGGATGCCACCATAGACCCTTTTGCGTCGTGTCATCGCTGTGTATTCGTCGCGGATCAGATCGACGCTTTGGGGCCCTGCAGTCAGGTCTGTCATGGAATGCTCCTGAGGGGAAAACCGGGGTCCGGTTCGGCACCGGACACCGATCATTGGATGTGCAGGCTTAGTTGGATTTCAGCTTGCGCGCTTCGATGATGATTTCGTAGGCGTCGTGCGTGATCGGCTCGAACGCTTTCGCTTCACCTGCGGCCACACCGTAGAAGCAGTCATCGTCCTTCTCGTGCAGACCGGCCATCAGCGCGGTCATCTTTTCTTTGACGTCTGCAGGCAACGCAGTGCGCAGAACGACAGGACCTTCGGGGATCGGCTGCGACTGCCAGATCATGACCAGATCGTTCATGTCGACCAGACCCGCATCAACCGCGCGGCGCAAAGCACCCGAGTTGAAGCCGTCTTCCCAGTTGCCCAAACCATCAGCCCAGGTCACACCACCGTCAACATCACCGTTGTTCACGGCCACAATGGTCTGCTCGTGACCGCCGGTGAACTTCACTTCGCCGAAGTAGTCACCCGAATCCATGGTCGCGCCGGTGGCCTGCGGGATTTCAATCGAAGGGATCAGGTAACCCGAGGTCGAATTCGGGTCGCCGAAGCCGAAAGTCCTACCCTTCATGTCGTCCAGCGAGGCGATACCGCTGTCTTTGCGGGCGAAGCCGATCGAGTAGTAGCCATACCCACCATCAACGTTCACCTTGACCAGAACCGGCTCGACGGCTTCAGGGTCTGACAGATAGGTTTTCGCATAGCCTGACGCGCCCAGCCACGCCATGTCGATAGTGCCGCCCAGCAGGCCCTGAATCACGCCGTTATAATCGGCAGGGGCAAACAGCTTGGTTTCAACGCCCAGCGTCTCTTCGGTATATTCGCGCAGGCATTCGTTGTTGTTCAGACGGTCCTGAGCGTTTTCTCCACCCAGAATACCGATGCGAAATTCGCTGATGTCCTGAGCCATTGTAGGCGCGGCCATGGCAGTGGTCGCAACAAGGGCGGCAATTAGTTTTTTCATCTGTCTCTCTCCGGTTTGATGTGCCGGCCTTTCATCGGCCGGTCGATGAAAGGGTTTGGTATGGCTCAGATGGTGGCCTCTGCTTCCATCAGGGCTTTTTGGGTGGTGTCGAGCGTGTCGATCTCGGTCGATGTCGCCTCTTCCGAGAAATTGGCATCGGCGCCGTAGATTTCGCGGGCGACACCAGTGGTCAGTTGTTCGGGCAGCCCGTCGAACACGATGCGCCCGTCGCGCATGCCGACCACGCGGTCGCAATACCGGCGCGCGGTATCCAGCGTGTGCAGGTTGGCGATGACGGTACGCCCGTCCTCTTCATGGATGCGGCGCAGCGCCTGCATCACAACTTGCGCATTCATAGGGTCCAGCGAGGCAATGGGCTCATCCGCCAAAATGATCTTCGGGTCCTGCATCAGGGCACGTGCAATCGCGACACGCTGCTGCTGACCGCCCGATAAAGCTTCGGCCCGTTTCGGTGCGTGTTCCGCGATACCCAGACGATCCAGAATATCGATGGCCCGATGGATGTCCTCCATCGGGAACAGGTTGAACATGGTGGCCAGGGTCGAGTGACGGTTCAGCGTGCCATGCAGCACGTTCGATACCACATCCATACGCGGCACCAGATTGAACTGCTGAAAAATCATCGCGCAATCCGCCTGCCAAGCGCGTTTGTCCCGACCTTTGAGCTGGGTCACGTCGCGATTTTCATACAGGATCTTACCGTTGCTCGAATCCGTCAGGCGGTTGATCATTCGCAAGAGTGTCGATTTGCCTGCGCCCGAACGGCCAATGATGCCGATCATGCAGGGTTTATCGACATCCAGTGTCGCGGCATCCACGGCCACGTTTTCCCCAAATCGTTTGGTTAGCTTATCTACGCGCAGCACGTACCACCCCCACTTCTTGTTGGCGGTCAGCTACAGAAGCCGTTCAACGGCTGTGTGTCGGTTCAGTGAAAGTTTTGTAAACGTGCACGGGTAGACCATAGGGCCTACACTTTGCCGCGCGTCGCGGATATATGCGCCTCAACAGTGTTTCTCATATGAGGCCAGCCATGAGCTTTGACCGCAAGATCAAGATCGCCCCTTCAATCCTTTCTGCCGATTTCGCCAACTTCGGACAGGAGATTCAGGCCATCGAGGCACAAGGGGCGGATTGGGTTCATGTGGACGTGATGGACGGGCATTTTGTGCCAAACCTCACTTTTGGCCCTCCGGCGGTCAAAGCCTTCCGCCCGCATGTCAAAACCGTGATGGACGTGCACCTGATGATCACGCCGGTCGATCCCTACATTCAGGCGTATGCTGATGCAGGTGCCGACATCCTGACAGCCCATGTCGAGGCAGGGCCACACACCCACCGAACTCTGCAAGCGATCCGCGCTGCTGGAATGAAGGCCGGTGTCGCACTGAACCCGGGCACTCCGGCTGAGGCAGTCGAGCATCTGCTTGATTTGGCCGATCTGGTCTGCGTGATGACCGTGAACCCCGGATTTGGCGGTCAGAAATTCATCGACATGACAAGCAAAATTCGCCGCCTGCGTCAGATGATTGGGGATCGCCCTATCCATATTGAGATCGATGGCGGCGTGGACCCCAAAACTGCGCCCTTGGTCGCCGCAGCCGGAGCAGATGTGCTGGTCGCAGGCTCGGCTGTCTTCAAAGGCGGATCCGTGGGCAACCCTGAAGTCTATGGTGAAAACATCTGCGCAGTTCGTGAGGCGGCCGAGGGCGCGTTGACCTAACTAAAACGCTGTCACTAGTCGTCAGTGTTCCTACTGTAACACTTCCTCCCGTTGAGCCCGGCATCGCGTTGCGCGCGATGCCGGGCTCAAAGCCGCTAGCCGTATTGGCAAAGCCGATGTCGCGCGGAGGCAAAGCTATTTTGCTTGATGCAGTCCGTTTAAAACTGACGCTTGGGCTATCTGTTCAGATCTTCGAAACAGCGACCCTCGGCGACCAACTTTTCGAGCATCGGTGCAGGCTGCCAGAAATAATCGTCCTCCTCTGACCACGCCCGAATATCGGACAGAACCTCTGGCAAGCCGCGAATATCCGCCCATTTCAGTGGCCCGCCCCAATACCGCGGGAACCCGTAACCATAGAGTAGAACCACATCCACATCCAATGGGCGGCGGGCGATACCTTCGCCAACCACTTTGGCTGCTTCATTAGCCATCGCGGTCATGTAGCGGCGCACAATCTCTTCGTCCGAGAAAACGCGCGGAGTTATCCCTTGCGCCGCACGGTCAGCTTCGACCAAAGGCATAACTTCGGGGTTTGGCACTCCTCCACGCCTGCCCGGCTCGTATATGTAGTAACCTTTGCCGGTCTTCTGCCCGAAATGCCCGGCCTCACACAGCTTATCCGCGTATGAGCTGTCGCGCGCCCGGGCATCAAGCCCTGCAGCTCGCTTGCGTTTGCGCGCCGCCCAGCCGATGTCCAACCCGGCCAGATCCGATACCGCAAATGGCCCCATCGCAAATCCGAAATCGGTCAGGGCCTTGTCAATCTGAAAGGGGCTTGCTCCGTCCAGCACTATGTGATCGGCGCAGGAGCGGTAAGCGTTCAGGATGCGGTTCCCGATGAAGCCGTCGCACACGCCGGCCCGCACGGACACCTTTCTCAGTCTGCGCCCCAGTGCAAAACCCGTCGCAACCACATCGGGCAGGGTTTGATCGGCCACAACAATTTCGAGCAGTTTCATCACATGGGCAGGAGAGAAAAAATGCAATCCGATCACATCGCCGGGACGCCGGGTCGCATTCGCGATCTCGTTGATGTCCAGATAGGAAGTGTTGGTCGCCAGAATCGCACCGTCTTTGCAGACTGCATCCAGACTGACAAAGACCTGCTTTTTGACCTCCATGTCTTCGAACACAGCTTCGATCACCAGATCGGCAGTACTCAATGCTTCAAAATCAGTCGCGAGCGTCAACTTGCTGCCAAGAATTTCATCCTGCTCACTCTGGCTCAGTTTACCGCGCTTGACCGCCCCGCCGAGATTTAAGGCAATCCGGTTCTTTGCTACCTGAGCGGCATCCTCAGACATCTCTAGCAGTATCACCTGCAACCCGGCCAAAAGGGCAGATGTAGCAATTCCAGCACCCATCGTGCCGCCGCCCACAACGCCGACCTGATGCAGTTCCCTAGCTTCAACGTCCTTCAGTTCTGGCAGCTTCGAAACCGCGCGTTCCGCAAAAAAGGCATGGATCAGACCCTTACGTTGGTCGGACGCCATCAGCTCCATGAACAGTTCACGCTCACGCGCCAGACCCGCCGCAAAGCTATCCGACTCGCTCGCAGCCTGCACCGCCCGCACGGCAATAGCCGGAGAGAGCTGACCACGCCCCTTTTTCAGCACGCCATCATAGGCCGCATCAAAGTCAATTGGTTCCGGACTAGGCATATCGCAAATCGGGCGGCGCGGTGCTTTGTTTCCCAGCAACTCCGTCACGTATTCCAGGCCGATCTGGCGCGGATCACCCTCCTGAACCTTATCCAACACCCCCATTTTCAACGCCTCAGACGCGGATACATGGCGGCCTGTCGTGATCATGTCCAACGCTGCCTGAACACCAGTTACGCGCGGCAGGCGTTGGGTCCCGCCGGCGCCAGGGATAATACCCAAGTTCACCTCGGGCAGTCCAATTTTGGCCGAGGGCACGGCAATGCGGTAATGACAGGACAATGCGACCTCGAGCCCCCCTCCCAGCGCGGTTCCATGCATCGCCGAGACAATCAACAGGGGCGATGCCTCGATACGGTCGCACAGCGCGGGAAGCCACGGGTCTTGCGGAGGTTTGCCAAATTCGCGGATGTCGGCGCCCGCGAAATATGTCCGGCCGGTTCCATAAATCAGCACAGCGCGCGCTTCCTCGGCTTCGGCGCGTTCGATGCCAGCCAACAGGCCCCGCCGCACATCAACACCCAGTGCGTTTACCGGCGGGTTCTGCGCTGCAAGAACAGCGATGTCCCCGACCTTTTCATATCCGACTACCTGGGACATCCGGTTCATCCTCCCACTCGATTGATGCATTCGGCGCGCCCATTCAATGCCTTGAAAGGAAGCGCGCCCGAAGACTAACCGGGTCTCGACCGTATTCAAGCCCATTTACCGACTAAACGTTCGGTTTTTCGATAAACACCGAGAATTGGAAAATATTTTATCCGTGACCTAGCGCATACGCCTTAAATTGATCTGGACCAGGTCAAGTAAGTTACAGCCTTTTGGGGTCAGGGTTGAACTGTCTGTTTCGCCGAGAAACAAACAGGGGGAAATACCATGTGCGATATCTGCGTCATAAATTCAGTGAAAGACCACATGCTGTCTCGCAGGTCATTCTTCAAAGCCGGGGCTGCGGTGGCCGCGGAGCGTTCATGGACACGACCCACGTCTACGACGCCGACTTCCCGACCTACTTTGGTCAACCGGGGATCGAGAATCTGGCAAATCTAGACAAGGTTTCATCCAGCCGTGCCACTCTGATCGTAGGGGCGCCCACACGCCGGCGGGTCGGGCAGATCAGCCCGCATCTTCGCGATGGTTTGAAGAGATGCCCAATGCATGACTGTCGACCCTTGGGTCAGCCCTTTTCCGATTTGCGCTGGCTGCACAACGGCTATGCCGAAAACTGTATGGCTGAGAGCTGCCAACTTGCGTAATAAACGCGTGTGATGAAATCCTCGATGGAAAGATGGATCAATGCGCCAGTCCACAAGCCAACGCCCTGCCCTACAGTCGCTGATCGCAGTTGTCGCAGACATTGCCAAAGGCATTTGCGCCGCATTGGCCGAGATTGGTGAGGCTCGCGTCAAGACGCGCAAAGTGCAAATGCTGTGGTCCCTGAGCGATGCTGATCTGGCCACGCGCGGCATAGATCGAAAAGACATCATTCGTCTCGTTATGGCCGACGTAATCTAAGTTCTGTGCTAAGGCACCTCTGACCGGGTTGGCCTGAAATCGCCTCAATTATCTGATCGTCGTGACAGGCCCGCAATTTCGCGGGCTTTTTCTTTGACCGCCGTAATATGTTACAGCTTTCCTCTGGTCGATTAATTCTCGTTACATTTTTCTTGCCACGAATCGCACGCGAGTCTATTAACCGACCCATCGGTCAATTATTGTTGCTGACACAATAGAGGAGAGTTCGATCCATGGATGCCTTTATCTGCGACGCTCAGCGGACGCCCATCGGGCGATACGGCGGCAACCTAAGCACGGTTCGAACCGATGATCTGGCCGCCATTCCGATGGCCGCCCTGATGGCGCGGAACCCGCAGGTCGATTGGGCAAGCTTGGACGATGTCATCTATGGCGACGCCAATCAGGCGGGTGAAAGCAACCGCAATGTAGCACGTATGGCCGCACTGCTGGCCGGGCTGCCGGTGGAAGTACCGGGAACAACACTTAACAGGCTTTGCGCCAGCGGTATGGATGCCGTTGGCATGGCTGCGCGGGCAATCAAGGCCGGAGACTACGACATGGCTATCGCGGGCGGCGTCGAAAGCATGTCGCGCGCGCCGTTTGTAATGCCAAAGGCAACGTCGGCGTTTTCGCGGGCAAACGCCGTATACGACACCACAATTGGCTGGCGGTTCGTGAACCCTGAGATGCAGCGGAAATTTGGTATCGACTCGATGCCCGAAACCGCAGATAACGTAGCGGAAGCTTATGGCATCAGCCGCGAAGATCAGGATGCTTTTGCCGAACGCAGCCAGGCCCGCTGGGCCGCGGCGCACCAGACCGGGGTGTTTCAGGAGGAGATCACCCCGGTCACAATCCCCCAACGCAAGGGTGACCCGATCGTCGTAGATACAGACGAGCATCCCCGCCCGGGTACGACCGCCGCAAAGCTCTCCGGACTCAAAGCGATCAACGGCCCGGACAAGACGGTCACCGCCGGAAACGCATCGGGTGTAAATGATGGTGCGGCGGCCCTCCTTCTGGCAAACGAAGCCACTGCGGCCAAGAATGGACTTGCCCCGATTGCACGCGTCGTAGGTATGTCCGTCGCAGGCGTCGAACCCCGTATTATGGGGATTGGTCCGGTCCCGGCCAGCCGCAAGGTGTTGGAGCGCGCCGGGTTAAGCATAGAACAGATGGATGTGGTAGAATTGAACGAGGCATTTGCCTCGCAAGGTCTGGCCACGCTGCGCGAATTGGGTGTGCCTGACGACGCACCTCATGTGAACCCGAATGGCGGAGCGATTGCCATCGGTCACCCGCTTGGCATGTCCGGCGCTCGGCTGGTGATGACAGCAGCTTATCAGTTGCGCCGCACCGGTGGTCGCTATGCGCTGTGCACCATGTGCGTGGGCGTAGGCCAAGGTGCCGCACTTATTCTTGAACGCGTGTAAGGGAGGAGACCCGACATGTATGCTCAGATGATCAAAACGGCCGGAACAGGCGTGAAATCCCGCGAGGAAATGACCGAGCAGGAACGTGCCTTTCAGGACAAGATCGACGCTGATATCAAAATCGAGCCCAAAGACTGGATGCCTGACGATTACCGCGCGACGCTGATCCGCCAGATCGGCCAGCACGCGCATTCCGAGATCGTCGGGCAACTGCCCGAGGGAAACTGGATCACCCGCGCGCCCACTTTGGAGCGCAAGGCGATCCTGCTGGCCAAGGTCCAGGACGAGGCCGGACACGGGCTCTACCTTTATTGCGCGGCGGAAACTCTGGGCGTCAGCCGCGACGAGATCACCGAGATGCTGCTGGATGGTCGCATGAAATACTCGTCGATCTTCAACTATCCGACACTGAACTGGGCGGACATTGGTGCAGTTGGATGGTTGGTCGATGGTGCGGCAATCATGAACCAGGTTCCGCTGCAGCGGACATCCTTCGGACCATACTCCCGCGCCATGATCCGGATCTGCAAAGAAGAGAGCTTTCATCAACGGCAGGGTTATGACGCGATCCGCAAAATGGCTGAAGGCACGCCAGAACAGAAGAAGATGGCGCAGGATGCGATGAACCGGCTGTGGTATCCGTCCCTGATGATGTTCGGACCATCCGACAAGGAAAGTGTCCATTCGGCGCAATCCATGGCTTGGAAGATCAAGATCAACACCAATGACGAACTACGTCAGAAGTTCGTAGATCAGACCGTGCCACAAGCTGAATATCTGGGTCTGACGATCCCCGATCCCGACCTGAAATGGAACGAGGAGCGCGGACACTACGACTATACCGACCCCGACTGGTCAGAATTTTTCGACGTCATAAAGGGCAACGGCCCCTGCAACGTCGACCGACTGGCGGCGCGCAACAAGGCCTGGGACGACGGCAAATGGGTCCGTGACGGACTGCTGGCCCACGCCCGCAAGAAACGCACCGGAAACATGGCTGCAGAGTAAGCCTACCCTGAGGAGGAACACGCATGAAAAACGAATGGCCCCTGTGGGAAATCTTTATCCGCGGTCAGCACGGTATGAGCCACCGCCACGTCGGTTCGCTGCACGCACCTGACGCCGAAATGGCCATCAAGAACGCTCGCGATGTCTATACGCGTCGCAACGAAGGCGTGTCGATTTGGGTCGTCGAGGCCAACAACATCGCGGCTTCATCACCCAGCGACAAGGGTCCGCTGTACGAACCCAGCGAAAGCAAGGTGTACCGCCATCCGACATTCTTCGACATCCCTGACGAAGTGGGGGCGATGTGATGACCCGCGACGAGGCTTTCCTGCAGTTTCTGCTGAGAATGGGGGACAACACTCTGATCCTCGGCCATCGCGTCAGCGAGTGGTGCGGTCACTCACCCGTGTTGGAGGAGGACATCGCGCTTGCCAACACCGCACTGGATCTGATCGGTCAGACACAGATGTGGCTGGGCCTTGCGGGTGAGATCGAGGGCGGCAAAAGCGCCGATGATCTGGCGTTTCTGCGCGACGCCTGGGATTTCCGCAATGCCTTGCTGGTCGAGGTTCCTAATGGCGACTTTGGCCGCACGTTGATGCGTCAATTCCTGTTCGATGCGTGGCATTCAGTCATGCTGGGGCATCTGATGACTTCCTCGGACGAACGCGTCGCGGCCATCGCAGCGAAAGCTAGCAAAGAGGTTGCCTACCACCTCGAACGCTCGGGTGACACGGTCGTTGGGCTCGGTGACGGAACCGAAGAAAGCCACGCCAGGATGCAAGAGGCGCTGGACTACCTCTGGCCTTATGTGGGCGAGATGTTTGCGAGCGACGACGTCGATGCTGAAATGGTTGCAGCGGGTATTGCGCCGAATCCGGCCGATCTGCGCGAAGAGTATGACGCTCTGATCGAACGGGTTTTGACCGAGGCGACCCTGACCATCCCGGATAGCCGCTTCGCCCACAAAGGCGGGCGTGATGGGCGGATGCACACCGAACATCTGGGCCACCTGCTGACCCAGATGCAGTGGTTGCAGCGCGCCTATCCCGGCGCAACGTGGTAACGGCAGATGTCGCGCGCATCGACAAATCAGGTCTGGGAATGGCTGGACGCCGTTCCTGACCCTGAGATCCCGGTGATCTCGGTCGTCGATCTGGGTATTGTGCGCGATGTGCAGTGGAATGACGGCACATTGATGGTCACGGTTACGCCGACCTACTCCGGCTGCCCGGCAACATCCGTCATCAGTATGGATATCGAAACGGCTCTGCGCAGTCATGGCATTGACGATATCCGCATCAAGACCAGTATCTCGCCCGCCTGGACGACCGATTGGCTGAGCGACAAGGGCCGTGAAAAGCTGGAAGAATTCGGCATCGCCCCCCCGCAGCCTGCGGGTGGACCAAGCCGTTGCCCGCGCTGCGGCAGCAAGGCGGTTGAAAAGGTCAGCCAATTCGGCTCGACCCCGTGCAAAGCGCACTGGCGCTGCACCGACTGCCTAGAACCTTTTGACTATTTCAAGTGCATCTGAGGAGGAGCACCGGATGGCACGCTTCCATGACCTGAAAGTTACCGACATCCACAAGACTATCCGCGATGCGGTGGTCGTGACCCTGAAACCGGAAAACGGGACTGCGGATCAGTTTGATTTCGTCGCCGGCCAATACCTGACCTTCCGCAGGCACTTTGACGGCGAAGAACTGCGCCGTTCATATTCGATTTGCGCAGGTAAGGACGACGGCGTTCTGCAAGTCGGGATCAAACGGGTAGATGGCGGAGCCTTTTCAAGCTGGGCCAACTCGGATCTCAAAGTCGGCGACGTTGTGCAGGCCATGCCGCCGATGGGCAGTTTCCACACACCAATCGACCCATTGTCCGAAAAGCAATATCTGGGCTTCGCCGGAGGATCGGGCATCACGCCGGTACTGTCCATTCTGAGAACGACGCTGGCGCGCGAACCCAATTCTCAATTCACACTGATCTATGCCAACAAGGGCATCAACACGATCATGTTCCGTGAGGAACTGGAGGATCTGAAAAACCTCTATATGGGGCGTCTGAACGTAATCCATATTCTGGAAACCGACGCACAGGAAATCGACCTGTTTACCGGGCTGGTCACACAGGAAAAATGTGCTGAACTATTCAAGCACTGGATCGACATCAAGAACGTGGACACCGCCTTTATCTGCGGCCCCGAACCGATGATGCTGGGTATTGCGGCAGCCCTGCGGGAACACGGGCTGGGTGATAATCAGATCAAATTCGAACTCTTCGCAAGCGCCCAACCCGGCCGTGCCAAGCGCACAGCGATTGCAGCAGACGCGGGGACACAGGCCAATCAGACGAAGGCGTCCATTACCCTGGATGGATCGACCCAGACGATTACGCTGCCCAAAGATCAATCCATACTGGAGGCCGCCCTGGAAAACGCGATGGACGCGCCCTATGCCTGCAAGGCCGGGGTCTGCTCGACCTGTCGCTGCCGGGTGATCGAGGGTGAAGTCGAAATGGTCGCCAACCACGCGCTTGAAGACTACGAGGTTGAAAAAGGGTATGTCCTGAGCTGTCAGGCCTACGCCGTGACCGACCGCATTATCGTCGACTACGATCAGTAAAGGGAGAGGACCAATGGCCGAAGACATGACACTCGACAGCTATCTGGCGGCTGGCGGCGTATTGACCAACCCGACCAATGTCCCGCCCCGCTATCGTGCCGAGCTGATGAAGCTGATGGCGACTTTTGTCGACAGCGAACTTGCCGGTGCGGCCGGATTTGCCGATATCATCAACCAGGGTCCTGGCATCAAAGAACGTATTGCCGCCGCCAAGATCGTGCTTGAGAAAATCGACAACGCGGATCGCGTCCTGAAGATCATGGGCGAATTCGGTGCCGATACACAGCGATACGCCACCCATCATCCCTGGACCGCCCGCCTGAGCCGGGATGCAGATATCGGTGCGACCCGCAGCGAACATGACATGCGACTTGCAGTCTTCAACTATCCGATCGTTGGATGGACGGACGCAGTGATCATGAACCTGTTGATGAGCCGCGCGGTGGCCGAGCAACTGGCCGAATTCTCGACGATTTCTTACCAGCCGTTGGCCGAAGCATTCCGGTCCATCGCCCCGATTGAAGCACACCATGGTGAGCTGGCATTGGAGGGTGCTACGAAACTGGCCGAACAGGGCGATACCGGGCAGATGCAGGAATCTGTTGATTACTGGTGGCCGCGCGTGGCAGCCAGCTTTGGCACCGGCGGTCCGGATAAAACCGAGGCCCTGCGGAAACTGGGGTTGCGCCGCCTGACCGGTTCTGAGTTGAAAGCCCGCTGGACGGCAGAGGCAACCCGCACTGTGCAACAGCTGGGCTTGAACGCCCCCTGAATGGTCAGCCCGTGCGGCTGCGGCTGATCAGCCCGTATTTCAATGCCAAAGATCTGAGCGAGCGGCGCTTGGGTCTTTTCTGCTGCACCCCACGTTTTACCGGCGATCCCCCCTGTCGGTTGAATTCATAGACGTCGATGACCTTTTCGGCACAGCCACAGGCTTCACCAAGGCCGACTTTTGCGAAATAGAACTTGTCGAAACGTTCGGGCGTGCGCATGAGTGTCCGTCCTCCTGCCCTATTGAACCCCGAAAGGCAGGGAAAACCAAATCACATCCGTGCAATGAGGTGACTACTTCAGCCCCTAGAGGCCATTCAAACCGTCCAGCGTCAAATCACTCACAAGCGCAGCGTAGTCCCTGCGGACTTCAGAGCCTGCGCCCTTGTTCCACATGTAAAACCAGTTCAGCATTCCGAAAACGGACATGGTCGTCGCCTGCAATTTGGCCGCGTTATCGTTGAATACGTCAGGCGCGATGTCGGCGATAATGTCACTCAGAAATACGACCAGATCGCGCTGGTAACCGCGCAGCAGCTTTTGCTGGTCCGCAGGCAGGGCCGATAGACCCGTGGCCTGCACCCGGTGTTCATCATCCACGCCTTGGTATGCCAGCAGGATTTCCCGGACCGCCTTACGCAGCCGGTCCGGCGCACTGAGCCCTTGCATGTCCAGCCCGCAAATCCCGTCTCGTAATTGCCGAAGGTAAGTTTCCAGCATGTCGAACAGGATGGCATCCTTGCTGTCGTAGTAATGGTAGATATTGGCCTTGGATATCCCGCACTCAGTCGCCAGTTGCGACATCGAGGCCCTGTCGAAGCCTTCACGCGCAAAGACGCGCGCGGCCGACTTCAGAATTCGTTCGCGCTTGTGGTCGTGGTCTTTTGCTATCGTACGGGCCAATTCGTGATCTCCGCCTCTGCTTCATTCATTCCGGTTGTCGATGACGCGCCGGGCCTTGCCCTGGCTGCGTTCGACCTCACCCGGGTCGCCTATATTGATCTCGGTCGAAATGCCAACGACATCCTTGATCCGACGCGTCAGCATGCGCACAGCGGCGGTTTTGCTCAGCTCATCCGCGGCATCCGGTGTGGCCTCGACGTGAATGCGCATCGCGTCCATACGGCCCGCCCGGTAGAGTTCGATCTGGTAATAAGGTGCAAGTCCACCCGTAGCCAGAACCTGTTCCTCGATCTGGCTTGGGAATACATTCACGCCGCGTAGGATGATCATGTCGTCTGACCGTCCTGTAATTTTTTCCATCCGCCGCATCGACCGTGCTGTGCCCGGCAACAACCGTGTAAGGTCGCGCGTGCGGTACCGGATCATCGGCAGGCCTTCCTTGGTCAGCGTGGTAAACACCAGCTCACCCATTTCGCCATCTGGCAGCACTTCACCTGTCTGGGGATCGATGATCTCGGGGTAGAAATGATCCTCCCAGATGACCGGACCATCCTTGGTTTCGACGCATTCATTGGCCACGCCCGGACCCATGATTTCGGACAGCCCGTAAATATCAACCGCGTGCATGTCGAAGGCTTGCTCAACCTCGGCTCGCATCGAATCCGTCCAGGGCTCGGCCCCGAAAACCCCTACTGACAAAGAGCAGCTGCGCGGGTCGATTCCAATCTTATGATATTGCTCGAGAATATTGAGCATATAGGACGGTGTCACCATAATCCCATCCGGTTTGAAATCGGTGATCAGATTGACCTGCTTGGACGTCTGGCCGCCACTCATTGGTACGACCGTGGCACCTAGGCGTTCGATCCCGTAATGCGCGCCCAGCCCACCAGTGAAAAGGCCATAGCCGTACGCGTTGTGCACCATATCCCCACGGCGCAATCCACTGGCCCGTAGGGACCGGGCCACCAAATCTGCCCAATTGTCGATATCGCCCTGCGTGTATCCCACGACAGTGGGCTTGCCGGTTGTCCCCGACGAAGCGTGCAAGCGGATGATCTGTTCACGTGGAACGGCAAACAAGCCGAACGGATAATTGTCGCGCAGATCATTTTTGTATGTGAACGGGAAACGGCTCAGATCACTCAGCGATTGCAGGTCGTCAGGATGGACACCTGCTTCGTCGCACCGCTGACGATACATGGGTACGTTGTCATAGGCATGGCGAAGCGACCACTTCAACCGGTCCAGTTGCAGTGACCGGATTTCGTCAACCGAGGCGATCTCAATCGGATCGAGATCCGCCTTGTTCGGAGTAAGATCCTTCATGCTATCCCCCTAATCTTTGGTTTCATCAAAGACCGCACCGCCGACCGAGCGGGAAAAGCCCCGGAACTCGGCAATCTTCTGGCCGTCTTGATTGGTTATGGTCACGTCGTAGATTCCGCTGCGCCCTGTCAGGCTCTGCTCGGCGGCCAGTGCCGTCAGGCTGTCCCCGGAACGGGCGGAAGCGACATAGCTCATCACGTTGTGCTGGGCCACGGTGGACTGGTTGCGGCTGTTGCAGGCAAAGGCAAAAGCGCTGTCGGCCAGCATGAAAGTCACACCACCATGGCAGATGCCGTGGCCGTTGCAGTGATGATCCTGAACGTCCAAGGTCAGTGTCGCCGTTCCCTCATCAACGTGAGCCAGCTCCATCCCTGCCCATTTTGATGCGTTATCCCGCCCCCACATGGCAGCGGCTGCCTTTTCAGCTCGATCCTTCGGCGTCATCTTATTCCCCCTGAAAAACCGGTGCGCGTTTTTCCAGAAATGCCGTCACGCCTTCGGCATAGTCCGCGCTTTCGCCGCAAGTTTTCATGGCGTCTGCCTCAAGCTCCAAATGCTCGGTCAGGGAATTCGTCGCCGCCGCCTGAATAGTCTGTTTCGTCAACCCAAGACCCAGGGTTGGCCCATTGGCGAATTGCTCGGTAAGGGCACGGGCCTTGCTCATCAAATTGGCATCCGGGATCGTTTTCCAGATCAACCCCCATTGTTCAGCTTGCACCGCCGTCAAAGGCTGGCCTGTCAATGCCAATCCTTTGGCGCGCGCCTCGCCCAACAGGTGCGGCAAATGCCAGCTGCCACCGGTATCCGGGATCAGACCAACCTTGGAAAACGATTGGATGAATTTGGCGGATTCGGCGGCCAGCACCACGTCACACGCTAAGGCGATATTGGCACCAGCCCCGGCAGCCACTCCGTTAACGGCACAGACGACGGGAAAGTTCAGAGACCGAAGCAGCCGCACAAGCGGTGCGTAAAACGTGCGAACGGTGTAGCCCAGATCAGGTGGTCCATCCATCGTGGCAGGGTTGCGATCCCCCAGATCCTGACCAGCACAAAACCCGCGCCCCGCCCCGGTCAAAAGGACAGCACGCGCGCCGCGATCGCGGGCGGACTCAAGCTCTGCCCGCAATGCCAGATGCATTTCATCGGTAAAGCTGTTCAGGCGATCCGGACGGTTCAGGGTGATTTCGACCCAATTACCGTTATCGTGCGAAAGAATCGTATCAGACATACCCAATTCTCTTTGCATTAGTTTCAACAAACTTCTTGCATAAACCGAACGGTTGGTCAATAAATTCTAAGACGATTGTGACTCGACCACGGAAAAAGGCCCTGGGCCAACAAACCCGGCCCGCCTTGACGTCGTTGATAGTTACAAAACGTACTATTAACATGTTCACGACTTGCGCTTTTGAGGAGGAGACCCGGTCATGAAATTTTCCAAGCTCACCACGCTGCTGGCCTCAGCAGCACTGGCGGTATCAGGCACAGTTGCGTTTGCTGCCGACTACACCCTGACAATCTCCAGCTGGGCACCGCCGACACATGGCATCAACGCAAAGATGTGGCCCAAATTTGTCGAAATGGTCGAAGAGGCCACCGAGGGGCAGGTTACCGCCGAGCTGAAACTGGGCATCGCCCCGCCCCCGGCGCAGATGGACCTGATCATGGACGGTGCGGCAGACGCTTCGATCATTTTCCACGGCTATCAGCCGGGCCGCTTTGTCACCACCAAGCTGATCGAACTACCGGGTTACGAAGGAACCGCTGAAGAGGCATCCGTCGCCTACTGGCGCGCCTACGACGCGCACCTCAAGGCCGCAGACGAGCATCGCGGCGTGAAGGTCATCGCCTTGCATACTCATGGGCCCGCGCAGCTGCATTCCAGCTCTCCTGTGACCACATTGGATGAGGTTTCCGGCCTCAAGGTCCGTATCCCCGGAGGCGTTGGTGGCGACGTTGGTACAGCCCTTGGTGCGACAGGCATTCAGGTACCGGCCCCCAAAGTTTATGAGACCTTGGCATCCAAAGCGGCAGACGGCGTGGTCATGCCATTTGAATCCCGCAAGGGCTTCAAACTGACCGAAGTGGCACAAAACGTATATGAACTGCCGGGCGGCCTATATCGCGGTTCGTTCGCATTCATCATGAACGAAGACACTTTTGCCGATCTGCCCGAAGACCTTCAAAAGGCGCTCGATGAAAACGTCTTTGGTGAACCGCTCAGCCGTGAAATCGGCAAAATCTGGGATGAGATTGACGCAATTGGCCGTGAGGAGACCGAAGCCACAGAGGGCAACGCCATCTACGAAGCCAGTGACGCAGATCTCGAGAAGTTCTCGGTCATTGCAGAAGATATCCGCGGCAAAGTCATCGTCGAAGTCGACGCGACAGGTATCGACGCACAAGCCGCTTATGACATGATCAATTCGGAGTTGTCCTCCAACTGATCCATGCATCGGGGCGGATGCCAAGTCCGCCCCGAACCACTGCCCGAGGTGCCGATGTCCCCCCTAATCCAGTTTATACGCCGTGCCAGCATCCTTCCGGTGGTTGTGGCCAGCGTTGCGCTCTTCATCCTGATGATCATGACCTTCTGCGACGTCATTTTGCGGTCGGTTTTGAATGCACCTATTGAAGCTGCGACCGAGCTGACCCGCATTCTGATGGCCATTTTGGTGTTTTCCGTTCTGCCCATCGTGTCGACCACGAACGGTCATATCGCTGTGGACCTGACCGACGGCATTTTCAATCGCCTGCACCTGTCCCGCGTGCGCGATCTGGTCATTTACCTAGTCAGCGGAGTGATGCTCTATTGGCCGGTTCAGCGCGTCTGGATTCTGGCCGAGCGAGCGCGAGACTACGGGGATGTGACCGAGTACCTCTCGATCCCGACCTATCTGATCGGCTGGTTCATCACATTGTCCGTTGCCGTGACTGCCGTGGTGATGATCGCCACCGGCCTGCTGCGGTTCTTTGCCCCTCACATCCTTTCGGAGACTAATTGATGACCGCCGCACTGATCGGATTTGCGATTGTCCTGATCCTCGTCCTGATGCGCTTGCCCATCGTCTTTGCCATGGGTCTGGTTGGAACGCTGGGCTTTGCCTATGAGCGCGGCGGGTCCATTTTCGACGAACGGGGACTGAAGGCCGCCATGTCCATGGTTGGACGTCAGATCACCGACACCGCGCAGGATTATGGTTTGTCTGTTGTCCCGCTGTTCATTCTGATGGGCCTGTTCGTCAACAAAGGTGGAATGGCCCGCGAACTCTACGCCGTATCCAACGCCTTTATGGGTCATATGCGCGGCGGTATCGCCATGGCGACAGTTGCCGCCTGCGGAGGGTTCTCGGCCATCTGCGGATCATCGCTGGCCACAGCCGCCACCATGTCCAAGGTCGCTATGCCGCAAATGCGCCGCTATGGCTATTCGGATGAGCTGTCCACCGCATCTATCGCTGCCGGCGGCACGCTGGGCATCCTGATCCCGCCGTCGGTCATTCTGGTCATCTACGGGCTGCTGACGGAAACCTCGATCGGCAAGCTGTTCATGGCAGGTATCATCCCCGGCATCCTCGGCATCCTGTTCTATCTTTTCGCCGTGCGCTGGACCGTCTGGCGTAACCCCGAATCCGGCCCTGCAGGCGAGCGCTCCAGCTGGTCTCAACGCTTGCGGGCACTCGGGTCAGTCTGGGCCGTTTTGCTGCTGTTCTTTCTGGTGATTGGCGGGCTTTACGGCGCGTTTGACTTTGAGCCGTTGAACTTGACCTTTTCACCAACCGAAGCCGCAGGCATGGGCGCCGCCGGAGCGTTTCTGATCGCGCTTTTCCGGGGCGGGCTGACACTGGGATCAACGTTCGAAGTTTTGAAAGAGACCTGTTTTACGGCATCCGCCCTGTTCGCCGTTCTGATCGGCGCGCAGATCTTTTCGAACTTCATCAACTTGGCCGGCCTGCCCGAAGCACTGATTGCTCTGGTCACCGCCTATGACGTGTCACCGTTTGTCGTGATCCTGATGATCCTTGGCATCTACATCATTCTGGGTTGCGTCTTCGAGTCCCTATCGATGCTGCTGCTGACCGTGCCGATCTTTTTCCCGCTGGTCACATCACTGGGTTACGACCCGATCTGGTTCGGCATCGTTGTTGTGGTCGTCACAGAAATTTCGCTGATCACGCCACCTGTCGGTTTGAACGTGTTCATCCTGAAGGGTGTGGTCGGAGACGTCTCAACCGGCACCATCTTTCGCGGCGTTACTCCGTTCTGGATCGCCGACATCTTCCGGCTGGCACTGATCGTGCTGGTGCCCATCGTGGTTCTGTACCTGCCACAACAGATGGGCGCATTGGGGCACTGAGCCCCGGCCGAACGAAATTCAATAGGAGGACGTACATGTCCCTGCATCAGATCTCCAGCTTTGCCGCTGGCGCTTGGATTGCGCCCGGTTCCGGCGCACGAACTATCGCTTCGGCCATCACCGGCGCCCCCTTTGCCACGGCAGGCAATGCCGAACTCGACGTGCAGGCGATGCTGGACTACGCCCGCAACACCGGCGGCCCTGCCCTGCGCGCCATGACTTTTCATCAGCGCGCCCGCATGCTGAAGGCATTGGCGCAGGCACTATCGGAACACAAACAGGCGCTCTATGACCTCAGCTTCGAGACAGGTGCCACTCAAAAGGATCACCTGATCGATATCGACGGCGGGATCGGCACCGTGTTCGTCTTTGCCTCAAAAGGTCGACGAGAGATGCCGGACGCGCATGTCTATCTTGACGGAGATGTCGAACAGCTGTCGCGCAATGGAACGTTCCTTGGGCAACATGTCTGCACCCCGCTGAAAGGCGTGGCGGTGCACATCAACGCCTTCAACTTCCCCGTCTGGGGCATGTTGGAGAAACTGGCCCCTACCCTACTGGCCGGAGTGCCCGCGATCGTGAAGCCAGCGACCAACAGCTGCTACGTCACCGAACTGGCGGTGCGGATCATGCTGGACAGCGGCATCCTGCCCGATGGTGCGCTGCAATTGGTGACAGGTGGCCTTGGCGACATGCTGGATCGTCTGGGCTGTCAGGATGTGGTCAGTTTCACCGGCTCGGCGGATACGGCGCTGAAACTGCGGCAAACACCGGCTATCGTGCAAAACTCGGTTCGGTTTGTGGCGGAGCAGGACAGCCTCAACGCTTCGATCCTTGGACCGGACGCGGTGGCTGGAACACCGGAATTTGATCTATTCGTCAAGGAAGTCACCCGTGAGATGACCACAAAGGCGGGGCAGAAATGCACCGCCATCCGCCGGATCATCGTGCCGGACACGCAAACTCAGGCCGTGATCGATGCACTGTCCACACGGTTGGCGCAAGTCACGATTGGCGACCCGCGGCTGGACACAACGCGGATGGGAGCGCTGGTATCCAATGATCAAAAGGCGGATGTGCTTGCCAAGGCCGAACTTATTGGGACCGAGGCAACGCGGGTGTTTGGCGACCCTGAGACGTTCGATGTCGAAGGACCCGATACCGGTGCCTTTGTGCCGCCGATGCTGTTCCACTGCGCCGATCCGGACAATGCCCAGCGCGTCCATGATACCGAGGCATTCGGCCCGGTTTCTACAATCATGGGGTATCGTGACCTGGATCATGCGGTGACACTGGCCAATCGTGGACAAGGTTCGCTTGTAACGTCGCTGATCACGCACGATCCGGACGTCGCGCGTAACGTTGTTCTGGGTGCTGCGGCCTACAACGGGCGTATCTATATCAATGACCGCGACTCGATGGCTGAATCCACCGGCCATGGCTCACCTCTGCCGCATATGGTGCACGGCGGACCAGGCCGCGCAGGCGGCGGCGAAGAGATGGGCGGTGTGCGTGGCGTCATGCATTACATGCAGCGCACGGCCCTTCAGGGCTCACCCCGGATGCTGTCGGCAATCGGAGACAAATGGATCCCCGGCGCGCCCGAGATTACCGGTCCCGCGCATCCTTTCACGCGCAAGTTTGGCGATTTGAGCATCGGGGAAACCCTGCACACCGCACCGCGCACCATTTCGCTGGAGGATATCGAGCACTTTGCCAAATTCACCGGCGACACGTTCTATGCCCATATGAACGAAGACGCCGCCGCCCGTAACCCCTTCTTCCCAGGTCGAGTAGCGCATGGCTACCTGCTGCTGAGCTTCGCTGCCGGTCTGTTCGTTGAACCGAACGAAGGCCCTGTTCTGGCCAATACCGGTCTGGACGGGCTGCGCTTTATGAAGCCAGTCGTTCCGGGAGACAGCATCAAAGTGCGTCTGACGGTCAAGCAGAAGACTCTGCGCAACGCTGAATACGGTGAAGTGCGCTGGCACGTAACGGTCACCAATCAGGATGACGAGCAGGTTGCCGAGTATGAACTTCTGACGATGTGCGCCCACTAACTTTCTGCGATCGGGAAATGTGATTTTCTTATTTCCCCGAAAGGGTTAAACTGGCTGTATGATCAGCCAGGACACGTGGTTCGAAACGGCCGTTGCCGAATTGGCGGACCCGCGGGATCAGCGGGTGTGGTCGATTATCGTGTCTCTTTTCGGAGATTTGGCGCAAGAGCCAGGCGCCCAGATTTCCGGCGGCGCCCTAACCCGTGTCATCGAACCCATTGGCATCAAACCCGAGGCCATCCGCGTAGCCTTGCACAGGTTGCGCAAGGATGGCTGGATCGAAAGTGACCGCATCGGGCGCGTGTCGAGACATTTCCTGACTGACTACGGGCGTTCACAATCCGCGGCAGTCACGCCGCGCATCTATGCCCGCAGCACTGATCCAAACCGCCAATGGCATCTTTTGATCGCCGAGGATGGAGGCGGTTCGCAAGTTTTGGACGAATTGATGCTCAGCTACGACTGCACGCCGATAGCCCGCAACGTGGCGCTGGGCCCGGGTCCCGTGCCCAAGCAGACCGAAGGGTTGCTGGCGTTCGAAGTCTCTGCGCACACCGCACCGCAGTGGGTTCAGGATCGGCTTTGCCCGGCGGATCTGCGACTGGCGTGCCGATCGCTACTGGAGGATGTGCGACAGGCTGCCCTCTCGCGCCCGGCGGATTGGGCGGCGACTCCTGCCCAAAGCGCAACACTGCGCACGTTGCTGGTACATCGCTGGCGGCGGGTTGTTTTGCGTCAACCGGATCTGCCTGCCGAGTTTTATCCGTCCGACTGGACCGGTCCGGAATGTCGGAATGCCGTGTTCGAACTGCTGGACACCTTACCGCGCCCGGCGCTGAATTTCCTGAACAGCACTGCGTGATCCCAAAAGCAGACTGTTCACAGGCCTGCCAAACAGCCTAATTTGAAACCGGGTAACCTTGCAGTAGCGAAGTGAGGCGCACGTGACTGAAGCGGACATGCTGATCATCGGTGCAGGCTTTTCGGGCCTGATCATGGCCATAGAGGCCCGCAAGCGCGGGATCAGAGACATCACCATTCTGGAAAAAGCCAGTGACATCGGCGGAACGTGGCGCGAAAACACTTACCCCGGCGTGGCCTGTGATATACCCTCTCATCTCTATTCGATGGCGACGCATCTGAATCCGGACTGGAGCCGCGCATATGCTTGTGGCGCAGAAATTCAGTCCTACCTTCAACGCGTTGCCCGGACCGAAGGTCTCTACGATTTCTGCAGGTTTCATCAGGAGTTGAAGTCCGCTCGCTGGGATGGCTCACGCTGGCGAATTGAAACCCGAGACAGGCGCCAATGGTCTGCTCGGTTTCTGGTTTCGGCAATCGGTGCGCTGCATATCCCGCGTGTTCCCGACATCCCCGGCGCCAGCAGCTTTTCCGGCCCCAGCTTTCACTCGGCCGAGTGGAACCACGATATCCCCCTGAACGGAAAAAGGATCGCCGTAATTGGAACTGGGGCATCTGCGGTGCAATTCGTACCCGAGATCGCCAAGTCCGCAGGTCAGGTCACGATATTCCAACGCAGCGCGCCTTATGTGCTGCCGCGCCCGGACGGGCCCATCGCGCCTTGGGTGCGCCGAATGTATCGTCGGCTACCGTTGCTGCCTCGGATACGTCGTCGCCTGATCTATACCCTGTTTGAATTTCGCCACCGCGTCTTTCAAGGCGAACCGCGCGCAGTCGGTTTGGCCATGAAGATGTGGCGGAAAGCGTTGGACAAGGCCATTTCGGATTCCAGCCTGCGTAAAATCCTGACACCCGACTATCGGATCGGCTGCAAACGAATTCTCAGTTCAAACGACTGGTATCCAACTCTGGCGCGAGACAATGTCGAAGTAATTCCGCATGGTGTCGCATCGATCAAGAACAACCTGATCAAGGCATATGATGGTTCACAACATCGGGCGGACGTATTGATCTGGGGAACTGGGTTTCACGTCACCGACGCTGTCGAGCGGTTGGAAATAACAGGCGCCGGTGGAATGACTATTCAAAAAGCGTGGGCGAATGGGATGCAGGCCAACCTGGGAACGGCCATCGCAGGTTTTCCGAATTTCTTCATCCTGCTCGGCCCGCATACTGGTTTGGGTCACAATTCGGTAGTTTTGATGATCGAGGCGCAGGTCGCACATATCGGCCGCATTCTGGCGAACGTGCAGGACCAAGGATTCCATGGCGTCACGCCTGATCCGGCAAAGCAAGCTGTGTTCACACAAGAAATGCAGAACCGGCACAGGGACAGTGTCTGGCAGACGGGCGGATGCACTTCGTGGTACCAGGATGCAAGCGGGCGCAACACGACGCTTTGGCCCGGCACCGTATCAGAGTTCCAGAAACGCATGGCGCAATCCGGACTGGAACAATACCATCCCATCACCCGATCCTCGAACGGAGACCCCTGACATGGCGGTAATTTTGACGATACTCGCCGTTATTGTCCTCTTCCTGCTGGGCATGAACCTTTGGACGCGCCGCCTGACACGCCAAGGAATCCAGGTTGTGCCGCAACTGGGGCAGATATTACCGGTCCAGGGTGGAAGCATCCATTATGTCGAAAAGGGAGATCCGGCCAACCCGACTATCGTGATGATCCATGGGCTGTCTGGTCAGTTGCAGCATTTCACATACGCGCTGATGGACGACTTGGCGAACGAGTACCACCTTGTGGCTGTCGACCGCCCCGGCTGCGGCTATTCCATCCGTGACTCCGCTGCGATGGCCACGCTTCCTGAACAGGCGCGCATGATTCATGAATTCTTGCAGGAAAAGGGCATTCTGCATGCGACTCTGGTAGGGCATTCGCTGGGAGGCGCAGTCGCCCTGGCTATGGCGCTGAGCTATCCTGCGAACACAACTGCGTTGGCGCTATTGGCCCCGTTGACGCAAAAAATGCCTTCCACTCCTCCAGTTTTCAAGCCGCTGGAAATTCGCGCCGAATGGCTACGCCGCCTGATCGGTCATACGATCGCGGTGCCATTGGCGCGCAAGACCGCACCGTTGGTTCTGAAAGACGTCTTCGCCCCGGAACCTGCCCCGAGTGACTTCCTGGAACGAGCCGGAGGCGCTCTGGGCTTGCGTCCATCTGCCTTCATCACCGCGTCTCAGGATGTCATCGGAGCCGAAGCAAGCATCGAAGCACTGAGTCTCAGATACCCGGGTCTTCAGGTCCCGGGCGGGATCCTCTTTGGAGCTGAAGATCCGGTTCTGCGTCGTGACATACACGGGAACACGATGACCCAATTCGGGCTGAGTTTTGAGAAGTTGGAAGGCCGGGGTCATATGATTCCAATAACCGCACCGCAAGCTTGCGCGGCCTTTATCCGAAAGGTATCAGAAGCCGCTTTGTCTGATCGCCAACCCTCAAATCAGTCCGGCACCTAAAGGACAAAAGATTCCCACGCATCCCGTGCATTTCCCTCTTGACCCTCCTGCGCCCCTCCCTTAAATCGCCTTTCACTCGTGGCGGAGTAGCTCAGTTGGTTAGAGCAGCGGAATCATAATCCGCGTGTCGGGGGTTCAAGTCCCTCCTCCGCTACCAGTAAAATCAACAGCTTACATACAAACAGCACCCACGCCGCGCACAATTTTGTGCGTTTTTTTGTGCGTTTTTCGGAAAAAGTGCGTGAATCGGACGGTCAGCATCCATTTCTCACCATAACAAAATGGTCAGCCGAATGTGAGGCCTTGGGAGGTTCTGGCCTGTCCTCAAATTAAGGATAGCCCCTTATCCCCACAAATAGATGGCAGAAAGCCTTATGTAGCGCGGCGGCAGTTTCTGGACAATTTTGTACGATTTCCCGGACAAACGTAAATTCTTGGTGCCTAAGCTATAATACGCGGGCACCCGAGACAGCCCTTGCAGCGATGTTTGACTATTCACTACGAGCAAATTTGAGTACGATACCCGCTTCAGCCTTACCTGACACAAAACCTACTGTACCTTCACCGCTAATAGACAAGGTGACTTCAATTTCGTTCAGGCGCATGGTTGTGTCTGTTTCTTTGGCCTCAGCGTCCTTGATCATGTTAATAACCACTGTGTTAGTATTCTGCCAGCTTTGTTGCAGGGCAGCAGGGTCGATTTCTTTGTTGCGGCGAAAGAGCTTGAGCATGTGACCTTGGAATTGGCCGCTTGGTGCCGGAGCGCCGGGACCGAGAGCCTGCTCTGTTTCGGGATCTATGACATATAGCTTAAATTCGTCTGACATGAGTTACTCCCATAATTGAATACCAAATACGTTAGCTACCTGCTCAAGGCCTTGCGAAATATTGTATTTCCGAGCGCCGGTATCGATGATGCCCGAATAAATGCCTAAACCTAGTCCCGTCTTAAGGCTGCGTACAAGCGCACCGCTGTCGCCCGGTTGCCCACCGGTGTCCAAGCGGATGCGCGCCGGCTCCATTGGGTCGGTCACGCCTTGCAAAGCGCTTACGGTTGTGACCTTGCCGCAAACACGTTGTGACATCATCCCATCGAATTCGAAGTCCTCATTCGGTTGCGGGTTGGGCTCGGGAAGGAGTTGTATAGCTTGTTCTGTCGGAACCCGATTTATGTCGACAATTGCACCGTCAATTGGGTAGGGTGCAATGTTTGCGAGACGACCCATTATACCGCCTTGAAACCAAACGTTTTGACTCTGGTTCAGCCAGTTGAACGTGTGTGCAGCAGTGAGAACACTCCATTGTTGGTTGCATAGCGCCCAACAGGTGGAGGTCGCGTTCGCGAGGTTCGGCGCGGAAAAATACTGCATGCTGCCCTGTTCGACCACTAAGGGAACGCCGCTCAGTTGCTCGTTGAACTCTCCCATATCCAGTACATGTGGCGATTCCAAAAAAGCCTCGACATATTCCAATCCGATGAGGGATACGCCGAAGACATAGGGCGTATTTTTGCGCGCCTCGTGGATAATTTCGTCGGCATAGAGGCGTTCCGGTACCTTTACAAAACCGGAGGAAATAGAAACGGGACCAAAGCGCTCCTCAAAAATGCTAAGCCCCATTCGATCAAGGATTTTGGCACGGTTATTAAATAGGATTTGTTGTAACAAGTCATTCCAATACAGAATGCGTTTGGCGAGTGGATCGACTTCTCCGCCTGAACTATCGCGCTCAAGGCGTTGCTCTGCCAAAATGCTGAGTTTCAATTCAGGCAATTCAGGGGGAACAATGGCGTCGGCAATCTCGTTGGCAAGCATATCACGACCTCAAAAACTCCAATCTAAAATACTCCCTATTGTGCGGTATATTTGCTCGCCAAACAAGTTTTCGGGAAATAGTGGGAAACGAATGATTGTCGCGTAGAGGTCGTCGGTGCTTGCCGCAGCGAATATCAGGTCCCGTCCCGCCCGCAGGAATCCAACGTCCAAAAGGGGCTATACTGGACCAATGCGGTTGCGGCACCTCAGACCTCCGAAAACGGCAGTTAAGGGCTCAAAGCCAACGCTCAATGGTGGCGGCGAAGTTGGCGAAAATGGAGCGCGGCGACAATCAGCACACAGGTGGGGCAAATTTGCCCAACCACCAACAGGCTGCTGAAATGCTCAGCGTTTCTCCGCGCAGCGTGAAAACCGCGACAATTCTTTCCAGCATAGCGGAAAGGGGTCCACGGTATGGATACCCTTCCGTTCTTTCTGGAGCGCGGGGCTGCGTGTCGGTGTATTCTGCAAAACAACCGCCCCAAAGCTGGGGCGGCTGCAAGCTGGGGCATTCAGCTTAGTTCGCGATACCAATCATTCACGTCATCCAAATCCAGGCAGAATGGCGTTATCTGGGATATGAGGTGTATCGCCCCGCCGTGGCTGTGGTTGGCAATCATGTAACTGCCGTTTTTCTTGGATAGCCGGTAACCGAGTTGATCCAGTTTCCGGCGCAGTGTGGTTTCGCTATAGGCTTTCATGGTCATTCTCCAATTGATGATCCGGCACGTTGCCGGGGAAAGAGACCACGCCGAAACTTACCTTACCTTGACCAACAGGGCCTGAACCCTATCGCGCCTGCGTTCCGGTGCAGACGACTTCCTATCTACATGAGCAAGGAAACCGCCCGGTTCAAGGGGCGGTCTCTTGGGTGTCTCGGCCTAGGATGTTTCAGATATTCACGTGCCCAAACAGTCTATCCGCGTCCTCTCGGATCAGCCTGTTAAACTCATTGTCAATCACACCGTCCTGACGAGCCGAAACGCGGGCCTTGATAGCAACGTCTTTGAAGTCCTGCGCCGGGATTTTCATCAATTCAACCTCGACCTCTAAAAACTCGTCACAGACCGGCTCGACAAACTGCGAATAGTGATCCTCGGTCAGGTCGTGCCGATCCGGGTTGTCTTCGGCCTTCCAGCGGGCCGTCAGCGCGTTGTTTTCGTCAATAAGGTCACCGTAGCGGTTCCCGAGTTTTTCCCATTTGTGATACAGGCGTTGAATCGGGGTTTCCTTTGCCGACAGCCCGATACCGAATTCGGGAAAGTTGACTTAAAATTAATCCGATAAAAAAACTCAGGTTGACATAGTTGAGTGTTTCGCTCAGAAATCAACGCGCCAGTCCCCGACACATCGCGGGAACCGAATTCCGATTTGACCAGAAAGAACAAACCTAATGACTAAGTTTTTCGCGGCAACCAGTGCCCTGACGCTGTGCATCGCAACTGCCGCCTTGGCTGAAACCCCGTCCAAAGCGGACGTGCTGAGCACCTATGCCAACATTGCCGAGGCCAAGTATGGCGACAGCCTGATGGCTGCAAAAGTACTGAAATCGGCGGTAAACGCTCTGATTGCCGACCCGTCTGATGCCACTCTGAATCAAGCGCGCGCAGCATGGATTGCAGCCCGCGTGCCGTATCAGCAAACTGAAGTTTATCGCTTTGGCAATGCCATCGTCGACGACTGGGAAGGTAAAGTGAATGCCTGGCCGTTGGACGAAGGTTTGATCGACTATGTTGATGCGTCTTATGGCGGTCCAAGCGACGAAAACGAATTCTCGATTCTGAACGTCATAGCAAACCCAAGCTTTGAGCTTTCCGGCGAAACCATTGACGCCAGCGAAATCTCTCCGGAATTGCTGTCCGACACTCTGCACGAGGCGGATGGGATCGAGGCAAACGTTGCCACAGGCTATCACGCCATCGAGTTCCTTCTGTGGGGCCAAGACCTGAACGGCCACGGCACCGGTGCCGGCAATCGCCCCTGGACCGATTACGCCAAAGGCGACGACTGCACTGGTGGCAACTGTGACCGTCGTGCTCAGTATCTGAGCGCCGCAACGGACCTGCTGGTAAGTGACCTGGAGTGGATGGCGGCTCAGTGGCAGGAAGGCGGCGAAGCACGCGCTACCCTGACCGCGAACGAAGACGCAGGTGTCGCCGCGATCCTTACCGGAATGGGCTCGCTTTCCTACGGTGAACAGGCGGGTGAGCGGATGCGACTGGGCCTGATGCTGAACGACCCCGAAGAAGAGCATGATTGCTTTGCCGACAACACTCACAACAGTCATTACTATGACGGCCTGGGCATCCAGAACGTCTATCTTGGTAGCTACACACGCATCGACGGCACTCCGGTTTCCGGTGCCTCGCTCTCGGATCTGGTGGTTGCAGCCGACCCGGCGCTGGACACCGAGATGAAAGCAAAGCTGGCGACAACAATGCAGGCACTGGGTCGCATCAAGTCGACGGCCGAGGCTGGGTTTGCCTATGACCAGATGCTCGAGCGCGGCAATGTCGGTGGCGAAGCACTGATCATGGGTGGCGTTGACGGTCTGGTCGATCAAACCAAGACCATCGAGCGTATTGTTAACACGCTGGACTTGGATCAGATCGATTTCGAAGGTTCTGACAGTCTGGATGACCCCAGCGCTGTTTTCCAATAAACCGCGACGGCCGGTTCCCCCTCCCGGTCGCATCGGAGGCGCGCTCCTTCGCGCCTCCAACCTCGCAAATCATAAAGATCTGCATCATCAAGCTGGACCTTACCTCAATAACCTAGTATTTAGGTAAGATATGTGAAACTGGTCGAATCGCCATGATCGTTTGCCACTGCACCAACATCTCGGATCACGACATTCGCGCCGCCATTGATTGGATGCGGACGTCGGATTCTCAGGCTATAATCACGCCCGGGAAAATCTACCACGCCCTTGGAAAATCAGCGGATTGTGGCGGATGCATGCCCCTTTTTCTAGACACGATGAAGTCAAATGATAATCTGGAAGTGCCAATGCAACTGCGCGCTCTGCGCACCGCAGTAACACAGGAGAGTGTCAATGAAGGGCGATCCCAAGGTATTAGAATATCTAAACAAATCTCTGCGGCATGAGCTGACAGCCGTCAGCCAGTACTGGCTACATTATCGGCTACAGGAAGACTGGGGCCTTGGTCACATGGCCAAGAAAAGTCGCGAGGAATCCATCGAGGAAATGGGCCACGCCGACAAGTTGATCGAGCGGATCATTTTCCTCGAAGGCCATCCGAATCTTCAGAAGCTGGACCCGTTAAGGATCGGGCAGACACCAAAGGAAACGCTGGAATGTGATCTAGCTGCCGAGAATGATGCGCGTGCCCTCTATGTCGAGGCTCGCGAATATTGCCGCGAGGCCGCTGACTACGCCTCAATGTCTCTGTTCGAGCAATTGATACGCGACGAAGAGGGGCATATCGACTTCCTCGAAACGCAGCTCGACCTCTATGAAAGGATTGGCGAAGCCAACTATGCGCAACTCAACGCATCGAAAATGGACGAGGGCGAGTAGCCTTCTAATGCTGGTGGCCGCACATGCGGCCACCCCCGCCCTGTCAGCCGAGCTGCAGGACCTCCACCTGAACACCCTTCCCCGCACAGAAAACGAACGCGCCCGAGTATCGGCCGCAACAGCCGTGCCTGACGACTTTTCCGCGCCGCAGAGCTTCGAGGAGCTTTCGGCGGGGGCCGCGACAGTGCGTGTGCGAACCGACGCGGAATCGTTTTCGCAACCATCGGCCAATATCAGCTTTGAGCAAGAGCTGGATTTCAAGATCGGTAACGGGTTGTTCAAAAAGATCTGGGTGTCGTCCCCGTCTTCCACAAAGGCGTCAGACGGGCTTGGCCCACTGTATAACGCGCGCTCGTGCCAGCGGTGCCACATCAAGGACGGGCGCGGTCATACTCCGAACGGGGCGGACGACACCGCTGTCTCAATGTTTCTGAGGGTCTCGATTCCCGGCACGCCCAAGGATGGCTACGCCGAAATCGAAGACTATATCGCCACTCTGCCTGACCCAAATTACGGCGGCCAGATGCAAGATTTCGCCCTGGCCGGGCACCCCGCCGAATATCGACTGGAAATCACCTACGAAGAAATCCCGGTTGAGCTTTCTGACGGTGAAACGGCCTTTTTGCGCCGCCCGAGCTACACAGCGGCGAACTTGGGTTATGGGCCGCTGCATCCTGACGCTATGCTCAGCCCGCGCGTGGCGCCTCAGATGATCGGTCTGGGTTTGCTTGAGTCCATCCCGGTCGAAGATCTGCTGGCCAATGCTGATCCTGATGACGTCGACGGAGACGGAATCTCGGGTCGAGCCAATATCGTGTGGTCCACCGAATTCGACCAACCCATGATGGGCCGCTTTGGCCACAAAGCAGGGATGCCCACAGTGATGGAGCAATCCTCTGCCGCATTTGCCGGAGACATCGGAATCTCCAGCCCACTCTATCCGGACCCGCAAGGAGACTGCACTACTGCACAGGTCGACTGTGTAAACGCCCCCCATGGGGATCAGGACGCGCGCGTATTCGAAATCGATGAGATTGGCATGGAACTTGTGGCGTTTTACAGCCGCAACCTCGGTGTCCCGGCGCGGCGGGATGTGGACGACCCACAGGTCCTACGCGGCAAAGAAGTGTTTAACGCAGCGGATTGTTCTGGATGCCATACTCCGGCTTTTGTCACGCATCGGATGCCCGATCGTCCGGAGCACAGTTTTCAACTGATCTGGCCCTACACTGACCTGTTGCTGCACGACATGGGTGAGAGTCTGGCCGACAACCGCCCGGAAGCTCGTGCAACAGGGCAGGAATGGCGCACACCTCCTCTGTGGGGTATCGGTCTGACAGAACGTGTGTCAGGGCACACGCAGTTCCTTCATGACGGTCGCGCCCGGTCCTTGCTCGAAGCAATTCTATGGCACGGAGGTGAAGCGCAAGCCGCACGCGATACAGTGGTTTCGATGCCAAAGGCTGACCGCGACGCTCTGATCCGATTTCTCGAGAGCCTCTGACTCATGCGCATTCTTAGCCTTGTCACCGCCTGTCTGCTGCCTTTGTCCGTCACGGCACAAGATCGCGCGCCGATCTTGAACGATGTCACCGAAGCGCACGTTTTGCCGAAGTTTGCGGAACTTGCCGATGTTGCGGGAATGCTGAAATCCGCAGCCGAGAACGATTGCGCACCGGGTTCGGCCGGGTTGCACGCAGCATATGATACTGCTTTTGATGGCTGGATATTCGCCAGCCATCTACGCTTTGGCCCGACTGAAACCGATGACCGTGCCTTTGCGCTGGCGTTTTGGCCCGACACCAAGGGGTTTACACCAAAGTCACTGTCGCAACTCATCGACGACGAAGATGTAGCTGTGGGTGATCCCGAAAGCTTCGCCGCCACATCGATCGCAAGTCGTGGGTTTTTCGCGCTGGAACTCATGTTGTTCGATCCGGCTTTTGCGACCAAAGGGAGTGACGAATACCGTTGCGATCTGATCCGCGCCATTACGAATGATATCGATCGCAATGCCACAGCCATGAACGACGATTGGCAATCCTATGCGCCGATGCTGATGCAGCCCGGATCAGGCAGCCCTTATCGGTCAGAAGAGGAGTCCTTGCAGGAGCTGTTCAAAGCCCTGAACAGCGGGCTGCAATTCACGGCGGAAACGCGGCTTGGCCGTCCTCTGGGCACATACGATCGGCCGCGTCCAAAAAGAGCCGAGGCACGGCGTTCCGAGCGCTCTGCGCGTCACGTTGAGCTGTCTTTGATCTCACTGCGAGATCTGGCGGCGCGGCTGTCCTTCGATCACCCTGAAATCGCAGGTAATCTGGATACCGCCTTCGGAAAAGCGGTCGATCGTGCCCGGTCGCTGGACGACCCGTCGTTTGCGGGCGTCGCGACTCCGCAAGGGCGACTGCGCGTCGAGGCGCTGCAGCAGTCGATCAACGATATCCGCGCAATTGTAGCCAGTGACCTTGGACCAACCCTCGGAATAAGCGCTGGTTTCAATTCTCTCGATGGAGACTGAGCCATGACCACCCGTCGCCATTTCCTGGCTGGCCTTGCCGCCGCCACGCTTGCCCCTGCCCCCGGATGGGGAGCGGTCGGCGCACCCGATTTTCTGGCTGCGGGCCTGTTTCCTGACGGATCATACCGGCTGGCCGGGTTGGATGCCGCCGGGACGATCCTGTTCTCTCTACCCCTACCCGCCCGAGGGCACGCCGCAGCGGCCCATCCGTATCGGGCACTGGCTGTAGCGTTTGCTCGCCGTCCGGGAACATTCGCTCTGGTTATCGACTGCGTCGCCGGACAAGCGGTTGAGCAGATTCATGCGCCCAATGGGCGCCATTTCTTTGGTCATGGCGTTTTCTCGTCCGATGGCGCCCGGTTCTACACTACGGAAAACGACTTTGACGTCGGAACCGGAGTGATCGGCGTCTGGGACACCGCTACCTTTGAGCGGCTGGGTGAGTTCTCGTCCGGCGGCATCGGCCCCCATGACATGCGGCTGATGCCGGACGGCGACATTCTGGTTATTGCAAACGGTGGCATCGAAACACACCCTGACACCGGCCGCACCAAGCTGAACCTGCCTACGATGCAACCAAACCTGACCTATACGGATCTGTCAGGCACCGTGCGAGAGCAGGTTGAGTTGCCATCCGAATTACACAAGGACTCGATCCGCCATCTTGCCGTACGCCGTGACGGTCTGGTGGGGTTTGCAATGCAATGGCAGGGCAGTCAAAACCAGCACCCGCCCCTGCTAGGCCTTCACAGCCGGGGCGGGGCACCTCGCCTTTTGACGGCGCCCGAAATCGAACAAAACACTCTGCAAGGCTATGCGGGTAGCATCGCCTTTTCCGCGGACGGAGGCACGATTGCTATCACCTGCCCGCGCGGCAATGCGCTGCACCGGTTTGATGTGGCAAGCAGCGCATTTACCGGCGCGTTCCGGTTGGAGGATGTCTGCGGCCTCGGCGCGGGTTCGGAAGGGTTGGTCTTTACCACCGGCACCGGCCAGTTCGGGACTTTGGGTCGCAACAGCCCAAGGGTTGCCGCCCAACTGGACTGCCAATGGGATAACCATCTGATCCCGATCAGCAGGTCTCGGTAAAGTTCGGAAAAGCCAGTCGCATAGATTACACTTGGAAGAATCAAACTCCTGCCGTATTGGCGGGCGCGAAACTGGCACCCGAACCGCAAGGACTGACTTGATTGAAACAGACGCCTGACGCACCGCATTCCATCTACGGGGTTGAGAAATGGGGCAAAGGCCTCATCGAGGTGACAGAACGGGGCGAGATCGGTCTGCGCAATCCAATGGCGCCCGAAACGGATGCGATCAGCCTGCCGGGCATCCTGCATGATCTGGATCAGCGCGGCATCAAGTCTCCGATGATCCTGCGCATCAGCTCCTATCTGGAAAACGAGATCGCCCACATCAACGAAAGTTTCCGCGATGCCATTGCGCGTACCGGTTACAAGGGCAGCTATCGCGGTGTTTTCCCGATCAAGGTGAACCAGCAGGCGCAGGTGATCGACCGCATTGTCGAGTTTGGCCAGAAATACAACTATGGGCTTGAGGCCGGGTCGAAACCCGAACTGGTGGTTGCACTTGCGCATCGTCTGGCGCGCGAGGCGTTGATCGTCTGCAACGGCGTCAAGGACGCCGAGTTCATTCAGCTTGCCATCCTCAGCCGCAAGATCGGGTTCAACACCGTCATCGTTCTGGAAAGCCCTAAAGAAGCCGACACCGTCATCGCTGTCTATAACGAGCTGGGCATCGAACCTCTGATCGGCGTACGGGTCAAATTGACCAACCAGATCAGTGGCAAGTGGGAGGAAAGCTCGGGCGACCGGTCGGCCTTTGGCATGAACACCGATCAGCTGGTTGCCGTGGTGGATAAGTTGCGCGATGCCGGGCTTTTACACTGCCTGAAACTGCAACATTCGCATCTGGGCTCACAGGTGCAGGACGTGAACGATGTGCGCCGCGCCGTGGGCGAGGCGTGCCGCTATTACACCGAACTCACGCGCGAGGGCGTACCGCTGACCCATCTGGACCTCGGCGGCGGCATGGGTGTGGATTATACGGGCGAGAAGAAGGCTGCCGAGAACTCGATCAACTACACGGTCGAGGAATACTGCGCCAATGTCGTGGAGACTGTAGCCTATGCAATGGATGAAGCTGAGGTGAACCACCCCACACTGGTCACCGAAAGCGGGCGTGCGGTGGTGGCGACATCCTCGATGCTGGTGTTCAACGTGCTGGAGAGCACGCTCTACGATGCGCCCAACGGCCCCGAAGTCGATGCTGACGATCACCACCTCGTCTCGGACCTTGCCGCCGTTCATAGTTATCTCAGCACCGACCGCCTGCAGGAATGCTGGAACGACGCCACCTTCTATCGCAACGAATTGCGTGCCCTGTTCCGCCGTGGCTATGTCGATCTGCGCCAGATGGCCCGGGCCGAGCGGATTTACCTGTCACTGATGGCCCGCCTCAAGGCACTGGCGGCCAGTGATGATTTGGACACGGATGTAGACGATCAACTTGAGAAAGTGGCCGACATCTACCACTGCAACTTCTCGCTTTTCCAATCCTTGCCGGACGTCTGGGCCATCGACCAGCTGCACCCGATCGTGCCGTTGCAGGGCCTGAACCAGACACCGGACCGCCGTGCGGTCCTGTCCGACATCACGTGCGACAGCGACGGCAAGATAGACCGGTTCATTCTGGCTGACGGTGTTTCACCCAGCCTGCCGGTGCATTCCCTGCCCGAAGATCACGAATACCTTATGGGCGTCTTCTTTGTCGGCGCCTATCAGGAAACGCTGGGTGATCTGCACAACCTGTTCGGCGACACTAACGTCGTCACCATCGACCTGCGTCCTGATGGCGGCTTTGACCTGCTGCACGAACAAGAGGGCGACACGATCAGCCAGGTCTTGTCCTATGTCGAATTCGACCCCAACGATTGCGTCGCCGCCTTCCGCAAAATGGTGGACGAGGCGATCTCGACCGGTACTCTGATGGCAAAAGACCGCAAGACCCTGATGAGCGCCTACCGCGACTCGATCAACGGCTACACCTATTACGAATAACCCCCTGTGAGAGGAGATCACCCCCATGGGTACTTTGAGTGGCAAAACACTGGTTGTCGGCGCGGGCGGCGTATCACACGCTGCCGTGCATAAGATGGCAATGAATTCGGACATCTTCACCGAAATCACTCTGGCCAGCCGCACCAAATCAAAATGCGACGCCATCGCCAAAGCGGTGAAAGAGCGTGTGGGCGTTGATATCGCGACAGCCGAACTGGACGCCTACAAGGTTGAAGATACAGTCAAGCTGATCAAGGAAACCGGTGCCGAGATCCTCGTAAATCTCGCCCTGCCCTATCAGGATCTGGTGCTAATGGACGCCTGTCTCGAGGCAGGTATCCACTATCTCGACACCGCGAATTATGAGCCCGAGGATGAAGCCAAATTCGAGTACCACTGGCAATGGGCCTATCAGGAGCGGTTCAAGGAGGCCGGTCTGACTGCCATCCTCGGCTCGGGCTTCGATCCGGGTGTGACCAGCGTGTTTGCCACATGGCTAAAAAAACACAAGCTGGACACCATCCGCCAAATCGACGTGCTGGACGCCAATGGCGGCTCGAACGAGCAGGAGTTCGCCACCAACTTCAACCCCGAGATCAACCTGCGCGAAGTGCTGGCCGAAGTGCGTCACTGGGAAGGTGGCGAGTGGAAGCACAGCCCGGCGATGACCCACAAGGTCGAATTCGACTTCCCCGCCATCGGCCAGAAAAACATGTACCTGATGTATCACGAGGAACTAGAGTCGCTCTCGACCCACTTCCCCGAGATTGAGCGCGCGCGCTTCTGGATGACCTTCGGTGACGCCTACATCACCCACGCCAAGGTGTTGGAAAACGTCGGCATGACCCGCATCGACCCGGTGATGCATGACGGCAAAGAAATCATCCCTATCCAGTTCCTGAAAACCCTGCTGCCCGATCCCGGTGATCTGGGTGCCGAAACCAAGGGCAAGGCCTGCATCGGCGACATCGCCACGGGTCAGGCCAAGGACGGCTCGGGCGAGAAGACCTATTACATCTACAACATCTGCGACCACGAAGAATGCTATGCCGAGGTCGGCAGCCAGGCTGTCAGCTATACCACCGGCGTCCCCGCCATGATCGGCGCCGCGCAGGTGCTGAAAGGCAACTGGTCCGAGCCGGGCGTCTGGAATATGGAGCAGCTCGACCCCGACAACTTCATGGACATGCTGAACGAACACGGCCTCCCGTGGCAGGTTCATGAACTGGACGGGCCGGTCGACTTCTGATCCCCAGAACTTCTTCTTGTTCACCAATACGGCGGGGGTCCGGGGGCAGCGCCCCCGGCCTCTCCACATTCAGGAGACGCCGGACATGACCGACATGATGACCACGCAGGCCGGAGACGCCGGAGCCTTCCGTAATTTCGACCTTAACCGCGTCCCAACACCTTGTTTCGTGGTGGACGAAAAGGCCGTCGAACGGAACCTGGGCATCCTCGCCGATATCGGTACACGCTCGGGCGCGCATGTCCTGAGTGCGCTCAAAGCCTTCTCGATGTTCTCACTCGCCCCGCTGGTGCGCCAGTATCTCGGCGGCACCTGCGCCAGCGGTATCTACGAGGCACGGCTCGGCCGCGAAGAATATGGCGGTGAGGTCGCAACCTTCTGCGCCGGATACAAGGACGCCGATATCGACGAAATCCTGTCTCTGTCCGACCACATCATCTTCAACTCTCCGGCACAAAAGGACCGGTTCCTTGCCAAAGCACTAGCCGCAGGCGTTCAGGTCGGCCTGCGCATCAATCCCGAACACTCTGAGGGCGAGGTTCCCAAATACGATCCCTGCGCGCCTTGCTCACGTTTGGGTACCCCGGTCAGCCAACTGTCCCAAGAAGCGTTGGCCGGAGTCGATGGCCTGCATATGCACACGCTGTGCGAGCAAGGCTTCGAACCGTTGCGACGTACCTGGGCGGCTGTCGCGCCGAAAATTGCGCCACACATCGATCAGCTCAAATGGCTGAACTTCGGTGGTGGCCATCACATCACCCGCGAGGACTATGATCGTGAAGGGCTGGTGGCGTTCATCAAGACTATCCACGAAACATACGGCATCGACGTCTATCTCGAACCCGGCGAAGCGGTGGCACTGGACGCTGGCATTCTGATCGGCGAAATTCTCGACCTACCCGTGAATGGCATGAACCTCGCCATCACCGATATCTCAGCCACCTGCCACATGCCCGATGTGATCGAGGCCCCCTATCGCCCCGCCCTGATGGACGAGGCCGACGCGGGCCATACCTACCGGCTTGGTGGCCCCTCCTGCCTCGCAGGTGATGTGATCGGCGACTACACATGGGACAAACCGCTTGAGATCGGTCAGCGCTTTGCCTTTCTCGATCAGGCGCATTATTCGATGGTCAAAACCAACACCTTCAACGGCGTCCCCCTACCCACTATCGCGCTGTGGAATAGCGAAACGGACGAACTGAAAATCATCAAGCAGTTCGGATATGACGACTTCAAAGAGAGACTCTCATGAGCATTTTCCTCGACAGCGAACTGACCGCATCCGAGCGTACCGAAGATGCCCGGTTCCGCGTGATCCCAGTCCCGCTGGAGCGGACCGTATCCTATGGTTCGGGCACTGCAAAGGGTCCTGAAGCTATCATTGAGGCCAGCAATGAACTGGAACGTATCACCGGCCACGCGGAACCTTGCGTCGAGGGTATCTTTACCGAGGCCGAGCTGGATTGTGATGCTGCCCTACCCGAGATTATGGAGCGTCTGGCCCAGCGAACCGAGGCCGCGGTACGCGCGGGCAAGGTACCCGTCGTTTTAGGGGGCGAACACTCGCTCAGCTACGGTGCAGTGATGGGCGTCGCACGCGCGCTGGGGCAACCGATCGGAATCGTCCAGGTTGATGCGCATGCCGACCTGCGTCATGCCTACCAAGGCGAAAAACACTCCCACGCATCGGTCATGCACTTGCTAGCCGAGGAAGGCATCCGGCTGGCCCAGTTCGGCGTGCGTGCCTTTTCAACCGAAGAAGCTAAGAGCCGTCTGAAAAACCATGTCTTTCACGTGGACGCCGAGGATCTGGTCACCGGCAACATCCACGCCGTTGACCTGCCCGAGGACTTCCCCGAGTTGGTCTATGTCAGCTTTGATGTTGATGGTCTGGACCCGTCATTGATGCCCGCCACTGGCACGCCGGTACCCGGCGGCCTTGGCTACTACCAAGCACTTCGGCTGGTCGAGCACGCGCTCAAGGGCCGCAAATGTGTTGGATTCGACGTCGTTGAACTGGCACCGGACGGCAATGCCGCCTGGGATTTTACCGCGGCCCAGATCGTCTATCGCCTGATGGCAAGCTGCTGAAAAGGCATATGGGTAAGGCGGGCCAAATCGGCCCGCCCTAAACCTCCATTAGTCTGTATTACCATCATCTGCAGTTTCGTTCAGTTCCATGTGGCCTTCGCTCTTGTCTAGAATTCGGCGCAACATGGGTTCGAAGAATTCGAGCGGCTTGGTCGGGTATTCCGGATCAAAAGCGCATTGATCATACTCGTGGCAAAAATACCGGCAATCTTCCCAATAGGGACTGTCGCGATACTTGTCGCGCGCATTGCTATCGCCTCCCAGGAAGTGATTGTAATAGTACCCCTGAAACACACAGTGGTGCTTCAGAATCCAGTAAGTGCGCTCGCTGACATAGGGTTTCATCATGGCTGCCGACAACTCACCGTGGTTGTACGGAGACAGGATATCGCCCACGTCGTGCACGAGGGCCGCGATCACAATCTCCTCATCTGCACCGTCCTCATACGCGCGTGTCGCGGCCTGCAGACAGTGCTGATATCGGTTGATCGGATATGGCGTCCATTCTTCATCCAGCGAACGGATAGCGTCCAGAATACGATCCGGTAGAGCCGCGTTATAAGCGTCCTCGTAGTCCATCACCGCCAGAAAATCTTCTTTGGTGGCGTTTTCGAAACTGGTCCAGGTGGGTTTGTGGCTCTTGTCCAGCATGGCGCGTCCTTTGGTTAATGACCTGCACACAGCCTACCAAATCCACAGCGAGTAAAAAAATAAATTGATTTTATCACTCTGATCAAAAATTACTTTCATCATGCAGATCAAAGCACTCGAAACATTTCTCAGCGTCGCCGAGTTGGGCGGGTTCCACGCCGCGGCCCGAAAACTGAATGTGACCCAAACTGCCGTCAGCGCCCGCATACGTCTGATTGAAGAAGAAACTGGCAAACCCTTGTTTACCCGCGGCGCAGGGGGCACGAGATTGACGGATTTTGGGCGACAGTTCCGACCATATGCTGAAGAGATGCTGTCGCTCTGGTCCTTTGCGTCCCGCGATTTACCGGCGCAATCGCAGAACCGGGTCGCGTTGCGCCTTGGGGCGCAACTGAGTGTCTGGGACCCGCTTTTGGTTGATTTGGCAGTCTTGTACGAGCAGCGCCTTGGCCAGCTATTGCTAACGCTCAATTACGACCATGACCTGAATATGGTCGAGGCCGTCGCAACCCATGTTCTGGATGCGGCACTGACCCACGAAAAGCCATCGGACCCGCGTGTATCGCTTCACGAACTGACTCCAGAACGCCTTTTGCTGGTTGAAACCCCAGACACAGGGGAAGATCCGGTCTTCGTGAACCTCGAATTGGGAGAGGTTTATCAGGACCACGTGCGCTCGACCGCGCGACAGGCTTCGGGGCAAACGATTTTTCTGGGAAATTGCATGATGGCCCTGCGTTATGTCTTGCAGCGAGGAGGATCCGGGTACTTCCCGCAATATGTTATTCAGGATCAGCTGTCCGCAGGTGAACTGTCGCTTGTTGCCGGGGCCGTAGATTTGATGTTGCCGCTGTATCTGGTCGCCCGCAGGGACAGCACAGCCTTTGACGATGTGCTTGGTTGCCTGATTGACCTACGAGGATCAGGTTAAGTTGCAGAAACCGTGCCGTTTACACCTTTGGGCCGAGCGCGCAGCAGTGGACGTCCTGCCAACAACAGGAACAGGCACGAGACCAGGATGCCCATGATCGCCGGCAAATACAGCAGTATCCACGTATCCGGATCTTCGATCACAACCGGCGAGATCAAGCCCCGCACACCTTCCAGCAGAACCAGGATCATGAACGCGCCCAGTATCTGCGGCCAAAGCCCAAAACGGGAGAAACTGCCTAATGTCAAAGTGGCATACCCGACCAACGCCACAGCGATACAAATGGCAACCCAGGAAAAACGTTGATGCAGCTCTTCGATCAAACGTCCCTGACTGTGCCCATCGGTTACAGAGACAACTTCGCGGTTCTTGATCAGATCAACTGTTGAAATTGCCCCAATACTGCGCTGACCCATTTCGGATTTTCTGGTCAATTCCGTGATGTTGTAGGAAGCATCGTCAAATAAGGTTGAGGACAACGTTTTGCCCTCGGCATTCAGCCTGAGCGCAATGCCGTCTACCATCACGAGGTGAATTCCCGTGTCGTCGTTGACGAGGTAAGCCGTTGTACTGGAATAACTGACTGGGTTCTTGGCGTCCCGGCTGTCGGAAACAAACACTTCATGCAATGTGCCGTCCAAATCAACCCGACCGATGTAAACTGTCACGCCTTCTGCAGGGTGCATGAATTCACCTTCGTTGAGAAGTTGCGCGGTCACATCACCGGCGACCTCGGCCTGCCGCTGTTCCAACTGCTCGATTGACGCTGGACGTAGAAAAACGCTGATAACAGCCATCATCAGACCCGCAATCACACCAAACAGCACGACTGCACGAGAAAGCCGCCAGGGACTGGAGCCGGTGGCCAGCATCACAGTCATCTCGCTTTCACGACTCAGGCGATTGGTGGCGTAAACCGCGGCGGCGAAAATCGCCATGGGCATCACCGTTCGGATCAATGTAGGAAGGGTCAGGGCAGTGAACTCCAAGAACACCATCGCAGACTGCCCGCCGCTGATCACACTGTCAAACAAGCTGACCGAGCGGGTGATCCAGAAAACCCCGACGAGAACAAGGGTAAAGAAGCCGAACAGAACCAGCAATTGCCGCAGGAAATACCCATCGAAACGCGACATGTGACCTCTTTTCGGCTGTTGGCGACGTGCGGGGACATTAGGGCATACGCACGGCAGAGGAAACCGGGATTACCCGATCAGAATCCGGTTTTGCCAGAGCCACTGCAGAATTCGCCTTGCGTGGTCCGCGCCCAGGCTATTTGACCACAGTTCAAGAATACCAGCCGCGGTTAGCGGGCAATCAAGTTGCCGTATCAACGGAACCAGCGGAGTACCTTCAAGATTAGCCACCGGGCGCTGCAAGGTTGGGTGCCGGAGAACGGCTGAAGGTTCTATATGGGTAGCGGTCTGAAGTCCTGACACGGAAACTCTGGCATCTGGCGACATCTGCAGGGGTATCCCCTCTGGTATGTCCGCCATCTCCGGTTCGTCCAGTACCCGCGACATCCATGCCATCGGGTCGGCGCGCATTGACCAAAAATTGGCGGGGGAAACAAGGTTTTGGCGGGCGTAGTATTCAGCTGCCAGCGTGGCGTGGGCCTGAACCCTTTCGGTCTGTCGGTCACGATAAAACGACAGCGCCAGTTCGGTGTGTTCAGGGCGTGTCAGAACAGTGTTCACGACCGCAGCGGCTTGGACCGCCTGCCCCATGGCCATTTGCACACCTTGTGACGACAACGGGTCGACCGAGAAACTTGCTTCTCCTACCCGGATCAAGTCAGGCGCAGGAGGTGTAATTTCGACCTGACTGGTGGCGTCGCTGCGTCGGACGGGTCCGATACGTCGCTGTTCCAGACAGGGCGACAGCAATGTCGATTGCGCAAGAAGGTTCAGGTAAAGATCGCGGCGATCTGCCGGAGACAGGCCCTTGCAATCGGCAGGATCAACAAAGACCATTGCATTCACAGATTCGCCGGGCAGCATTGCCCCCCAATACCAGTGTCTGGCACCAGCCTCGACCCGTGCCTGCGCACCAAATCCCCGGGGCGCTTGCCAATAAGCAAAAAGCGCCAGCAGTGGCTGCGACGCTGGCCGAAACTTGCGCCCCAAACCCGCATGCCGACCGGCCGCATCCACCAAGACCCGAGCGCGGACGCGCAGCACGCTTTCTGATAAGTGCACCGGAATTTCCCATCCAGTCTCTAGACGCCGAGGCCGATACCCTCGGGCGGCGTTCAGCACACTCACCCCAGCGGCGCGCGCGGCATCAAGAACCAGTGCATCGAATTGACCACGGTCGACTAACAACCCGGCCCGATCAGCGGCCGGTCCACGACGATCAAATTCGCCGCCCCAATGAAGAATTGACCCGGTTGATCTCAGAAACCCTGCCTGTTCAACTTTGTCTGACAAACCCAAAAGATGCAGAACCGGCCAGATCGAGGAGGGCAGGGACTCTCCCACATGGGCGCGTGGAAAGGTTGCTCGTTCCAATAGACAAACCTGCCGACCAAGCTGAGCCAACCGAAGGGCAAGCGCCGACCCGGCCGGGCCACCGCCAATTACGCAGATTTCAGTTTCGATATCTTTAGGCATCGATCAGGCAGTTGCGGCCATTGCCGCTTCACCAAAGTAATCCGGCCGCGCTTCGGACAGACGGACATAAGCTTGCAGGCAGTAATGCAGCCAGCCGCGAATGTAATCACAGGCCGGACGGCCACGGTGAATGACTTCGTGATGGCATCCGCCGCCGCACAGGTAGCGCGCCCAACACATGTTGCAGGGGGATTGACCATGCACGTGCCGATCTTTCAACCAATGATCCCGACGCAGATCCGGGCCACTGAAAACATCCCCCATGGCGCCGGCCTCATCCTCGACAAAGCGGTGGCAGGCGAATAGTCCACCTTCGGCGGAGACGCCGAAATACCCGGCTCCCGCGCCACAGGCATACGGGCGGTGCGTGCCCCGGTGAATTTCTTGCATCGCGGCGGACATGTTCGAGAATGGGTAGCGTCGGCCTTGGATCACCGCGGCCTCAAACGCTTGTCCGCAAAGGATCATCTGCGCCAGCATGTCGTCCAGATCGGCTCGGTTTAGCTCATGACGGCCATTCGGCGAAGCAAGCATCGGAGAGAACCCCACGGAATGAAACCCCATGTCTACAAACTGTTCCAGCGTTTCCGGTAGATTCATGTTCTGTGGGGTCACGGTCACACGAGCCCCCACTTGCATTTTACGCTGCCGCGCCAACAGCGGCACTAATCTTTTCAGGATCGCTTCATAGCTACCGCGCCCTCCACGATTGGGTCGCAGCTTGTCATGCGTTGCCCCTACCCCGTCCAGGCTGATCGTGACTGCAAACCCATACGTTTCAAAGAATTCGGCATCCTCGGGCTGCAGCAAAGTACCGTTGGTGGTGACCGAAAACCCAACCTGCAACCCGTGCGCCTGAGCGCGGTTCGCCGCATATTCAGTTGCCTGGCGGATCAGGTCGCGATTGATCAGCGGTTCTCCACCGAGATAGGCCAGATTGATGCGCACACCCGGTTCGGCCTCCGATATCAAACGATCAACGGACTCTTTGGCGACTTCCCATTCCATGTTCCGCGCGGAGCCTCCGAACTCTCCGCCCGAGGCATAGCAATAGGTGCAGGCCAGATTGCATTTCTGCGCCACGGCCAAAGACAGAGATCGCACAGGCATGTCTTCGGGTGGTTTGTCGTCGATAAAGGGAACATTGTCTAAGCCCAACGACGCGAGGTAGTCGCGCTGAGCGGCGGCATCGGACGCCGCAAACCGCTCTGCAGTACCAGGTGGCACGTCAAAAACCCGCGACCCATCCACGGCCAGCACGTGGTGGCCGTGGTCGGATTCAAAGAAATGCACTTGCGCCTTGGGCGGGATCAAACTCAATCCTCCGGCCAGAACGGGATACCGATCCCTTCGGCGGCCAGCTTTTCGCCTTCGACACGGAGCAGTTTCATGATGTCGCGCACTTGTTGGATGTAGTCCTGTGCTTGCTCGTATTGTTCCCGGGCCTCCAGAGTATAGGCATTGCGCAGGCCATCTTTGACCTGTTCAAACTGCGCAAGCGCGTCCTTGGCCTGCGTCTCTGTGCCCACCTGAATCGGACGCAGATAAGCAGGCGTACCCTGCCCGATATCGTATTTGGCAAGAACCTCTTTCATTTGGCGGAAACGCAGAAAATGCTCGTCGCCATCACTGTCGATCCGCACGGCCAGAGCATAGAGACGACGGTCGGTGAAAGTTTTCTGTTCCAACGTTTTCACACATTGCGCATAAGCGCGGTCGATATATCCGCCGGGGCGTTCGATTTCGATGAAATCGTCGATTGCCTCCTGTGTCAGAGGTCGCAACGAACGGGGGTAGACCTTTCCGTAACCCGGCCCAAACCGCAACGTTTTGGCAGGGGTCAAGACAGGCTTGTACGCGTCGCCTTGCAGCTCCCATAGCAACTGGTTGGCCAAGCGCATATGGGTCATCTCTCCTATCGCGACTTCCACTAACGCGCGGCGTGCAAAGATCAAGTCGTCCTTCAGTGTCGGCCAACGTCTGGTATCCACCATCTCGGGATCGGCCAGCGAAAAATAGGCATAAAGATATTGCAAGCTCAGCGTCATCTCCATCGGCGCCAGCCGCTCTTGCAGATCCTTGATCATGTCGTCGGTCGAACCATAGGGGTCAACATCGGGCAATTCCGGATCAACTTCGTAGACCTCACCGGTTTCACGGCCTTCCACGACGATGGGAAGTTCGCTCCACATCTGGTTCACCTGATAGTGGTCGATCTGATAGGGGCGGTTCTGTTCCACAGTATTCATCGCAGCCACATTTCCGGATGGCGATTTGTCTGAACGCAGCCAGTCCAAGTATGTTTCAGCAGCGATTGGATTGTCGGATTGCCCGGTGGGCAGCGCGGCATCGTGCGGTACTTCGGCCATGACCACATCTGGGTGGTTCGAGGGCCAGTAGTGGCAACCACAGTCGCGAAAATCATGGGACCACGGGTTGCACAGGCTTTGCGTCAACTCTCCGGGATCGTAAGCATTGCTGAATACGCCCGCATCGGTTCGGTACTGGCGGCGATAGCCGTGCAAGATCACCTGTTTCGCATCGACGATGCCTTCGTGATTGCGGCGCTCCAGCGCAATAGTCACCGGGCTATCGTCGCCACATTCCAGACTGCGGATGAAACGCCACACCATCAGCCCATCATAGGGCGCACCCGCGTCGTCAGTGAAACGGATCCGTTTGCCACCCTGCTCCACCCAGGCCAGAAACCATCGGCCCTGGCTGAGCCTTTCACCAACAGCGCCGCTGTAGTCAGCCAACAGGGTTTGCACCCAATCTTCAGGGCTATCGTCAGGCAACATCGGATCATAGAAATAATCGACAAAAACCAGATGGAAGCCTTGGGTGTTCTTCGGCGCCTCGGGCACCGGGCTCAGAGGCACTCTGACCGCATTGAATACCAGACCGGGAAAAAACCGCCGGTCGAGGTTTCGGACGTCCATCTCCAGACCGGGGAAACAGTTGCCTACTGATCCGTCCATGCGCGTGTTGTCAGGGTTGCCAGGCACTTTGTATGCCGCTCGTGCGGTCAGGTTGCGCGGTTTAATGCGGATTTGATCAGGGCGATCAGACATCAGTGACCTCCGTTTTCTGAGAGGACAACTGCGACACGAGATAGTCGATGAACGAGATCACCAGATGATACTGCCGTCTCGATAGAGATAGCGGGTAATAGTTGGAATCGCGCATATAGGGCGGCATCCGGGCGTCATGCATCATGTCACGCACGATCCGCGGATCACGGAAATCCGGGTTCGGTGTCTGATCCGGGTTCGGATCGGTTTCAAGCTGTGTCAGAATGCCATAAGGCGGACGTAGCAGAGTTTTCACGAAATCCGGGCGGCGGCGCAGGAAATCCAGCAGGTTTTCCTCGTCAATCAGCTGTTCATGGACGAATTTGGTCGCCACCGTATAAGGCAGCCGCTCATTCGGAACGGAAACTGAAAACGCGGAAACAGGCTGCGGTCGGATCAGGTCGGGAATCTTGTCCGGCGGGCGGGCGTCTTCTTCTGTCATCGAAGCTGCATCCGTCGAAGGTAGGCCCTCTGTCGGCTGTATCTTCGTCTTCGCCTGAAGCTTGGCATTGTCTTTCAGACCCTGTGCACGGATATCGTCGAGATTGATCAGGCTGTTGGTCTCGAATGCGCGGCGGAAAATGTCGACGACTTCAGCCTTGGCCTGCAGGTAATTGCCATTGGTTACTGACACCAAGGAAAGATCGCGATCGGCCAGATCGTCTTCGAGGCTGTAGAAAGGCCGGCAATCAGGCGCAAAATCAGGTGGCCCGGTCATTATGTTTGCCCGCGCCGTCAGACGCTCACCGCGAACAGACAGTGTGGCCTCGATGATACCGTCGCTGGTATCATCAGCCACGCCCCAAGACTGATCATTACCGACGCGTGCACCGTCATAGCTGTCATGCGGTTCGGGGTCATCCGATGTCCCGCTCATCATAATCCATTTCGACCATGGGGTATCCGGATTTAGAATCCGGTTCTGTTCGGGAACAATTTCATGGATACGCCCGTATTCGGATTTCGGAGGGTCGTTCTCGTACCCTGGCACCGCCAGCGTTGCCGGGCCATAAGCAGCGTCCGGTGGTCCATAGACTTCTCCCTTTGGCGGGGTAAAGCGCAGACGCAGGATACTTCGGTCCACGGGCTGATCTTGGACCGGCTTGTCATAGCCGCGTACCGGGTGGATCACACGCACAGATCCCAACGGGATCGGGTTGTGTTCATACACCATCGGTTGCTGTTCCGATGTATGAGGGCTGAAAGCCAGCAGGGGTTTGGGCGTGAAATCCTTACCAGCAATCTCGACCCGCGCGCGGAATCCGCAGGCGGCGTCTCCGGTCCGGCGTTCAGCCTTCTGGTTGCCGACCGCGACGGTATACCGGACATGCTGCAGAGACAGACCCTGTCCATCCAAAAAGTCCAGAGTGACAGGGGTTTCGTATTCTTCTCCGGTTTCCGCGTCATGCATTCGGGCCCACAACTCAAAGAAGGGCGCGACAGGGCGCAGCGCGCCACCTTCGTCACGAAACCGGATTGAATTCGGATCGGGCAGATAAGCCGAGACGCTGCCATCCTCATTCTCACGCAATGTCACGTTCGACCGGATGACTGTCTTGTTATTGCCATGCGCGTCCATGTCCTGCTGCCACTCATAGCTTTCCAGCGGCGTTTCTCCAGGCCCCAACCGGGCGACCGCCATGGGTGGCAGAAAAAAGATCTCCTGAATCGTGTCCATGCTGGGCCCTCCCCAATTCGACGTTGGCTGTCCCTTTGCTCAGGGCTTGGAAAAAAATTCGTAAGTGATTTTCTTGTCCTTGAAGAACGACCTGGATTTGTCCCGGATAATGTCCCGCGGCGCGTCCTTGGGGACCGGAGAAATGCTCTGCTGATAGTGGAAGAAGTTGTGTGGATCGAATTTTTTCTTCACGAAAAGCAGTGAATTGAAGTTATCGCCCCAGTACAGCCAGCGATAGTTCAGCTGTGTCCGGCGCGGATAGTTTTGATAAGAATGACCGTTAAAGAACCCTTCGTCGGTCATCAATTTCATAAACCCATCTAGCCACGGTACAACGACTTCTTTTTCCTCTTCGGACAGCCAGAACACATCAACGTAGAAATTCATCGAAGCATTGCGGTGAATGAAGGCATTCCCGTCCTTGCCAACCGGCACTTGGTTGATCGCACCGCCATAAGGCTCGATGGCTACCGCACCATAAGCGTTGGGCGTACTGTCGAGGTAATCCACGACCAATTGCCATTCTGCCTGGTTCAGCTGACGATCAATGTAGCCCGCCTGCTTGTCCTCGCGGGCCTGATCGGGGACCACGGGGATGTCGTATTTTTCGTCATATAGCCACGAATTGATTTCCTGATAGGTTCCGGCCTTCTGGTTCTCCAGCAGACCGCCGATGGGTTTGTCCAGCAACGGCTGGATCACTTCCATCCCGTCTTTTTTCTTGCCGTGATACAGCCCAGAGACCAGCAGGACCTTTTCATCCCCCTGATATGCAAGAAAAATATAGGCGCCGAACTTATCGGAGATACCGTCTCTCATATAGTTGGCCTGTAGGAACTCCAACGCCTTTGCCGCCTTTTTCAGCGGCCATTTGATGTGGAATCCCCAGACCTTGTATAGCCTCTGAAGCTTGTAGCGCACTTCGAGCAAGACGCCGAAATTATTGCCGGTCCCGCCGCGGATCGCCCAAAACAGATCCGGGTTCGTCTCTTCATCTGCAATGACAATGCTGCCGTCCCACAGCATCACGGTTACACCCAAGACGTTGTCACACGCCATTCCGAACAGGCGCGAGGTGAAACCGTACCCACCGCCCATCATGAAACCGGCTACACAAACGTCCTGACAGGCCCCACCCGGCACGTGAAGGTGATAGGAGTTGAGGATCGAGTTCAGCATCTTGAACGGTGTGCCCGGCCCTACATAGGCCATCGGCACATCCGGGTCGACGGTCACATAGCGCATCCTGCTGGTGTCGAGAACCATTGCGTTGTTGACGGAATACCCTGCCGTACTGTGTCGGCCGGACCGTGCAACCACCCACAGATCATGCTGACGCGCAAAGGCCAGGCTGGCGCGTACATCTTCGATGGTTTCGGCGTAGACGATGATTTCGGGATAGTCCTGAAAAGCCGGGTTCCAAACCTGTCGATCGTTGTTGTAATCAGGATCTGTCGGCAAAACGACCGAACCTATCAGTCCTTTTTCAAAGTTGCGAATCTGTTTCGGTTTGATCGGGTGATAGCGTTGAAGCGCTAGATCCGAGCGGCTGTGGGCGATGCGGTCTTTGGATAAAAGGGTCTTGCTGATCTTGCGCATGGGCGCTCCTCAAATGCGGATACGGCATATGCGCGGAAAGGTCTGAAACTGCGCTTTGAAGGCAACTTCCAGTTGTCAGCCCATATCCGCCCGCAGCCAAGCTGGCAGTAATCGGCTCATGCGGTCAAGTCATTGTTTCCAGAAACAAACGCGCTTCCTTCAGATCGGGTATCTCGTCATCCTGCCCGAACTGCGTCAGAACCGAACTCAGGGCATCCCCGACAGGTACATCGTTGTCTCGGCGCCATTGCGCCAGCGCGATGACGGAACGCAACTCGTACAAATGCGCGCCCTGCTTTCGGGCTGTTTCGATCGCACGCAGCAACAATGGTTCCGGGTCATCGCCTGTATTAGCGGCTAACTTGGCCTGTATGCGTAAATATTCTGCCTCTGCCCATTTCTCTTCGGTCTCAACCAGAAAACGCCCCGCCTGATGCAGGGATTGCCGCGCAGCGTCGTAGTCTCCGACCTGTACCTGTAATTCAGCAATGAGGGACAGAAAGAAATTTTTGTAATTCCCGGCCCCAACAGACCACCAGTCGTTGGCCGCCTTGCGCAGCTTTTCAATGCTCTCGGTGTTGGGTTCAGTCGCTGCATCAGCCCAGCTGGCCCAAAAACGCGCAATTGTCGCCATCAAGGGCAACGAATGTTGTTGCACAATTTCAACCAAGGCTTCGATATCCCTTCGTAATGCCGGAGTATCGCGGGACAGCATATGGACTTTGCACATATAGACCAGAGTCTGCGCAATACTGTGGGCGTGATTGAGCTCTTTCGCCGACCCCAGTGCCGTGCGCTGGATACTCAGGGCTTCTTCCTGCCGCCCCATCAGGCAGTAACATGTCCCCAAAAACGCCGATGTGATAGCCGAGTGGTCCGTGCCATAGACATAGGCGAGTTGGCCGTGCTGATCAAAATCGTACATCGCCCAAGCTTGTTCCAAATGCCCCTGTGCTTCGGGCAGGTTGCCCAGGTGCAATTGAACAGCCCCCATAGCGCGGTGCCCAACCATCTGATGCTCGGTCCTGCCGCTATCCGCCGCGAGGTCGAGGATTTGAGTGGCCACGTCCTGTGCCAAACGGTATTCGGCCCGAACCAGATGGAAGGCGTAAAGCCCGTTCAGAACCGGAAACAGCCTCTCGGTTTCGTTGGCGCGATAACACAACTCTCGCAGGCGGCTATAGGCTTCGCCGGTGGCGTCGCCTGGGATCCCACTTGTGGATCGCAAAATGCCAGCGCGAAGGATCTGAATGTCGATTTCTCGCAGGTCCCGTTCCTGGCTTTTCGGCAAGTCCGCCACTTGGTCCAGTGCTTTGGACAAATGCGTCAGTGCTTCTTTCAGGGCCGAACGTTCAATCGCACGTCGCCCGGCGTTCTGCCAGTGTTCGACAGCCTCGGCCTTGCGGTTGGCCAAAGTGTAATGCTGCGCCAGAACCTCAGGCTGTGTCTGCGCCATTTGCGGCTGGTTTTCCAGCAGCGCACCCGCTGCCCGGTCGTGCATAACCTGACGCTCGGTTCGCAATAGACTGTCATAGGCCATATCGCGGATCAGCGCATGGCGGAACATAAACTCACCTTCGCCTGCGTTCGGCGCCTCGAGAATAAGTCCCGCTGAAGACAACTGATCCAGCCCTGCCTGCAACACAGCGGGTGAGAGAATCGATACCGACGCTACCAGTGCCAACGAAAACTGACGCCCGAACACGGCCCCGGTCTGCGCCACTTCCTTGGCCATGCCCAACCGGTCCAGACGCTCCATCAGCGAATCCTTGAGTGTGTTAGGCACCGACAACGATGGCAGGGGCCCGGTGAGGGCATAGCCTTCGTCTGTCAGCTGCAGCTGTCCCGATTCCAACAGGGCGCGCGTTACCTCTTGCACATAGAGCGGAATACCGTCGGTCTTCGCCGCGATAAGCTCGCATACTGGCGCTGGAACCGAGTTCCCACCTGCTACATCAGCGACGATCTCGGCCACATCCCGGTTGGCTAAACGCCTGAGCGGAATATGCAACGTGTTGTGATGATGTCTCCAACCCGGATCAAACCCCGATCTGGCGGTCACGATGATCAGGACCGGCAGGTCCCGGATGTATTCGATCACCCGATTGGTCAGTGACAAGGTCGTCGGGTCGACCCAGTGAATGTCTTCAAATAGCACCAGAACCGGCTTGTTCCGCGCCAAAGCGGCCAGTTGTTCTTTTACCGCCTCGAGAGTCTTCTCAAGTTTGACCTGAGGTGGCAAATCCAATGGCCCCAATGTGCTGTCCGCCTCGACACTCAGCAGATCGGCAATCAGACGCAGATGCTCGGGCGGGTGATCCTGCAGAATATGGGTCAGCTTGGTCAGCTTTTCCTCATCGCTGTCTTCCGGAGCAAATCCAGCTGTACGTTCCAGATGCTGAATAATGGGGAACAATGCGCTGTTGGCGTGCAGAGGAGAGCATTGCAAGTTCAGCCTAATAATGCCCTGCCCCTGCAACTTCTGACTGAGCCCTTCAATCAGACGCGACTTTCCGATACCGGCCTCGCCAGAGATCAGTACAGATTGCCCGGTACCTTGACTGGCCTCGTTCCATTTGTCGCATAGTTCCTGAAACTCGGAATGGCGGCCCACAAGGCGACCAGCGCCCGCATCGGGCATGATGTCGAAACGCCGTTCAATGCGAGCCTGCCCGGTGACCGTCCACGCCTGGATCTTTTCGGAAAAACCTTTAAGGGCGAAATGTCCCTTGTCTTCCAATTCAAAGGCATTGCCGACCAACCTTCGGGTCGAGGGGCTGATGATCAGGGTATCCGGCTCGGCCAGCGCCTGCAGCCGAGCGGCCAGATTGGGCGTACGTCCCATGACTACGTCATGTTCTTTCAACCCTTCGCCGTGGATGGTCCCTACAACCACAAGCCCCGTTGACACCCCAATCCGAACGCGCAGAGTTTCCTGCCCTTCGATGCGCTTTAGCCCGTCCAAAATCTCCAGACCCGCATTTATGGCGCGCGAGGCCGCGTCTTCCAGTGCATGAGGATACCCGAAATAGATCATTGCCCCATCACCCATGAAACTGGCGACATGACCTCCGTACCGCGCGACAGCGGTGGTACAGGTTTCCTTGAACCGGCGGACCAGCTCTCCCAAGTCTTCGGGATCCAGTCGTTCGGACATGGGGGTAGATCCGACCAGGTCTACGAACATAACCGTCAACTGCCGCCGTTCGGCAACGATCTTGCCTTGCCCGATCACAGGGGCTGCGGTTCCTGCATCGACCAAGGCCGACATCAGTCGTCGCCTTGGTCCCAAAGGCAAACCCATATCAATCAGATCGTGTTCGGACAAAAGTGCAAGATCGGACAGTGTTACTTCATTTGACGAGAAAACGGGCGCGTACTTCGCCAACCCCAGCTTCTCTAAGAATACGCCGATCTCCGTCATTTCCCCCACTGTCCCCATCCGACTCTGGCTTACCGTCCCTGGCCGGAGCAGGCCAGTCTCCGGTAAAAGCCGTTTAGCAATAGCCGCTTTGACGAAGCAACTGGTGCATAGGCCGACTGCATGGCAAGCTTTTTCTTTCTTGCTTGGAACGTCAAGTGGTTTGAGTGTTACAGGACGCCTTCAAGAAACGGGAAATTGACCCCAGTTGCAGCACTGAACTGAAAGAGCGGAAGCGCTCGAAACTAAGGCAAATAGGCAAAAACACACCGCGCAAAGATGGGATTCGGCCGTCGGCCGGGGAAACAAATCAACAATGGAAGGGATTCGTGGGGCGACACGGCGCACTCGTAACCCCCTCTAAAAACCAGTTGAAAACCAGTATGTGCTAAAATAAAGGCGTGCCGCCCACCAAGTCAGAGTGACATTGTGGCAAAATTGTGTCCACGATTCATTGGGAAATTCACTGTTTTCGTTTTTGAAACGAACTTCGGCGTCCCAAAAAAACCTCTGTTAAGGGATTCCCCCAATTTCGCTAGACCGGTGGAAACTCTAAAGTGATTTCAACGGAACGTTATTCTCGAACCGTAAATCCCCGAGAGGGGCTGGTTACAACCCCCTCGGCCAGCCCCTCTAACCTCAGCCCCGAATTTAACTCGACTCACCGATTTTAATTTCGATATCGAAATTCCTGACGAATGATCGAAACGGGCCATGATGTCATGGGCGCTGCGGCTAGGATACCGCTCGACAATCGCCATGGGTTTGCCGCTCCTGACTAAGAGGCCAGTCAGCCACCTGCAGCTGCGCTTCGCCTGCGAGCCTTCACCCACCGATGCAGCGGCTTTTCGTAGATCAGGTAGATCGCTACAGCCACCACCTGACAGATGACGAAGACGGCTAGTAGCATAAGCCAGTTTTCGCGATCAGGGATGCCATCCAATACCTGGGTCGACGACCCGATCACCATCAAACGGCTAAGGTACAATGCGTACGAGGCGTCGCCCAGCAAAGCCAGCCCAGGCAACTTATGGCGCGACAGAACTGGTTCAAGCGCCAGCGTCCCGACGACGATAAGGCAGGCGGGAATGCCCCACCTTTAACACTCGCAACCCGACATCCTGCAATAGCACCAAACCGGACTTGCATTACTGAGCTTTGGAAGTCCTTGGAGCGGACAAAGAAGACGTCAGTTCCAAACAATCATGGGGATTTGGTCCGACGAAAGAACCATTGCTTCTGGACTGTGGTAATCTTCATCTGCAATGCCCACCTTCAGCTTTCGACCACCTGAAAAAACTAGAATGAAGGCAACGTCAGAAGTTTGGGTCTTTTCAACTGTTTCATCGATGAAGTCTTTGCCCTCAGCTCCGATAAACTCGTAGTTGTTATTTATTATCAGGCACATATCACCAAAGACAACCTGTAGATAATCGTGGACGAAGCAGACCTGAGTTACCTGCCGACCCGGAAGCAATTCATCAAATAGGTTCATCATAAGTCACCGTTTTCGCACGTGATTAACGTCCAATTTCTTGACGCACGCTATCACCACGGCTAATCGCAAGCTACAACAAGTGGTCAGGCTTTGATGTCGTAAATGGGCTCTTCGTCGTCATTCGCTACATCCAGCGCCAAAGGTCGCTTCATGGGCTTAATCCAAAAATAGGCCGTTCATTCTTGATAACACTGTGCGCTCAATCAACTGAGATCCTGGTGCTCAAACCTTTCGGATTCTGTACTCGGCTTACATTCTTCAAGCGGCCAAGGCAGATTGTGCAGGTCACCATATCCACGGAGAGCATTCGCCAGATCATCCGCAACGGCCTCCTTGTCGGTTCACCGGCTAAGCAGTCAGTCATGGTGACAATGAGGTTGTGCTTGTCCTGAAGGACAACAACGCTCAGCTCATGGTGGCCGATCAATTCGCCCAGCTCAAAGGCCGAAAATCTGGCCTTTCTCAAACGATCATCAGCCCCGGCAAAGAACTGACCCCCGGCGAGCTTAAACAAACCTTGAAGGCGATCCGCTCAGAATTTGGGTACAACCCCGCCGATCCTGAAACGCTTTCAATGCATGAAAGCAAACGCGGTGATCGCTCGATCCAGAAACACTATCACCTCGTCAGGCCAGCGGCAGATTCAAAGACAGGCGAAAGCTATAAGCTTTTCCAGTCTAAATGCAGGGACGAGGCCGTTTGTCGTTTTCTGGAACTCGAATTCGGCCACAAACTGATTAGCGGAAGACATGACAATTTTGCCCAGAAACGCCTGCGTGAACTCGGCCGCCATGACTACGCCGACCGCGTGGCCGAGATGACGGCTGTGAGCTGGTCATCTTTCAACCAGAATAAGCACCAACAAGCGAAGCGAAACGGCTTCGATCTGCCCAAGCTCAGACATCAGCTCAAAGAGATTGCCAAGCTGGACCGCGAGCAGCAGCCTAAGAAACTGGCGGAGCTGAACGACCGCGAAGGTTTGGAGCTGCGAGACGCAATCACGGAAGGCCGAGGCCGCAGCCGCATCAGTCTGGAATTGCCCGGTGATCTAAAGGACCACAATTGCAATCGAACACTAGAAATTTGTGCCGCAGACGTGGCCGCATTCATTGAGGAAACAAGGGAGAATTTGCATGACCTCAGATCCAACACAAATCCATATCTCGCAATCGAGCGAGACCCCGCTTCGGGATCTACTCTTGGCGATCACCGCGGGACAGGAACAGATTCACCAGAGCAACCAAGAAATTATCCATCGCCGAAACGCACTGTTGAAGATGCTGGCGGCGACAGCCAAGAACTAACCAGCGAAGCGGTCGAGCTGGCGTTTACCGCTAAATATCTAAAATCAGAGACCAGACAGTTCGCAGCCAACAGGTGTAGTGATCTGACTGCCGCCGATCTGGATGCACCACCCGATATCAATGGCCCCAATTTACTGAAGAAACTGGCGGCAATGCTGAAGCGCCAGGTGGCTAAGGCCTACGCTGTTGTGTCGCTCGCGTTTCGTTATACTGCTGCTGATAGGTAAGGGATCTTGAAAGCAAGCCGAGATACCTGTGCTCACGCACTAGATGATTCTATTTGTGTCAATACTCAACTAGCGCCGGAAGAACAGCGTACCCAAGCTGCAAACCGTTTCATGCGTCTGAACACAATGGAATCAGGTTCTGGACTTTTTAGAATAACGCACCAAAAACCGCACAAAATTTTTGCGTTGGCAAGTATATCTGCATCTAAGTGGTTGATTTTAATGGCAGGGGCAGCAGGGTTCGAACCCGCGACCTACGGTTTTGGAGACCGTCGCTCTACCAACTGAGCTATACCCCTATGGTTCGCCATCAGATATGCCAGTGACGCGGCGGACTCAAGGGGCTTTTTCACATTCTCCGACAGTTTGCCGTTTGACAAAAAAGTTGCACCTGACGCGCAGTTCTTTAAGACAAGGCTCGGCCAGCAGAAGGACACCTCCCTTGAGCATCCGCAAGAAAATCGCCGACAGCGAAGCCGTGTTGAACTGGCTCGCCCGGCGCATTGCAAACTATATCCGGCTGGCCCACCGCGGCACACGCTGGCAACGCATCGGCTATGAGGAACTTGATAAGCTGGTAGAACAGGGCGAACCGGTCATCGTTGTTTTATGGCATCAGCGCTTGGCTCAATCGCCCTATTTCTTTCCGTTGGACAAAGGGCGCATCTGCTCGATCACCTCGGCCGCACGTGCGGGCAGCATGGTGGGGCGCGTGCAAAAGCTGTTCGGTATGGATACCATCGCAATGACCAGCCGAAAACGTCATGTTACGCTGTCACGCGAGGTTTTGGGCAAGATGAAACAAGGCATTTCGATCGGTATCGCGGCGGACGGTCCGCGCGGCCCCGAGCGGGTGTCTTCAACCGTTCCTCTGGTCTGGGCGCGCACTTCGGGTAAACGGGTCTTTGGCATCACCTATTCAACCCGGCACGGTCGTGAGGCTGGTACCTGGGACCGCCTGTTGATGCCACGCCCCTGGCGCAACGAAGGCGTGTTCTTGTGCCGTGAATGGACCGAAACCGTCCCGCGAAAAGCAACAGAAGAGCAGATTGAAGCGTTGCGGTTAAACCTTGAGCAACACATGAACGACATCACCGCCGAGGCGGACCGGATGGTGGGTCGAAAGCCTTGGGCACCCGAATCCGAATAGATGCGTTTACCAACTCGAGAGTGGAAAACCACTTACCTCACAAAGCGTGGTTAAAACAAAGCGCGTTATGGTGAGCGCAAGCCGCTAATGACACGGCGCATATAGTCCATGAATTGCGCGCGTTCGGTCTCGCTCAATACATGCAGTGCTTCGGCGTTCACTTTGTGGGCAGAGCTATAAGCGTCATCTCGAAGTGCGGTGGCCTTATCGGTCAACCAGATTAATTGAGCCCTGGCGTCAGAAGGGTTCTTCATTCGCTTGATCAGGCCATCACGTTCCATACGGTTGAGCGTGTTAGCCAATGTCGCTTGTTCGACATCGAGCTTGTTCAGCAAATCCTTCTGCGAAACGCCATCCTTAATCCAAAGCTCCAGCAAGATAGGGAATTGGCCGATAACGATGCCAAGAGGTACGATACGGTGCTGCAGTTCTTTCGCAAACAATCGCGCCATGTGATTGACCAGATAACCGGCCGAGTCGTCTTTTTCGAATTTCATGTCCAAAAATTACACTTGAATAGCAAGCTATGCAATATTACATAGCTTGCTATCTTATTTTATCTGAAAGGACACGTAATGGCTAAGATCGAAGAGCTGGATGCAATCACCACGCTCGCGGACCAGATGCAGACCGAAGAAGGTCCGGTTGTGCTAATCAATCTGTTTACGGTGGAAACGAAAGACGAAAAAGCTCTGCTAAAGGCCTGGGCGCATGATGCAGACTTCATGAAATCCCAGCCGGGATATATCTCGACCCAACTTCATAAGGGCGTCGCAGGAAGTTCGACGTTCGTGAACTATGCGATCTGGCAGGACGTCAAAAGCTTTCGCGACGCCTTTGCGCACCCCGAGTTCCAGCGACGGATAACCGATTACCCTGAAAGCGCTGTGGCACGGCCCCATCTTTTTCGAAAGCTTGCCGTCGAAAACCACTGTGTCGCCTAATTCGATACCCGGAGCAGCACCATGTTGAGAACCATCCACCCAATAGCCGGAGTAGTTGGATTTTTGACGATCCTCATATTCTGGACTTCCACCCTATACAGCGAGCTGTTTGAGACCCACGCGACTGTCGCAGCCGTCAAATCCATGATCCTTAGCGGTCTTCTTATTCTCGTACCGGCGATGGCGATTGTAGGTGCGTCAGGCATGTCATTGGGACGACGGCGAAAGGACGCACAAGCAATTGCCAAAAAGAAGCGGATGCCGATTATTGCTGCGAATGGTCTCCTGATCCTGGTGCCCGCTGCTTTTTATCTTAGCGCAAAAGCAAATGCGGGCTCATTCGATACCAGTTTTTATGTCGTGCAAGTCATCGAGCTGATTGCTGGGGCAACCAACCTACTATTGATGGCGCTAAGCATACGGGACGGGCGAGCGATGAGCGCGCGGCGCAAAAGGACATCCAAATTATAATCAACCAGCGCAGTATCGCTGACAGAAATTCCCAACGTAAAAGGCCGCCCCGGTTTGGGACGGCCTTTATTGATTTCTTCACCGTGTTGGTCTCGGCAGATTTTCCTGTGGAAAATCGCCTGACGCAACCAGGTGCGACAAGCGCGCCCTACTCGATGATTTTCGACACGACGCCGGCGCCGACGGTGCGGCCGCCTTCGCGGATGGCGAAACGCAGGCCATCTTCCATCGCGATCGGGGCGATCAGCTCGACGGTGAAGCCGACGTTGTCGCCAGGCATAACCATCTCGGTGCCAGCCGCCAGGGTCACGGTGCCGGTGACGTCAGTGGTCCGGAAGTAGAACTGCGGACGGTAGTTCGCAAAGAACGGGGTGTGACGACCGCCTTCTTCCTTGGTCAGGATGTAGGCTTCGGCTTCGAACTTGG